>CAZPQU010000003.1:0-253224 GCA_964589075.1 uncultured Candidatus Izemoplasmatales bacterium | reverse complement strand
GTAGCTACGTGTGGATGGGATAAACGCTGAAAGCATCTAAGCGTGAAGCCCTCCTCAAGATGAGATTCCCCATTCATTTGAAGTAAGATCCCTTGTAGACTACGAGGTTGATAGGCAAGATGTGGAAGAACCGCGAGGTTTGAAGCTGACTTGTACTAATAGATCGAGGACTTAACTTTATTAAAATACAGTATTATCTAGTTTTGAAAGAATAGTCTGGTGACTATGGCGAAGTGGACACACCTGTTCCCATACCGAACACAGCAGTTAAGCACTTTAGCGCCGATGGTAGTACTTTGTGCGAGAGTAGGACGTTGCCAGGCTTCTTTCTTTATTATTTAAAAATGAATAGCAATATTAAAAAATGAACAAACCAATACACGCCTAATTAGCTCAGTTGGTTAGAGCACATGACTGTTAATCATGGGGTCCTAGGTTCGAGTCCTAGATTGGGCGCCATTATCTTGGCCCGTTGGAGAAGCGGCTTAACTCACATGCCTTTCACGCATGCATTCACGGGTTCGAATCCCGTACGGGTCACCATTTAAAATTAGACGACATTGTCGTTTTTTTATTTACCTTTTATTAGTTTCAGGAAAATAAACGCTCATTTATTGAGCGTTTTATTATGTAAACACACCGTTTGATACAAGGGGTAGTTATGTGTTACTTGTTGCTTGTAATGATTGCTATTGAAAGAAATTCTCAATATGTTACAATACGTTTGAAGACATAATTTATTGCATTAGATTATTGTAATACAATAAATTAAGTGAAAAATAAAGTGAGAGGTATATAAATGAAAAAAGTATATTTAGTAGCAGCAAAAAGAACAGCGATTGGTAATTTTTCAGGAACTTTATCGACTGTTTCTGCAGGGGACATTGGGGCTGCAGTTGTTAAGAACATCTTAGAAGAAACAAAATTAGATCCTAGTGTTATTAGTGAGGTAATAGTCGGAAATGTTCTATCTGCCGGGCAAGGTCAAGGTATTGGTAGACAAGTTAGTATTAAAGCAGGTATTCCTGCCGAAGTACCTGCTTATGCTATTAACATGGTTTGTGGTAGTAGTATGAAAGCTATTATGGATGGGTATCTAAAAATCCAGACTGGATGGGATGATATTGTTATTGCTGGAGGGACTGAAGTAATGAGTCAGGCTCCGCATTTACTTGTGACTTCTAGAACAGGTCAAAAACTTGGTGATATGAAAGCAGTTGATCATTTAGTATATGATGCTTTAACAGATGCTTTTGAAGGTTATCACATGGGTGTTACTGCAGAGAATATTGCTGATAAGTATGAAATCTCAAGAGAAGCTCAGGATAGTTTCGCAATTAATTCCCAAAAGAAAGCAATTACTGCTGTTGATTCTGGAAGATTCAAAGATGAAATCGCTCCAGTTGAAGTTAAGAAACGTAGAGAAGTTATCACTTTTGATACTGATGAATATCCAAATAGAAGAACTACTGAAGAAAAATTAAACACATTAAGAGCTGTATTCAAAAAGGGCGGGTCTGTTACTGCAGGGAACGCTAGTGGAATTAATGATGGAGCTGCATTTGTAATGTTAGCAAGTGAAGAAGCTGTTGAGAAATATAACTTAACTGCTTTAGCTGAAATTGTAGGAGTAGGGCAAGGTGGAGTTGATCCTTCGATTATGGGTATGGGTCCAGTTCCTGCGATTGATATGGTATTAAAACAAACATCAATGAAGTTAGATCAAATGGATTTGATTGAGTTAAATGAAGCTTTCGCTGCACAAAGCGTTGGGGTTGTTACTCAGTTAGCAATTGATCACGCAGTTACTAAAGAATGGATTATGGAAAGAACTAATGTTAATGGTGGAGCTATTGCATTAGGTCATCCTGTTGGAACTAGTGGAGCAAGAATAATTGTTACCTTACTTCATGAAATGAAAAAAAGAAATAGTGATTACGGGCTAGCATCTCTGTGCATCGGTGGCGGAATGGGAACTGCTGTAATTATTAAGAATATAGGAGAATAATATGAGACTAATTGATAAAGTAGCTATCATCACTGGTGGAGCTAATGGACTTGGTAAGGAAATGGCGATTCTGTTCGCTAAAGAAGGTGCGAAAGTAATCGCAGCTGATATGGCAGAACTTGATTATAAAGTTGATAATGTTGAAGGTTATGTTTTAAATGTAACTGATGCTGAAGCTTGTGCTAAATTAAATGAATATGTTAAAGAGAAATACGGTAAAGTTGATATCTTAGTAAATAATGCAGGTATCACAAGAGATGCTTTAACTCATAAAATGACTGAAGATATGTGGGATATAGTAATTGACGTTAACCTTAAGGGTGTATTCAATATGACTAAACCTATTGGGATTGATATGATGTATGCGGGATCCGGTTCTATTATTAATATTTCAAGTGTTGTTGGTGAGTTCGGTAACGTTGGACAAGCAAATTACGCTGCAACTAAAGCTGGAGTTATGGGATTAACTATGTCTTGGGCTAAAGAGTATGCAAGAAAAGGTGCTCAGGTAAGAGTTAACAGTATTGCACCAGGTTATATTATGACTGATATTTTAAAGACGGTACCTGAAGAGTTGTTAGTGAAGTTTGCTGGTAAAACAATGTTAGGTAGAATTGGACAACCTAAGGAAATAGCTAATGTTGCATTATTCCTAGCGAGTGATGAAGCATCATATATTACTGGTACTACTATTAGTGCTAATGGAGGTATGCGTTTATGATGATTGGTAAAAAGATAAGTGAAATATCGATTGGTGACTCAAGTGAACTTGTAAAAGTAATAACAGAAAAAGATGTTGCGATGTTTGGTGAAATAACAGGTGATATGAATCCAGCTCATTTTGATGCTGAATATGCAGCTAAAACAATTTTTAAAAAAAGAATCGCTCACGGTATGTTGTGTGGATCTCTTTTCTCAACTATAGTTGGAACTGTTCTACCAGGTAGAGGTTCAATTTACTTGAAGCAAGATTTGAAATTCCTTGCTCCAGTATATTTGAATGATACTTTAACTGCTAAGGTTACTGTTACTGAGATAATTACTGATAAAAATAGAGTGATTTTCGATACTACAACGACTAACCAAGATGGTGTTGTTGTTATAAAGGGATCAGCTCTTATAATGCCTCCAAGATAAAACAATAGTTTACTATTGTTTTTTTTCTGTTAAAAGTGTGAAAAACGTGATGAATTAAGGAGTTTAGTTGGTAAAATCGTATTGTAGTTCATATGTTTATATGTTAGAATATAGCCATAATTGGATATTAGAGTGGAGGAGCATTTTTAGTGGATAACCTACTGGAGCTGGCAGCTATGATGGTAG
Source organism: uncultured Candidatus Izemoplasmatales bacterium (assembly GCA_964589075.1). Lineage (GTDB taxonomy): Bacteria > Bacillota_I > Bacilli_A > MAG-NZ > MAG-NZ > CAZPQU01. The sequence continues at coordinate 249,893 of CAZPQU010000003.1, read as the reverse complement.
TAAGACTAACTTGCCGAAACGAAAGACATTGCCCTCGTCTTTTGTTGGACTTGTTTTGGATAAGGACAAGACTGTCATTATTAAGTTAATGGAGAACCGCCGATCGCATTTTTTGCGGTCGGTTTTATTTTTCTAATATTGAAAACGTTTTTAGGAGGAAAGAAAATGAAATCAATGATTAGGTTAAGAATGAGTGCTCACGATGCACATTACGGTGGAGGTCTAGTGGATGGAGCTAGAATGCTTGCGTTATTTGGTGATGTTGCCACAGAATTATTAATAATGAATGATGGAGATGAAGGATTATTTAAAGCTTACGATATGGTAGAGTTTTTAGCTCCAGTTTATGCTGGTGACTATATTGAAGTAAGTGGGGAAATTGTCTCGTTTGGTAATTCATCACGCAAGATGGAGTTTGTTGCATATAAGGTAATTGCACCAAGACCCGATATTTCAGATTCAGCATGTGATATTTTAGATGAACCTATCTTAGTAGCACGCGCTAGTGGAACTTGTGTTGTTCTAAAAGACAACCAAAGAAAGTAGGTATTAATATGGAAAAGTTAATTATTACTGCTGCAATTTGTGGTGCTGAGGTTACTAAGAAATATACTGAAGCAATTCCTTATACTATAGAAGAAATTGTTAGAGAAGCAAAATCAGCGTACGATGCTGGAGCTGCTATTATTCATCTTCATGTTAGAGAAGATGATGGAACTCCTACGCAGAGTAAAGAAAGATTTGCTGAAGCTATTAGAGCTATCAAAGAAGAATGTCCTGATGTAATTATTCAGCCATCAACTGGTGGAGCTGTTGGGATGACAGTGAGTGAGAGACTTCAACCAACTGAGTTAGATATAGAAATGTGTACGCTTGATTGTGGAACGCTTAACTTTGGTGGGGATGAAATCTTTGTTAATACTGAAAATGAAATCAAACAGTTTGCTGAAAGAATCTATTCAAGAGGAATTAAACCAGAACTTGAATGTTTTGAAAAAGGACATGTTGATTTAGTTAAGAGACTTGCTAAAAAAGGGTTCATTAAAGGACCACTTCATTTTAGTTTTGTATTAGGAGTTAATGGTGGTCAGAGTGGAGAGTTAAGAGACTTTTTATTCTTAAAAGATTCATTACCAACAGGATCAACATTTAGTGTAGCTGGTGTTGGAAGATTTGAATTTCCTCTAGCTGTTGCTTCAATTATAGAAGGCGGACACGTTAGGGTTGGACTTGAAGACAATATATATATTCGTAAAGGTGTATTAGCGAAATCAAATGGACAACTTGTTGAAAAAGTTGTTAGGTTAGCTTTAGAGTTCGGAAGAGAAATAGCTTCACCAGATGAAGCTAGAAAAATTTTGGGAATTGGTGAATAGTAATGATAAAGGGATGTAGATTCGGTACTCATAGAGTAATTAAACCGGCTGGAGTATTACCTCAAGCTGCGGGAAAAATAGATAATACAATGGAAGTTGCTACAAATGAAATATTGATAGATGTAATTACATTAAACATTGATTCAGCTAGTTTTACTCAAATTAAAGAGGCTTGTAAGAGTAGAGTTGAGATGATGGAAGAAGTTATTCTTGATATTGTAAACAGTAGAGGGAAAATGCAAAACCCTGTGACTGGGTCTGGTGGAATGTTGATTGGTACAATCAAAGAGATTGGTCCAGATTTTCCTGATAAAACTTTAAAAGTTGGAGATAAGATTGCTACACTTGTTAGCCTTAGTTTAACTCCGCTTAAAATTAAAAGAATAAAAGAAATTAAACTGGAAAACGATCAAGTAGATGTTGAGGCACAAGCAATTCTATTTGAAAGTGGAATATATGCGCTTGTTCCTGATGATATGCCTGAGAAACTAGTTTTAGCTGCATTAGACGTAGCTGGAGCTCCTGCTCAGACTGATAAATTAGTTAAAGAAGGAGATACAGTAGCTGTTGTTGGTGCTGCTGGTAAGAGTGGAGTTTTATGCTGTTACCAAGCTAAGAAAAAAGCAGGAAGCACTGGGAAAGTTATTGGTATTGTTCCATTTGAATCTCAAGTTGAAGGATTACTTGCTTTAGGTGTTACCGATGAAATCATTGTGGCTGATGCAACTAATGCAGTTGATGTATATGAAAAGGTAATGGCTGTTAATGGAGAACAGGTAGATGTTTCTATAAACGTTGTGAATGTTGATAACTGCGAGATGAGTTGTATACTGATTACTAAAGATTCTGGAGTTGTTTACTTCTTCAGTATGGCGACGTCGTTTACAAAAGCAGCACTTGGAGCTGAGGGTGTTGGTAGTGACGTAACGATGATAGTTGGTAATGGTTATACAAAAGGACATGCTGAGCTTACTCTTAAATTAGTAAGAGAAGCTAAAGTGATTCGAGAGTTATTCGAAAAAAAATATGCATAAAGTAACTGTCCATGTCGTTGCTGCATTTACTTTGAATGGTTCAGGGGGAAATTTGGCTGGAGTTGTGTTTGACAGAGTAAATGATTATGCTAAACAACAATTAGCTAAACGATTAGGATTCTCTGAAACTGTATTTGTAGAAGATGGAAAGTTTAGATATTTCACAACAAACAAGGAAATTGAGTTTTGTGGCCACGCTACTTTAGCGGCTCTTAGCTTAATGGAGTTTGATGAGGTTTCAATCGAACTTCGAGATTTTACAATTTATGCTAAAAACAATCCAGTAATGTTTTCAACAGATGATGGATTGTTTATTAACGAAAAATTAGATAAGACACTTATTTTAGAATCTCTTGGTATTGATGAATTTGATTTAGATTCACTAGGGATGGATATTGTTTATACAGGACTTAAAGATTTGTTTATTAATGTAAAAGATATCTCAATTCTTAATCCTGATTATGATTTAATAAGAAAAATAAGTAAGAACTTAAATATAGTTGGGTACCATGTATATTCTTTTGATCACGGATATGACGCTGTTACTAGAAACTTCGCACCTCTATATGGAATTGATGAAGAAAGTGCAACGGGAAGTGCAAATAGCGGTTTAGCTTATTTGTTAAATGTAAAAAAAGAGAAGAAAGAATATTATAGATTTTTACAAGGAACACACTTGAATAGCGAGTCTGAAATTATTGTATATATTAAGGATAAAATATACATTAGTGGAAATAGTACTCTTATAGAATCGCTGGAAATTGAAATTGGAGGTAGTAATAATGGCTTTAAAGATGAATGATTTGTATCTTGAAAGAAGACAAATATATTTTCCAAACGTAACTGATGAACAGTGGAATGACTGGCATTGGCAAGTTCAAAACAGAATAGATAGCCTTGAAAAAATAGAAAAGTCGATGAACCTTTCAGACTTCGAAATAGAATCAATTAAGAAAGTCTTGGGTAAATTTAGAATGGCTATTACACCGTACTACTTTTGTTTAATGGATCCTTTGGATGAGTTGTGTCCTGTGCGTATGCAAGCAGTACCAACGATTGCAGAAACACATATAGGTGCATTTGATTTAGAAGACCCCTTACATGAAGACGGTGATTCACCTGTACCTGGATTAGTACACAGATATCCGGACAGAGCATTATTCTTGATAACAGATATGTGCAGTATGTACTGTAGACATTGTACGAGAAGAAGATTAGCAGGAGCAACTGACGCTCAATTTGGAATGGATCTAATTGATCAAGGTATTGAATATATTAAAAACACTCCAGAAATAAGGGATGTTATATTGTCAGGTGGAGATGCATTACTTGTTAGTGATGACAGGTTAGAATATATAATCAAGAAACTAAGAGCTATTGAACATGTTGAAGTTATTAGAATAGGGACACGTACACCAGTGGTTCTACCTCAAAGAATAACTCCTGCACTCGTAAATATGCTTAAGAAGTATCATCCAATTTGGCTGAATACTCATTTTAATCATTCAAAAGAAATTACTACAGAGAGTAAGAATGCGATTGATTTGTTAGCTAATGTAGGAATTCCTTTAGGGAATCAGTCTGTGCTTTTAAAAGGTGTTAATGATTGTGTTAACATAATGAAAAAACTTGTTCAAGATTTAGTTGCGATGAGAATAAGACCTTATTACATTTACCAATGTGATATGGCTACTGGGATAGAACACTTTAGAACACCAGTTTCAAAAGGTATTGAGATTATTGAAGGGTTACGTGGACATACATCAGGGTTCGCAGTACCTACATTTGTAGTTGATGCACCAGGTGGTGGAGGTAAGATTCCAGTAATGCCTCAGTATATGATTTCTCAAGCACCAGGAAAAGTTGTTTTAAGAAACTTTGAAGGTGTAATTACTACTTATTCTGAACCAACAGATTACGATAACGAATGTAATTGTGAATACTGCCAGGAAGAAAATAAGACGACTGGTATATCAGGACTTTTAAGTGGTGATGGCATTTCACTTGAACCAACTAAATTACTTCGTAAAGAAAGAAATCATAAATAGTGCGTGAGTTTTTAACTGGAATCAAGAGCCTTTCTATTATTGGGATGCAAAAGAATGCTGGTAAAACAACTTGTTTAAACTCTATCTTAGCAGAAATGACTGATACCGTAATTGGATTAACTTCAATTGGTAGAGACGGCGAGCTTGAGGACAGCGTATATAAAGTGAGAAAGCCGAGTATTTTTGTCACAAAAGGAACAATTATTGCAACTACTACTGAAGCACTAGGTAACTCGAGTGCTGAGTATAGTATTCTTCATAAAACTAAAATGAATACGCCTATGGGTGTGATTTATATAATAAAAGTTTTAAAAGCAGGACTAATTGATCTTGCGGGACCGTCATATAATAAACAGATAAATGAAGTATATGATCTAATGTTAGAATACGGCATTGAATTATTCATTGTTGATGGAGCTTTTTCCAGAAAACAGATGGCTAGTAACGAGCGATTAGACGCTACAATTCTTGTAACTGGAGCTTCTTATAGTAAAGATATTGATACTGTAGTTAGGGAAACGGGATTAACTTTTAAGTTGTTCAATTTACCTAAGACTAAATTAGAGAATGCTTTAAGCTATTTTGATAATGCAGTTACTCTTATTGGTGAGAGTGTTCTGTCTTTAGATTTAGGTACATCACTCGGGTCAGCTAAGCAGATAGTAAATTGTATTAAGGATGACACTGAGTATCTTGTACTAAGTGGCGCCTTAACTAAGGAGCTTGTTAATGAGTTGAAAAATAATCGTCATAGGATTAGTGGATTAAAGATTCTTCTTAAAGATGGTACAAAAGCATTTTTAGATTTTGATTCTTATAACTATCTAGTTATGATGAATATTTCGCTTGAAGTTTTATATGATATAAACTTATTATGTTTAGTTTATAATCCATATTCGCCTTTAGGCTATGAATTTGATGATATTGAGTTTAGAAATAAATTAACTATGGTTATAGATTTGCCAATCGTTAATGTTTTGAAAAGAGGGAGAAAATATGGGTAAGTTAAATATTGATTTTAGCATTGTTGATAAAGCTAGAAATATAGCCGAAGAGATTGCTGAAACTACTCAAGAGTATATAGATATCCACTTTACAGTTACAGTTGAAAGAACTGTTTGTAGATTAGTAGGTATTGATGGTGTTGATCAGTTTGATGTACCATTACCGAATGTTGTGGTTGATCATATTGTTAGGGATGGTCTAAAAGGAAGAGGAGTATCTTTCTATTTAGGTAACGCTATGATTGAAACTGGGTTAACTCCAAATGAGTTAGCTATTAAAGTAAGTAAAGGTGAAATGGATTTAACTAGTTTCAAGGAAAACAGCATTACTGATATCAAAAACAAGATTGGTGAGGTTGTTAAAGAGTACTTAATTAAAATTAAAGAAAATACAGCAGTTAGAGATAATTATTACGCTAGGTTTGGTCAAAAAGAAGGACCTGAGTTATATGTTATTGTAGCGACTGGGAATATCTATGAAGATGTTCTGCAAGCACAAGCTGCAGCTAGACAAGGTGCAGATATTATCGCTGTAATTAGAACGACTGGTCAAAGTTTACTTGATTATGTACCGTATGGTGCTACAACTGAAGGGTTCGGTGGAACGTACGCTACCCAAGAAAACTTTAAGATAATGAGAAAAGCATTAGATGTTGTTTGTGATGAACAGAAAAGATATATCAAACTTGTAAATTATGCGAGTGGACTTTGTATGCCTGAGATTGCTGCAATGGGCGCACTAGAAAGATTAGATGTAATGTTGAATGATTCTCTGTACGGAATTCTGTTTAGAGATATTAATATGAAAAGAACATTTGTCGATCAATATTTCTCAAGAGTAATAGATTCATTTGCAGGAATCATAATTAATACCGGAGAAGATAATTATCTTACTACAGCTGATGCTGTAGAAGAAGCACACACTGTGTTAGCTTCTCAATTTATTAATGAACAATTCGCTTTAAAAGCAATGCTACCTGAACCTCTTCAAGGATTAGGACATGCATTTGAAATAAGCCCTGATGTTAAAAATGGATTCTTATTTGAAATTGCTCAAGCTCAGATGGCTAGAGAGATCTTCAAAGATGCACCACTAAAATATATGCCTCCTACTAAGTTTAAGACAGGTAATATTTTCCGTGGGCATGTTCAAGATACATTATTTAATATAGCTACAATCTTAACTGATCAAAAGATTCACTTACTAGGAATGTTAACGGAAGCAATTCACACTCCATTCTTATCGGATAGAGCGTTATCGATTGAGAATGCAAATTATGTCTTTAATACAATGGCAGATATTTCTGATGAGATTGAATATAAAGATGGTGGAATTATCCAGTCGCGTGCACATGAGGTTCTGGATAGTGCACTTGAACTTTTAACTGATATTCATGATAAAGGATTGTTTGATTCAATCGAACAAGGAGTATTCGCTGGAGTTAAACGTGGTAGAGATATGGGTAAAGGATTAATTGGAGTCTTTGAAAAAGATGATTTATATTTTAATCCAGTACTTGATATGATGTTAAAAGAAATAGGAGGTAAATCATGATAGTAAATCCAAAAGCAGTAAAGCCTTACGGAGATACACTTGATGATGGTAAAGTTCAAGTTTCGTTCACTTTACCAATACCTGCAGATGAACTAGGATATGAGGCTGCTTTAGAAGTAGCTAGAGGAATGAATATTACAGACCCCGGTGTTGCTCATCAAGAGGCACTGGATAAGAACTTTTCGTTCTATGTTATATATGGTTCATATTCAAAAGCTATTAACATTGAAGATATTACGATAGAAAAAGTAGATACAAGTGTTATGGATATGTATGGAGTTCAAGGTTACATCAAGGAAAATATCAAGAGAGATATTGTAATCGTTGGTGCAGCAACAGGAACTGATGCACATACTGTTGGAATAGATGCAATAATGAATATGAAAGGTTTTGCTGGACATTATGGTCTTGAGAGATATAAAGGGATTGAAGCTTTAAATCTCGGAAGCCAAGTTCCAAATGAGGAACTAATCAAAAAAGCGATTGAGTTGAAAGCGGATGCTATATTAGTATCTCAAGTAGTAACTCAAAAGGGAGTTCATGTTGATAATTTATCAAACATGATTGAACTTCTTGAGGCTGAAGGGATTAGAGAAAACGTGGTCGTTATTGCTGGTGGACCAAGAATAACTCATGAATTAGCTAAGGAATTAGGATACGATGCAGGATTTGGTGCTAAGAAATATGCTGAAGATGTTGCTTCGTTTATCGTGCAAGAGATTGTCGCAAGAGAATTAGTTTAGGGGGATTTATGAATAAATTAATTACTAAAGAAGACTTTAGATCAAAATTAGTTGATGGGATGAGTATAATGGTCGGTGGATTTATGGCCGTTGGAACTCCTGAATTATTAATCAGTGAAATTTTGATGAGTAATGTTAAAAATCTTACAATTATTTGTAATGACGCTGGACTACCTGAAGCTGGAGTTGGAAGACTTATTAGTGAGGGCAGAGTATCTAAGTTAATCGCATCTCACATTGGATTAAATCCTGAGGCGGGTAGATTAATGAGTGAAGAACTAATGGAAGTTGTTCTTACTCCACAAGGAACTCTAGCTGAGCAAATCAGAGCTGGTGGTGCTGGACTTGGTGGATTTTTAACGCCAACTGGACTAGGTACAATCGTTCAAGAAGGAAAACAAATTATCACTGTTGATAATGTTGATTATATATTAGAAAAACCTCTTAGAGCTGATTTGGCGATTACTTTAGGAAATCAAGTAGATAAAAAAGGTAATACAGTTTATAGATTAACTACTAGAAACTTTAATCCTTTGATGGCTACAGCTACTGACCTTGTAGTTTGTGAAGCTAGAAACATAGTTGAAGTAGGAAGCTTAGATCCTGATGGAATACATACTCCTCATATCTTTGTTGACTTTATAGTGGAGGCTTAATATGAATATTAAAGAGATTATCGCTAGAAGAGTAGCAATGGAATTAAATGATGGAGACGTTGTAAACCTAGGAATAGGGTTACCAACGTTAGTAGCAGGATTTGTAGAAGCTGATAAGGACGTTACTTTCCAGAGTGAAAACGGTATGTTAGGTCTTACTGGAACTCCTTTGGAGGGAGAAGAAGATTATGACTTATCAAATGCTGGAGGAAAACCAATCACGATGAGTAAAGATGGTGTAACTTTTGACAGTGCGACTTCATTTACAATTATACGTGGTGGTCATGTTGATGTGACAGTTTTAGGCTCTCTTCAAGTTGATGAAGAGGGAAATATTTCTAACTGGATTATTCCAGGTAAAATGGTTCCTGGTATGGGCGGAGCGATGGACCTTGTAGTTGGTGCAAAGAAAGTAATTGTTGCGATGACTCATACTTCCAGAGGGAAGTTTAAAATACTTAAAAGATGTACTTTACCGTTTACCGCAGTTAAACAAGTAAACATGATTGTTACTGAACTTGGTGTAATGGAAGTCACTGATAAAGGTATTTTACTTACAGAAATAGCAGAGGGAACTAGTGTAGAAGAAATACAAAAACAAACAGAAGCTACACTAATCATCAGTTCAGATTTAAAAGTGATGAAATAATATAAAAGAATTTCATAATATTTGATTAATAAAAAATAATTTGATATAATACGTAAGTAATATTATATAAAGATTATTTAAAAAATAGGAGGAAAATTATGTTTTATATAGCATTAGCAGGAATTTTAGTTATCGGATTATTCGTATTATTAGGTTATGATATTGATAAAAAAGTATGGAGAATGAACGCAAAACAATTATTATCTATATTTGGACTTGTTCCATTAATATTTGCATCATTCGTTTTAGTAAATGCCAACAGAGTTGGAGTTCTATTTGATCCACTAGGTGGAGGGATTCAAACTACAATTTTACAAGAGGGGCTACAAGTTAAAGCGCCTTACCAAACGGTATATGAGTTATCAACTGAAGTAACAGAAATTACTTTTAATAACATTTCAGTTCAAACAAATGATTCACAGTGGTTAAACACTACTTTACAAGTACAGGTTTCAATTGACCAAAACAAAGCATACTCTTATTTCAAAAAACATAGAAATAAGGACTTAATGCAAATTCAGTCAATTTTGAAATCTACTACTCAAAAAGAATTAGAGATAGTAGCAACTAAGTATTCTATTTATGATATCTTAGGTGGACAACGTGCTACTGTAGTATCAGAAACATTCGCTGCATTAGAAATTGAGTTAATCAAAGATGGTATTATCTTACAAAGACTTGTATTAGTTGATACTGATGCAGGAGATACTATCGAAAGCGCAATCGCTGGTGAAGCTGCAGCTAAAAAAGAAGCTGAAGCTGCACAATGGTTAAGAATCAAAGCGGAAGAAGAAGGTGCTGCTTTAGTAATCTTAGCTACAAAACAAAAAGAAGCAAATGAGTTATTAACATTATCATTAACTCCAGAAGTATTAGAGAAAATGAAAATTGATCTATACATGGAAAAATGGGATGGAGTATTACCACAAGTTGTTGCTGGTGAAGGTGCTGGCTTAATAATTGATATTTCAGGTGAATAATTAAAGAGGTGATTTTAAAATCACCTTTTTTTATTTAATGGTATAATTTAGTTAGGAGAGTTTATATGAAGAAATTATGTAAAAACTGTATATATGATTCGCTACCAGGAACGATTAAATCCTTTAAACAAGGTGAAGTTATTTTTCGTGAGGGTGCGACACTTGATCATATTGCGATGATTAACTCTGGGCTAGTAAAGGTAAGTAAATTATTCGTATCAGGTGAAGAAAAAATATTTGATATTCTAGGGCCACGTGAGTACGTAGGATTAGTTGCGATGCTTAAAGGTGAAGATGATTTTATCGCTACTGCTACAGCTCTTTCTAATGTGACTTTAAACAGTATCCATAAAAGTACCGTGATGACTACTTATGATTCGGATGACTTTTTCAAAGAAACATGTCTAAGCTGTACGATGACTAGAATGGGTACATTTCAAACTCAATTATTTCAGTCTGCAAACTTAGATACTGAAGATAAGATATTACACATTTTAGAATATCTTGCTAAGAAGTTTGGTAGGAAAGATAATTCGTTATATACAATTCATCTTCCGTTTACTAAAACTGTGTTAGCAGGACTTATTGGTATTAGAAGAGAGACTTTATCAAGACACCTTTCTACGATGCTTGATGAGGGATTAATTGATATTGAAAAAAATGTTTATAAATTTGTGGGTATGTGACTATAATCACATACCTGTTTTATATTATATGAGATAATCAGGCTGTAAATGGAGGTATTTATATGAGCGAAATGATCGATAACTCTGCAAAGAGGCAAGAACAACTTAAAAAAATTATCAGAGGGATTCATGAAGGAATGGACCTTGCTGATGCTAAGAAATTATTTAAAGAACAATTTAATGAAGTATCTACAGAAGAAATAACACAAATGGAACATTCACTAATAGAAGACGGTATGAGTATTGAAGAAGTACAAGGACTGTGTGATGTTCATGCAGCTGTATTTGACGGTTCAATAAGTGATATCCATAATGCTAAAGACTTAACAGTGGTGCCAGGGCATCCTGCAAAAGTATATAAAGACGAAAACGTTAGAATTTTACAACTAATTAAAGACGAAATAAGACCACATGTTGGTAATGACGATAAAACTAGTCATTTAATGTTGAGAATTGGTATTGAAAGATTACTTGAAGTATCGAATCACTATTCTAGAAAAGAAAACTTATTCTTTCCTGGATTAGAGAAAAAAGGAATTACATCAATCCCTAAAGTTATGTGGGGTGTAGATGATGAAATTCGTGGTTTGTTAAAAGGTGTTAAGAATACACTTGACCAATTAGAATTTGATTTTGCGGATATGTTTAAAGATCTTGAAGCAGTTTTAGTAAAAGTAGAAGATATGGTTACGAAAGAAGATAATATTTTGTTACCAATGCTTTGTGACACTTTATCATTATACGACTGGATATTAGCACATGAAGGTGCTGCTGAAGTTGGTTTCTTCTTAAATCCACCTCTTGAGGACTGGGTAACTAAAGAAGAACATCATGTAGAAGAAACTGGAGACTTTATTGATGGTGAAGTTAAGTTCGACGCAGGTAGTTTATTGCCTGTTGAAATAAATGCTATCCTTAATACTGTTCCACTTGATATGACATTTGTTGATAAAGATGGACATGTTAAATACTTTACACAAGGAAAAGAGAGAATCTTTGATAGACCTCACACTGTTCTAGGAAGACACGTATCAATGTGTCATCCACCACAAAGTGTTCATGTAGTTGAAGATATAGTTAATAGTTTCATTGATGGATCAAAAGATAATGAAGACTTTTACATTAACATGGGTGAAAAGTTTGTTTATATTAGATACTTTGCAGTAAGAGACAAAGAACAAAATTATTTAGGTACATTAGAAGTTAGTCAAGATATTAAACCAATCAGAGCTCTTGAAGGCGAGAAACGTTTAGTAGAATAATGAGAATAGTCTATTTAGTTAGTGGATTTACATCGCTGGGGATAGGAGTTGTGGGAATCGTTTTACCTATTTTGCCCACTACTCCGTTTCTACTATTAACAGGTTTCTTATTCGCTAGAAGCAGTGACAAATACCGTGATTGGTTTGAATCTACTAAAGTATATAAAAAATATTTAAAGGACTTCTCAGAAAATAGAGCCATGACATTCAGACATAAGTGGACTCTATTAATATTAACTGACATTATGATGATTGTAAGTTTGATTTCTATTGATGTATTATCTTTAAGATTATTCATTATTGTGTTAATTGCTGGGAAACATTTATACTTTAAAAAATATGTTCAAGTAAAAGAAAAGTGAGAATTCTCACTTTTCTATTATAATAGAAGTAGAAGGGGGTGGCTTGATGGAATGGCAAAATAAAGATGAAGTTAAGATTTCAAAATTAGATAACTTTATGGACGAGTTATTATCAGCTGGCACCGGTAAGGAAAAGAAGGAAGTAGTGGATAACTTTAGAGACGTAATTAAATCTATTAATCCAATTGACCTGTTTTACCTTAAGAGATATCAAGAGACTGAGGAAGTAGAGGTAATAAGAGAAACTGGGCACAAATTTGCGAATGTCTTTTATGAAGGACTTTCAAGATTAACGCATACATATGAGCACCAGTTGTTTAAATATTTACTTCTAGAGAACAGAGCTATAGAGAAACACCTCGGATCTTTAAAAAGTGAAATTAGAAACAATCTAGAGGACAGAAAATTTTTAAAAAAAGGTTTTATTAAGTGTTTAGAGTTTGATAAGAAATTCCAAAAATATGAGAATATTATATTTCCAAATATCGAAGATAAACTACCCTCTAGTAAACCACTACAAGTATTGTGGAGTTTATATGATGAAGCTAGAGAATTACTTGGGACAATTCTTAAGAACTTTGAGAATGAGGATTCTAAGGAACTTCAAGTATTAATAGGTAAGTACTATTTTTTAGTATATGGAATAATTAATAAGGAACAACTTATTCTACTACCTGTTGCTTATAAGCTGTTAGAAGATACTATAATGGATGATATGCTCTCTGAATGTAGTGAGTATGGGTTTACCTTCGTTGATGTTAGTTACTCGCCTCATTTAGAAGATGATACCTTAGAGGGGATATTTAAATCTAGAACTGGTTCTATTAACTTTAAGCAGTTAACGATTATGATGAATCATTTACCAATAGATTTTACATTTGTAGATAAATTTGACAGAGTTAAATATTTTAATGATAATCCAAAAAGACATTTTCCAAGAAATCCATCAGTTATTGGGAGACAAGTAAAATATTGTCATCCTCCAAAAAGTGTCGAGATGGTAGAGAAGATAATTGAATCATTTAGAAATGGAACTCAAGATTTTGCTGAATTTTGGATGGACTTTAAAGATATTAAACTCTATATCACATATTACGCAATGCGTGATGAATCAGGAAACTATGAAGGTGTATTAGAAGTTTCACAAGATGTAACTCATATTAAATCCCTTCAAGGGCAAAACAGACTTTTAAACTGGGATAAGTAATAAGCACTTCCCTTTAACTTATATTTGATCTATAATGTATTAATATTATTATTTAGATATTTTTGAAGATGTTTGAAGGAGGGTTATATGAAATTTGTTACTATTAACGAGATTACTAAGAAAGAACATCTAGCTTTCGTTGAAGAATTCTTAAATGAAGGTGTAGGTGTTACTCCATATGCAGCTGGTCTTAATGGAAAAACATTCGAAGAGCTTGTTGTTTTATCAAATAACTATGCTAAAGGGATTTTAGAGAATCCTGACTTTGTTACTACTTCGACTTATTATCTATTAGAAGAAGAAAGAGTAATTGGTGCTGTTAACATTAGACACTATTTAAATGACTACTTGTTGAAACACGGTGGGCATATTGGATATGGTGTTAGACTTAGTGAAAGAAGAAAAGGATACGCTACAAAATTGCTTTTATTCGCATTAGAAAAAATGAAAGAACTAGGTGTTCACAGTGTTCTTGTAACTTGTGATAAAGATAATCCAGGTTCTTTAAAAACTATAATAAATTGTGGTGGTGTTTTTGAAAACGAAATACTGTTTGATGGAAAACTAACACAAAGATATTGGATAGAAAAAAAATAACCTTACGGTTATTTTCTTTTTTGCCAAACGTGTGTGATGACTCTTAAAGCTACATAAACCATCATAACTGATCCAAATAAGATTAATACAACATTAAGGAATGATCCAAATGGACCTGCGAATCCTAAAATGATTCCAGTTAATTTGAATAAGAATATCATAGCTGTTAGCATAATTCCCCAGATCATTATGTATAAAGTAAATAGGGAGAATTTATGACTAAACCCTGTTCCTCTTGGAAGAGAATGTACTATATCTAATAGCTCCTCATCAAATAGTGAAAACATCTTAATTGCTTTGGCAATTATTTTTTTTGGTTTTTTTGTCTTTACTTGATAAGCATCAAGTATTTCTTCTGCAAGTAAATTGATTTCTCCGAAGTTCTTAACAGCTTCAACTTCATCTTTTCCACTAGCAACCTCTTCATCGATGTGCAGAGAATATTCCTGGATGATATCATCGATTTCTGTGTCTTTTAATACGTTTAGTTGTTTTCTTAACAACTTTAAAAATTCTTGTTTATTCATTAGTCCACCTCTTATCTATATACTTGGCAACGCTTGATTGAAACTGATTCCACTCTTCGATAATTTTTGCTAGCCTGTCTTTACCTAAATGCGTGATCATATAGTACTTCCTTGCAGGACCTTCTTTCGAAGCCTTAAAGTAAGTGTCACAATACTTTTCGTTTGTAAGTCTTTTTAGTAAGGGATATATTGTTCCTTCTTTAACTTCAGATGCTTCAGCTATTTCTTCCACAAGTTCATAACCATATTTATCTTTTTTAGATATCGAAAGGAGTACAAGCATATCTAGAACGCCTTTTTTAAATTGTGTATTCATTTTACCCCTCCTCACTACCATAGTATACCTGCTACTATGTATTGTCAAGTAGTTGGTATGGTTTTATAGTGGAAAACTTCTTAGATGTGTTTCTACCTTAATTATATATCATTTTGGTGATTCTTATAGTAGAATGACTGAAGAGGTGTTTATATGAAGAAGTACTTACCATATGCAGCAGGGCTCTTATTTTCAACAATATTTGGATTCTCGTTTATGTTTTCTAAAGTTGCTTTAGATTATTTAACTAGTATTCAGTTAATAGCATATAGATTTTTAATAGCATTTGTTATATTTACTTTACTGATTATCTTTAAAGTTGTTAAGGTTAATTATAGGGGGAAGAACATTCGTATTCTTCTTTATACCGCAATATTCCAACCCGTATTATATTTCTTGTTTGAAACTTATGGGTTAGCATTATCACAGTCGAATGAGGCTGGAATGATGATTGCCTTGATTCCTATATTCGTTACATTCTTAGGGGTTATCTTCTTAAAAGAAAAACCTACGAGACCACAACTAGTATTTATATCAATGAGTGTATTTGGAGTATTGTATATTAATGCGATGAAAGGTTTCTCTGGTGCGAATGCTACTGGGATGATTTTACTTCTGTTGGCTGTAATTAGTGCTGCCGCATTTAATATATTTAGTAAAAAGTCATCAAAGCATTTTACTACTGTAGAAGTTACTTATTCAATGATGATTTCAGGATTCATTGTATTTAACAGTTTAGCAATTATTGAAGCGGTCAATAACAATTCACTTAGTAGTTACTTTGAACCGTTATTTAATATAGAAGTGATTGGTCCTTTATTATACTTAGGGACAATAGCTTCAATTGGAGGTTTCTTCTTAGTTAACTATAGTTTAAGTAAGTTAGAGGCTCATGTATCAAGTATATTTGCAAATTTTGCAACAATTGTATCTATTCTAGCTGGAACGTTGATTCTAGGTGAGGCTTTCTATAGTTATCATCTTGTTGGATCAATAATGATTATTGCTGGTGTATATGGTACAGTAAGATATAGAAAAGGGTGATTAATTTGAGACTTGCAAAAGTAGTATTTAACATTAGTGTTTCTATCATTTTGATTTTGTTATCTTTACAGATTATTTCAACAAAAACTTATATGATGATTCATGATGGACTTCATGATTCGCATGAAAGAATTACTTGGGATTATGAATATGCAGTATCACAAACAATGCGTTATTTAAATGGATTCGAAGATGATTTAGAGTTTCCATCATTCGAGGGTGGAAGTGATATCTTAATGACCGAAAGAGGTCTTCTACACATGGAAGATGTTAAGGCTTTGTATACAAATGGTAAAATCATAATCGCAACGGCTATCGTTTTAGCTAGTGTTGCTGGTATTTATCTTTGGGATAAAAAACAAATACTTAAGACACTGAGATGGGTGTGGGTATTCCCTACCGTATCAGTTGGACTTATAACATTAAGTATGTTGATAAACTTCAGTTGGACATTTAGACAGTTCCATTTATTACTATTTACAAACGACTTGTGGATGCTGAGTCCACTTGATCCTTTGATAATAATGTTACCTTATCAATTTTTCTTTTCTACAGCTATTACAGTTGTGGTATTAACTGTTTTATTCCATGCATTAACAGTATTTATCTCATACAAAAAGACACCCAGAAATTAATGGGTGTTTTATTTTTCTAATTGATTTCTGAAGTTGTAAATCAGTGTTAAAAAAAAGACGACCTAAACGTTTATTTTTCTTTTTATTTACGACTTCAAATGTTATGATATAGATGAAATGTAAACGTATACATATAGGAGGATTTTTTCATGGAAGGAACTATGAAAGCCATCATTAAATCTAAGGCAGGGACCGGGTTAGAGTTAACTGAGAAACCTATTCCCACCGTTGGAGAAAATGATGTTTTAATAAAAATTATTGCGACGAGTATTTGTGGTACTGATAAACACATTTATGAGTGGGATGCGTGGAGTCAAAATAGAATTAAACCACCACTGACTGTTGGTCATGAATTAGCTGGGGAAATTGTTGAGTTAGGTGCCAAAGTTAAAACTTTATCAATTGGAGATATTGTTTCAGTTGAAACTCACATTGTTTGCGGAGAATGTGAAATGTGTAGAACTGGGCAAGCTCATATTTGTCAGCACACTGAAATTATTGGTGTTGATATTGATGGTGCTTTCGCTGAGTATATTGCTATGCCTGCGAGTAACTGTTTAGTTAATAAAACTGATATTCATCCAAAGTATATTTCTATCTTAGAACCACTTGGTAATGCAGTTCATACTTTAACTCATTTTGATATTGTTGGTAAGACTGTAGCTATTGTTGGTTGCGGACCAATTGGGTTAATGGCTGTTAATGTAGCTAAAGCGTTAGGCGCAGCTAAAGTAATTGCGATTGAAGTTGATGAGTACCGTTTACATATGGCTAAAGGATTAGGTGCTGATGTAGTTATCAATCCATTAAAAGAAGATGTTATTAAAAGTGTATTCGCCGCAACTGGCGAAGGTGTTGATGTTGTTGCCGAGTTTAGTGGTAACAAACATGCAATAGAAGCTGCATTTAAGTATGTTAAATTAGGTGGGAAAATGAGTTTATTAGGTATTCCATCTAAGAATATAGAAATTGATCTAGCTAAAGACGTTGTATTTAAAGGTATCTCAATTTACGGTGTTGTTGGAAGACTAATGTACGACACTTGGTATAAAGTTGTTGGATTAATTGAAGCAAATGCTCTAGATTTAGATAAAATAATTACACATGAATTCGCTCTTGAAGACTTTGAAAAAGGATTCGATTTAATGAGAGAAGGAAATTGTGGAAAAATAATCTTATTTCCAGGAGGATTAGATGGGTAATTTACTGAAAAGAAAAGTCCAAGAACTTAAGGATCAAGGAATTTATAGAAAACTTCCTATTAATTACGGTGCCTGTGGACCGGTTATTAACTTAAATGGAAAAAATGTTATAAATCTTACTTCTAACAACTATTTAGGTTTAGCAAATAATGCTAGAGTAAAAGCTGCGAGTATTAAGGCTATTGAAAAGTACGGTGTAGGAGCTGGGGCAGTTAGAACTATTGTAGGAAATATGGATTTACATGAGGAGTTAGAAGTTACATTAGCTAAATTTAAAAAAGAAGAAGCTGTAATGGTTTTTCAGTCTGGTTTTAACTGTAATGCAGGAACTATTCAAGCAGTTACAGGTAAAGGGGATTTAATTATATCGGACGCTTTAAATCACGCATCAATTATTGATGGTGTAAGATTGTCACGTGCTGATAAAGCTATATATAAACATTCAGATATGGTTGACCTAGAAAGAATAATAAAAGAAAATAGAGATAATTACGAAACGGTACTGATTATCACAGATGGTGTGTTCAGTATGGACGGGGATATTGCGAAACTTCCAGCAATTGTTAAACTTGCGAAACAATATGATTGTTTAACATATGTGGATGACGCTCATGGTAGTGGAGTATTAGGTGAAAATGGTCGTGGGACAGTTGATCACTTTAATCTTCACGGACAAGTTGATTTTATCATGGGTACTTTATCTAAAGCTGTAGGAGTTATTGGTGGATACGTTGCCGGATCTAAAGCTATGCAAGAATGGTTAAGTCACCGTGGTAGACCGATTCTATTCTCAACTGCTCTACCTCCAGGTACAGTAGCTGCGATTAATGAATCAATTAAAATTATGTCTGAGTCTAGTGAGCTTAGTGAGAAGTTATGGGATAATGGAAATTATTTTAAAGCAGCAATGGCTAAAACTGGTTTTGATATCGGTAATAGTGAAACACCTATTACACCAGTTATAATCGGAGATGAAGCTGTGACGATGGAATTTAGTAGAAAGTTATTAGCTGAGGGTGTATTTGTTAGTGGAATAATCTTCCCAACAGTACCTAAAGGAACTGGTAGATTACGCTGTATGATTACAGCTGAACATACGAAAGCTCAACTTGATACAGCTGTTGAAAAGTTTGTTGAAGTGGGTAAAGAACTAGGAATAATATAAAAAGGCGATTTTTCGCTTTTTTTTTGGTAATATTTAAGAGAACTAAGGAAGGGTGTTAATTATGATTACTAAAACATTTAAAGGGTTAGACGGTTTAGAATTATTTTACGATATTTATGAAGCAAAAGAATGCAACTCAGTACTTCAAATTATCCATGGGTCTGTAGAACATGGACTTAGGTATTCTCATTTTGCTGAAAGTATGGCATCTAATGGCGTAACAGTATATGTTATGGACCTGAGGGGTCATGGTAGAAGTCTAAAAGGGATTCCTGGCGTGTTGTCTGATGAGGACCATCCTTGGAACCTATACGTTAAAGAAACGTACAAGTTAACTGAAATTATTAAAGCTGATTTACCAGGTAAGAAAGTCTTTGTGATGGGACATAGTATGGGCTCATTTATATTAAGAGACTATTTATCATTCTATTCAAGAGACATTGATGGAGCTATTATAAGTGGAACCGGGTCAACTGACAAGTTTACAATAGCAGCTGCAAAAATTATTGTAAAAATGGCGTTGAAGAAACATGATAAACATTCACAAAGCGAAAAGTTAAACGAGTTGATGTTTGGACCACTTAATAAAAAAGCTAGAAAGCTAGGATTAACTAGTTTTATTTCCAGAGATGAAGCTGTTGTTAAGAAATATAATGATGATCCTCTATGTGGATATGTAATAACTATAGAATATGCTGGAGCATTATTAGAAGGACTTGGAAGAATAAATAAATCAAGCGCATATGATATTGATACTATTCCTTTAATGATGGTTTCAGGTGAGTTAGATCCTGTTGGGGGAAATATGGGTAGTTTCGTCAAGAAAGTAGCTAATAAGTATCTTAAGAATGGAAATGAAGTTGAGATGTACTTGTATGAGGACGCATTACACGAGATGATAAATGAAATTAACAAAGAAGAAGTGTATAAAGATATCCTGAACTGGATAGGAGCGCATTAATGCGAATATTAGTAGATGCTGATGCGTGTCCGGTAAAAGAGATTATTGTAAGATTAGCCAAGGAACACAATTTGGAAGTTACTATGTATTTAGATAACTCTCATGTTTATGATGATGGTTATAGTAAAGTCTTAATTTTTGATAAAGGTGCGGACTCAGTTGATTATGCTTTAATCAAAGATGTGGAAAAAGGAGATATTGTTGTCACTCAGGACTACGGAGTAGCGGCGATGGCATTAGCTAAAGCTGGAATACCCATCCATCAAAATGGAACGGTATTTACTGATTTTAATATTGATTCATTTTTAAACCAAAGATACACTGGTCAAAAAATGAGGAGAGCAGGACTGCGTACTAAGGGTCCTAAAAAAAGAACAAAGGATCATGATAAAGCATTCTTTGAATCGTTAAGTTACTTGTTAAGAAATCAGTGAAAACTGATTTTTTATTTTATATGTCATATAACGTTTACTCTTTGAAAAAGATTTGTTATAATGTTTCTTGCATGGAGGATTAGCTCAGTTGGGAGAGCATCTGCCTTACAAGCAGAGGGTCGGCGGTTCGAGCCCGTCATTCTCCACCATTTGGTGAGGTTAGCAAAGTGGATACACCTGTTCCCATCCCGAACACAGAAGTTAAGCACTTTTACGCCGATGATAGTTCTCAAGAGCGAAAGTAGGAACTTGCCAAGTAAAAAGAAAAGAAACCTTAGGGTTTCTTTTTATATGTATAAAGTTATAAAATACTGTATTAATCCGATGATTAATCCTAAGAACAATCCAACTAGTTCGATATGTTTTAATTCCTTATCCATTATTTGATAAACTAAATCTTCAAATTCGCTAAAATTAAGTTTGTTAACTTTCTCTTCAACAATTAAAGCTATGTTTAACACTTCGTCATTATTAAATTTTTCAACTAGAGAGTTAAGCATACCCTCTCCTTCTTTATCAATGAAGTCACTTATTATTTTATCAATGTTACCAAGTAACATTAGAGCCATTGGTGGTACAATTTCTTTTATCTTTTTAGTTAATACAATTTTAAGTTCTTGTTTAGCACTTGATATTGTTTCTTCAGTTAGAAGGTTGTTTACAATATCTTCTTTACCTAAGAATTCAGATTCAATTGTCTCTCCAATTGATTTAGCAATCTCGTGTTGTCTCTTTGGCAAGACACCTTGGATTTTAAAGAATAAAAATTTGTATTCTTTAATTGGTCTAAATAACATTTTGATAGCTACCTTATTTGTTATCCAACCAATCATCCCTCCGGTAAACATCATTATTAATAGTCTGTATATGTTCATTCCCTCACTCCTTTATGTTCGCACATTATATTAACACAAATTGTCAGCTTTAGTAAGTTATTAGGTACTCAATTTTAATTGAGGTAACCTGATTAGTACCTTTTACTGACTGAATAGGAGTTTACAAAATTTACTAATTATCCTATACTATAACAGTAGCTAGGAGGACTCTAAATGGACTCAAATAGGTTTCTAGATATTTTTGATATCATGAATGTAGGATTGTGGCAATATGATGCTAAATCCGGTATATTTTCGTGCGATGAGAAATTTTTAGAGATTTTTTCTTATCCAGAATTTGAAGATGAATTTAAAGCGATGATTATCGCAGAACTACCAAATAAGCGATTTACAATTAAATTTTCGCTAATTGAACCACTGAAATATTTTGAGTGCATTGTGTCTAATAGGGACTATCTTTACTCAGGATCAATGGAAGATGTTACAAATAAACTGGAACAACAGGAAGAGTTATATAATCTTGCATTCTTTGACCAATTAACGGGACTTAAAAATAGAATTTCATGTATGAATTATTTGGACTCTTTACAAGGAAAAGGATTCTATATGTACTTTGATTTATATAAATTTAAATCAATTAATGATACATTTGGTCATCAGATTGGGGATGAAGTCTTGATTAGATTTTCAAGAGTTCTTGAAAATAGAATATCAATGTTTGGAGAAGTATTTAGATTAAGCGGAGATGAATTCTTTGCCCATGTAAATGTGGGTAAATTTCCTATTATTAAAAAGATTCTGAATCAGATAAATAAGGACTTATTAAATCTTGATATTCCTAATATTAACTCGCTTAAAGCTAACGTTGGAATTGTTAAACATAAAGGATCTATGAACACTGAAGCAATCCTACAAAAAGCGGACTTAGCGATGTATGTAGCAAAGCATTCAAATGATAAGAACTATGTTCTTGCTGATAATGATGTTATGGATAAATTCATTGATGAGGTGGAGTTCAATATTAGAATGAACAGTATTATTCAGTTCGGAGAATCTGAAGTTGAAAATGTAGTTTTAAGAAGAACAACGAGGGATTCTGTTGTTAATTCACTAGTACATTCAATATATAAAAACAATTAAGCCTTAGGGCTTTTTTTATTGTATAATAATATGGTTGAGGTGAATTATGAACAAGAAAATATATTACGCAATTATCGCATTATCTGCATTAGCATTATCAATAAGTTTTAACATTTTCTCACCCTACTTTAAAGAGGTCTATGATGTCACAGCTTTTCAAAGAGGACTCATAGAATTTCCTAGAGAATTACCCGGTGTTGTAATAGTATTCATTGTTGCTTCATTATCATTTTTAGGTGATGTTCGCTTAGCCATCTTGGCTCAGCTATTCTCTGTAATAGGTATATGGATACTAGGTTTCTTGACTCCTAGCTATGAATTAATGCTCATTATACTGTTCATTAATAGTTTAGGGTTTCATTTGTTCGGGTCACTTAGAAGATCAATTGGATTATCACTTGCGGGAGATAAGAATGTAGCTACAACAATAGGTAAATATGATGGTGCGTTTATGGCTTTTTCTATGGTGGGAAGCGGGTTAGCTTATTTTGGATTTAAGTATGGGTTTTTCTCATACAAAACTGATATTAAACTAACGTTTGTTATTGCTGGAGGAATATTTATATTAGTGATTGGATTGTTGCTTTTACTTGAAAAGAGAATTCATATAGAGAAGGTTAGGAAGTTTAATTTTGTTTTTAGGAAAGAATACAAATATTACTACGGACTTGTTATATTGTTTGGAGTTCAAAAACAGATTATGCTTGTTTATGGTCCTTGGGTTTTGATAGAGTTATTAAGTAAAGGAGCAGACACGATTGCGATTATCACTTTTATTGGTTCTTTTATAGGGATGTTCTTTGTTCCATTTATTGGAAGACTAATTGATAAGATTGGTGTTAAGAAAGTTCTGTATTTAGATGCAGTTTCTTTTGTCTTTGTTTATCTATCTTATGGGTTATTAGTTTACGGACTAATTGCTAATAAGATTCCTTCTGAAGGATTGTTTTTACTACTTGCATATACAGTAGTAATAATAGACAAAATGTCAGCTCAAATGGGAATGGTAAGAATGATTTATTTGAATAATATATTGTTGAAAACTTCTGATTTAACTCCAACTATTTCACTGGGAATGAGTATGGATCATGTTGTTTCCATCCTAGCAGCTTTGTTAGGTGGATATGTTTGGATGACTTTCGGCGCACACTATATTTTCTTCGGTGCAGCCATACTATCTCTGTTTAATATATACATAGCTAGAAAAGTATAATTATAAGCCAAAAAAGACCATATTTTGAGTCTTTTTTTTTGTTGAAATTGCAGTTTGAAAAATCTGATTAATTTTATGAAAATATTTTCATAAATCGATGAAAGTACTTTCATAAAGCCGATTCATAAAAAACATCCTTGTATGGTGCTGTAATATATGTTACTATCTTAACAATATATATAGGGGGGAAACAACAACATGAAGAAGATTATGGCTTTAATATTTACGTTATTATTAGTTTTTTCGTTATCAGCTTGTAGTACTGAAGATGATACGATTAAATTTGGAGTTATCGGTCCAACGACTGGTGAATATTCAATGTACGGACTTGCAACAGCTCAAGGTGCACAAATGGCTGCTGACGAGATTGGTCAAGTATTAGGAAAGACTTTAGTAATAATTTCTTACGATAGTAAAGGAGATGCTGCTGAAGGTGTTAATGCTTATAATAGATTAACTCAAGAAGATGGTATTCATGCATTAATTGGTGGAACTTTCTCTGGAGTAACATTAGCTATTAAAGATTTAGCAATTATTGATGGTATCCCAGTGCTTAGTCCTACAGCGACTAACCCAGAGGTTACTTTAGATGCAGCAAATGTATTTAGAGCATGTTACACAGACTCTTATCAAGGTGCAGTTGCAGGGATATTTGCTTATGATACTTTAGGATTATCAAAAGGAGCTATCTTATTTAACAAAGATGATGCTTATTCAGAAGGATTAGCAGTAGGATTCAAATCTGCATTCCAAGGTGAAATAGTAGCTGAAGAAGCATGGAGTGCTGGAGATAAAGATTTTAGTGCATTATTAACTAATATCGGAGCATCTGATGCTGAATTCTTATTCGTACCAGGTTATGTAGCTGAAGTTGGAGCTATTTTAACTCAAGCAAATGATTTAGGTTTAGATATTCCTATCATCGGTGGAGATGGTTGGGACGGTGTAGAAGCAGATTATGCTGAAGCTGCTGAAGGAAATTACTTCGGTAACCATTACGCAAAATCAGATCCAGATCCAGTTGTACAAGCATTTGTTAAAAATTATACTGAGTTATTTGGAGAGTCTCCAAATGCATTAGCTGCATTAGCTTATGATGCTGTTTATGCAATGGCTGCTGCAATGGAAGCTGCTGGAACTACTGATTCTGCTGAAGTTGTAGCTTCGTTACAATCTCTTGAGTTATCTGGTTTAGTTGCTGGAGATCTTAAGTTTGATGCTAATGGAGATCCAGTTAAAGCTGTTACAATGATTCAATTAATTAATGGAGAACATGTAGTAGTTGATAAAGTATCTTTGGATTAATAATAAATAACAAACAATAGAATGATAAGAATATAAGGACATCCTTATATTCTTATTATTTATATGTTCAAGACGGGGTGAAGATTAATGGATTTATTATTAAGACAGATAGTAAATAGTGTGAATCTAGGTTCGATTTACGCACTTGTAGCCATCGGATACACGATGGTATACGGAATAATTAGATTAATAAACTTTGCACATGGTGAAATTATGATGTTCGGAGCTTATTTTTCATTTTTCCTAGCAACATGGTTTAGCACACAGTTACCATTCATTATAATTGTAGTTTTATCAATGGGACTAGCTGCGCTTATGGGAGTTCTAATTGAAAAAATTGCATATAAGCCTCTAAGGAAGGCACCACGGATATCCGCATTAATTACGGCAATCGGTATGAGTTTGTTCTTACAGAACGTAGCATTATTACTCTTTAAACCTGAGCCAAAAGTAATGCCTAAATTAATTTCTAAGGAAACGTTTGATTTCTTTGGTTTACAAATTTCAAATTTAACTGTAACAACAATTTTAATGTCAGTTGGATTTATGATTTTATTATCGATTTTTGTTAAAAAAACGAAACCAGGAAAAGCAATGCGTGCTGTATCTTTAGATAAAGAAGCTTCAACGTTAATGGGAATTAATGTAAATGGAGTTATAACTATGACATTCGCCATCGGATCTGCACTTGGTGCATTAGGTGGGGTTTTATATGGAATCGCGTTTACACAAGTTTATCCAACTCTAGGTGTTATGCCTGGGTTAAAAGCGTTTGTTGCAGCAGTGTTAGGTGGAATAGGATCACTTCCTGGAGCAATGATTGGTGGATACTTGATTGGTATTATCGAAACAATGACAAAAGCGTACATCTCAAGTGCATGGGCTAATGCAATAGTGTTTGGGGTTTTAATTTTAGTTTTACTTATTAAACCGACTGGTATATTAGGTAAAAACCTTAAGGAAAAAGTATAATGAATAAACAATTACTTAAGAAGTATTTACGTAACTTTTTATTCATTGCTGGTTTATTCATAGTGATTAATACGCTTGTCGCTACTGGAGTTTTAAACCGTTATTATACTACTATCTTAGTACTTATAATGATTGCGATTATAGCTGCGGTAAGTTTAAACTTATCTTCAGGTATGTTAGGACAACTTGTTCTAGGGCATGCCGCATTCATGGGTCTTGGAGCATATGGTGCAGCCATTACTGGTAAAGCATTATTTAATTCAGGAGCAATGGATTTTATGTATTTTGAGTGGGTATCAAACTTATCGATATTTATTATTAGTGCTGTAGTAGGTGGATTGGTAGCAGCTGTAGCAGGGTTGTTAGTAGGTACACCGGCATTAAGACTAAAAGGAGATTATTTAGGAATTATGACTTTAGGATTTGGTGAAGTTGTAATTGTATTCTTAACTAATATGCCTAAAATTACCGGAGGAGCTCAAGGGCTTCGTGGTATTCCAAGAATTGTAAACTTTCCAATAGCGTTCTGGACAATGGTTATCTGTGTAACTATAATTGTATTTATTATGAAATCGAGACATGGTAGAGCCATATTATCGATTAGAGAAAATGAAATCGCTGCGGAAGCAGTTGGGATTAACTTAACAAAATATAAAGTAGCTACATTTAGTATTGCTGCATTCTTTGGTGGAGTGAGTGGTGCGTTATTCGCATTCATTCAAGGATTTATCGCTCCAACAATAACTTCATTTGGTTTTGTAAAATCAATTGAGATGTTTGTAATTGTAGTATTAGGTGGAATGGGATCAATTACTGGTTCAATTATTTCTGCTACTATCCTTACTTTCTTACCAGAAGCATTAAGAGAGTTTGCTAGTTATAGATTACTAGTTTATTCTTTAATATTAATTGTAATGATGTTAGTAAGACCTCAGGGAATATTCGGTACAACCGAATTATCTTTAACAGGTGCTCTTAACAAAATTAAAAGCTTCTTTTCTAAAAAGAAAAAGGAGGGTAAATAATGGCTTTATTAGAGGTTAAAAACTTAACAATGATATTTGGTGGTTTAAAAGCAGTTGATAACTTTGAGATTTCAATTGATAAACATGAGCTAGTAGGTTTAATCGGACCAAATGGTGCGGGTAAAACTACAATATTTAATATGCTAACAGGTGTTTATGTTCCTACGGAAGGAACAATTGAAATTGATGGTATTAATTGTGTTAAAAAATCTCCAAGTAAAATAGTAGCAATTGGTGCTGCTAGAACATTCCAAAATATCAGGTTGTTTGATGATTTGTCTGTATTAGATAACATTAAAATTGCTTATCATAATGAAATGTCATATGGATTCTTTACAACAATTATTAGGGGACCAAAATACTGGAGACAAGAAAAAGAAGCAACTATAGCTTGTATGAAACTCCTTAAAGTATTTGATCTTGATGGTTATGCTGATGAGTTCGCTAAGAACTTACCATATGGTAAACAAAGAAAATTAGAGATTGCTAGAGCGTTAGCGACTAGTCCTAAAATATTAATGTTAGATGAACCTGCTGCAGGGATGAACCCGCAGGAGACATCTGAATTAATGGAAACAATTAACTTCGTTAGAACTGAATTCGATATCGCTATCTTACTAATTGAACATGACATGAAACTTGTTATGGGTATTTGTGAGAGATTAGTAGTTATTGATTACGGAAGTATTATCGCAACTGGATTACCAGAAGAAATTAGGTCAAATCCAGCTGTTATTAAGGCATACTTAGGTGAATAGGAGAAATTATGAAAGATAAAAAGATAGTCTTATCTGTTAAAAACTTAAACGTTCATTATGGCGCTATTCACGCAATTAAGGGTGTTGATTTCGATGTATACGAAGGTGAAATCATTACGTTAATTGGTTCTAATGGTGCTGGGAAAACAACTATATTAAAAACACTATCAGGAATATTAACTCCAAGTTCTGGTTCGATTGAATATTTCGGAGAAGATTTACTGTCATATGAAGCACATCAAATCCCTGGACTTGGAATGGCTCAAGTACCAGAGGGCAGAAGAGTGTTCGCTACAATGAGTGTTTTAGAAAACTTACAAATGGGTGCTTATAGTAGACATAGTAAAGATGATTACTCTGAGGATTTAGAAAAGGTATTTAAATCATTCCCAAGACTTAGAGAAAGAATGGGTCAAAATGCTGGTACTTTATCTGGTGGGGAACAACAAATGGTAGCGATGGGTAGAGCTTTAATGAGCAGACCAAAGCTAATATTACTAGATGAACCATCAATGGGTCTAGCACCACTTCTTGTAGATGAAATATTTAAAATCATCGATGAGATAAATAAACAAGGAACAACTGTTCTGTTAGTAGAGCAAAACGCAAATAGAGCTTTACATATTGCGGACAGAGCTTACGTTCTAGAAACAGGAAAAATACTTACTAGTGGGATCGCTAAGGACTTATTAGAGGACGACAAAGTAAAAGAAGCATATTTATCTGCATAAAGGAGCTATCAGCTCCTTTTTTTTTGTAGTATAATGAAATAGATATAAAATAAGTGCGTTTTCAATTATGATTAATTCAATTCTTGGTACGATATTTATAGTAAGAGGTGAAATTATGAACGACAAAGCGAAACTTGGAAGAAGAGTAGCAAAAGATACGATGTTAATTAATGCGTTATTAGTACTTTTGAAACTAGTTGTAGGGTTACTTAGTAAGTCTAGTGTATTAGTAGCTGATGCCTTCCACTCTATTACAGATATTCTATCTACTGCTTTCGTTTATTTTGGGATTACCATCTCAAATAAACCTGCAGATGAAGATCATCCTTATGGACATGAAAAGGCTGAATTAATAGTTTCCAAAATTGTTGCGTTAATCCTGTTTATGACAGCAGCAGGAATTATATTTAATGCGGTAAGTGGAATTAGAAATGAAGTATTAAGTGAACCTAGTTTTTATGGATTAGCAGTTGTTATATTCTCAATAGGAGCAAATGAGTTTATGTTCTACTACAGTATGAGAGCTGGGAAGAAGATTGGCTCAAATGCATTAGTTGCTGATGCTTGGCATCATAGATCGGATTCATTCAGTTCAATAGCAGCTTTAGTTGGGGTAGTTGGTACGATGTTCGGGTATAACATACTTGATCCAATTGCAGCGATAATTGTTGCATTAATCATATTCAAGGCTGGAGCGAAGATTTACTGGCAATCTATTAAAGAATTAATGGACACTGCTCCAAGTAATCAAACAATCTTGCAAATGAGAGAAATTGTAAATTCTCATGAAAAGATTCTAGATATAAAACATATTAAAGCTATTTTCCATCTAAACCATATCGATGTTAACATCGACGTAATTGTAGATGGTAATATGTCAGTAGAACAAGGTTATAATTTGATAAAATCAATAGAAGCAGATTTACAGAAGGAAATAGATATTATTCAAGATATAGATATTGATTTAATTCCAAAATAATAAATGGTGGCTAGTCCACCATTTTAAGTAGGTGAGAAGATGAAGGTTGGTATTACTAGTAAAGAAATCCTAGCATTATATGATGAGTCTGATTATGATTTTAATCTTGTTAGATTAAACAACTTTGATGACCCTTTAATCCAAGAGGTTGAGGTTTTAATTGCAGGAAGACTAAGTAACTCTCAAATAGAATATGCAAAGAAGCTAAAGCACGTATTCATTCCTTTTACAGGAAAGAATGGTTTCGATCTTGAGTATTTGAAGGAAAAAGGAATTAAACTGCATACAACAAGTGCTCATTCAAAGTTTGTAGCTGAAAGAGCTCTAGCGTTAATACTTAGTTTACTGGGTAAAATAACATTTTATGACAGAGAACTCCGAGAAAAAAGATGGGGAGAAAGAAACTTTAGTAATAGGGTTTCTTGGGATTCACTTTCAAATAAGACTGTTGGAATTTATGGGTATGGTAGTATTGGTAAACTAATTCACTCATATGTTCTACCGATGACTGATAAAGTATTTGTATATTCAAGAACATTGAAAGATAATGTTCAAAATACTGCATCATTAGAAGAACTATTTGATGTATCAGATATCGTCTTTGTGGCAGTACCTTTGTCAGAGGAAACTGAAGACAGTATTAATGGTTCAATCATTCAAAGAAATAAGAATAAGATTATTATAAATGTAGCTAGAGGAAAAATAGTAAATGAAGATGCTTTGTATGAAGGACTAGTTAATGGAAATTTGTCTGGATATGCAAGTGACGTTTGGTATAACTATCCTACTAAAGAAGAACCAGTTGTTCAACCTAGTAAATATGACTTATCTAAATTTAATGTTGTGATGACTCCGCACTGTGGGGGATTCGCAGATAACTCTCAGGAGTTAAGATATAATGATACATTATTAAATATTTCCAAAGTAAAAGGGTGATTAATCACCCTTTGATTTTGTCTAGTATTTTCCCATAAGTTTCATCACTTATGATATGTTCGATTTTGCAGGCTTCTTCATCTGCATTCTTTGCAGAAACACCTAAATATTCTCTTAAGAATTTCTCAATAGCAGAATGTTTTTCGAAAACTTTCTCAGCTAATTTGACACCTTTTTTTGTTAGGTAGACATTCTTATATCTTTCATGCGTAACTAATCCTTCTACTACAAGCTTCTTAATAATTTCAGCAACACTTGCTTTAGATACACTTAGGCCAATAGCTATATCAGTAACTCTAGCACCATCAGCATCTTTACTTAAAACAAGAATTTGCTCTATATAGTTTTCAATTGACTCTGAGTATTTTGACATTCGCTACCTCCGCATTTATTATAACATAGGAAACAATATTAGTTTGTTAAAAAGAAAGGGCCAAAATGATGGCCCTATTTTCCTGAAACAGCTAATCCTTTGATTAATAATGATGGAGAACCAATCCCCATATAATTTATTTTTAAGTCGTTTCCTAAAGCAGACACGTTCTTAAGCATTTCAAAGAAGTTACCTGCAATTGTGATTAATTTAACAGGAGATGTAATTTTCCCATTCTCAATTAAATAACCTTGAGATTGTAGACTGAAATCTCCATTAATTTGGTTGATTCCGGAATGTGTTCCTGCAACCTCTGTAATATAAATCCCTGATTCAATACCTTCGAACAGTTGTTCGAAATCTAGTGTACCTGGCTCTATGTACATATTTGTAGCAGAAGTACCAACTTTTCCGGCTATTCCAGCTTTGAATCCATTACCAGTAGATTCTACATTATCTTTTTTAGCTGTCTTTAAGTTGTATAAGTATGTACTCAGTACACCCTTATCAACAACTTTGGTAATCATCGTAGCAACACCTTCGTCATCAAATGTTGATCTATTTAGACCATCTTTGAAGAATGGATCATCTACAAGAGTAATGTTTTCCCCAAATATAGTTTGATTTAATTTACCTTTAAGAGGAGACATTCCTTTTTGAACACTTTCAGCATTGAATGAACCACCTAGTGTACCAAGTATCATACTTGCTGCACTATTTTTTAATATGATAGGATATGTTCCTGAAGCACATGGTCCAGCTCCTAATTGTGAAACAGCTTCTAATGCCCCATCAGCACCTATTTTCTCTGGATTAAACTCATTAAAGTTCTTTTTAATTTCGTACTCATAAACGTTTGTTTTTTGTTCACCTTTAGTTCCTACAATACTTCCTAGTAAGAAATAATATCTATCACTTTTTTCTAGTTTTAATCCTTTTGAGTTTTCTAATACGATTTTTGTTCTTGATTCAGAAAATTGAACATTAGTGTCAGATACAAACTCACTATGAGCTTTAGCTGTATCATTGATTCTAGCCATTACATCAATTATTTGATCATATGTAATATTTTCTTCAACAATAACTTCATCAATCTTAGGATAAGTCTCGCTTCCTGCAAATATTTCTTCAACATCAGGAGATGCTACAATCTTAGCGTTATCGATAAGACGGTCAAGCATTTTGTCTTCATTTTCATTTAAATCTTCTGTATATACGTATCCCATTTTTCCGTTAAAAAGTCCTCTAACAGATTTTAATGCTTGGTCACTTATTTGATAACTCTCAACTGTTCCGTTAAATGTCTTTACTGATTTTTCTGTAGAGACTGATGTATATATTTCAAGAGCTTCAATACCCTTTTGTTTTGCTAAATCGAAAATATGCATTATTCAGACCCCTTTCTTCCACCAACAGTCATTTTAGAAACTCTGAGTGTAGGTTGACCAACGTCAGCAGCGATACTTCCTGAAACTGAACCACACATTCCGCGTGATCTTAACAGGTTGTTAGCTACATAATCTATTTTGTGTAAGACTTCTGCTCCATTACCAACTAATGTAGCTCCTCTTACAGGTTTTGTGATTTTACCGTCCTCAACGATGTATCCTTCCATTACACTGAAGTTAAAGTCTCCAGTTGTAGGGTTAACACTACCACCACCAAGTTTTTTCGCATACAGACCGTATTTAGTGTTTGCGATTATTTCTTCAACAGTAGATTCACCATTGTCGATATATGTGTTACTCATTCTTGAAGTTGGCATATATTTGTATGATTCTCTACGTGACGCACCATTAGATGATTGTTCCATGCGTCTTGAGTTAAAATCGTCTACTAAATATTTCTTTAAGATACCATCTTTAATTAATACATTTCTTTGAGTAGGGTTACCTTCGTCATCGAAGTTACCACTACCCCAAGCATTATCAATAGTTCCATCATCAATAGCTGTAACCAAAGTTGATGCGATTTGAGTATCCATTTTACCGCAGAATACAGATAATCCCTTAGCTACTAAAGTAGCTTCTAATGGATGACCACATGCTTCATGGAATATTACTCCACCAAATCCGTTATCTAGTATAACTGGCATTTCCTTTGAAGGACATTCTTCAGCTTCTACCATTGTTTTAGCGATTTTTGCAGTTAACTCAGCAACTTCTTTTAAGTTGATTTGCTCAAACAACTCATAACCTACTTGACCACCTGGTCCCTCTGACCCTGTTTGCATTTGACCGTCTTTTTCAGCAATTGAAATTACATAAATTCTCGTTCTAACACGAGTGTCTTCAACGTACTTACCATTACTGTTAACAATCAATACATCTTGAGCTTCATCTAGAAGTGTAATTCTAGTTTGAGTTATACATTCATCATACTCACTTGCGTATTTGTGAGCTTCAGTAATGTATGAAGCTTTTTGCTCCATACTAACATCTTTAGGATGTAGTTTAATTTTGTTTCTTGAACCCTTTTGTTTTTTAAATTCTAAATTGAATTTTTTTGGTTCAGCATTAAATGAACTCGCAAGTGATTTTGCTAATCCTAAAAGACTAGATTCAGACAAGTTATTTGTATAGCCATATACAATTTCATTCTCTAGTATGATTCTAATTCCGGCACCTATTATGTGACTGTTAGAAGAACTTGAAACAATTCCACCTTCAGACTGTAATGCGTTCTTTACTTTATCTTCTAAAAAGATTTCAGCAAAGTCAGCACCAGTGCTTAATGACTCTGTTAATACTTGTTTTAATAATTTATCATTTAGCATAATACCCTCCTTATTTCGTCCATTAAAGTATATCTTTTTTACATCACTTATTCAAACGCTTTGAATACTTACTAATGTATAAAAAAAAGATAGCAAATGAGCTATCTAATTTAGAAGTTTCTAAGTAGTTTTCTTTTAACATTTATCGCCTTCACTGGACAAAATTCGTGACAGCAGAAGCAGCTAATACAGTTTGAATAATCTATTACAGCTTTCTTGTTAACCATCTCTATAGTGTCTGCAGGACAAACCTCAGCACACAGTTTACAGCCGATACAATCGTCAGTAATTATATTAGGGTATCTCTTTAATAATTTAGCAAGAAATCCTGGCTTACCAGAATTGATATTATTAGTTTTAGCATGAACAAAGTTCTCAGGAATGAATGGTTCCACTTCTCCAACTATCTCAACGTCCGTAAAGTCATCCTTTAGCATTCCTCTTCTAACTGAGTTGTAAATTGTGGGAACCTCAATAGGAACAAGTTTCATAATTTTAGCCGCAACATAATCTAAGTGATAAGGATTAGCACTCGTAAGAATTGTGTTCATTACTTTAGGGTCACCCGAACCAGGTCCTTCACCTTCCATGGCTACAATACCATCCATGAATGAAAGTGTTGGTTTGATGTATTCACATACATCAATAATCATATTTGAGAAATCCAATATTTTAGGATATTGCATATGTAAGTCTGCTTTAGCCATACCAGGAATAATACCGAATAAGTTCTTAACAGCTCCTGTTAAAGTCATGAATGCATGTGTCTTCATTTTAGAGACACTTATTACATGATCCATGTCTTCTAAGTAGTTACAAACTTTCATTGATTTATATAATACCGAGTCATTAACGAATACTTGTTTACTTGTTGTATCTTGGTTTAGTTTTATATCTAATCTTGATGCGATATCACTCATACCTGTAGCTTTATAAACTCGTTTTAGCATTGTGCCTATAAAAGGACCACCCGGTGAGTCAGCTAAATATACTGAACAGCCGTGATTTAGAAATACTCTAGCCAGAGCTTCAACAAAGGCAGGATGTGTTGTAGCTGCTTGTTCAGGTTTCTTAATCGTTAGTAAGTTTACCTTTAGTAAGACTTTATCTCCAGTCTTAACGAATGAGTCAATTCCACCTAATTGCTCGATAGAATCATTCAGTCTTTCTTCAATCGTATCAACGTTATAATTGATGCATTCTTGTACAATCACCTTGCTCATAAACTCACCTCTAGTAATGATTATATCATAGAGATTTACTTTAAGTTATCGGTCAAGTTAAGAGTAATGACCTAAAACTTACTTAGTACTTGTAGATTATAGGATGTGAGAATATTGATTAAATGGAATAAGTATAAGAACGAGGTTAATGTAAGCCTTTTCATTCATTGTTTGGTAACTTTTGTTACCGTGCGAACTAATACTGTTTAGTATAATTATGTGGGGTGATATTATGCCAATTATGATGAATATAGAAACAACTAATAATGAGAGTATGAACGGACAAGTTTTAGCCTTAATTGATCAGTTAAAAGACACTAATCATTTAAGCTCAAACGAGTACTTATTTTTACTGAACAACATATCTCTTACTGAATTAGATTATTTAAAAAAGACAGCTGATACTGTAAGAAAATCAGTGTATGGTAAGTCTGTTTATATGCGTGGGTTAATAGAGTTTTCGAACTATTGTAACCAGGGTTGTAATTACTGTGGAATAAGAGCACATAATACAAACGTAGATAGATACAGGCTAGACAAGGAAGTTATCCTTGCTTGCGCAAGAGAAGGTTACAGATTAGGTTACCGTACTTATGTATTACAGTCAGGTGCAGATCCAAAGTTTGATGATGATACGATGGTTGATGTAATAAAAGCTATTAAGTCTGAATTTCCTGATACAGCGGTTACATTAAGCGTTGGAGAGAAGTCTAGAGAGACTTATCAAAAGTACTTTGATGCTGGAGCAGATAGATATCTTCTTCGTCATGAAACAGCGAACAAGGAACATTATGAGTCTTTACATCCAAACACTATGAGTTTTGATAACAGAATGAACTGTTTATCTGACTTAAAGGATATTGGATATCAAGTAGGTTGTGGGATTATGATTAACTCACCAGGGCAAAGTGATGAATCACTTGTACAGGACTTAGAGTTTATTGAATCATTTAAACCACACATGGTAGGAATTGGACCTTTCTTAAGTCATGATGAAACACCATTTG
Organism: uncultured Candidatus Izemoplasmatales bacterium; assembly: GCA_964589075.1. Lineage (GTDB taxonomy): Bacteria > Bacillota_I > Bacilli_A > MAG-NZ > MAG-NZ > CAZPQU01. Next base: position 214,176 of record CAZPQU010000003.1, on the reverse strand, counting down.
CTGGAACTGATTCTGGAACGATTGATCAAACAACTGTTATGGTAGCTTTAGTAAGGCTAATCTTACCATATTGCCTCTTACCAGCTACAACTGCTTTAGGAACTTTAGATAACAAAGGTAGAGAACTTGTGCTTAAGGCTGGAGCTAATGTAGTTATGCCTAACTTAAGTCCTACTGAACATAGAGAGAAGTATGAGATTTACCAGAATAAGATTTGCACGGGGGATGAGGCAGCTCATTGCCGTGGATGTATTGAAACAAGAATTGTATTTTCAGGGTATGAAGTTGATATGAGTATCGGACATCACAAATCACTGGAGGAATAGTTATGGAATGGATGAATACAGATTATATTAATAGGCTTCTTGAATTAGGAAAGAACCCTAAGAGTTCTGAGATTGAAGACATTTTAATGAAAGCTTATAACAGGGAACAGTTATCACATTTAGAAATGAGTAAGCTTCTAAATGCTGATGATATTTATTTACCTAGAATATTTGAAATAGCTGGAACTATTAAAGATGAGATATATGGAAAACGTGTAGTAACGTTTGCTCCTCTTTATGTATCTAATAAATGTGTTAATAATTGTGTCTACTGTGGATACCGTAGAGACAATAAGTTTGATAGAAAAAAACTAAGTATCGAAGCAGTTAAAAAAGAAGCTTTATCTTTAGAAAAGATGGGGCATAAAAGAATTGCATTTGAAATGGGAGAAGATCCAGTTGATCTATCTATTGATTATGTAGTTGATTGTTTAAAAGCAATATATGAGTCAAGTGATATTAGACGTATCAACGTTAATATCGCAGCTACTGATGTGGATAGTTTTACTAAGCTTCGAGAAGTTGGGATTGGGACTTATATCCTGTTCCAAGAAACTTATCACAGAGATACATTTGAAAAAATGCATCCAAAATCTTTAAAAGGTGATTATGATTATCATCTAACAGCGTTTGATAGAGCTCAAGAAGCTAAAGTTGATGATGTTGGAGCTGGAGTATTATTTGGACTATACGATTATAAGTTCGAGATACTTGGACTTATGTTACATAATGAACATCTTGAAGCAGAATATGGTGTTGGATTCCACACTATAAGTGTGCCAAGAATTAAAAAAGCTGAAGGAATGGAATTAAGTGAGTTTAATTATTTAATCTCAGATGCTGATTTTAAAAGAATTGTAGCTACAATTCGCCTTATTGTTCCGTTTGTAGGTATTATATTATCAACTAGAGAAACTAAAGAAATTAGAGAAGAATTAATTAAACATGGAGTATCACAAATCAGTGCTGGATCTAATACTGATGTTGGTGGTTATTCTGATGATAAGAAAGAAACTCCACAGTTTGAGTTAAGTGATGAACGAAGTGTATTAGAAGTAATGAGATCACTTGTTGATGACGGACTAATACCTAGTTTCTGTACAGCGTGTTACAGATCAGGTAGAACTGGTGATAGATTCATGCGCTTAGCTAAGAGTGGTAAAATCGGAGACGTATGTGAACCTAATGCATTAATGACTCTGATGGAGTATTTAATGGATTATGCTGATGAAGATTTAAGAGTTAAAGGTAAAGCATTTATTCTAAATGCAGCAGAAGACTTAAAGAATCCTAAAGTAAAAGATTTACTGCTAGATAATATTAAGAAAATTGAAGCTGGAAAAAGAGATTTATTCTTATAAGGGGGTATTATGCAAAATACACCAAGAGCAAATAGAACTCATATAGCCATTTTTGGTAAAAGAAACTCTGGAAAGAGTTCTCTTATAAACGCACTTACAGGACAAGACATAGCGTTAGTCAGTTCAGTACTAGGAACAACAACAGATCCGGTATTTAAATCAATGGAGATATTACCTATTGGTCCAACTGTTGTGATTGATACAGCAGGTCTAGACGATGATGGTGAATTAGGTACTTTAAGAGTTAAGAAGACTATCCAAGTACTTAATAAGACTGATATAGCTATTCTAGTAATAGATGCTGTCGTAGGATTCACTGAGTTTGATAAAGGAATCTTAAAAAGAATTGAATCAAAAGGAATTCCTGCGATAATCGCAGTTAATAAAATTGATTTAGCTGATATATCAATTGAACATGATAAATACCCTGTGGTAAACGTATCAAGTACTCTTCTCGCAGGTTTTGAAGAACTAAAGAAAGTATTAGGTAGTGTTGCGAATGTCGGAGCAGATAAAACTATATTAGGTGACCTGATAAAGCCACATGATATTGTATTACTTGTAACACCAATTGATTCAGCTGCACCTAAAGGAAGAATGATTCTTCCTCAACAACAAGTAGTAAGAGACATTCTAGAGAATGACGCTATAGTAGTTGCGTGTAAAGAGTTTGAATTAGAGGTAACACTCAAAAAACTCGAAGGTAAAATAGATTTAGTTATAACTGATTCTCAAGCATTTGAGATGGTTAATGAGTTAGTGCCTAAAGATATTCCACTTACTTCATTTAGTATCTTGTTCGCAAGATACAAAGGTGACCTTAATGAACTTGTAAGGGGAGCAAAAGTTATTGACTCCTTAAAGAATGGAGCTAAGATACTTATAGCTGAAGGTTGCACTCATCATAAACAAAAGGACGATATAGGTACAGTTAAAATACCTAAGTGGTTAAGAAAGTATACTGGTCTTGATTTAGAGTTCGAACACTATGCAGGACATGGTTATCCTGAAGGATTAGATAAGTATGATCTTATCATTCACTGTGGTGCTTGTATGCTAAATGAGAAGGAAGTATTGCATAGAATAGAAGTAGCAGTAGATGAAAAAACACCTATTGTAAACTATGGAGTATTGATTGCATATCTGCATGGAATCTTCAATAGAGCACTAGCAGTATTCCCAGAAGTGTTAAAAATTTATGAATCATAAAAAATAGCACAAAATTATAGACAACTTATATGCCTTATGTTATAATCATAAGGCATTAAACATGGCGGTTGTGGTGAAGTGGTTAACACGCCGGATTGTGGCTCCGGTATTCGCGGGTTCGAGACCCGTCAGTCGCCCCATTTATTTAACAAAGGAAAGATTAGATTCTTTCCTTTTTTTTGTTTAATGTCTTTAAAAAAAGTAAGTCTAGTTGATATGCATGATGTCAGCTGAAGTAGCTTAAATAATCACATTTGTTTAACAATTTAAGAAGTGATATAATTTATCGAATATAGGAGGTAATTATATGGTTAAATATCGTAATTCTCTTTCATAACAAAAAAATGAAGGAGGAGAAAATGAGAAAATATATAAACGGGAAATCATTCCTATTTTTTGTAGCAGTACTTGTTATAACAAATAGTTTTACTGTAGGAGTGCAGTTTCTTAAAGGAGAACTAATAGATAATGCTGTGGAAACATCACTAGGATTATTTGTACAAACAGGTTTTTATCTACTTGGAGCAATATTGTTACAAGTATTATTTACATATTTATATTTTAGAATTGAAAATAGCATTATATCTGAAGGGACTCAAGAGTTAAAGAATAAATTATTTAATAGAATGATTAAACTTCCATTTACTAAATTTAACATGAAAACAAATGGAGAGTATATGGCAAGATACACTAACGAAGTTCAAATAATACAGGATAGATTTTTTAAAAGTATTACAATGTTGGTGGTCTTTGGAATCACAGTACTATCTATGAGCGTAGCGCTATTCATATTAAACTGGAAACTAGCTTTCATTACATTACTATTATTAACTATGCCGCTTTATGTTCCAAAACTGGCCGAAAGGAAGTTAAGGAAGGTACAAGGTGTTGCAGTCAGTGAAAATAGTAAATTCATAGAATTTCTTTCCGATACATTGAGAGGGTTTGAGATAATAAAGAACTTTTCAATTGAATCGGTCTTTCTGACAAAATTCAAAAGGAAAAATGAAATTAATATGATTATAGTCAAAGAAAACATGAATACTCAATCAGGTGTGAGATCGATATCAATGTTAATGTCGTATTTTTCATATTTTGTTGTTGTAGCCTATGCCGCATACTTAGTAGCAACTGGAGTTTTCTCAATAGGGGAATTATTCATTGCAATTGGGCTTGTTGAACAATTAAGCCATCCTATAATCGGGACTGCTGGCTGTATTCAAGGACTAATATCAGTTAAAGAAATTTCAAACGAGATTTATTGCTATATAGAGTCAACTGAAGACGACTATGAGAACAAGATAAATAAGTTCACTAGCAAAATTTCATATGAGAATCTAAATTTTTCTTTTGACCATACACAATTACTTGAAAACATTAATTTGGCATTTGAAAAAGGTAAAAAGTATTTGATCAAGGGATATAGCGGATCAGGGAAGACCACTCTAATAAATCTTCTCCTTAAGTATAATCAAGATTATCAAGGGGAGATATTAATAGATAATGTCAATTTGAGAGATATTGATTCAGTGTTCAATATAGTCACTGTTTCAAGGCAGGACAGCTTTGTTTTTGCAGATTCAATTAGAAACAATGTTTCATCTTTCAAGAAGTTTTCTGATAGTGAGATTATAGATGTTTTGAACAAAGTTGAGTTGGGCAAATACGCTGATTTAGAGGGTTTAAGTGTAATGATTGGTGAAGGTGGAATTGCCTTATCAGGAGGAGAACTGAAAAGACTAATGATTGCGAGAGCAATTTTGTCAGCTAAGGACATACTTATATTTGATGAACCTCTTGCAAATTTAGACAGAGAAACATCAGTTGAAATTGAAAACCTACTATTATCATTAGACCAGTTCACTGTTATAGTTATTGGTCATAATGTAACTACTTCAAAAGAACACTTATTTGACGAAATATACAATTTATAGAAGATTGTCTAGCATTTCATGGATGGGGTCAACCCATCCTTTTTTTTTGATCATCAAATGAGGCCAATTGTAGTAACGATGAACTTAGTAAAGAGTCCTACAATGATTGTCTTAAAATAGACTTATATTAGTATAAAGATTTGAATATACTTTAAATGCAGTGTCTTAATAGCGTTAATGCACTACATTTTCCTGTATATAGGTCAATTTTATTAACCCGTCAGTCGCCCCATTATAACGCACGAGAATTAGGAATATTCCTAGTTCTCTTTTTTATTTATTGAGCTTATCGTACACTTAGTAAAAGGCAATGTGATTCAAGAAACAATGCAAGTTGCGTCAATAAAAAAGTTTCTAAGGGTTATAATATTTAGAATAGGATATGATGAGCCTTGTCATAAGTAATTGTAACCAATAGTATAAACCGTGTAACAAAGCCATTTATGATGGCTTTTTATATCGCCAATAGTGGAAAATTTGTAACTTTTCGGTAGTGTTTTGTTTGCTATAATATAAGTGTTGTATATTATGCATATTTTTTTTGATAAAAAGGAGGAGCAAAAATGCAAATTGATAATTATGCTAAAGTAGATTTTCATATTCATAGTGCAGCGAGCAAGACAAAGAGTGGGGATGTTGATAAAACGAAAAAAAATATATTTGAAAACATAGATACTTTATTTGAAAGAATGAACAACTCTAAAGTGAATATGTTTAGTTTTACCGATCATAATACCTTTGACTACGAGTTATATATTAAAACTTTGAATTATATTAGTTCTGAGAATTTTCAATACAAACATATTCAAAGTATCCTTCCAGGAGTTGAGTTTGATTTAGACTTTGATAATAAAAACTTAAGAACTCATGCTACATGCATCTTTGATGATAATAATATTGAGGACATAAGGAAAATTGATGGTGTTATTAGGAGGAAAGTAGGAAAAAGAAGTTACAACGAAGTTAAATTCAGCGAAGAGGAACTAAACTCGATTTTAAGAGAAATAAATATAGACTTTATTTTGATTGTACATCAGAGAACAGATATTCAAAATAATGATGTTCACGGAGACAATGATTTTTCAAAACTAGAACCAGCGGTGAAAGAGCGACTAATGTATTGTGATTACTTCACAATGTATGAATCAAATCAACATATGTTTAGATTTAGATTTGAAGAGTTAAAGGAAGAGTCCTTGTTTTCTGCAAATTTCATTACTGGTACGGACTGTCATACATGGAGCAACTATCCTGATATAAGTAAAGTGGGCATTGACTTTGATTTTACTTATATAAAGATGGACTTTTCATTTACTGGTTTAAAAGTTGCAGTTACTGGAAATGGAGAAAGAAGAATTCTTAAGAATTTACCCATTTCAAATGAAAAAACTTACGATTCAATTTCTTATATTCTAAATGGGCAAAAAAAAGATATTCCATTATCAAATGGTATCAATGTAATTATTGGTGGAAATACTTCAGGAAAGAGCTTAATGTTAGCAAAAATCTTTAATAGAATGGATCATAGTAAAAATGGAATTAATTTTCTAGAGAAATGGAACATGGATTTTTTTTCATCTAACGTCGCTGAGAATAAGATCGAGTATACAAAACAAGGAGACGTACGAACTATGTTCGAGGATGGGGGAACAGGGCTTGTAAGTAAATTTCGAGAGTTGTTCTCAAGTATTAACTATGAGGAACATCTTGCGGTAGTTGATGAGTTAGCAAAGAAAATATTATCAATTGCAAATAGAAACTCAAAGATTGATGAGTTACATAAGAGTATTGATTGCATAATTAACATACCAAATTATGATGATGTCACGTACTATCCTTTGGTAAGTCCTCTACCATTAAAGCCCAAAAACCCATCTAAAGGGATTAAGTCAAGATTTGATAAACTAGATGTTTATCTAGACGAGCTGATAAACCTAGTTGATGATGTTGATAAAACTATTTTATCGGATGTGAAGGACGAGTTGAGTACTCCAAAGGAAAAATATGAGAATAGGAGTGACCTAGAAAACTTAAAGATCAACACATTTAATTCCTTCATTTCTGCTAAAGATGACTATTTGAAGTATATTCAAGATAAAAGTGTAACTGTTACTGAGTTAGAGTTAATGCAGTATGATAAAGTTGTGTCAGATTATTTGAATGATTTAGACCAATTAATTGAGCTGAAATTGCAGAAAAAAACTAGTATTTTAAATAAAATTGTTCAGTTTATAGTAGAGCCTATTTCCAATCCTAAAGGGGATCTTAGTTACGTTACAAGCCCAAAAGTTCAAAAATACACTTTACAAATACAGGAGAAAATACTTATGTCAGCATTCAGAAGTAATACTGATTTTCTCTTTGTAGATGATATCGATAGCATAGATGTTCAATACTTTATTAACAACTTAAGAAGGAATACATCAGAAGTAATTGATAAAATGAACTACTACCAAAAGTATTTAACATTGGTAGGTATAGAGTTGAGAAAGAACTATTTCAATGATACATTTAAGGTGTTGGAGAAAGACGAACCAGTTCAGGATACAAAATCTCCAGGAAATAACGCTATTTACTACATAAAAACTAAGGCGGAGACAATGAACAATAAACTTGTTATCTTTGATCAACCAGAAGATGATGTCGCTCCAGAAAAAATCAGAACTGATTTAATCAAAAGTTTGTCTAAGATTGCTGCATCAAATCAAGTCATTATAGTAACACATAATCCTCAACTTGTAGTAAATTTAGACGTCGATAATGTTATTTGCCTTGATGATTCAGAAGATGTGTTCAAAATACATCACGGTCCACTTTACTTAAAGGGAGAGACGGATATATTAGGGATAATTGCGGATAAGTTAGATGGAGGAAAAGATGCATTGAAAGAAAGGTGGAAAAGATATGAATAAAGTAATAAATGTTATAAAGGAAGAAGATAAAATAGTCATAAATTTAAATGGTGATTCAATTTCAGAATTTCCTATTTCTCAAAACAAAATAAACGGTAAGGTTATCTTTGACAAAATGGATATTCAAAAGGATGATGTATTTAAATTAAAACCACTAGATGTTGCAAAGGACTCCAAGAACATTGAAGATATTGTTTTAGTTAATACACATGAGTTTCTGGCAAAAGTTGTCAAACGTATAAATAGTAAAATTATTGAAATTAATTTATTTGACTAATAGAGTATGATTAGAAAGAAAAAGCAGCTAGTTTTGGAGACTCTTGCACAATGGATTTTTAAGTTAGATTTAGAGAGGATGATTATATGGAGAATAATGAGAATAAGAACTTTTTAAGTGAGCTAGTTAAATATCTCAATGAGGATGGTTATAGTAGTAAAATTTCTTTTGAAATGTTTTCAGAAATATTGACTGATCACACAATTTATCATAATGATTCAAAAAACGATTTAATTAAGAGCATCAAGAATTTCCTGAATACTTTAGTTACGCCAATTACTGATTTTTTGCCATGGAAAAATGAAGTCAATTTCAAATTTCAAAGAAATGTTAAAGGCTTCAATAAATTAAAAATATTGGTTAACTCGGATTACGATTATTATGACTATGATAGAGTGGAAAGAGACTACATCATTTATGTCATGTTTGAAGTTCTCTATCGAATCAATTATAGTTTACCCGAACTTCTTATTGATGAGTTGGAAGAATTTAAGAAGTTAATTAATTTAATGAAGTATATTGATCGTGAGTGGTGGTTTAGAGGACACTCAAATGAGAAATGGGATCTTGATCCAACCATTTTAAGAGGGATAAATAGGGATAAAACTACGGTTATTGATTATGTTGAGATGGACAAAATGTATAGTAAGTATGGTCTGACTAAGAAATATAAAACAGTTTTCACACGTCATTCATTGAATTACGACTTTCTGGCATATATGCAACATTCTACATCTTACAGTCCTATGATAGATTTTACAACTAATTTTATAACTGCTGTGTCATTTGCCTTGAGTAATAAGTCGAGCATAAATGACTTTTACAATATTGATAGTTCAATAGTTTGTGTTAGACCGGCGAAGGATATCGAGATATCAACTGGAATCAAAAAGTATAAAGTGGGTGTTTTGCGTAACTCAAAAACGTGGACTGTAGGTGAAGTTAGACTTATATTGACGAGCTTTGGAAGGTTTTTCAAACCATTTGCAGACGTTTCAATTGAACGAAATATGTCCAATGATAGAATGAAATATCAACACGGAAGATTCGTTATGTATGATAATTTTATTTCCTTCCCAAACCATAGTACACCGATTGATGTAAGTAGTAGAATTATTAAGATAGTTATTGATAGAAGCATCAAAGAAAAACTCTATGAATATGTAATGAGTAATTATTCTCATCTGAAGCAAGACAATCTGATGAATCCGTATAAGTATTTTTCAGAATAGACAATACAATTTAGACTAAATTAAAGAGTAGATCTAAATCATTAGTCGTTATTGTGACCTTAGATATGGCCGAATCAGTCGCCCAATTATAGCGCTAAGACCAAGCTAATGAGCTCGGTTTTTTTGTTTACATATTCAATAGTGAAAAAAATGTAACTTTTGTGATGAACTCAGGATGTTATAATATACATGAGGTGATTATACAATGCAGGATGTTAGAGAAATGGTTATAGGAGCATATAATAAATTTAAGAGTAGGATATTTTACAACTCTGGGGTTCACGGTTATAAAAAAAGAATTATGGAATTTGAAAGTTGTGATTTTGACAAAAAAATTGAATTACTTACTTTTGAACTAACTCAACTGATCAAGAGTCAAAAAATAAGTGCCTTTTTTGAGGACTTAATAAATCAAGTTGATTACATTCCGATTATGAAAAAAACTGATTTGAAATCAAAAGAAAGTGATTTGAACTATTTCATTGATTTACCAGTTGAATTGCATATTATAGACGCTATGTGGACAAACTATACAGCCCTTTGGATAGACGAGAGCTATAATGATTACCAATATGGAAATCAATTAGATGTAGCTTCATGCACCAATAATGATCAATTTTATGGTAAAACTCTTAATTGGGATACAAATACTATGTTTAAGAAGTATATCTTTGGTTACAATAAGTGGATTGAAAAAGGAGTAAAAACAATAAGAAGAGAAAGAAATATTGTTAATAAAATGACATTACATTCCTTTGATTTAACTAGATTTTATTATAGGGTTAATAATCCTTTTGAGTTGGTCTATGAAGCATTAAAGATGTCGAGAAGTGATACATTTACAATTTTGTCTAAAATCATGGAACAAGTTTTTCAGAAATATAGAGTAGTTCTATTTAGTATTACATCTATAGAGCTTGGTAATCTTCCCCTTCCGATAGGGCTATCGTCATCTATGGTGATAAGCAATCTATTCATGCTAGAATTTGATAATTATATTTTGGCGAAAGAAAACACGGTCTATTATGGTAGATACGTAGACGATTTTATATATATAACTACTGATGAACTTGATGAGAAGGAGATGATAGAATCCCTTACCAGCTACTTTAAATCAAGGACTCATTATAAACAATTGAAGTTTAATGCTACTAAATCAAGATCTTTTACCATTGAACAACCAACTTTCCTTACTGATTTGGAATTATTACTTAGATATTTATCCGAGAAAGAGAATCAGTATTATGAAGGAGGAGACAACGAGGAGATTTCCTACAAACGCTTCATTAATCTGGACAAGAAGGTTCTAAATGGAAACTTACTGAGCACTAGTCTTAAGAATGAAGGAGACCTTTTGAACTTGGAACTAAAATCAATACTTCTTTTTATGAATTACATATTTAGAACCACCAATTTTGAAGATGAGACCTTGAACGATATAATGGATAAGATAACGCAATCTATTACGCCTAATCTTCCAATAGGTCATTGGAGAGAGATTTTCTTCTGGATATCCTGCTTTGCAGCAAAAAGATTTATTGGGAACAAAAATATGTCCGACATAGTTTACACACTATTTGAATCCTTGATTGATGAGATAAGTCATTATAATATTAAGGATATAAAGGAACATAAGTCTGAGGATGTTCATTTTAAATTGCAAAACACATACCAGACCATACTAAAAGTCTCATACAATCTAGGTACTTATAATAGCAGTGCTAAAATCAATGAAGGGTATTCAGGTTCGGGTATTAAGAAACCGCTAAATTTGCTGAGCCCTCTTATTGATATGATAAAAAATAATAAGATTATAAAGTCACATGTTCAGCCTAAAAAAATTAAAAATGAACTAAAAAAAAGTGGTGGATTTACCCACTTTGGGGACCTTACAACCTTTAATCAGATAGTAGCAATAATTTTGGATACGAGTTATTCAACTAAGAAGACGATAAAACAGTTCAGTGAGGTATACGGAACAGATAATAAAATAGTAAGCTCCAATACATCCTTATCAAACAAGTACAAAAGTGTTGAGTACTCGATAGCCTCAAACGGTGTATTCGAAGAAAAGTTCATTGTAAGTCAGCCTAATGTTAACTTGGATGACTCAATGAAAGGATTAATGGTAAAGGATAGAAATATAGTAGTTCTCAAACCATTATTTAGGGAAACCTTGAAATTCATGAACATGTTAAGTGAATGCGTAATAAATAAATCAACATTGTTACTGTTGCCGGAAGTTTATATAAAACTTGACTGGCTACACATACTTTCCTACTTTTCATATACTTGGCAAGTTGTTTGTATTGGGGGATTGGAATTGTTTTCCTATAAAGGGAAAATGCTCAATATTAGTTTATCTTTTTATCCATATAGAGACAGGCTGTTTCGAAGAGGGTACTTGTCCTTACTAAGAGGTAAGAATAATTATTCATACTATGAGAAAAAATTTTGCCAGGAGAGTGGGTTAGTTTGCAAAGATATTGAAATACCGATATATCAGTGTGTAGAGTTATTAGGAATAAGATACACAGACTACCTTTGCTTCGAAGTTACAGATATAATAGCAAGAGGCTTGTTTAGGGGAAAAGTAGATTTGGTTGCAATCCCCATGATGAATAGAGATACAAAATATTTTGATAACATACTTCAATCACTGGCAAGAGATTTGTCTGCAATTGTCATATCTACAAACTCAGCAGATTGGGGAAACTCATCTATAATATTACCAAAAAGGACGAATCAGAAAATAAAAACTGAGTTCAGAGGCGGGTTCAATAATTATCTAGTATCTTCTATAATACCGATTAGAGAATTAAAACAGTTTAATGCGTTGTTCGACAAGGACAGCATAAATAATTCTAACGACTTTAAGAAGCACTCTGCAGGATTCGTTGATGATACTAAGCAAAATTATCCATTTTAATGGTTATTCAGTTTTTGATCCAGATTCACGTGAACCTTAGATAACGAGCTTCAGTCGCCCCATAAAAAAAAACGGCTAATCCCTAATAGGTAAGCCGTTTTTGTTTTGTCCATATTTTTGTATTGTCTTATATTGTCTTATAACGCTCTATTAACTGATCTTTTCAGCATTATAGCTTTGTAATACTCACTGTTACTGGGCATTATCATATTAGGAATTCCTTTTTTTGACCCTACGGTATACTCGATCTTTCATAAGTAAGTCATCTAATATTTTCAAGTAAGAATGTAGTAGTGTCAGTAATTCCTTTCCAGCATACTTCCTGTTTAACAACTGCTCTAATTCTAAGTAGTATTTTAGGTTAAGGTTATCTATTTCAAATGCCAAGTTGTTACTTAGATAGGATTCGATATCTCTTAGACCTGGAGTAATACTTATAGGACCGCCTAGACTATCATTTACGTTATCGTGGTTAATTTTTTTAATCTTTAATCGGGTAGAAATGTCTAAAACAACAGCAGAAAAGTCTTTCATTTTACGACGTTGAGTGGAAAGGATAAAAATATTACGTAAGTTTCGTCTCATTTTAAAGAAAATGGACTTAATATGTATCGTCAATGAGTTCTTAACGCTCAATATCGACGAATAATGAACTACTGCATCGATAAGACTCAATGCTCGAAACATGTAATACTTCACTGAATTTGTGTCGTTTTCTCTATTGAAAACTTTATTTCCAAGTACTTCTTGAGTAAATTTATCGATTATAGCGAAATCTCTATTTATTTCTCTATTGGCTCTTTTTGAGAATGATTCTGATATAATATCGAATTTATACCACACTTCTTTTGAGAGGTAGATTATTTTCTCGCAGAGTTCTTTGTTAACTTTATCTTCAGATAAAGTGTGCATGTAGAGCAAGTTGTCTCTTTGTATATTTGCTTCCATCATTAGTTTTAATATTTTGTCCTTACTTTTAGTTGCATCTGAAATAAATTGAGCAATTACTACTGTAGAAGCAGCTGCAATAAACGGAATTACAAATTGGTTTGGTTGTATAGTTACTACTTCTGGGATTGCTAAAAACATATGAACCTCCGATTTTTCTTTAGGGAAAACTAATCTTTCTCCATTGATTTGGAATTATAATCATAACTATAAGTTTATATTTTATAGAATTAAAAAACAAAAAATACTTGAAGATACACTAGAGTCGTTCGGACTATATGTTGAAAATAGCGGAAGAGTTGCAATTAAACCACATAGTCCAACAGACAATACTGTTCCCCAATCCGTTATCTTGACCTAATTTGTTTAGATAGATTAGTATTAATCAACATATCTAATCTCATTTTGTCATCAGCATTAATTATTGAAACTGATTCCGTTTTGTTGCTTTCCTTATATGAAATATAATATTTACTATATCTCGTATCCATTCTAATCACTTTGTCAAGGTTAATGAACTCTCCCTTAACATATTCATAAAGCTGCATAGTAATCCTCATCAAATAAATTATAGTTCTTATATTAATTATAAGTATTTAGTTCTATAATTACAAGATTCTTCCAACAAAGTATGACAAACTCCAAATTCAATAGTGGAAATACTGTAACTTTATGGGGGTTCGTTATATGTTACAATCTTAGATGGAGGTACACATGTTGGATATTAGAGAGTTACAATTGTTAACAGAATGGTTTTTTAAGGAAATAGGAGACAGAAATATTATTGGTCAAATTAATTCATTAAGCAATTTGTTAAAAAAAGGGTTGAATAGTAAAGTATCTTATCAAAAGAGTTTGAGTTTATTAATGGAACTCGTAAATGAAATAGACAATTCAAGAATGACTCCGCACCAATTGGCGTTTTTGGATGATACTGGACTTGGATTACTTGTATCGAGTAATTTCAATAAGTACTTAACTAATATGTTTGATATTTCTGTGTTTGATAAAACTCAAACACACGTTGAATTTTTAGATGTTAGGAAATCCTTCAATGATGCTTATCAAAGATTTAGTGGTGCGAAGCTTGCTTTGGGGGGTATGATTTTCGATCATAATGATATGTTGTTTAGCAAAGGGTTAATTCCTGTAAATATCCATTTTAAGGAGGAGGCATCTATCAATGATTTTGTTGAAATGAAATCATCTTCTGATAATTGGGTTATCATCACGAGAGGACTAACAGGGATATATGGTGAGGATCCAAGTAAAATTAAAATTGTAGCAGTAGAAAATGGGTCAATAATTTTAAAACTTGCTGCAAGCTCGTATTTAGTAAAATTGATTACTCAAATTATTAGTAACGTTGTTCGAGCAACAACAGATGTAATTAATCTAAAAAAAGCAATCGTTACTTTAAAAGGAACAATTGCCCAAGAGAAACTTAAAATAGAAATATTGAAGAACTATAATGTATTAATCAAGAACATTGAAGATAATCTTCCAGAACTTGTTCTAACAAAGTTGATTGATGAGAATCAATTGAACGGAAATGAAAAAAATCACGATAAGTTGAATGACTTAAGATTTACAATAAAGTTGATAGGTGAGTTTTTAAACAAGGGTGGAGATATAGCAGTTGATTTAAGTGGAGACACAGGTAGTTTCGATGAAAAAACACTCTTAGAATATAAGGAAGTAAAAAGACTAGTTGTTGATATGAATGAAGCAAAAGAACAAAAACTAATTGAACTCAAAGACAATCAGTAATAGATAATTAGAAACCGAAAAACATTTTTTTAACAAAGAAACATGTATCTTTTGAAGATCTAGACTCGACTGTCTTAAATAAGACTTAAAATACAATTGTGAAAGTAATTTACTGATAGAAAGTGTGGTATGTTACCATCATACGCCATTTTACACACCAAATAGCTAGTAAATATTCTCCCGTCAGTCACCCCATTATAACGCACGATGATTAGGTATTACCTAATCCTTTTTTAATAACTTTCAAACAGGAGGCCCTATATGTTTAATATGCGTAATCTTAATTGGCAAGAGTTCGAGTCTTTAGCAAAAGATGTATGTAATTCGATGTTGAATGAGGAATTTACAAGGTACAAGGTTGGAAAAGACGGCGGTATTGACTTAAAAAGTCATAAAGATGGAATAATAGTACAATGTAAACACTATGCTGATTATAGCAATTTTATTAGAACTTTAAGGAAAGAAGTAAAAAATGTTAGA
This sequence comes from uncultured Candidatus Izemoplasmatales bacterium, assembly GCA_964589075.1. Taxonomy (GTDB): domain Bacteria; phylum Bacillota_I; class Bacilli_A; order MAG-NZ; family MAG-NZ; genus CAZPQU01. The sequence continues at coordinate 198,798 of CAZPQU010000003.1, read as the reverse complement.
AATCTATCTGGCGAGGGGATTTTAAAAGAGTACTTTGTTTTCACGTCTCTTGAACTAAGCAAGGTAAATCGCAAGGAGATATTTGAGCTTTTCAATAATTATATGGAAAATGAAGACAAGAACATAATTGATGGAACCAACATTGATGATTTCTTATCGAATAGCGATAAAAAAGAAATATTAAGAAAACATTACAAATTGTGGTTAACTTCTACAAGTATGATTGATGTAATTAGAGGAAACCTTAATTCTAACTATATAAATAATATTCATAGAGATATTGAAGAAAACGGAAAATTATTTGTCGAAACTTCTAGATTTCATCAAGCATTTAAAACACTTCTTGCTAATAGGGCGGTATTAATCACAGGAGGTCCAGGAGTAGGAAAGAGTATAACATCTAAGATGTTAGTATCATACTTACTTTACAAGGATAAGGATTTTGAAATAATACACATATCTTCAAACTCAGTTGATAAGATTGTAGAATATATTAATTGTAGTAAAAATACAAAGCAAATCATATACATGGATGATTTTTTGGGTAGAACATATCTTAACTTTGATATGAATAAGGTGAATCCTCTAACAGAATTGTTCAAAATAATAGAAGCCAATTCAAATAAGATGATTATAATAAACTCAAGAATAACTATTTTAAAGGATGTTATTAAAACTGGAAATTACGACTTCAACGATAAAATCAATCATTATTTTGATAACGTTGTAATTGATATGAGTAAAATTTCTGTTATTGAAAAAGCAAAAATTCTTTATAATCACCTTTTTCATAAACAAGTTCCCTGGGAACATTACAGTAGTATTGTTAGTGTGAAGGGATACAATAAGATTATTAGTCATCCGAAATACAACCCAAGAATAATTGAACATGTGACGAAACCATATAATTACCAAGATATCCAAGCAGATGATTACTATAATTACATAATTAGAAGTTTGAATAATCCACATTTAATTTGGAAAGAGGAATTTAGTAGTTACTCAGATGATGATTTGGTTTTTTGTCAGTTACTGTATAGTCTTTCCGAGAGCAGTATTGCTTTAGATAGTTTGGAAGCATCATACAATATTTTTTTTTCAAACAACTCAAGAAAAACTGCAGATTCATTTGTAACAATACTTGAGAGGCTTTCTGATTCAATTGTTAAGATTCAAGTACACGACAATAAGAAATACGTGGCTTTCGTTAATCCTTCAATACTAGATTTTTTTAATGTTGAGTTGAGCGAGGATGAAGTTAGGTGCACGGAGATAATAAATTCATCACAATATTTAGAGCAATTTGAACGAATGAGTCAAATAAATCCCAACAGTTTGAAGTATGCAGTTGATATAGATCTTTTTGAACTTAAATTTCATCAGACTTATACTTATGGCCAAAAAGAGTTTGTTGATAACAAGCGTAAATTTGGCATCATAATGAATCTAATTTTCAGATTCAATTATTGTTCAACTCTCACAAAAAGAAGTATCGCGAAATTTGTTGAAAGCAATAAAAGTATAATGGATTTGTTTAATCTAGTGAAAAGTCAAGAACTAGTAGATTACTATGAGTTGTCTATTATATTCACCTCAAAATTGATAGAAGTATTCTTTAAGGAAGACTTGAAATGTTTGGCTCCTTCAATTGTTTATAAAAGGTTGGAGGTACTAAATAAATACTCAGATCATCTGAGCATAGATGGAATTAATAATTTTATAGAGTTAGTTACCAAATATGAAGGTGAGTTAGCTGAAATGGAAGGGGCATATCAGGACGAGTTGTTTGATGACTATCATAAGGATTACATAAACAGCTCAATAGACGATTTTCAGATTAAAAGAGATAATATTGATGGGGAAATAATTTATGAGTTAGACAAAACCACTGATTACTCAACAGTTGTGAGAAAACTGAATGATGAATTGCGTGCTGATGTGTTAAATGAAATAAAAGAATCAATCACATATTTCAATATTAATCTTAGATCGGTACTTAAAAATACTGATATCAATTTAGAAGAGGATTGTGACATAGAAGAGATAGTTGGAGACATCTGCAGGAAAACAGAATACGAAGATTACGCTGCAGATGCATATGAAGATTATAGATATGAAAGTGATTTTGAAGAAAGAGAAGTTGATGAGTTGTTTTCGCAATATGATATTGAGTAGATTTTTATGTGTATCCTGAGATTTTTTTAAGGATAACTAAGACAAAAAACTCAGTTCACTATTACTATACAAGAGATCAAGCAGATAAGCTAGGTCTTTTTTGTTTTATGGCTTCAAGAGTAACTAAACTGTTACTTTTCACTGCACAAGTTACTGATATAATTAATAAGGAAGTAGTTTATGCATTATCTTTTAGGGTACTTATACAATACTAAGGAGAGACACTGAATGAAAAAAATATTACTAGTTTTCTTTTCCATAATTTTCATTATAACCGTAAATGCTAATTCTGGTCCAGGAGTTTATACTGGTGATCAGAATTCCATATTAGTAGCAAAAGAAGATACGAATATTTCAATTCTTCATGAAACACTAAACTATTATATTTATGGTACAAATGCAAACGATAAATATGCGAACGTTACTGTTAGGTATCTGATGAAGAATAATGGTGAGGAAGAAACTCTAACAGCAGTCTTCCCGCGCAAAGTTAATTTTACGAGTGAGTCTTTTACGATTTTGTTTAATGGTGTGAGTATAGAAAATGAGTTAATCATCATAGGTGGTGATGACGCTAGTTTTGAGCATGTTCTTAAAAGAATAAATGCGATTGAAAAGAACTCTGAAGAAGTTACGTGTTCAGTTAGATATGACTTAGAAGGTTGTGTAGCAGCTAATGTGTTTGAGATAACTGTACCAGCTGAAGGTGTTCATGAACTCATAGTTAAATACACTGAACAACCAACTGAAGTTCAGACGAGTCCTTATGGATCTAAAATTCACTTTGAAGGAATATTTACATATTATTTGGAGCCTGCTTCATACTGGAAATCATTTGAGAAATTGGATATATTTATTTCTGTTTCTAAAGGTTTGAAAATAAGTGGACTAGATGATTTTGAAAAGTCTAAAAGTGGTGGGCGCACTCTTTATCAAATGAAATATGAGGAATTACCTAGTAATGATTTGATTTTTAGGGTTTACAGTCCTAATATACTAGCGATAGTCATGATTTCATTGACTAGTATAATTATATTTTATCTATATTTTAAATCACATTATGTTGATAAGGAAATGAACATCAAGGCAATCTATATAATTGATCAAATTACTGGTTGGACTTTAAGGATAGCGGGGCTTACGCTGGTAACTGAAATGGGTAGTTATAATATTGCTTCCTTCATTGGTGTATCGATTATGGGAATTTATTTATTCCATGGAACATATTTCAAGAATAAGGACGGAGTTTATATGGTTTTAGATTCATTTATTAAAGTAACTGGGATGCTAGTTATATATATGTTTGTTTATACACAGGTGTAATTATCGGTAGTATTCTAATAAGTTTGAATTTTTGGAGGAAAAAGAATGAAGAAAAATTTATCATATCAATTGTTTGATGAAAATAACAAAGGACATGTAGATGGGTTAACTATAAGTTTACATACATATTATACTGAGATATTGAAAAAAACATTAGAATCATCTAAAGAAGAAGTTTTTGCCTCTATAATGGGACACAAGTGTAAGATTGGATTGTTGTTTGAATTGGATGCCTGTATCGGTTTTGTTCTTTATGATGACGATACTAAATTTGGTACACTTGAGAAGATATTAGATAAGCTCGAAGATTCCATTTATATTGCTGAATTCTATATTGCCAAAGCATACAGAAACAAAAACTATGGTAAATATCTTTATGATCAATTTAAAAAATCTGTTAATAGTAAAACTATTTCTTTAAGTGCTGCTCAAGCAGTAGGAATGTTTTGGGAAAAACTTGGATTTAAAAGAACAAATTTGCTGAATGAAAAGAGCGGAGTCATATATATAGCAAAATAACTACAATAATAACAGGATATTGTATGTTGTATCCTCTATTATGTAAGATATCTTACTTATCTTGTGGTGTAATTCGCGAGGTGTATACTAGTAAAGTATTAAACTTATGGAGGAAAATTTATGAAAAAAATATTATTAGTAGTAACTTTGTTATTGGTGGGTTGCACAACAGATGAAACCGCTCCAATCAACGATATAACACCAGGAAGTGGTGTTGAGGAAATAATTACAGATCCAGGAAGTGGTATTGAGGAAGTAATAGTAGAACCGGGACTATCAAAATTAGAATTATCATTTGATTTTACAACTGGGGCTCATGAATGGATATATGAAGTAACTGATTATCCAGTGAATGTAGAGAGAGCCGAATGGGATTTAGTTGGAATTAATGGAACATACGATATGACTGGTACTGATGAATCAGCTTATTGGTTAATTGGTAACAATCATAGTGATGATATCTTTGTATACATATACCTAAAAGTAGATGGGTTAAAAGCTAACACTACTTATGAAGGACTTGTTGAATTTACAGGATTAACACCTTATTCATCAGATTCAATGGGAATTGGAGGATCACCTGCTTCAAGCGTATACGTTAAAGCAGCTATGACGAGTATTGAGCCTACACCTGTAATTGGATATAATGATTATTATGTTTTACCCGAAGGAATTTTAAAAGAGAATCAATCTCAAGACGGTGAAATAGTAAGACTTCTTGGTTCGTTAGCAGATAATCAAATTACTCTTGATAATGGACTATTTCAAGTGTCATATGATTTAACACAAGAGTTTACAACAAATGACGCTGGAGAAGTGTTCATTATGGTTGGTTACGATTCAGGGTTTGAAGGAGTAAACATCTTCGGACTAACTGCACTTGATATTGACTTAAAAGAAGTTGAGTAACTTATATTTACATAACTCAAAAGAGTAATAGAACGAAGTAATTAGATCAGGCTTATCGGCTTGGTCTTTTTCATTTGCTATTTAATAGCTCGAGTACGAAGCAAATTAGATGATATACTGAAAAAGAGATATAGTCCAACTGTGTAAGTAAAATGATGGTATAAATTGGATTTCTTTCAGACTTAGACAATACCTAAAATCAGTTAGGCTAATCATGCAAGTAAATAAACGACAGCATTTTTGTGTGACGCTATTAAGTAGAATTAATATACAATAATACAATAGATTAAGGATGTGATTCGAAATGTCTTTATATAATTTTTTTATGGAACCACTTGAGAAAAAAGGAATAAGGCAAGCAAGAGCAGAGATGATCCAAAGAGCTTTTGGTGTTGTATTAGAAATTGGTTCCGGTACAGGAGCAAACATTGCTCATTATAATATGGATAATATAACTAGATTGGTACTATCTGACCAAAGGATAAGCAAAACACTAAGTAAAGTTAATCTTGATAAGGTATTAGTAGAAAAATTGAATGTTGAAAAGCTCCCTTATGAGGATGCAACATTTGACTATGTTGTACATACTCTTGTGTTTTGTAGTGTATCAAACGTTGAAAACGGACTTAGTGAAATTTTGAGAGTTCTTAAACCAAACGGGAGGATAGTTTTTATAGAACATATTCATCCTGAGACTAAATCATTAAAAACAATATTTTCTCTGTTAAATCCTATTTGGAAAAGAGTTGCATCAGGTTGCAATCTTACAAGAGACTATGAAACTTCACTGAAGAAAGCTGGATATGAGATTATTGAATCATCTAAATTCATGAGCACTATTTTTGTTTGTGGAGAGGCAAAACCAAAAAATAAATAAGGTAGCTTAAATAGCGATATATAGATTTTAGTAATATAAGAGAGTCAGGAAGATATGATTGCACTCACTCTATAAAATATAAACGGCTAGTACCTAATAGGTAATAGCCGTTTTTGATTTGTCTATATTATAACTATCTTATCTCATCTTGTAAGCGGCTCAAATAATTGTGCTATTATTTTAGTAGTTAATACTTAATTCAAATTAAAGGGAGTAATGAAAATGCAAATTATGGAAAGTATCATTTTTCTGGTTACTATCGCTCTTTTAGGATTTTTAATAAAATACAAATCAATAAAAAAACAATACGTTAGTCTATTGTTAGGGATAACTATGTTGTCATTAGTACTACATCTTATTTTGGAAAGTACTAGATGGCAATTCTACCCATTGTATGTAGCTATGGTCATTAGTATTGTCATGGCTGGTTTTTTGATTTTAAGAATAGTTGAGTTTAATAAAATGCGAATCACAAGAAGAGTTCTGTTAACTCTCTCATTTGTGTTAGTTACATTATCAGGAATTGCTAACTTTTCTTTTCCTCAGTATGATCTTCCTCTACCAAGTGGTGAGTTTTTAATCGGAACTGAGTCATTTGTCTTAACGGATAATGAAAGAACTGATGTTTACGGAGAAGTCGGATTTAGAAGAATTAAGATTCAAGTTTGGTATCCAGCGGAAACTATTAAAGGTTATGAACAAGCCCCATGGTTAGAAGACGGAATAGTTGTAGCTCAGGAACTTGCTAAAGATATGAACCTACCTTCGTTTGTACTTAATCATACGGAGATTACTTTATCTAATTCCTATCAAGGAGCACCAATAAGTGAGGCTTTGGAAAATTATCCAGTTGTAGTTATCTCACATGGCTGGAGAGGCTTCAGAAACCTGCACACAGATCTTGCTGAAGAATTAGCGAGTAAAGGATACATTGTTGTAGGGATTGATCATACTAATGGTTCTGTGGCTACAGTCTTTAGTGATAGTGATATAGCGTATCTGAATCTTGATGCTCTACCTAGTAGAGAATCAACTCCAGACTTTTTGGAGTATGCCAATAAGTTGGTAGATACTTACTCAAAAGATATTACCTTAACACTGAATGAATTAGAAAAGATTAATACAGGAGATGTTTTATCTAGATTTAAAGGAAAATTAGATTTAACTAATATAGGATTAATGGGACATTCAACAGGTGCAGGAGCAGATGTTGCTGTAGCTATTAATGATAACCGAATAAAAGCTCTCATTGGAATGGATGCCTGGGTAGAACCGGTACATTCATCAGAGATTGAAAAAGGATTAGATATACCTGCTTTATTCCTTAGAAGTGGTTGGTGGGAAACAGGGTTAAACAATGCTAATTTACTTAGTCTTATTGATAACAGTGATGGTTCGTCTTGGCTTTACCAGATAGACGGAACAACACATTATGATTTCTCTATGGTTTATATGTATAGTCCATTAACGAAGTATTTAAATATTACAGGAGAACTTGATGGAGATTATTTACTATTAATCTTAGAAGATATGATTACAAACTTCTTTGATGAGTTCTTGAAGGGTGATAACACTTCGAGTGTAAATGGGATGGAAGAAGTATGGGACGAAGTAATAAAGATTAAATAACATCTAAGAACAGATGTAGATATATGAAAAAGACCAAGCTAATAAGCTTGGTCATATTTTTGTTTCACTCGCCAATTATTTTTTGCGTTTCTTTTTATTGAATGCCGAAGGTACAAATCTATAGGCTTGTTTTTTTTCGGAACTGATGCAAAGAACTAGGTCTATGTAGTGTTATGTTAAATTATTAAAGAAGAACTTTAATCCAAATAAGATTAAAGCTCCATTATTTAATAAGTATTGTAAATTACATTATCATATTGTAAATTCTTATAAATCATGTGTTTCATACATATTTTTGATGTAGATAGTTGATAACTTATCATGGATTCTCCACTTTTATTGCATGATAGATTGGATAAATCTACTTCATTCATCCATTTACTTAAAATTTACCTAAATTGTAGTCGAGTACATTTTGAGAAACTACTTCAGCGTTAATCCAATGCTCTACAACTTTGTCGTCACTTATTCTAAAAATATCTGTCTGGCACATTTCTACGGAACCATAATATACTCTACTTAATGTTGATACAAAATTACCTTTTCCAACTAGCAATACTAACTCGTCATATTTTATAGGCGAATCCCCATTGGATAGATATTTTCTAAATTCAAATAAGGAATTTTTTGCATTTAAGTGGTGCTCCACTAAATCGACAGATATGTATTTCTCCAATCCTTCGTATTTCAAGGGTTTTAGTACTTTTTCAATTAGGTTTCTAACAATTATTTTATTTGAGTCAGTTTTATCAAGATCTAGAATTTCAGTAGCACCATTTATTGAGTCAGTTCCTGATACATTTGGGGTGTAGTATTCTGTAATAACATCCCAATGTTCAATAATTTTTTCATTGTCATCAGTATCGAAAAAATCAGTTGTAACCCACTTAGTTTCCCCATTATTTAACGACTGGAAAACTTGCAAGAAAACGAACTTGCCATCTTCAAAACTTCTTACAATTTCAATATCTCTAATAGGGTTTCTTTGTACAAATTCTTCAAAGAACTCAATAAATCCTTCATGTCCATCTTTGACGCCGGTACTATGTTGTATATATTTATCGCCTGTGTATTCATGCATAGCTTCCTTGTAGTTACCATCTTTAATGCCTTTTAGATAAAGGCCTTTAGCATTCTGTACTCTTATACTCATTTTATCGCCTCTTTCATATCTAACACATTTATGTTAGTACGATACCGTTCCATTTTCAAATGAATCAGTATAATATTAGTATTGGCTTTATCAAAGAGTAAACACGGTCTATTTTATAAAAATACTTCAATCATTAAGACCATTATCTTGAGAATGTAATAAACTCACCCTACAAAAGTAGAGTGAGTTTAGTTTTTACATTTCTTTTTATTGAATGCTGATGGGACAAATCTATAAGCTTCTTTTTTATCCATTTTTGTCATGTATCTTGTCGCAATTCGCTCACCACAACTAGGACAGTTTATGGCACCATGGTATTCTGAAAAATCAATTGTTCCTTCAATAATCCTGTCGTTATACATCTTAACAAAATTACTTTCACCTACTTTTTGATATTTAGCAATTAACTGCTTACAATAAGCGCAATATATATTTAACAAGTGACTACCTCTTATTTTTTTACAATTTGGATTCTTAAATATTTCCATTACACCCTCCAGATATTATATTGATTACTTTAAATTTATATATACAGTTTACCTTAGAATTAAGCATTTTATTAAGTTAACGTAAAAGGGAGCTCTTATTCATATATCGATAAGATTACTTTGTTGTAGAAAACGTATATAATATATCATAGCATTGTGCTACCAGAATTAAGTACGTGTCTTTAAGGAGGAAATATGGCTAAAAGATTACTCAGATTAATGTTAGGGTTATTTTTGTATGCGGTAGGTATTACTTTTACAATTAAAGCCAGTATTGGATACGCTCCTTGGGATGTGTTGCATGTAGGTTTATCAGAAACAGTTAATATTACTATTGGCATAGCTTCAATATGGGTGTCAATTGGAGTTGTAATAATCACTCTATTGATGCGAGAAAAGTTAGGCTTAGGTACGATTATAAATATGGTTGTTATTGGTTTGTTCATAGACCTTATAATGTACTTGAATTTTATTCAGACAGGAAGTAATTACATTATAAGTATAATGATGTTACTAATAGGATTAACTATAATTGCGGTTGGTTCATATTATTATATTGGAGCAGGGTTTGGTGCTGGTCCAAGGGATAGTTTGATGGTTGGTTTAAATAGAAAAACAAAATTACCGATTGGATTATGTAGAGGAGTAATAGAATTACTAGCTGTTCTAATTGGTTGGCAACTTGGTGGACAAGTTGGATTCGGTACGATTTTAGCTGCATTAGCAATTGGTCCTATCGTTCAGTTCATATTTAAGTTATTCGCGTTTGATGTAACAAAAATACATCATGAAACGCTTAGTAAAACATGGAGTAACTGGAGGGAAACAAGGTATTCTTCCAAGTAAGAGACGAGTCAGTACTCAGTAAATAACAAAAACTTTAACTTTATCGATTGATATGTTAATATGCTAATTGTAAGGGACTTAAATAAAAACAATGATGTCAGTTGTTTATTAGGGAGTATTTTATGAAAAAATATAGCGAGGTATCAAAAATAACTACTGAGTTTTTAAAGGGGTCATTAAAAATAATGGATTTTCAGTACGATAATGATACTGAAGTAGTAGTTACAATTTCATATGAGGACGACTTTAAATGTAAAAATGATTATAGGGTTAAAATCACCAATATGGAGTCAATTAATTTTCTGTCTCATCATGGTAGGGATTCTTATTCTAAGATTCCATTAAGCAGAGAAGTATTGTTTGAAAATGCTTTGATGAGTTATTTAGCAGAACAAAGTACAATTTGTTAGACGAACTGAAATAACTATAAAGGAAGATTAGTCTTCCTTTTTTTGTTTAGTAGGACTTTTAAATATGTTTGTGGTATGAATTCTTATTTATGGTAAATTATGCTAAAATATCAAGGTATAAAAGGAAGAAGTGATTGGATGACTATTTGTAGCTTAGAAGGAATTGTAAAGAACTATACTGGAAGAAATGTATTAGATCATATTGATCTAACTATTTCAGAGAATGAAAAAGTAGGGGTTGTTGGTGTTAACGGAACTGGAAAATCAACGCTTCTTAAAATAATTGCTGGTATTGAATCCTTCGAAGAAGGTAGTCTGCAAAGATACGGTAATTATTCAATCAGATACCTATCTCAAACTTATGAAATAGAATCTGACTTAACAATACTTGAACAAGTGTTTTCATCTAATGATTATGGTATTCCTATTATTAAGGAGTATGAGGATACTCTAGAGTTAATTGAACAAGGGCAAGACTTAACAGACAGACTATTAAGACTACAAGACCAAATTGAACAAGGTAATTTATGGGACCTGGAACATAAGGTTAAGATAATACTTTCTAAATTAGGTGTTAAGAATTATCATGAAAAAGTAAATCATCTATCAGGTGGTGAAAGAAAGCGTGTCTTCTTGGCACAAGCTTTATTAACACCATGTGATTTGTTGATTCTTGATGAACCAACAAACCACCTTGATGGTGAAACGATTTCCTGGTTAGAAACGTACCTTAAAAATACTAAACAAGCTTTATTAATGGTTACACATGACAGATACTTTTTAGATAAAGTAACTAATAAAATATTAGAAATTGATGATGGCCAAGTTTATAAGTATGAAGGAAACTATAGCTATTATATTGAAAAAAAAGCAACAAGAGAAGAAGACAATATAAATAAGCAAAAGAAAATTAAAAATATATATAAAACTGAATTAGAGTGGATTAGAAGAAGTCCGAAAGCTAGAAGCACAAAACAAAAAGCAAGAATACAGCGCTTTGATGATCTTAAGGGAAGTATAAAGAACTTAAGCAAAGAGCAAATAGACTTTTCAATGATTGGTAAACGTTTAGGTAAGAGCATTATTGAATTCAATAATGTTAGCAAACAGTATGATGATAAAATTTTAATTAAAGATTTCTCTTATACTGTTATTAAGAGTGATTGTATTGGAATCGTTGGTCCTAATGGTGCAGGTAAAACTACCTTACTTAAAATGATTAATGATACTGTAGTACCAGACTCTGGTGAAGTGGTAAAAGGGACAACAGTCCAAATTGGATACTTTACACAAGATACAGATCATATGGATCCAGACATGAGAATGATTGATTATTTAAAAGAAGAGGCTGAAGTTGTTATATTAAGTAATGGTGAAACTTTAACAGCAGGTAAGTTGCTTGAGAACTTTTTGTTTGATAGATCAAGTCACTATACACCTATTGCTAAGTTATCAGGTGGTGAGAGAAGGAGACTATTACTTCTTAGGATATTAATGCAGTCACCTAACGTCATCTTGTTGGATGAACCAACAAATGACTTTGATACAATGACACTAACAGTGCTTGAAGATTTTATTGATAACTATAATGGTGTAGTAATGACTGTAAGCCATGACAGGTATTTCTTAAATAGAGTATGTAATAAGATATTTTCATTTGATAAAGAAGGTAGTATCAAGGTAATTACTGGTGACTATGATAGCTACCTTAAATATAAAAAAGATGAAAAAACAAACAAAGCAGCAAAAGAGAAAAAAGTAGTTAAACCTAAATCAAAGACTGGATTAACTTTCAAAGAGCGAAAAGAATTCGAAACAATAGAAAGTGTAATTTTTGAGATTGAACTTCAAATAGAAGAGGTTGATGCAAAACTAGTTGATTTATATACTGACTATATTAAGTCTAAACCGTTCATTAAAGAAAAAGATGAATTAGAAGCATCATTAGAAGAGAAAATGAATCGCTGGGAATTTTTAATAGAAAAGAACGATAACACTTAAGACTAACTCAAAAGTTAGTCTTTCTTTACTTCAAAAGTGACCAAACTGTAACTATCCTGTGTAGCCATTTGATGTATAATTAGATAGACGTGGAGGAGAACATGAAAAAAACACTAAATATCGCAATACTTATATTGGTAATTATTCTATCTGGATGTGATAACAAGATTCATACTGTATTGATTCCAGATGATGTTGAAATAAGATTGATAAAAGAATATACAATATCAAGCAATGGAAGTTTTCCTTTTGACGGGAGGCTAAGATATTTCGAGTACGAAGGGCTAGAGTTCGTTCATATCTTTGACTTTGTTGATTATGTAAAAGACTTAAGAGAACTACGAATTAATGAGGTTGATAATGGCATAGAAATTTCTCCTAATGTATCAATGTCATCCACAACAGTAAATGGAGTATGGACCTCAAAACTAGGATCACCATTAATATTATCTATAGAATATGGTGGGGATATGTCTTATACATACAATACTGACAGTAGAACGTATGGAGGTATCTATGATAAGACACTTTATTTTGGAAAAGATGTATCGATGCGTTATGCAAATGGATGCAGATTAGATCTTATACAAAAACCATATTTTTTTGACCATACTTATATTAGAGAGTCAGGAATTGTATCAATATCCAATTTTCATTTTGGTTATAAAATAGATGAGAGTTACAGTGAGTACTACCCATTACACCTAATTAGTTACTTAATTTTTGGAGATCAGTACTTACAACTTGAAATTGATGAGGATATTCTATATATGAATAGAGTTCAAACTACTAGATTTGGAGTTGATAGTGAGATTACTCCTGAAACACCTAATAGACCAGATAAACTTTCAAACCTTGAAATGTTGTATAATCTACATTTTGTCAATTTTCTGATCCATGACTCAGTCAATGTGAACAAGGTTGCTAAATTGAAGATTTCGGAAGTTGAGTCAGAAGTTGATTATTATTATAAACTCGAGGAATTGATATATGATTTCTCGCAAGGTTATATTTTAAAAGAAGCGGAGTTGCCGATTATTGACCCAAATACATTACGTAGAATATTTAAATTCCCTAAAAATGATCTTGTGATTTCCAATAATGGTCATTTTAATTACCTAAGAATAGATAACTTTTATGAACCACATGTGTATATACTTAATGATCAAATGGACTTTACGTTGCCATCAATTATAGATTTAAGAGGAAACAATATAGGTAACGGCTATAATGCATTATATGTTCTAGCATTATTTAATGAAAAGTTAAGTGTGTCAGAGGATTTTTATGGTAGCAAGTATGACATATATTATGATAATAAAAATCTAAATGATTACTATGTACTTGTTGATGAGGAAACAGCTGGGGGAGCAACAATTTTTGCAGGATTTGCACAACAGAATGGTGCAACTATTATTGGAAGTCAAACCAGAGGGGCATCTGGGGTGCAATCAATAATAAACCTTTCTAATGGTGATGCTATATTCTATGATAATGGTGTAATTAAATTCAGTAGCATGGATGTTACATTTGAGAACGGTGTTTTACCAGATTTGCTTATATCATTACCTAGCGATGAAGAAAGTATTCTTAAGTGGTTTAATGAGAATTATTGATTAGAGATATCTAATCGTGTACATTTTACCGTGATACATTTAGTGTTACCGAAATAGTTGAATGAATTTGATCTGATTGAACTCAAGTTTATGCAGACCGTAATAAATAAGAATTACTATGGAATGGTATAAACTATTTACAATCATTTTTCGATATAGAATCAGAGAAGAGAAAAAAGGAGGGTATTATGCTTAAGAATTTTATACTGATTTTAGTACTAACAATTATCCTTTTTGGATGCGAGAAGAGTATTGAGGTTATAAAAATCCCTAGTACTGTGGAAATTAAACACATTGAAAAGCATTATTATGGAGGATCTGAAACTCGGGATTTAGACATCATACTAAAGTATTTTGAATATGAAGGGCTAGAGTTCATTCATGTTGAAGATTATCTTAATTACGAAAATACCATTAGAAAAGTTTACTATAATAGAGTTGATGACAGAATAACGATCGGTGATAACGATTTTTATGGTTCCCCTTTAGAAATGAATATCTCTGATTCAGGAATCATTAACTATAAGTACATTTCTTATGCAAAGTACTATCAGTCATTGATATATAATCGTACTGACTTTGGAATAGAAGATCGACTTAAAATTTCTCTTCATAGCACGCCTGTGTTCTATGAATCAAGTTTTCTTGAAGATTCAGCAGAGATGTTGCAAGGAGAAGTTACGCTTGAGTTAAAAGACTTTGGTATTGAATATGAGACCGGGTTGGAAGGATATCTACCTTTGCACTTAATGAGTTTCTTGTTATTTGGACCAAGATACATTCAATTAGAAATTGACGATAATATTTTATTTATGAACAGTGTTGACACAGCAAGATTTGGTGCGGACTATGAGATTATTCCCGATCTACCAACTAGAGCTAAGAAAATGTCAAAGCTTGAAATGATATATAACATAAATTTTATTAAATTTCTATTTGTAGAAGTTAATAACACTCCAGTTTATCTAGATGATATAGTTGTTACTACATTTATGACGGAGAAAGGTTACTATAAATTAGTAGAAGAACTAATGGAGAAGGTTGTTGGTGGTACCTATATAAAAGAAAGTGAGTTGCCAATAGTTGATCCGTCTAGGGTATCACATTTATTTAGGTTCCCAGACGAGGATTTGGTTATAACAAATAATGGGAATTATAATTATGTGAAGATAGATAATTTTATTGATCTAAATTCACAAATGATTAAAGACAAGATAAGTTACGCATTACCCTCTATCATTGATTTGAGGGGAAACATCTTTGGAACAGGATTAAACGCCCTATATGTCTTGACCATATTTAATGAGGAAGTAAAAATTGAAGATAGTTTTAAGCGAACTCAATACTCAGTAATCTTTGATGGATCAAACCTTAATGAGTATTACGTTATTGTAGATGAAACTACATCTGCAGGAGCGACAGTATTTGCTGGATTTGCACAACAATATGGCGCAACTATTATTGGGTCACGAACCAAAGGGACTTTTGGACTCCAATCTATTATCAATTTGTCTAATGGAGATGCTATTGTTTATGACTCTGGAGTTGTCAAATACTCCAGCAATGGTATTACTTTTGAGGATGGAGTAATTCCAGACATTAAGACTAAGATTCCGGAACTAGATATTGAAGAATTAATAGAATGGGTTGAATCAATACTTGATACCTAATTAACTGTGAATGGATTTATAGGCGGAAGATTAAGTTCTTTCGTTTTTTTTTATTTTGCTTCTACAACGGTTAATACAGACGAAATATATAAGAGTTTGTATACATAGAATATCTATGTTACTCTATACATAGATATTCTATGTAAGGGGTGTTAGTATGAATCAAAAACTATTGTACGGAAGTATTTCAATGCTTATATTAAGTGTTATTAAGAACAAGGACATGTATGGGTATGAGATTGTACAGACATTAGAGTTAAGAGCGGAGAATCATTTTAAGTTAAAAGAGGGGACTCTTTATCCTTTACTTCATAAAATGGAATCAAGTAAATATATTAAGTCTTACCTTGAAACGAAAAGCGGAAGACAAAGAAAATACTACAAAATAACTCGTACAGGGATGAAGGAACTTGAAACAAGTAAGGAAGAATGGAAAACTTACACTAACTTTGTAAATGGCATTATAGAGTATGGTTAATACATTGCATTCATATGTAGAAGAAGTAATAAAAAGAATTTATTACAATCCTGTAAGAATTAAAATAAAGAAAGAATTACTAGATCATATGATAGATAAAAGAAAAGATTTAAATGAAATCTACTCATGGTCTGAAGCAACTGAAATTGTTATAACTGAGATGGGTGATGTAAAGGAGCTATCAAAGTCCTTTAATAGATTATATTCTCCATTCAAGCATTATTTGTCTTTACTCTTAACATTGGTTCTAATTGTGATGGTAACATATGTTATTGGTTATGTTGGAAATCAAGGGTTGAAGGCAATACCAGTTGAACCAAGAACTTATAATGCAGTAGAAGTAATTCCTCTGAATGAGACGTATTATGTAGATGATAGTAGAATAAGATTTACTTATGTAGTACTTACAGAGGATGATACCTTTATCTACTACAAAATTGATGATGACAGACTGGTTAATGTAAGTCAGTACTCAATTTTTGATGTCATGGTTTATTCGTTTCTAGATGTAGTTGACGTTGAATCGAATGGTGTTTTCTATGGACAAAACAATGGGTATTTTGGTGAAGAAGGATTCGGGGCTAGACTTGATGATGCAAATTTGTTTTACTCTCAATACTATATCAAAATAACAGACGTACTTGAGGAAGTAACGATATACTTTAATGAATATGACAGAAACTTGGAGGTGCCTTTGAGTTGGACAATAGAAAATTAGTTATCAAATTATTAGGTATCTTAGTTATAATTATTTTATTAGTGGTTTTTCAAAAGAGATTTTATCTTTCAAAAGCAACTGCATATAAAAGTTCAGAGGCTACTGAGTTTATCGGTCCTGGTGAAGTCATTGATGAATATGATTTTGGTTCTTATACAGTATATGTACTTAATTATAAGGAATGGGTGTACCGTATAGATGTAAAAGGTAAAGTTATGTACACTCCAAGTTCACTTAGGGAGATTTCTTCCAGAAATGAAATTCAGATAACTCAAAGAAAGAATCATACTTATGTTTTCAGTGGAAGTGAATCTGATTCTGTTGAGATAAGTTACAGTGACTCACATTACAACAAAAGCACTGAATTAGTATATGTAATTGATGGTAAATACCAACTAGACATAGATAATGAAGTTAGAGTAACTAGCGTTATAGATAATCAAGGTAACATACTTTTTGAGGATATGTATCCAGACACTGAAATTTTCCCGTCAACTATAGTGAGTGAAGATGGGCTGTTTCTCTTTGATTATTTGAGAATCGAACAAAATCAAGTTACAATATCCTTGAGAATTCAGGATCCAATGAATAGTTTCTCTATTTGGACCATAAGTTTTGAGGGGACAGATCGTGACTATTCAAGCTATATTGATCATGCAACTAAATTGGGATATGGTAGTCTTTATACTGGATTATCTACAGGAACTAACTCCTTCGATAACCCGTATATATTTACTGTTATTACAGAAAAAGGAAACTTCGATTATGACTACTCAGATATTGAAGTGATTCTAAAAGAAGGGTAACTGACAGTTTCAGGATTGTGACTACTATAATATGTTGTTGGAGTGAGTCGTCTTTATTGGACTTTGGTATCAACATAATAAAAAAGTCTGTAAATTACAGACTTTTACTTTGGTATTTTGAGAACTGACTTCCAAAAGTAATATTCCATTCCTGTTCAAGATTTTTTACTATTTTTTTGTAGTACTCTTTGGATAATTCTGTTTCTCCTTGGATTTCGTATATGTGGGCAATACACTCTAGTGAATCCAGATACTTTGGAGATGGTTGCAATTCGTATGCTACCTTATACTCCTTGATTGCTTTTTCGAAGTCCCCTACTTTAGAATATTCATCAGCTTTAATAGAGTGTTCTAACCAGTTACCTGTAAATGCTTCTATTAATGGATCTATCTGTTGGTGAGTCTGGTTAATTCTTGCTTGATACCAGTCAATTCTAAAACTGTCGTCAAGTCTTCTATATTGATCCAAGACATTAATTGCTTCATCAATTCTACCATCGTGTATTAAGTGATCAAGTAGATGAATGTATCCTCTTTTGTCATTCGGATTTGTCGCAACAAACTTTTTATAAAACTCGATAATGTCATGTTTGTTAAAGAAGTTCCAATCAGTCTCTACTCCGTTAGTTGTAGATAAGTAGATATAATGACTTTCTTTATTAATCGGCTCTAACATAATGGAATCCTTTATAATGCTTTGAGCCTGTTTTAGATAAGATTTTCCACGGTTTAAGTATAGTTTAGCTTTGAGTCTCTTTGTTTTTCCTGTTTCCTTACCTAGTTCTAGTTTTTGCAGTATGTAACCTTCTTCAATCAAAGATAAATCATGCTTTGCATTTAACATGTTTTCAATCTTTGTTAAGTCATCCTCAACAGTTTGGCTAAATAGCTCATCTATTGTTATTCCGAAGATATTAGCAATTCTAGGAAGAAGAGATATATCAGGATAAGTAGACTTACGTTCCCACTTACTAACTGATTGTGTTGAGACGTTTAGTATCTCACCTAGATTCTCTTGTGTATAACCTTTTTCTTTTCTTAATTGTTTTATTTTGTTACCTATATTTGTGTTATTCATAAAACACCTCCTACACTTAGCATATTAAATATATTGTATCATCTCAATATCATAAACAGACACATCAATTAGCCTATTAGGTGATACCTACTAAAATTTATCCTTTTATAAGTAAAAGATGCTGGGCACTTTTTATATGTGGAACAACGAAAAACACCTCATTAGAGGTGTCATTATTTAACTATAGACGGATCTTTTCTAGCTAAGCTGTGTTGTTCATATTGATAGGCAATTGATAGAAGAGTCTCCTCTGTAAACTTAGTAGATGTAAAAGTAATTGAGAAGGGTCTACCGTTAATATACCCTGCAGGCACTATAACTGATGGATAGCCACCTTTTGCTGGTAACCATGTTCCGTGATAGCCTGTAAATATCAAAGCATCCAAATTATTCTCATTCATTAATTTATCTAGTTTCGAAGCATAGTCTAAATCAAATTTCTTAAGTTCCTCATACTCAAGACTTGTCAGTTTGAGATTCTTACATATATCTAACATACCTTGCCCAAATGGGACTCTGTTAGATGGATCTTGATTGTTGAACTCTATTAGATGATTCATACTTTTAACAGGTGCATTAGGTTCTTGTTTAAGGTATTCCTCAAATACAGGTGGAAATTCATGAAACAAGATATCAAAACTTGCTTCCTTTGATGTTTTCTCCAGTTCTACTTCAAGCACTATTGCATCAAGTTCTCTAAACAATTCAACTTGTTCATCAATAAGCTTAATCTCTTCTTTAGAAGCGTCCTTTATTAGTGATGACTTTATATAGCCTAGCCTTATCCCTTTTAGAGAAAAATCCATTATTTTTTCTATCTGAATAGGAGTATCCTCTTTAGTAGAATTATCTTTAGGATCAATCCCTATCATTGTATTAAATAGAATAGCAGCATCTATGACATTCCTACTCATAGGACCAGGTACGTCCTGTGATGGACTTATAGGGATGATTCCTTGTCTTGATACATATCCTACAGATGGTTTTAGACCAATAACTGAGTTTTGTTGTGCAGGGCTTAGAATAGAACCTGAAGTCTCAGTACCTATTGCTACTTGAGATAAACCAGTAGCTACCGCAGCACCTGACCCCGAACTTGATCCACCAACATCTAAGTCTTTCCCGTATGGGTTTATTACTTGCCCTTTAAGAGCACTAAATCCATTCTTCGATTCTGTCGAAATGAAGTTTGCTAGTTCACTTAAATTAGTTTTACCTAAAATAACTGCTCCAGCTTCTTTTAGTTTCTTTACGATGAATGCATCGTCCTTTGAGTAGAAGTCTTTAAATGCTACTGCACCAGCAGTGGTTTTCATACCCAAAGTATTGATGTTATCTTTTATTAATACAGGGATTCCATGCATTAGGCTTCTTAATCCCTTATTATGAAATTCATCATCTAGTTTAGCAGCTTCCGATAATGCATTGGGGTTAATACACGAGATAGAATTAGTTAAGTCTCCAAAAGACTCAATTCTATTAATGTAGTATTTCGTTAACTCGTGGTAAGTTAATTCATTAGCTTCTCTTAGTTTTTGTAGTTCTAGTATATTAAAGTCTTTAAATTCCATATTGTCACCTCACATAATCTTATCATATTAGATATTTAGGTTTTAATCCAAGTTACAAAGCAAATAAAAAGATACTCTCTTTAGTGGAGTATCTATTTTTATAGATTTTTTAAAAAGATACAATCTATTATGTTATTACCAAGTATTCATTCCACCTGTAACATTGTAAACTTTTGTAAATCCTAATCCTTCCAGTAACTCAGCAGCTTTTGCGCTTCTATTTCCGGAACGACAAATAAGAACAATTGGTTGTTCTTTATCTAGATTCTCTAACATAGATTCATCAAGAGAAAATTGATAATAATCAATATTACTGAATTCAGGAATGTGATATTCATTATATTCCTCAGCTGTTCTGACATCTAAAAACTGGTAGTCTTCATTAAGCATCAGTCTTAGGTCGGTTACTGTTATATCTTCAACCACGGAAGTTTTATTAGAACACCCTACATTGATTAGTGTTAATACTATTAATAATGCTACTGCAATTATCTTCATAAACTAACTCCTTCTACAATTTATTCATTATCGAACTTCATTCTGTTCATCTATATAAGATTATCACAATTCAGTCAGTCAATTTCAACAGATATGCTTTGCGCACAAACTGAAAGTTTATCTACAATCAATTGCATAATAGTTCTTCCATGAAATAGATTTTGCTTATAAAAAGAGCAGTTAGTCTTTGACTAGCTACTTTAATTCTTTCTTTGCATCACCTTTGAATATTAAATAGAAGATGATAGTACCAATTATATAGAATATTATAGTAAATATATAAGGAGTGTTATAAGAGTACTGACTCATTAAGAATCCCCCGATTAATATACCAACTGCTCTTGCTATGTTATTAACCATTGCTCTCATGGCACTCATAAGGGATCTTTGATGATTGGATACGATATGCATCGATATGTTTCTTATTAAAGGTTGACTCATATTCATAAGTGAACTTCTTAGGAAGAATGCTATAGCTACAATTATTAAGCCTTGTGGTAATCCGATCATAATTAATAATGGGATACTTAAGATCTGTGTAGCAATTATAGTTTTATGATTTCCAATTCTTTTACTTAAGAATGGAACACTTAATCCTCCTATTACAGTACCTAACTGAGCGAAGCTTAAGATTAGTCCAACAATACTCTCACTTGTCTCTAACATGTATTTTAAGTATATACCGAAGAAAGGAACTACTAGTCCTGCCCCAAGACCAATAAAGCTTGTATAGACTAAGAACATAACATTTAGTCTTGTAAAGAAACCTTTGAACTCCGATAAGCTGAGATTCTTAACAGGGGCTGTATCTTTAGGTCTTAGTCTTAGCAATGGTATTACTGCTAGTAAACTTATTGCACTTGTGATAATTAAAGCGTATCTAATAGATTCTACATTTGATGTAATATGAACGCTGAAGTAATCTGCAAGGAGTCCTGTTAATAACGACCCAACCATAAATGCAGCATTTCTGACTGCGAACGCTAAACTGAATGCATGTACTCTTTCTTCACTATCTGTTTGGTCATAAATGAATGGCGACTCTACGGTCATCATCGCAGCTTGTCCAAACCCAAATACTACTGCTAGAATTCTCATTACATATAGTTCTTCAGTCATAACAATTAATATACTACTAACTCCAACTGTTACAAGTCCGATTAATAGTGATTTTTTGTGACCAATCTTGTTTGAAATAATCACAATTAAAAAGGCCAGTATTCCAACAGAGAATCTTCTTATTGATAAGATTTCTCCTACAACACTCTCGTTAAATCTAAGTTCTATGATATAAATACCAAAAAACCCGTTAAAAGAAGCGGATGTAAGTCCGTATAGGAATACGACTAATATAAATTTTTTAATTATTGGATTTAATTTACTATAACTCATAGATATGATTATAACACCTGGGGCTTCTGTTATCAATTGGATGCAGAATCTAAATCAAAGATCAATAGTTTTCTTTTTATGGACGATAGTGAAAATACTGTAACTTTTCAAGCGCTTTTACTGTGGTAAACTAAATTATATTGTAGGACTTGAGGAGATTAGATAATGTATTCAAAAAAAATTGACGATTTGATATACGAGGATTTGAGAAAACTACGAAATAAGTGGGCTAAGATGGAAAGCGTATTACCATATCATGTCTTGTCGAACATAGATATTGAGAATCTAGTAAGAGAAAAACCTCTATCATTAGTAAACTTATCTAAAGTTGATGGAATTGGAGATTTCAGACTAGAAAGATTTGGGGAGAAAATCATTGATTTCTTTAAATCATTACCCTCTGAACATCGTCAGAACACTAAGAGGAAGACAGCTATAAGGTGTGATGAATGTGGAAAGCACTTTTTCGAAACACTGGATTTGTGCCCATATTGTTTTTCCTTACCACCAGGTAGGTAACTATACTTAAAGGAGAAAATATATGATTGTAAAAGGATTAAAGAGGTTTGATTATAAATTATTCATAGCTATATTTGTTACAGGGTTACTACCAACAATATATACAACAGTAAGGTTTAACTTTCTAGGGAATTTGCCTGGGGATTGGGGCTATAATATTGCGTCTCAACTTCAGTATGTAAATTTGATATTTGAAGTAATTCAGGAAATGTTGATTTTACCGTTATTTTTCCTAATTGGAAAAACAATCTTAGACAACAAGATAACTCGAAATAAAATTAAAACAGGGTTATTAACTCTAAGTGGAATAATATTAGTATTCGGAGGACTACTCTTTATATTTGCAAACGGTATTGTAACAGAGATGGCTCAAGACACTAGTCTAATAGCAGAAACTGTTACCTATATAAGATATGAACTGTTTGGAGTGTTATTTAGTAATCTAACTAAGTTCTTGTTAGTTATCCTAATTCTTAAAGAGTTTAAGAAGGATATATACATAGTACTGTTAATACAAATGGTACTTACTATTTTCTTTGATTCATTGTTTATAAGTGAATTTGGATTTAGTCTTAACTTAGGTGTTAATGGAATCGCGTTTACAAATGCAATCGTCAACATAATTATGTTCAGTTATATGATTTATAGAGTGTTCAGTATATATGGTATAAAATTTATCGGGTATTTTTCTGACTTAGATTATAAATGGACAAAAGAATGGTTCAAAGTTGGTGGATTTAGTGGCTTGGAGTCTTTTGTAAGAAACTTTGCCTTCATGTTTATGATTATCAAAATGATAAACGTAGTAAATGAGCAAGGAACATTCTGGGTAACAAACGGGTTTATATGGGGTTGGATGTTACTTCCTATATTGACCTTAGGCGAATTGATTAAGAAGGAAACATCAGAAGGTGATGATCAAATAAACAAAAAGACTGGTGGATATTTTGTAGTAACAACAGTAATAGTATTGATTTGGATTGTGACTATACCAATTTGGAAACCTTTCTTGGCAAATGTAATGAACATTAGTGAATATGACAAAGTTTTTGATTTAGTTATGATACAGCTTGTGTTCTATATAATCTTTGCATATAACAATATAATGGACTCTACTTTTTACGGAGTTGGTAGAACTGACTATATGTTATGGCAATCATTAATAGTTAACTTACTATTCTATGGCGGAGCATTCATACTATATAAAACAGGGGTATTTACTCCAACATTAAATGGAATAGCAATTATGTTTGGATTAGGAATGGGATTCGATTTTGTCCCTACGTTGTACTTGTATAGAAAACTGTTTAAAGATAGAGGATTAAAGCTCACATAAATTGTATTATAAAGAAATAACTAATTAGATATGAATAGTTATGGTATCGAAAAAGTAATAGCACAAAAAGAAAACTATCACTAGTTAGTAAAGATAACTTACGCCAGCGGTACATTAAAGTGAAGTAGGTCAAGATAAACTTCTTGACCTTTTTATTAGTTTTAGTGAGGGTTTGTTAAATTATAAGGTCTAAATAAAATGTGTAATTGCACATTTTTATGATACATTCATTATGTTATACTCAAAATGGACTTCCAGGAGGAATTGAGATGAAAGCAATAAAAAAACCAATACAAAGAGTACCGTTGGAACAACTAAATCGTCCAATTAACCCAAATGATGAGTGGTACGAGTTTCTAACTATATCTGATTATGAAGTTAAAGGGTTTAAGGGAGATAGAGTAGTATTTGATACTTGCAACCTTAAGGAAGTTAATTTTGAGAATAATACTTTTGAAAGAGCAGAGTTCTCTGATTGTACTTTCTACCAATGCGATTTATCTAACAACACTTTTACTAATACAAGTTTTATTAGATGTGAGTTCATCAACTGCAAGTTTATTGGCGCACATTTTGTTGAATGCCTACTAAGAGATGTATTAATGGTTGATTGCAAAGCAGACTATATAGACTTTGCAAACTCAAAGTTACAAAACGTTGTCTTTAAAGAATGTTTCTTTAAGGAGTCAAATTGGTATGATACTATTCTAAAAAATATTTTATTTGATAAAGTTAATCTTCAAGAAGCAACAATATATAAGACACCATTAAAAGATATTGATTTCTCTAAAGTAGATGTATTTGGTATACAATGTGATCATATGAGTCTGAAGGGACTAATCATTGAAAGTTGGCAAGCTGAAACTTTTTGTCACTTACTAGGAATTAGAGTTAAGTAATTAGGGTTATTTTAATGTGTAAGATATATTTAATGTAAAACATAATATTGTGCCTATTAACTAATAGGCATAATCATTCTCAGGAGGAATTTAATTTATGAAGTTTGAAATGTATTCAATTGGTCATTTACTTTTTCTTTTATTACCCTTAGTAACGTGTCTACTACTTTGGTACTTTCTAAAAGGTAATAAATCTAAACAACAATATGTTGGAAAGATAATAGGATGGGTAAGTTTGCTTATTATTATTTCCAGAAACATATATATTATTTAATGAGGGATTCTCTCCAGAGATAATCCCACTACAAGTATGTCACTTTGGAAATATAATGATATTCTTATCACTAGTTTATAACAATAAAACAGCACTTGTTATAGGGTTCTTATTAAATGTACCTGCTGGTGTTATATCATTTATATTCGCAGATAGTTTAGCTAATTACGATTCTGTATTTGATTTCTTAGCATTAATGTATATATTCGGTCATTTAGCTATAGTTATGGGAGGTATCTACCCATTCCTGTTTAATAAGATAAAGATTACTAGAGCGGATGTTGTTAAAGCAGTTAAAGTAGTAGCTGTAATAGGTGTTATTGCATATTTCGCTAATGCTTACTTTCACACTATAGGGTTTGACACAATTAACTACTTCTATATTTATGATGGACAAGGTTCACCACTTGGGTTTATTGCAAGTATGTTTGATCCAGTTACAATTGGTAAGTTAAATTTCTATCTACCATTTACTATCGCAATGATAATTTTAGGAAGTACAGTTGCTTATATGATGCACTGGGTATCTGTGAGGGTTTCAATAGATTAAAGTTAAAGTAGTAATACTTGTTTTAAGTGTCAAATATCAAAGTAATCATTCGTACCATTAAAAGAAACAATCAAACTAATTAGATTGATTGTTTCTTTAGTAGTTAACTGACTCCAACACCGTCTTGTTAATTAATAGTACAACATGCATATTGAAATCAATTGTGCTATAGAGAGTCAAAACATGGCTCTCTTTTTTAACGGTAGTAAAATCGAAGCTTTTCATTGTTACTTTGCGTGATATAATACATGTAGATTAATTAAAACAGGAGGATAATTACATGGGAATACTTCAAGGTATTTTGGGCAATTTTACTGAAATAACTAAAGAGTCAGCAGGCGAGCAATACAATGAGTTTCTAATTCAGGATGAGGAAATTCAGTTTGGATATGAACTTGTTAGAGATGCAATTGTTATAACGAATTTTAGGATATTGGACTTTGACAAACAAGGACTTACTGGAAAGAAAATGAGATGCTCGACCATTTATCTAGATTCTATAACCGAAATTGGCGTTGAGTCAGCAGGTGCATTATTAGATGATAGTGAAATAAACATTGTATATATATGTACTCCATATTACAAATCACACAGTATGAAGGAATGTAGAAAAAAAATTGAATTTCCAAAAAAAACAAATATTTTACCTTTATACAGATTCTTATCTAATATCGCTAATGATAATAGAGTAAGACTTAACAAATAAGGTGAACTCATTTTACAGGAGGAGAACACAATGATTAGTAGAAGAGATTATCATAAAGGAAACTATAAAAGAATTATCGTTCCACGAGTATCTGTTGTAAACTCCAGAGTATACTTTATTTACGATCCAGAACTTGGGTATCTTGGTCGTTTGGCAGGAATCTTTGATGAATTAGGTGATAACTCACATGTGTTTCAATTTAGCGAGATTGAAAATGCTGAAGTTTTTGTTAATGGTAAAAGTGTTTCAAGATTTGCTAGAGTGATCGTAGGAGGTGCATTTTTTGGAACAGTAGGTGCTCTTGCTTCGTTGGCCAGTTTAGAGGAAGCAAACAAGAAGAAAGTTTATACACTTGTTTTATCAACAACTGATTTTAGTAACCCTACTATTAGTTTTAAAACAAAAAAAATAGAAACTATCAGCGCAATATTAAGAGTGTTAGAATTGTTCGATAATGAAATTTCAAACCACGACAATTCTAAGGAGGAGCCACAAAATAGTGGAAACGATTACTATGATGAATTAATTAGAGTTGAGAAACTAAAATCTGAAGGTGTTATTTCAGAAGAGGAATTCAAGGCAATTAAAAAGAAAATTATAGAATCAATGTGAAGAGATTGAAAGTTCATTATACATTAGAGAGTCCATTTGGATTCTCTTTTCAATCTACTATAGGTGGAATTAACAAACCCAGTATAATTAGAATATTACAGAAAGATAGTTAAAACTATCCAAACTACAAAATAGTGATGTCTTTAGCATTTGCTAGTAAAGTGAGTTTAATTAATGCAAGTGTAATTGTACAAAATGGGAGAGCAAATGTACATAGGAAATGGGGGCCATTTGACTCCCTTTTTTTATACAGCATTCATTAGTGTGAATAGTAATGTTTTTATAACCATAATCTGAAAAAAACTATTGTAATTTCACAAGTATTAGAATATAATTAAATATTATGTTTTTTGTGTGCACTATTTATAAAAATTATAGTATACTAATAGTAGAGGCAGTAAAAAAAAGACCCTTACCAATCGATAAGAGCTCTGACAAGTGAATTATAACACTTATTGCGGGAAAAAAAACTAATACATAGGAGATGTTACACATATAGGGTCGATATTTGTAGCACAAAAAATATTATAGGAAATATAATTACTGAATTAGTAGGAGGTACTTATGCCTACATTTAACAATCATTTTAAAGCGTCAATTGCACCACAAGAGGAATATCACAACATTCAAATGATTGGGGATACAAAACTGTTTATTGACCCATTTGTGATTAATACAACAGATACGTTGTTTGCAGAAAATGCAAGATTGTATATCCACAGTTTTTTTAGGAAATTACTAACTAAATTAAAGAATGGTGAGGATATTACTGATGAGATGAGTGGAATGGGTGAGAACGATTATACTCACTTAGGATATTCTGACAAGAACAAGGGTAGAGGACTTGGAAAAACTCTTGCAGAAAAACTAAAAGAATCTCTCTCTACAAGTAAAGCAATAAGTACTGGGCTTGTAGGAGATATAGAAGATATGGCAGTGTTTATTTTTGGAATAAACAATGATATTACATCTGATATGATAACCAATATTATTTTGGAAGTTTTAGTAGATTATACAATGAGAGTGTGTTCTGCAAATAGTGTTCCAATGAAAGAAGATAATGTTATAAACTATTGGAACATTGACGAAGAAAAATGGAAAAAGAAAGAGTTTCATTTACCAGTATTTAATGGTAAACCAGTAATCCTGGTTCCAGAATTTGTATTAAAAACTGAATTATCATTTAGGCATAGAGATTTTGTAAAAATCGGAATACTAGGTTACTATCAACTGAACTATGTTAAGTTTGGTTTCAAAGCATTAGAACGAAAAGTTTATGTCGGAACAGATAAAGAAGACATTAGATTACCGTTTAAAGACGATATTGAGGCATCTATCTTTGTGAATAAAAATCTAAGTGTTTATTCGCAACAATACCTATCTGAGTTAATGGATAGACCAGAAGCTCCAAAAATATTATCTTATTATAAACAAGAGCGTGCTAATCTAATTAAGCAGTTAAAAGATCGAAATAAATAGTACAATAATGGCATAGAACTCTTATTCCCGGTCTTAATGAAAGACTAAGCGGTTCAACTCCTGTCTCTTATGCCAAATAATTATAAAGTAGAGCCATTGAGTGGCTCTATTTTTTTTGGTCAGACATGTACTATTCAGTGCAATTACTATTTTATAGGATAATAAAAAATCATATAATTGCTTAGAACCATCAAACGAGGGTTCGATTGTGAACTTTTTTTGTTAAAAAGATCATTTATTTATTAACTTGTTCTCTAACAGTGTAATTCTATAAGGAAGATTGCGAGGGTCCTTATTTGGATTCTGTTACAGGAAAAGTGAAAAAAATGTAACTTTTGCAAGTAAGTATTACTGTTATAATTAGTCGAGGTGATTTTGTGTCTATAGATTATAAAGTAAAGTCCGCAATAAAACGTGCTATGAGAACTGGAGAACTTCTATATCTTGATTATGACAACAAAGTGGGTAAAAATACCTTCTACTTTTTGGGTCTCAATTATATTAAATTTAATAAGGATGAGTCTGTATTAGAAGGAGTTGCTTTTAATTATCAATATGATGGTACTAAGAGAATCAAAATAAGAATGGATAGAATTAAATCTGCTAGATGTGTTGAAGGTACAAAGAATAATTTTGAAACGAAGTTGAAGCAGTTATTGACAGTGCCAGAGATATCTAATTATTTTGCCGATAATCTGAAAGAAGGGCATATACTTGACTATTACGTTGAGTGTATTGAGAACTCCGATGATTTCGAGTATCAATCTACTTATCATTTGAAATCCACATCTTTGGAGAAACTAAAATCAGAGGGTGTGCACGATTTGCATAAAAGTGAGGTAAATAATCTTTTAAAATTATTGAATGTATCACCAAAATCAAAAAAAGAGAAACACAAAATTGCTTTCAATAAACTCTCAATAACTAATAGACAGAAAGAAGTAGTTCCTATAGTCTATTACACTACCTATTTAGATGTAATAAACAAACAGTTATTAATAACAAGAGACGAGGAGACATACGCAATTAAAAATGTTGCCAGGATACTAAGAATACCAATAGAAGAGGCTGAACAGTATAGAGACAAATATGATGTCCTATATGAAGAAATAGAGAAAAACATAGAAAAAGACTTGATTGAAGAAAACCCTGTACTATATCAATTTAAAGTAGATATTAATCTATCGCCAAGAGGAAGTTATAAAAAAATTAAAGATATAATATATTCGAAAGATGAGCTATGTGCACCTTTAAGAGCGTTCTTTGGAAAGTACAATAATCCTGCAATAAATAACAACAAGAATGTTTATTTTATTGATAATAAAGTAAATGATAAGCAGGTACTAGCAACAACTTCTGCTATAAATAATGACATAACGTATATTCAAGGTCCTCCTGGGACTGGAAAGACTACTACAATTCTGAATATGATTGCTAGTAGTATGTTGAATAACGAATCTTGTCTGGTTACATCTTTCACAAATAAAGCTGTAGATAATATCTTCTTAAAAATGCAAGACCTTAAATTTAATGGTTATAGAATTCCAATACCCATGCTAAGAATAGGTAGCGAAGATCATAAAAGAGCAGGGGTTAAGTATCTAAGGGATACTTTGAAGTTTTACTATGACAGTATTAGAGGTAAAATTGATTTGGTGCAACTACAAAAAGAGTACAGTAAAGAAGTTAAAGAGGAATACTCCAAATTCACTTCAATAAAAAGAGTGCTCGAAGATGTCTCTAAGAAACAAGTATTTTCTGATAATATCACTTACTATGAGAGACTTATCAAGATGACTAGCAATAACGACAGATACAAGAAGACTATTGAAAAGTCCAAAAAGAACTTGGCAAATCAGAGACGCCAATTATCCAAGATAAAGAATAGATCACTAGAAAGTGTTGTGGAAGGTCTTGATATTAATCCGAATGTAACGTTGAAGGGATTGATGATTATGTCAATCGAACTGTGTGAAAAAATTCTCAAGAACAAGGAAATTGCTTCATTCATTTCATTGCCAAATATGGATGACAAAATAAAAGGATTTTATGACTATTATAGGAAGCAACCATTGGAAGATGTAATGAAAATGTTTCCAGTGATTTTCTCAACTACTATTTCTACTAGATCCATTGGTGACACTGTACCCGTTATTGATTTATTGATTATGGATGAAGCAGGCCAATGTGAGAATGCACACGCAATTGTGGCACTTTCAAAGTGTAAAAGGGCAGTTCTTGTAGGTGATCCTAGTCAATTATTACCAGTTGTTACCCTTAATGATAGCATCAATGAAAAACTAGTTTATGAGTACAATATCCCTGATGTATTTAATTATAAGAAAACATCAGTCCTAAATACGATGAATCAAGTTGATTTTGGTAACGAAATAATTCTACTAGACCATCACTATAGATGTAAAAAAAGCATAATAGATTTTTCTAATAAAAAATACTATAATGGTATGCTGAAAGTTCACAATCAGGAAGTCAGTGATGACGATTGCGTTTTTGTTGATGTCAAGAGTGAGTTTCATAATGATATAAGGAACACCTCGTACAATGAGGTTAGAGTAATTGAAGGTATATTGAACAAAACAAAATATAATTCAATTGGGGTAATTTCTCCGTTTAAGAATCAAGCAAAACTAATTTTAGGTGAAATTAATGATTTTGGAAAAGATATAAGTGTTGGAACCGTACATAAGTTTCAAGGACAAGAAAGAGAATTAATCATCCTGTCATTAGCGATAGGGAAAGATTCCTACAAAGGTACCTACGATTGGATTAAAAATAATAAGGAACTCCTAAATGTTGCAACAACAAGACCTAAAAATCAACTGATGGTCTTAGGAGATAAAGAATCTATATACAAATTACATGACGGTGAAGCATCTGATATTATAGATTTAATTGAGTACACCGACTCTTATACATCAAAAGACTTCAAAGACTTTGTTCTAGGAAAAGTGTACAATTCGACAACAAATAAGTCTCTTTATACTCCGTCAGAAAAATTGTTCCTAGATACTTTAGAAAATATAATTGAAGTTTATCATGGTGGACTCAAAATTAATGGACAAACTGATATGAAACAAGCATTAGGGATTCATATTGGACATGAATTGTTTGAAAGCATAAAGATGTCTTCTTTTGATTTTGTTTTGATTGACTCAGATAGTAGGATAAGACTTGCTATTGAGGTTTGCGGACCTGAACACAGTTATGATCAGAAAACTATCGCAAGAGACAAGAAGAAGAGAATTGCTGCAACTGAAAAAGGCATAACTATTATTCCAATTAGTAATAGAGATGTTAGAAAGTTTGAGAAAATCCGAGAAATTATTTCTGAAGTTATGTATTGAGAAAAAAAACGACAATATTAGTCGTTTTTTTCATTATCAATCACTTTTTCAATACATTTTCCGAGTTGTGATATTACACCACAAACTAATGCGTTACCCATCATGAAGTACCTCTGCCTATCAGTAAGTCCTGTATTAGTCCAATTGTCTGGAAAACTATTTAATCGCTCAGCTTCGACAGGTGTTATAAGCCTTAATTTGCTTTTGCTAGATTTCCTAATGACATGAGTAGATCTATTTGTTGTTCCCTCGCTTGTCAACATCGTTCTCCCCGGAAGGGTTAAGTTCTCTGGGAAGGACATGGCACCTTCAGAATAAACGTATGGTTCACCATTTGGTCTTATTCTAGGGACTTTCTTAGATCCTTTTAAATAATCAAATTTCTCTATTTTCTTAACATCAATGTTGTATTTCGCTGATACCTTATTCTGAAGAATATCTTTCAAAGCAATAGGGTTCATCTTAACAGGAGATGACTCTACTGAATGGTAATTATTGTTTATCATCACGCCAGAGTTACGGAATAAAGTACTAAAATTATCTGATATCCCAATTAAATCTCCATACTCAGATAGGTCTCCAATTGAGTCTTTATGTTTTGATATGAAGTCTTTTTCTATTTGAAATGATTTGGAAAATAATCCATCCTCATAAATTATGTTGCTTAGTAATTTGTTTTTTAAGTTTTTGAAATACAAAGTACTCTTTCTAAATGCAAAGATAAATACTCTTCTGCGTCTCTGCGCAAAACCATATTCTGCAGCGTTTATAACTCTCCATTCAACTCCGTACCCTAAATCAGAAAAACCTTTCAGCATAATACCAAAGTCTCTTCCTCTTTGAGTAGATGGTGATTTCAAAAGTCTGTCTACGTTTTCTAATATTACAAAAGGAGGCTTTTTGATTTTGAGAATTTTATGAATTTCCCACCACAATACACCCTTTTTACCTTGAATTCCTTTTTCTCCTGACAACCCTCTCGCTACAGAGTAGTCTTGACACGGAAAACCACCAACCAAAAGTGTGTGGTCAGGAATATCCTTTTTATTTATTTTAGAAATATCTTTATTCACATGGTTATCAGAGTGTCCAAATCTCGTTTGGTAACATTCAAATGCGGGCTGCGATTTAGTAGACGGCTCCCACTGATTTGACCAGACAAAATCCCAGTTTTTATCTTCAATGGTTTCACCTTTATCAGACAATTTCACATTATTTAGTCCTACTCTAAACCCTCCAACACCAGCAAACAATTCGACAACAGTTTTCTTCATAGTATCACCTTGAATTTCCTTTTTGATATAGTCACTATATTATACTATAATTATATTATATATGGTCATAAAGATCAAGCAATATTTAATAGGGAGGGTATTATTATGTATAGGACGAAAAAAGAAATTCTTGATAAATCAAAAGGAGCAATAGGAAAGACTTTTGGCGAAATGGATTTGTATAATAGGCTTTCTAATAAAAAAAATAAGGGGAATTTGGGTCAAATAGTTGAGGAAAGTTTTTTTGGTTACTCAGTTAATAGCAGAAGTGAACCTGACTTTGTCGAAGCTGGTGTTGAATTGAAAGTAACTCCTTTTAAACTCAACAAGAATATGACATACTCTGCTAAAGAAAGATTAGTACTAAACATGATTAATTATATGAAAGAGGGATTTAATACTTTTTATACTTCTTCCTTCTGGATGAAAAATTCTGTGATTTTATTGATGTTTTACCTGTACGATTTTGAATCATATTATGAAGATATGAAAATTGAATACACGTATTTATTTGAGTTTTCTGATGTCGATTTAACTATTATTAAAAAGGATTGGGAGACAATTCACAATAAAATAGTTATGGGATTGGCACACGAAATATCAGAAGGAGACACGATGTATCTAGCGGCATGTAGAAAGGGAAGTAAAAACAGTAAAGCAAAACAACAACCATTCTCTTCTATACTCGCACTACCTAGAGCATATTCTCTAAAAGGGTCGTTCATGACATCCTTACTTAATGAAAAGGTGATAGGGCTCCCAACTAAGGAAAGAATCATCAGTGATGCAAACATACTGACTGACAAGACTTTTCCTGAGTATATATACGATAAGTTATCAGTGTATAAAGGAAGTAGTGTTGAAAAACTATATAAGCAATTTAGTATCAATAGTAATGCGAAAAGCAGGAATGCATCATTAGTGGCTAAACTACTAGGATTGGAAGGGACAATATCTAATTCCTCGGAGTTTATCAAAGCTAATATTAAAGTGAAGACAATTAGGATCAACAAAAATGGAAGTATCAAGGAGAATATGTCATTTCCTAACTTCAAATTTACGGAATTAGTAAAAGAGAGTTGGGATACGTCCACACTAAGAGAAATGTTTGAAACAACTAAATGGCTTTTTGTTATCTTTAAGGAAGGTAATAATGGATACATGTTTGATAAGGTAATGTTTTGGAATATGCCAATTAGAGACTTAGATTATGATTATAAAAAAGTGTGGGACAAAACAGTTGAATGTATAATCAAAGGTGATATCTACAATTATACAAATACAAGAAATCAACGAGTTACATATTTTCCGAAAGCTAAAGAAAGTAGAGTTGGGCACGTTAGACCTAAGGCGAAAGATTCTAGAGATACATATGAATTACCTGTAAAAGATATTAAAACAGGGGAATTTAAATATACGAAGCAATGTTTCTGGTTGAACAACAAATATATTGAAGAGATAATCTCCGATTGGGAATTACAAAATGAAGTGAATCAAGGAGGTAATTGATGAATAAAAATGGTCAGAAGATATATCATAAACTTAACAGAGAGACTAGGGGAGAAATTGATTTAGTTATTGATAAAGTATATGAAGCCAATCCCTTAGAGAAAAATATCAAATCCGAAGTATTATCAAAGATGTTTAGTGTTGGAAATGCAGGAGGATTTAGAATTTTAGGGAAGCATGCAGAGCCAAAACTAATAGTCTTATATTCTACTGGTGAAAATATATATTGGAAAGATGAGCTAGATCAGGAGCTAGGATTATACACTTATTATGGAGATAATCAAAAACCAGGTAGTGGACTTCACGAAACAAAACTAGGAGGCAATAAAGCATTAAATAGAATTTTTTCGTTGGCCTCTTTGGAAAACCTTGAATCAAGAAGTAAAATACCTCCAATATTTGTTTTTGAAAAACCAGGACCAAATTCTGGTAGAAATGTGAAATTTTTAGGATTAGCAGTACCTGGATATAATGGGAAGAAAAACTCAGATTGGTTAACTGCAATTTGGGCCAACAGATCCGAAGGTGGAAGATTTCAAAACTACAAAGCACTATTTACGATTTTGGATACCTCTAAAGGGTCAAATAATAGAAAAGAGAACGCTGATATTTGCTTAGCATGGATTGACGATATTAAAGACGGTAATCCCTATCAAAGTAAATTTGCACCATTAGCTTGGGTTGAATACATAAAATCAAGCAAATATACTCCCCTTGTAGCCAAACTTGAGAAGCAAGTTAGAACAAAGGAACAACAATTACCACAATCTGCCTTAGGTAGACAACTATTGAGAAAACTTGTAGAGTATTATAATGTTGATGATAATGGACTGAGTAGCTATGATTTCGAAAGCTTTGCGATTGATGTAGCTAAGGCAATGAGTCCTAACATCATTAGCATTGAGCCGACTAGAAAATATAAGGACGGCGGATTTGATGGTGTTGGACATTATAGGATATTTGATAAAGTAGAAAATGTAATTACTGTTGAATTCTATCTTGAAGCAAAATGCTATTCTGAAAACAATTCTGTAGGAGTCAAAGAGACCTCTAGACTTATTTCTAGAATCAAGAATCGACAATTCGGTATATTATTCACGACATCATATATTGCAAAACAAGCTTACGAGGAAATATTAGAAGATGAACACCCGATAGTTTTGATTACTGGAAACGACATTGTTAATTACCTTATTGGTATTGTCGATATTAAGTCGTTAAGTGAATTTGAGCTTTGGCTAAAAGCGGGATATTCATTTATTGATTAGAGTGTAATTATGCATATTTTTTCAGAGATGAGACTGGGTACAAAAGGGTATAATCTATAGCCGGGTCTGTCTCAGATTAATTTAGTGAGAAACTTTAATAAAAAAACAGACATTCTAAATTGAATGTCTGTTTTGTATTTAATTACTTATTACCAAATATTCTTTTTATAAGGTAGTTACCACCTATGGCACCTATTACCATAAATACTAAGTAGATCCATCCTGCTAATGATAATGATGTTATACCACTATATAATGCTCCAGCATTACAACCATTAGCTAGTCTAGTACCAATACCCATTGTAAGACCACCAATGGCTAATTGTAAGAACTTAACTCTACTAATTTTAAATCTAAATTTATATGCTCCAGCTAATAGTGGGAATATGAATGCTCCGATTATTAAACCGATGTTTTGAACACTTCCAGAACTCTCCAGTAATCCAGTTGAAAAGTATGCTGCGTCTTTAATAACTGCGAAGTCACCAAGTGACTCAGCAGATGCTCCAAACAACATTAAAATCTTAGCAAACCAGAATCCAAATGTAGTTGTTACTCCCCATGGTTTATTAACTAACATTAATATACCTAAGACTCCACTTAAGACTAATGTAGTCTCTAACAAGGTAAATGGTTTAACAAACACTTTTTCGAAGAAGGTATAATCTTTTGCATGTAAGGTATCTTGAATTTCTTCAATGTCTACTTTACCTGATTTACCTTTGGCTATTAATTTCTTTTGAACATAAAATGTTAGTGCTACGAATATCATTACTAATACGAATGTAAGTAATAATGCTAATGCTGATCCGATTAACGGATCAGACCCAAACAAGTCTGGAAAGAAAACACTGTTTCCAACTTTACCGTATTTAGCTTGAAGTGGATATCCTAAGAATACTCCAATTCCAAAGAAGAATAGAAGAACTAGGCCTGAACCTAAGTTACTTCTCATACCAGTTAAGGTACCACTTCCACATCCTTTACCGAATGCCATCCCAATACCAAACAATGTAGCTCCAACGAACAATGCTATGTTAATTGGATAAACATTTAATTTACCACTGTATCCTTGTGTTAATGCTATAGCTGTAAACGTTGCTCCTAACAAGAACAGTAGTAATACATATCTTGCTAACTTAGTGCTTCCTGTTGAGTAAGCTCTGTTAACAGTTCCAGCAAAACCAAAGTATCCTCTTGTTAGTGTATAACCAATACCCATACCTAAAAATAGGTTAAGTGTTAGTTTTGTACTATTTAATAAAAAGCCTAATGTAATAGCTCCTAGGAGTAATGCTACTCCTATGTAAAATTGCCTTTTGTTTTTAATCATAATCAACCCCCTGTTGTTTATCTATCTAAGATTATTACAAGATACCAGCTAATATTCAATTGATATGCTTTGTATACGAACGATTATCCATATCTTAATAGTATTATAGGTAGAAGAGGTAATCGTGGTGAGATGTGTATAGTAAACTAGACATTATGAGTGTAAAACTTGACACAAAGTATAGTTGTTGATACAATGTGATTGTAAAAGTTGACACATAGCCAACTTACAAGGAGGAAACAAAATGTCTTATAATGAAAAAAATAGTTTAACAAACATAATTAGCTCAATCCTAATCACAGGGATTTATGCATACGTAATGTACCAAAAGTATTTAAATGGAGTACTGGACGATTCAAACATCTTTAGATTCTGGGCACTAATTATATTAGTGTTTATCCCAATCTCTATTGTAGCTAGAATAGTTATCATGATTATATTTAGAATACTTGATTCAATTGTTCTAACAGCACAAGGCAAAGAGGTTGATACTCAAATCGATGTAGTTGATGAAAGAGATAAAATTATTCGTATGAAAGCAGCAGGAAATTCAATGTTCTTATTCGCTTTAGGATTTATCTTAGCACTCGGAACTCAAATGTTTGATGTAAGTCCTCATGTGTTCTTTATTACTATAGTAGTATTCGGATTACTTACAGATGTCTTATCAGAGACTCTACAAATTAGATACTACCGAAGAGGAGTTTAAATCATGAAAAAGTTAAGCATAGGAAATAGTGTAAGAAAACTAAGGTTTATGAATGATGAAATGACACAAAAAGATTTATCGATAGAAGTTGGTGTTTCTAGACAGACTATTGTAGCTATTGAAAAAGGAAAGTATTCACCATCTTTAGAGTTATGTTTTAAATTATCAATTGTATTTAATACACCAATAGATGATATGTTCAAAGTAGAAGCGATTGATGGAAAGCCGGTAGAGTAATATGAAACTTATGAAAGCATCAGTTGTATCAAAACAAAGATCTGAAGGTACAACTGTAAAATCAATAGGTAGACCAGTACCTAAAGAATCTGAATTACTAATCAAAGTAACTTATGCACCAGTTACACCTACAGACCTGGTAGCCGTAAAGGGTGATCCATTTATGGAAAGAGTCTTTACTGCTCTTATGAGACCAAAAACAGGGGTATACGGTGAGATGTATACCGGAATCATTGAGGAAATTGGTAGTGACGTATCTAACTTTAAAGTTGGAGACAGAGTATATGGAACTAACGGTATGAAGTTAGGAGCATATGCTGAATATATCTTGGTTAAGGACACTACAGTTATTAGAAGAGTCCCTGAGAATGTTAAGGATATTAACACATTAGCATTATTAGACGGTGGAATTACTGCACTACCTTATCTAAGAGATAAAGGATTAATAAAAGAGGGTCAAAGAGTATTAGTAATTGGAGCATCAGGAGCAGTCGGTTCAATGGGTGTTCAGTTAGCTAAATACTTTAAAGCTCATGTTACTGGAATAGCAAGCACAAAGAATTTAGAAACTATTAAATCACTTGGGTGTGATGAAGTTATAGATTATACGAAAACGAAGTACGAAGACTTATTTGAAACTTATGACATCATCTTTGATGCAGTAGCTAAGTCATCATTTAAGGAATGTTCTCATCTCTTAACTGATGAGGGAAGATACTTAACAACAGTACCTACACCTTCAATTATGTTAAAGAACCTATTTGTTAAAAATCAAAAAGGTAAAAAAGTATTGTTTGCTGCTACAGGTTTAAGAAAACCTGATCAAAAGCATGTAGACTTAGAATTCTTAGAAGGATTACTTGAGTCAGGACATATTACTCCACTTATTGATAAAGTATTTGATCTAAGTGAAATGGTAGAAGCGCAGAAACTTGTGAAGAGTGGACGTAAAGTTGGAAATGTAATTATTAAGGTTGCTTAATCAGATCATAGTATATAAGAATGTATTTCCATTCAAACATTCAAAAAGGGACTGGTTGTCCCTTTTTTTTGTAAGTTATGCAATTGCTAATTCAATAATGATTAATAGTTGTATAATGAAGATGCATTATAAGTTAAATGTAAAGGAAAAAACATATGAAAAAAATACTATTGATAATAGGAAGTGTTAGAGCGAATGGTAAAGGACATATTGTTGCTAATTGGCTTATCAAGAACAATAAAAATAAGAACCTCTCGTTTGAGATCGCTGACCTTAATAAATTAAATATCGTTCACTACAATGAACCGAGTAGTCCAAGAAGATCAAGTGACTATTTATTTGAGGCAACTAAAAACTGGAGTGAGTTAGTAAAATCTGCTGATGGTGTTATCTTTATAACTCCGGAATATAATGGTTACTTCACAGGTGCTATGAAAGATGCGATTGATTATCTTTACTATGAATGGGAAGATAAGCCTTATTCTATAGTTGGTTATGGCGGTAGTGGTGCTTCACATGCTATTAAGCATTTGGACAACCTAGTTCAAACCGCATTTAGAATGAAGAGAATACCTGCTGATGTTCGAATCAACAGAGCATGGGAAGCTATTTCAGAAGAAGACATTAATAGTGATTTTATTGATGGAGATCTTAATGAAATGTTAAATGAATTTTAAAAGGCCTTTAAAAAGGCCTTTTTCTTTAGTGTTATTTAGTTAGATGTTTACTTATATTGAATTTGATAATTTCCCATTTTGAATCTCTAAACTCGATTACGTTTAAACAAGCATTATCGAGTTTTGTGTTGAATGTAACCTTGTTTGGATCAATTGATGTAAGAATTGCTTTGATGCTTTGTGAATGAGCTGTTACCAGAATATTCTTATCTGGGTAATCTTTTTGTAAGTTATTAATCTCAGCAATTGATCTTATCATAAGTGCCTCATCAGTTTCACAACCAGAAACTTCTCCGTTTTTCACCTTAGGCCACCATGTAGCTATTTCCTTACCATCAGCTTCACCGAAGTCACGCTCCATTAGTCCAGCTCTTAATAGTAAATCATTATTTAAGTTAAGTTCAGAATGAATTATCTCACCAGTGTGTTTAGCACGAATTAATGGTGAAGATACTAACATGTCCCATATATAAGTATTATGAACAAGGTACTTAGCTGTAAGGTTAGCTTGCTGAATTCCAACTGCATTAAGTGGGTTATCAGTATGTCCTTGTATTAGTTCGTTTTTGTTCCAATCTGTCTGACCATGTCTAATTAAGCATATTACCATTTTTTGTACCTCCGATTTTTCTATATCATTGTACAATAGCTAGAGTTTATTTGATAGAGATATGATATGAAGAATGTAGTTGAAATTAATAGATATGTTTTGTACTATTATTTCTAACTTTACATGAACAAAAGTGGACAAACCATTACTTTTGGATGGCTTCTTGTGTGATAAAATTATTATATGAAAGAGGTAAGTTATGAGGAAAATAATTGTACCGTTCTTGATTCTAATATCAGTACTGATTGTTGTAACGGCAAATGCTAACATGGCTCATCCACCATCAGTTGTTGTAATCAGGATCGCGGAATTACCAGAGGATGTCTATTTTGATATCTTAGTAAATGAAGAAGATTTATCAAAACACATTAATGATTTTCCCCAGCTGATAATTATCAATGAGAACTCTATCTCACTTGAATCTGAAATATATGGAAACTTTGACGGTTACGTGAGTTATAGGGCATACGTCGAAAACACAAGAGATGATGATAGTTACAATTCGTGGTACTCATTTGGTTATTACGATATGTTAGATACATTCAAAATCATATTTTTTGATATAGAGGGTAAAGTTGTAGAAATGTCAGATGAAATCATTAAAGATAAGGAGAGTTTATATATTTATACTAAGAACTGGGGTAATGTTCTATATAATTATGATACTAAAATAGTATCCCACTCTACCACTATATTTTTAAAGGGAAATCCATCAAATAGTAATTACAATGAGATTGGAATCTTTATGGGTGTATTCATAATTTTATTATCTTCAATATTTTTTGAATTAATCATCGCA
Organism: uncultured Candidatus Izemoplasmatales bacterium; assembly: GCA_964589075.1. Classification (GTDB taxonomy): domain Bacteria; phylum Bacillota_I; class Bacilli_A; order MAG-NZ; family MAG-NZ; genus CAZPQU01. The sequence goes on along the minus strand of CAZPQU010000003.1, from coordinate 157,503 downwards.
TTCATAATGAAAATTGAGAAAAAAATACTAATTGTGTTTACTAATTTATTAACACAAATTATGATGGTGTTTGTTTACGGGATTCTCCATTTATCTTATACTATAGAGCTACTAATTCTGGAAACGCTTGTTCTTATAGTTGAATTCTCGATATTCTATTTTGTAATAGTTTTATGGCAAAAAAAGAATACTGTTAAGGAAATCTTAAAATTTGTCATTATTGCTAATTTGTTCACTATTATGACAGGCTTTATATTTATGCACATTATGTTTGAAGTTCTATAGAGGTGATGATTAACTTAGTAAATTTATTAGAGTTTAAAATCGGTAGCAAGGTTTTGAAAGGTTAGAGCAATCTTTAGATTGTGAAATACGGAGGTCAAAATGAATAAAACTATAGCTTATATTTTATTAGTAATTGTGGCAGCATCAATAATTATTTTGCCACTGGTTAATGAGTACAAAATCAGAAAAGAAGTAGAGTTAATGACAACTGATTTTTTAAATATCTATTATGATTTAGACTTCTGTGAGGACCCTAATGCAGACTTGATTGATATTAGAACCACTTTTCATGATTTCTATGAATCGTATTATGATGATGCTAAAGAATTTATGTTTACCCCTAATCATCAAAGACTTATAAATTATTGTTCAGATGGCATAGTTCCACTGATACAGTATATTGAAGTTGATTATGAGTCACATAAGGGAAATGAATATAGAATTGAATATGTTGTCAATGTAAATGCTGGAGAGTATAACTATAATCAAATAGGAGTATTAGTCATAGATTTTGATGGATTAATACTAAGCTATTATGGAGATATCAGAGACTTCTCTGAATTAGGCTAATATGAGCAAGATAATAAAGAAGATTGTTATTTGGTTAATAAGAATTATTGCTTCATTAGTACTTATTGTATTCTTCATTATCCCAGGAGTGTTTACTAACTTTAGGACGATGAGAACTTCTTATGAAGACTTTGAAGATATTACAAATTTTAATAAAACCACAAAGGACTTGTTTAGAAATGTATCTTCTACAGAAGTAACTCTCGAAAGTGATATTCCATTTATGATAGTAGAGGGAGATAATGTTACATTTCATTTTTATGATGTAAAAGAACATATAATAGATAGCAAGTGGCCATATCATATGGATCTTGTTAAATTTAGTGAAGTACAAATTATAAAAAATAATAAAACATGTATAGCTGCGGTTGTAGATGGTTCAGTTGTGGCCAAGCGCTGTAGACGAACAATATTTGAAGGTTACGACAAATTTGCGGGTTCGAACTCGAATTATTTCGCTGTATATGATGACGGAATTAGAACTATGGATATTTCTTTGATTCATCTAGATGATATGGGTTCAAGTGGATGGTCAAATGAGTTCATTGAACGTATCAAGAACAGACATAAAAATGATAAAGACTTTTTTATTGCTGAGGACATTGTCTATGATCAAGACAACAGTGATAATTAAATTAATTGGAGGACACTATGGTTAAAACTATGATTGCATTACTAGGCACAGTTGCGCTACTTTCAGGGTGCGGGTTCGTAGGAGCATCGTATGAAGAGAGGGTTTGGGAAGTTGAGAGTGTTTCGGATGAGTTTCTAAATGCTATTGATGAGTTCGCAATTGAATCATCAATGGCTATCTTGAATCAAGAAGATACTAATGAAATGTATTCACCCATAAGTTTATATATGGCACTTTCTGTATTATCTGAGGGAGCTACTAATGAAACTCGAGATGAAATTTTATCTGTTTTAAATATAGAAGATATTGAAGAGACATATTTTGATGACCTAAAAGGTCTAATGGATGTATTAAACTTTGGTGAAGGTGTTAATGTATTGAATTTTGCAAACTCAGTTTGGATAGATGAAACTTTCAAAGTTAAAGGTAGTTACGTAGTTGATGTAAATGATATTGCTGATGTGTTCAGAATAGATCTAAGTGACGATACAGCTAATGAGTTGATGTCTGAGTGGATTGAAAATGAAACTAACGGAAAACTAAGTAGGGATTCTGACGCAAATCCTGTACATATAATGTCCATAATAAATGCTATTTACTTATACGCAGAATGGGAGTATCCATTTATAGAGAGTTCTACTGAATTTGGAATATTTAATGCGAACAAGGGTGAAGTTGAAGTAGAGTTTATGAGAAAAGTAGAAGATACTTCCTTGATAGAAACAAAGAATTATTCTTCAGTTAGTCTTCAACTTAAAGATATTGGTTGGATGAATTTCTACTTACCGAGTGAAAAGAGAACAATAAGTGATTTACTGAAAGACAGAGTATTTTACGACATGTTGAATAAAAGCAACGATTACTCCGAAGGTGTAAAAAGAAGAGTTAATATACTACTTCCGAAGTTTGACTACAAAACAAAATACGATCTAGCAGAAAGTATGAAAGCTATGGGGTTAGAAAAAGCGTTTGGTGACTATGCTGAGTTTTATAACATATATGACAATGATGCTTATGGTGATAATTTAATTAAAGTTAACAAGATTGAGCAAAAATCTTTTATTTCAATTGATGAAACTGGAGTTGAAGCTGCTGCATATACTGAAGTATCAATAGATTTCTCATCAGCACCGCTTACTACTGAGTTTAATTTAAATAGACCATTTATCTATACAATTACAACAAATGACAATATAGTATTGTTCATTGGTGTTATCAACGACCCGTCTATCGTGGGATAGAATAAACTTAAAATACATAAAAAAAACAGGAAAGAATAAATCTTTCCTGTTTGCTATAATTTATAGAATTTTACCTTGTTCCTTTAATTTTCTTTCTCTGATTACTCCAATAGCTGCACCAATTGATAATCCAAATGAAATTCCTAATGCTATTCCGGTAGAAACATTACTGATTACCGCACCATATGCTACACCAAGACTGACACCCATTGCCATTCCTATTCCTATAGCGAGTGTAATAGTTTCACCTTCTAAATAAACTCCAAAGCTTTTATTAAGATGACTGTGTAACTGTTTGAATCTTTTTTGAGATACTTTAAACTCAGAGTCACGTAGTGAGTTAACAGTATATTCAAGTAACATAATGAATTTATTAACTTCACCTTTGTTCATATCATTTAAATCATCGATACGGTTTAAAATTTTATTCAATGTATCAACGCCATTCTTTCTAAGTCCCTTTTTGTCTAATTTAGATGCAGCTGCATCTAATGTAGCTTTAATCTCTATAATTTTGTCTTGATCAATCATTTTAGTCCTCCGTATGTATTTGTAATATCATCAGCTAAGTTCTTAAAAACTTAGTTGTTTTCATTGTAATTTTAACACGAGCACGCTGTTATTGCTATTACTATAAGGTCAATGAGGAGTAACTGTGACTTGAATCTAGTAATGATATCAAAAGCTTAGCTCCACAAAGGCAGATATTTGAAATTTGCTAAAAGGGAATAATATCCTTATAAATTTACAATTATTGGTTAGTATTGTACAATTAAATAGAATAATTTTATATAAACTAGCAGGAGGAATTATGAAAATACGTGTGAAGATATCTATAATACTAATTATTTCGATGCTTTTGGCAGTACTAGCAGCCTATCTTATAGTTTTACCGAGACTTGAAGCTCTAGAAGATGATGCGTATCACAGTTATCTTAGGGTAGAGTTTGAACAATATGAGAACTCAACGCAAGGCTTCTTAGAGGAGCTGGATTTTGGGTTTGATATTTTGTTGACCAATGAGAACATTTTCAGTTCAACTGGTAGTGATTTTACAAACTATTTGACAGCAGGTACTGATGAGTTTATATATAATCCTACTGAAGTTGAGAAAGGAATTATAGAACAATTTACTTTCTTTAATGAAACCAGTAAGTTTAGCGAGTATGTATATTTAGGGTTTGAATCTGGAGAGTTTATTATGATATCTTCTATTCAAGCTGATTCTACAGCTGATGGTGGATTCAATTTTGATCCAAGAAGTCGAGGCTGGTACAATGGAGCAATGTCTGAGCCTGGAATACTAGTTTTTAATGAAATTGAAGCTTTGGTTGATGATGCAATACTGCTTACAGAAGATGAATTTTTTATTACTGTCTCTAAAACGTTTACAAATAGTGAGGGAGAAGTAATTGGAGTTATAGGTATGGATTTACAAAAAGACTATTTCGTCGATAATTTTAGAACTACAACGTATGGAGATTATGTAACACACGGAATTATTTTAGGAGACCAAATCCTAATTTATGATAAGGATTCATTCAGCATCCAGTTTTTACAAAACGTATACCCAAATCTTGATTTAACACTTAATGAGACTCTGGGATTTTCAGACTCACATCAATCACTTGGTGGAGTCGATTATGATGTTGTAACATATGGAATTGAAGATGACTTTCAATTTGTTCAGATAATTGAAGAAGAATATCTTGAAGGTATTGCTAGAGATGCTGTTTTGCCGCTTGTAAACACTTATATAACTGCAGTTGTGGCGTTAATTATTGTTATTTATATATCAATTACACATATGATTCTAAAACCATTATCACGCATTATGAAAAAAACTAAAATAGTATCCAAAAACAATGATTTCAGTGTTAAGTTTGAATCTCATCGAAAAGATGAAATAGGCACAATTGGTAGAAGTTTTAATGAGATATTATCAGTTGTAAACAAAAAGACCTTTGATATGGGAGAACGTATTAAGGAATTGAAATGTTTGTATACCATTTCTGATTCTGCAAGAAAGAATAGTTCGATTGAAGAAGTCTTTAAGGACACTTTACCAGCAATAAAAGAAGGATGGCAATATCCGGAAATCACGCAACCAAGAATTGTTTACTTTGACAAGGAGTATGTTCTGGAGCCTTTTGAGAAAACAGAGTATGTTCAGTCAGCTAATATAATGTATGACGATAAAGTTGCTGGAGTTATTGAGGTTTATTATACAGAAGAAAGACCAAAAAGTTTTGATGGTCCATTCTTAAAGGAAGAGCAAGACCTACTTACTAGTATTGCTCAAACAATCAATCTTTCAATTGAAGGAGAACTGTTTAAAACGAATCTACAAAAGCGTAATGATGAATTCGAACAAGAGGTTATTGAAAGAACTAAAGAATTAAATAAGGTTGTAACATCGCTAGAGCAAAGTCCTAACCTTGTTATCATTACTGATGAACTAGGTAAAATTGAATACGTTAATGATATTGTATTCGATATGACAGGTTACAAAAAAGAAGAGTTAATAGGTCAGCCCACATCTATCTTAGATGTTGCTAACTCAGAAGTCTTCAATGATGAAGTCATGGCGAATTTACAAGCTGGTATAAATTACGATGGGGAAATACTAAACAGAAAAAAAGACGGAACTGAGTTCTGGAGTAGAACAAAAATAGGACCAGTTTATAATGATAAAGGTGTCATAACGAGTTATGTGTCTACTAAGGAAGACATTACTAAACTAAAACTAACTGAAATTGAGCAAGAAGCTTCTAGAATGAAGATATCTAGTTCCATGGATGTAGCGAAACTAGCATACTGGGAAATCGATTTAGTAGATATGAGTTTTATTTTAAACGACAATTTCTATAACGTTATTCTAAACGCCAGTCCAAAAGAGAGAGGTTCAAATATTGTTTCAGTCGAAGACTATATGACTACATTTGTTGTCGAAGAAGATATTGCTAGTGTAATGGAAGCAATGACTAAAGTAATCGAAGCAGATAGTGATGATGACAGGACTGAAGTAATTCATAGAGTTAAAACTCCAAGTGGTAAAATCAACAATATTATGGCTAAAGCCATCGGATTCACAAGAGATGAAAATGGTAAGGCCACACAATTACTTGTTCTAGGACAAGATATTTCAGAAAGCGTACAAAAAGAAAAAGAACTTATAGAAAAAGAACAATCATTCCGTTCTATTTTTGAACAATCAAATGATGCAATTGTAATAATTGATCTTGAGACTTTTAAATATGCAGATGTTAACCCATATGCTGTTGAGATGTACGGTTTTAAGACTAGGGAAGAATTATTAAATAGTAGTTTCTTAGAACTTTCACCAGAGTTTCAAAGAGATGGAGAACTTTCAATAACAAAAGCTAAGTTGTACATCGATGAAGTTTCTAAAAATAATATTGCTAGATTCGAATGGAAACATCGTAAAGAAGATGGTGCTGACATTGATACAATAGTTACGTTGTCGTTTGTTAGTTTTTATGGAAAAAACATGTTGCAAGCAGTGCTAAGAGATGTAACAGAGGAAAAAGCAAAAGAAAGAGAAATTAAGTTAATAAACGAAGAGATTGCAATCATTAGTAAGCTAAGTGACAGTGCTCTGGATTTATCTAAGGCAGGGTACTGGACATTAGACTTTAGCGATCCTGAATACTATATAGGATCTGAGAGATCTGCTAATATCCTAGGTGAAGCACATACTAAAGACTATAGGTATCACCTTGTGGATGAGTGGGAGTCAAGGATTCGAGAAGTAAGTGAAGAAGAAGCTGATGCTACATCAGAGTTGTTTGCAAAAGCCGTAAAAGGTGAAATACCTAGGTATGATTCAATTTATCCATATAAGAGACCATCTGACGGTAAGGTTATCTGGACTAGAGCTATCGCGAATATAACAAGAGACGCTGAAGGTAATCCTATCATTATGCATGGTGTTCAAATGGATATTACTGAACAAGTACTTAATGAGCGAGAATTACATAAGTTTTATGTTGCGATTGAACAGAATCCAAATGCAATTGTCTTTACTGATAAAGAAGGTACTATTCAATATGTAAATGAACAATTTGTCACAAGTACTGGATATAGTTCAGATGAATCAATTGGACTAAACCCAAGAGTATTAAAAACAGATTACCATACAGACGAGTTTTACCGTGATTTATGGAAAACTATCAAAGGCGGAGAAACTTGGGAAGGTACTTTCTACAACAAGAAAAAAGATGGTACATTCTTCTGGGAACATGCAAAAATTACACCGGTGTTAGATGACAAAGGTCATGTAACGAACTATATAGCTATTAAAGAAGATGTAACAGAAAATAGACTAAAAGAAACTGAACTTAAGAATAATAAAGATAATTTGGAGAGTATTTTTAACTCATCACTAGATGCAATAATGGTTGTAGATGATGAAACTGGATATTACATGTCTTGTAATAAAGCAGCAATTGAGATGTATAGATTCCCTGCTGATATCGATATTAGAACAATTCATGCAGCTTCACTTAGTCCTGAAACGCAACCTGGTGGAGGTTCTTCAGAAGTTGAAGCAAATGAGATTACTAAACGCACAAAAGCTAATAATGGCTATAAAACAGAGTGGATGGGTAAAAGATATGACGATACATTATTCCCGTCACATTTATCCTTAAGTCCAACGATATTTGAAAACAAAGCTGCTATTAACGTAATAGTAAGAGATATTACTGATGCTAAGAAAACGGAAAAACAAGAGAAACTTACATCTAAACTAATGGCTGATTTATTGCTAAAAGATAATATTGAAGAGAAACTAAAAACAATTACAGATACTCTTCAAGAAATGTTTGATCAGGAATTTGCAAGAGTTTGGATGGTCGCAGATGGTACATTATGCGATGATTGTTCTCATCTTAAGGGTGAGATAGATAATACTGATTTTAAGAGAAAACTAAACTGTATAAATATAATGTCAGTTAAAGAAGGATTTGAACATTACGAACCTAAAGACGGTTATATTATTTACGGTAAGCTGACAATGGGTAGATTGCTTCAAGGTAAGATAAAACCATTCTATACGAATAATCCACTGTCAGAGAAAAGAATCAATGGGAAAGGCACATTCAAAGATCTTACGATAAAATCGTATGCTACTCAAATTATTACATATCCAAACGGCGATATTGCAGGTGTATTTGACGTGTTCGGAACTTCTAAAATGACAAGATCTGACTTTGAAAGACTAACGGCTATCGCAAGAATTACTGGTCAAGTAATTGCTGCTGATAATGCAGAACAAGAGATTAAGGATGCTAGGTTAATAGCTGAAAATGCTACCAAATCAAAATCTGATTTCTTAGCGAATATGTCTCATGAGATCAGAACGCCAATGAATGCTGTTATTGGTTTAACAAGATTATTAGAAAACACTGAGTTATCTCAGAAGCAATTAGACTATGTTACTAAAACAAGTCGTGCCGCAACCAATTTACTAGGAATCATCAATGATATTCTTGATTTTAGTAAAATTGAAGCTGGGAAAATGACAATAGAGTCAGTTGAGTTTGTTCTTGATGATGTATTAGACAGTATATCCTCAGTTATTGGGATAAAAGCATTTAATAAAGGAATAGAATTTGTAGTATCTAAGAACTTTAGATTAACAAATGCTATTTACGGAGATTCATTAAGGTTGGGACAAATTATGCTTAACCTGGTAAACAATGCAATTAAATTTACTACTAAAGGGCAAGTTCTTGTCAAAGTAGATGAAATTAAAAACACTGAAAAAGATGTTACTGTAGAGTTTAGTGTATCTGATACTGGTATTGGAATGACTCCTGAACAAGTTCAGAAGTTGTTTAAAGCATTTAGCCAAGCAGACACATCGACTACACGTAAGTACGGTGGTACTGGATTAGGATTATCTATATCTAAAAATCTGGTAGAACAAATGGGTGGTACTATTGAAGTTGATAGTGTTTACGGTAAGGGTAGTGTATTCCACTTCCAACTTACATTCAAAAAAGGGAAACACAATCAACTAAGAAAAATGGTTGTTCCTAAGAAACTTAGAAAAGTAAAAACTTTAATTGTAGATGATAATTCAGCAGCAAGAGAAGTTGCTCAGTCTTATCTTCATGGATTTGGTATTAGTTCAAGGCAAGCATCATCTGGAGAAGAAGCTGTGAGTATGATTGATAGTACTTATGATTTAGTTATTCTTGACTGGAAAATGCCTGGATTAGATGGAAATGAAACATGGATTAAGATTAAGGAAAAACTAGGGGATAAGCTTCCTAAAGTTATTATGTTAACTGCTTATGGAAAAGCTGATGTTGTTGATGAAGCTAGCAGTATTGGGATTGAATATGTTCTAATGAAGCCAGTTGCTCAGTCTACGCTGTTCAACCATATAATGGAAGTCCTTGGTGAAGATGTAATCATAGACACTCGTGCATCCAGAGAGACAGAAGTTGAAGGTATTGATTTAGTTAGAGGTGCTAAAATATTAGTCGCTGAAGATAATGAGATAAATCAACAAGTTGCTAAAGAAACACTTGAACATGAGGGATTCATTGTTGAGATTGCAGAGAACGGTAAAGAGGCAGTTGACATGTATGAATTAAACAATGATTTTGATCTAATATTAATGGATCTACAAATGCCAGTTATGAGTGGGTTTGAGGCTAGTACTTACTTGAGAGAAAGAGGACACACTAGTGTTCCAATAATAGCTCTGTCAGCAGACGCTATGGTTGGAGTTCAAGATAAGGTAGCTGCAGCAGGTATGAACGGCTATGTCGCAAAACCAATAAATCTTAATGAATTATTAACAACACTTGTAGAACATATAGAACATAAAAAACGTAATAAAGTGATTAAAAAAACAGGTGAGGAAGTTTCACGAAAAGCTAAAATGATTAGTAGCCTTCCTAGGTTTAAGGTTCTTGAAGGATTAAGCAGAGTGGCTAATAGTGAGAGAACTTATATTAGTATTTTAGAGAAGTACCGAAATAAATTTGAAAGTTTTATTACTGAATTTACAAAAAGCATTGAGAATAATGAACTTGAGGTTGCTGTAAGAGAGATTCACACATTAAAAGGTGTCACTGGAAACATTGGAGCATTTTCTACATTTAGAATCTCAAAAGAAGTAGAAAACGACCTTAAGAAACACAAAGAAATTCTTTCAACAAACTCGTTTGTTGAACTTGTAGAAAGTATTTCACTTGATATGGCTGATATTCAGGCATTTATGAGTGAGCTACCAGCGGATACTAAACCAAAAGTGATTCTTTCAAAGGAAGAGTTAGTAATTGAATTAGATAAGCTTCTGGTGCAACTTGATGGATTTGATACAGAATCCAAGACTACTCTTTATAATATTAAAGGTACCTTGAAACACTTCGGCATTGAATTAGTTGATGAGTTAGAGAATCAGTTAAATAATTATGACTTTGATAATGCTTTAGAAACCACAAAAGTTATGATTAATTTAGTTAAGACAAATAATTGATTGTTAGTAAGTAATAATATTAGTTCTTAAGAAAAGTAGATAAAAAAAACATCTCGGTTTTGCTCACAAATAAAGTGAGTCATTACTAACTGAGATGTTTTTTTGTTATTGAGTTTTGATTGCTTTGTAACCAAGAATTACTATTATTAAATATGCAACAGTTTTAGGTAACATGAATGCTCCTAGAGCTGGAATGAAACCTGCTCCTAATACTACGACTGCGTAACATATAAATGAGACAATTATCCAGTGAGCAAATTTAGTGAACAACTTGTCTTTTGATTTATAGAATTCTATTACTATAATTGCACCAAGCACTAAGAATGGTATATTTCTTAATACACTATAAAATAATGTACTATCATTAGAAAACCAGTCATTACCTGGAAGAGCTATAAGCAAGAATCTAATGACTACTAATATATATATTTGAGTCAGAATCTTTTTGTTTTTACCAAGTCGTTCTTCATAAAATAGAAATAATAAAATATAAAACAATGTCACAGTTACTGAAGTGATTAACTTTCCAAAGCCTAGATAAAACTGATAATCTTCTAAGCCAGTAGTAAGATGACCTAGTACTCTGGGTATTAGATGAAATGCATCACCTATTCCGAGTAGTAACCCCATCACTGCAAAGATTAATATTTCTCTTGTGTTTCCTTTTCTTAAAACTAAAAGTGAGATAACTATAACAGTTATTAGATATCCTACATCAAATATTGATTCAAAAGTTCCCATAATTTCCTCCTGTTTCTATAACTATTTTACTAACTCTCGCCTCATTGGTCAACTAGAGAATTATATCTGGCTACAGTTTAGAGTTGTTGGTACATTTAATTTTTTTCTAATTAGTATTTTGGAGCGGGGTTTGATATTTATTAAATTTATAGATACTGGTTTTACAAGTATTTGCCTATTTTGATGTGGCTAGTATTCCTAATCCCAAGAAATTTTCTATTATATGAGATAATAAGATAATAGTTTACGAATACTTATTGTTTTTTGAAAATACATTGTGGAGGTTTAATATGTCAAATAGACTTAAAATCGCACTTATTGGTTTATTTATTCTGATAGTTGCGATTGGTATACAGTCCTACATTGTGAGTCCTATATTACAGGAAAGAGAAATCGATAAATACATCAATCAAGTCGAAATTGAATTTGAGCATTTTGAAGATACGCTTAATAACTTTTACGAGGAAACAAATTATGCAATGGATCAGTTACTAATAAGAAATGCGATTTTTACTGGTTCTGAAAATTACACTAACTATACTCAGACAGTTGAAAATGGATTTGTTTACAATCCAAATCAGTCTGAGAAGAACATTGTTAGAGCTTTTGTTGAAATTGCGAAGACTAATCAGAATATTCTTTACGCATACATTGGTTTTGAGGATACTGGTAGTTTTGTGATGAATTCTCCTATTATGGATAACATTCCAGTTGGTGGAGGATTTAATTACGATCCGAGAACTAGAGATTGGTATACAAACGCTATTGCTGCTGAGGGAGAATTAGTGTTTAACGATATAGATAAACATCCAACAGCTAATGAATATTACTCAACATTCTCAAAAACGTTTTATGATGAAGAAGGTGATCTTGTCGGTGTCATTGGATTTGATCTAGAACTATCTCATCTTTTAGGAAATTTTAAATCATCGGAGTTCCTTGAAATAGGAGAGTCAATTATTATTCAGGGAGAAAATGCTATTGAGTATGATATTGACATGGATGGTTTTACGTTCAATAACATAGAGGAAAGTTTTTTAGGATTTGATTCTAAAATGATGACGACTTCTGAAATAACATTTGATGTTGTTGAGATTAACGGTGTTGAATCGTTGGTTGTTTTATATAGTGTTCCAGGTACAACTATTAGTTTTATGCATTATGTAGATTACATTGATATTGAACTTATTGCTGATCAAGCAGTAGGGGAAATTAAGACATTATTGATCGCTTCAATAATCTCTTTACTAGTCTTAACTATGTTTGTTGTTAACTTAGGGTTTATTAGACCACTATCTAACTTAGACAGAGAATTAACTAGGTTTAACAAGGACATTAAGTATGACTTCGTGTTTAAGAAGACTAAGAATAACGAATTTGGGAAAATCACTGATACTTTAAACAATATGGTGTCAGAGATTAATAAAAAAGAAACTGAGAACTTAGAGAGAATTAATGAAATAAATTGTTTATATACAATATCAGATTCTGCAAGTGAGAATGATAAATTAGAAGATGTATTCTATGATGCAATAGATGCTATTCCTTCTGGTTGGAGATATTCTGATATTACAAATGTTAAGATTATTTTTGATGGTAAAACATATTTGATAGATGAGTTTGAGGAAACTGAATGGAAAATAAGTTCAAACCTAATTTCTAAAGGTAAAGTTTCAGGTAGTATTCAAGTATTTTATTCTGAAGCAAGACCGAACATAAATGAAGGTCCATTTACTAATGAGGAACGTGCTTTGATTAATAACATTGCACATACTCTTAATTTAGCTATTGAAGGTAGTGTATTTAGAAAAGATTTAGAAGATAAAAACAAACTGTTTGAACAACAGGTAATTGATAGAACAAAAGAGTTAAGTATAGCTAAAGAAGTAGCTGAAGAGGCTACTAAAGCTAAGTCAGACTTTTTAGCTAATATGTCCCATGAGATCCGTACTCCAATGAATGCAATTATTGGACTTACTAGGTTGTTAGGGGAAACGGAATTAAATCCTAAACAACAGGATTATGCTACTAAAACAAAACGTGCAGCTACGAACTTATTAGGAATAATAAATGATATTTTAGATTTCTCTAAAATTGAAGCAGGTAAGATGACTATTGAGAATGTTGAATTCAGCCTTGATGAGGTTTTAGAAAACATTTCAACAGTTGTAGCTATGAAAGCATTTGATAAAGGTGTTGAGTTCTTGATCGTAAAAGATTATTTACTTCCTAATACATTAATAGGAGATCCATTAAGATTAGGTCAAGTTATATTAAATCTTGTTAACAACTCAGTGAAATTTACGTCTGAGGGGCAGATATTTATAAAAGTAGTAGAGAAAAAAAGAACTGCTAAGTTTGCTACTTTAGAGTTTTCTATACAGGATTCAGGAATTGGAATGACTAAAGATCAAATTGATCAATTGTTCAAAGCGTTTAGTCAGGCAGATACTTCTACAACGAGAAAATACGGTGGAACAGGACTTGGACTTTCAATATCTAAGAACTTAGTTGAAAGAATGGGTGGAGAGATTACTGCTACTAGTGAGTTTGGGAAGGGAAGTAAATTTACTTTCACAATTAAATTTAGATTAGGTAAAGAGTTAGAGATTAGGGAATTTGATATTCCAAAATCACTTAATGATAGAAAAGCATTAATAGTTGACGATAATCAACTAGCGAGAGAAGTTAATCAGTCTTATTTAGCTGGATTCGGAATTGATTCAACTCTAGCTGAATCTGGAGAAGAAGCACTAAGATTAATTGATGATTCTCATGATTTAGTTTTACTAGACTGGAAGATGCCAGGGTTAAACGGTGCTGAGACGTGGATTAAAATTAAAGAGAAAATGAAGGATAAGCTGCCTAAAGTAATTATGCTTACCGCATATGCTAAGGATGAAGTTATCGCCGAAGCTAATGAAGCTGGAATTGGCAAAGTCTTGATGAAACCAGTTGCTCAGTCAACATTATTTAATAATATTCTAGAAGAGTTTGGAGAAGCCGTTAAGTCTTTATCTAAGTTGAAAAAATCAAGTTATTTGTTAGATATAGAGTTAATAAGAGGGGCTAAGATTCTAGTTGCTGAGGATAATGAAATAAACCAACAAGTAATAAAAGAAACGTTGGAGAATGAAGGATTCATTGTTGATGTTGCAGCTGACGGAAAAATAGCTGTTGAGTTATTTGAAAAGAATAAGGACTATGATGTAATTCTAATGGATTTACAAATGCCTGTAATGAGTGGATATGAAGCTTGTAAACTTATAAGGGACAAAGGATACAAAAAGATTCCTATAATCGCTCTTACAGCTGACGCTATGGTAGGAGTATCTGAGAAGGTTAAAGAAGTAGGTATGAATGGATACGTTGCTAAACCAATTATCTTGAAAGAACTATTTACTGAGTTACTTAAGTTTATTGAACATAAACCTAGAGAGGTAGTAGTTGTTAAAAAAGAAGAGGTAGAGTTCGTTGACTTTAAAAGCAACCTACCTAGGTTCAATACTGTTGAGGCATTAGGAAGACTTGCTGGAAATTCTAAGACCTACATTAAAATATTAAAAAAATATGCAGATAATAATGAGAATCTGAGAAAAACGATAGAACAATTAGAATCTGTTAAGGACGATCAATCAATTCACAGACTTATTCATACATTAAAGGGTGTGTCTGGGAATATTGGAGCTAGTGAGACTTATTTACTTACAAAACAAGTTGAAGTGGAACATAAGACAAAAGAGATATTCGAAACAAGTTCTTTTTCTAAACTAGAACAAAGTGTTATGTTTGATATTAAACAAATTAGAGAATTTGTATCCAATGTCAAATTTGAGAATAAAGGCAACTTAATATCATTAGATGAATCTTTAATTAAACTTAACTCATTATTAGAACTGTTAGATGATAATGATACTGAAAGTAAAAAAGTGTTAGAGGAACTGAAATTCACTCTTGATCATTATCACATCAAAAGCTCAGGGACTTTGGAAGAGTTTATAAATGGTTATGATTTCGATGAAGCAATGCGAATTTGTAAAAAGATTATTATTGAGATGGAAGGTAAAAGATAATGAAGCAATCAATTTTAATTGTTGACGATACTATTGAGAATATTGATGTATTAGAAGCGATGCTGTCAGAGGATTACAAAATTAAAGCGGCAATCAACGGTAAGGTTGCTTTGAAAATCGCTGAGAGGAACCTTCCAGATTTAATATTACTTGATATTATGATGCCTGGGATGGATGGTTATGAGGTTTGTGAAAAACTAAAAGATAATCCGAAAACTGCTCATATTCCAGTCATATTTGTGACAGCTATGGCTGAAGAGGAAGATGAAGAAAGAGGATTCAATCTTGGTGCTGTTGATTACATCATCAAACCTTTCAGGAAGATGATTGTAAAAGCTAGGATAGTAACTCACTTGGCTCTTTCTAATCAACAAAGAGAATTAGATATACAAGTGAAAGAGAAAACAATAGAACTTGAACAGAGTAAAGTTGATCTTGTGAAGACATTAGGGCGAGCGTCTGAGTACAAGGACAATGAAACTGGATTACATGTATTAAGAATGAGTAAATACTGTGGATTAATTGCTCATGAGTATGGACTTTCAGATAAGGACTCTTTACTATTAGAAATTGCTGCACCTATGCATGATATAGGTAAGATAGGTATTGAGGATAGTGTAATAGGAAAACCTGGAAAACTAAATGCTGCTGAGTGGGAACATATGAAGGAACACTGTGCAATTGGAGTTGAAATTTTAGGTAAACATGATGATGAGTTGCTTAATACCGCAGCTATTATTGCTGGAGAACATCATGAGAGATGGAACGGTCTTGGTTACCCTAATGGAATCAGCGGAGATGATATTCATATTTTTTCAAGAATATGCGCTGTTGCAGATGTTTTTGATGCGTTAACCAGTAAAAGACCATATAAAGAAGCTTGGACAGTAGAGGATGCTCTGACAGAGATTCAAAATAATAGAGGAACACAATTTGATCCTCTTGTTGTTGATGCTTTCATGAGGATAATTGAAGAAGTGAAGAAAGTCTCGATCGCACTTAAGGAATAATATTATGGCCAATCTAATAGATTGGTCTTTTTAATTGATACCTTTTGAATGTTCAATACTGGGAACTTTAGTTTTCTTATTAATTATGTTAGACTTTTGTTTGAGGGTGAGAATATGAAAAAAATTGGTTACATAGCAGTTATAATTACAATGGTAGTTTGGGGACTTTCTTATATAAGTATTAAGATAGCATTGGAAGTATTTAGTCCAATAGTTTTAATCTTTTATAGATATGTGTTCGCAACTATATTTTTCATTATCTTTATGAAATATAAGAAGGAGACCTTTAGATTTGATAAGAAGGATTTACCTTTATTTCTAGGAAGTTCTATGTTTGGGATAGTTCTTTATTTCTATTTTGAAAGTATGGGTGTTAGTTACTTAACGGTTTCAGCGGCTTCAGTAGTTTTATCACTAGTTCCACTAGTGATTATGCTTTCTAATTTCCTTATTCATAATGAAAGATTAAACAAAATGAAGATCACAACTATCTTCGCATCAATTATTGGGATTTATCTAATAGTGAAAAACGATACTGGTGGACTAAACAATATAAAAGGGTATATCTTTATGGCTTTGGCAGTATTATTTTGGGCAGTGTTTAGTGAACTTACTTCAAGACTTAATAAAAAGTACTCTGAAGTTAAAGCTGCTGGTATTCAAACTTATATGGCATTTCTAATATATCTACCATTAATGTTTTTTCAAGACGTTGATTATTCAGTAGTAGAAGCTTATCATTGGTTCCATGTAATTGCTTTGGGAGTTTTGTCATCAGCTATATCATTTATTCTATATGTATATGCAATGAGAACAATTGGGACGACGGAGTCAGGACTATTCGTTAACTTTATTCCTATAGTTACGATAGTATTTGGATTTATTGTGTTTGGTGAGATACTTACACCACTACAGTTATTAGGAGCAGCAATTATCATGAGTACAATGACTCTAATGATGGTTCTTGATCTAAAAGCACACAAGAAGAATATTAATAAGATAATAGTATAATGGATGCAACTATGAAGAAAATAGAAGTAGTGGCAGCTGTGATTAAATACAATAATAAATATCTATGTTGTCAGAGATCTCCACATGGAGAAACTGGATTAAAATGGGAATTCCCTGGAGGAAAGATCGAGCCAGGTGAAACACAAAAGGAAGCATTAAAAAGAGAGTTAAGTGAAGAACTTAGTATTGAAGTTAGTATTGATAACTTCTTAATGACTGTGATTCACCAATATAAAACTTTCCATCTAACTATGCATTGTTATAACTGCACCACGAATAGTTCAAATTACATTTTGCATGAACATGTTGATGCAGGATGGATGTCTTTGGAAGAAATGGCAGAACTTGATTGGGCTGAAGCGGATATTCCAGTTCTGAAGAAACTTTAAAGTATGTTATTGAGTTTTTGAGACAGATTATAAAATATACAAGTCCAGTAAAAAACTGGACTTTTACTTTGGTTATCATCCACTAAAGGTAGATAATCTATTACTTTTGGCGACTATCTTTGATGATATAATTAATTATAGAAATAACTAAATGTGTTAATAGGAGGAGTTATGAGGATATTTAGATTGTTAATGGTATTATCTGCATTATTATTACTTGTGGGGTGTCAAGAAAAGCAAAACCTGAAACTTGCTGAGGAGTATATCAATAATATCTATGACCGTAACAATTACACTTTTCAATCTACTAGATTAAGTACTCCTGAAGATGCATTGAAATTGTCAGAGGACTTCGCTAACGCAAATACTGAATATCACTCTTTACTTGAAAAGATGGATGAGAGGTTAGTTTTCGCTATTCTTAACTGGCAAGGTATTGGGGAACCGTTGAAAGTTGTGGAGCAGAATTACACTGTAAGTAATGGAATAGAAGGTACTGAAGTTATAATTTATAAGTTTGTTATCGAGAGGTATGACAGTCATCTTGAAATTGTAGGAAATATTATTTTTAATTTAGATGGAAGTATAACAGGGCATTACATTATTGGTGTTGAAGGATTTCCTACCTTGTAGTAGTAATTGTTAAGAACACATCAGTACTGATGTAGTTTTGTTCTGATCGATTTGCTATGATAATAGCCCGTTAAAGCAAAGGAGAGTGTGCTAAATTGCATACGATGTAAGTTATGAGAATAATAAAACTGTTTATCGCATTTACAAGCATAGTACTATTGTTTGGGTGTCAAGAAAATAAAAATCTAATAACAGCTGAAGAGTATGTAAAAAATTTCTATGATTCAACAAACTATGACTTTGCCCAGTCTGCAATGTTGGAAGAAGGAGCTGATTTTAGTTTCTTAGACGTAATTCTTGAAACTAACAGCGATTACCACTCAGACGAAATCGGGATAAGTGGTAGATTGATTTCTCTTCTAACTGAGATTGTTACACTTGAAGTGTCATTAGAAATTTTAGAAGAGAGTTTCTTTGAAGTAGAAGGTATCAAAGGAACTGAAGTAGTAGGATACAAGATACTTGTTGATAAATCTGACTCTTTTCTTGAAATATATGGGCATGTTGTATTTTCATCGGGTTCAAATATTATGATTGGCCACAATGTCGTTAGTATGAGACCACAAACCAACTATTTAAGAGAGTGCTATGAGGAAACTGATACATATACATTTAGCACAACATTCGCAGAGTGTAAAAAAGATATAACATTAACAAACATTTTAACTGAACATCTTTTTGATGATGAATCAAGCGTTACTATAATCACGAACACAATTGAGGAGTTTTTAAGATTAAATGTAAGCAACCAAACAACGAACACATATGTATTCGATTTATACTCATTAATAAATGAGAAAACTTTCAATACCGTTGATAAAATAGAAGGAGAAATTTTATACGATTTTGATGTAAGATCAGGAAGAGATAGCTTAAGATTTAGGGTTTCCAAAACGTGTGATGATACATGTGATTATAACTTATACTCCACACTTAATATGAGTAACGGTTTACTCCTAGCAGAAGGAGACTCTCTAAACTCTCATTTAATTTTGAGCACTCTTTTGGTTAATAGAGGGATTTTCATTAATGAATATACAGTAGTATCAAGTTTTGAGCAATATAAGCTCTATATGATTACAATACCAATGGATTCCCCAGGCAATGAGAACAGAGATTTGTATATTGACAGTGAGGATACTCTGGGAACTAAAATTTGCACGGTAATATATGATGAAGATGGGAAAGTTCTCGGTGAAGAGTGTTTTATCGATAGAATATACAGTAGCGTTACTAGCTTATCTTACAATAGAGACTATATTCAACTTAAGTACTACATAATGGATGGAGACATATTGATAGATTTTGGATCAGTCTCAAAAGAGATTCCGGTAGAAGTAATAAAGAATCTTGTTAAGAGTCATAATAAGGATTTTATCACTATCTTGATTATCAATGAATAATACAAGTGTTTTATATCAGAAAATAAGTTAGGTGGAGTTGCTTTGAAAAAAATAAATTTAATTGTTCTTGCTCTAGTACTTTTACTAGCAGGTTGTCAAGAAAAGCAAAACCTGAAACTTGCTGAGGAATATGTTAATCATTTTTACAATATGGACAATTATGATTCAGTACTTATAGGAAGTAGTCATGAGGGCCTAACCGGGTTGTATTATTTAATGTTGGCTGACAATAGAGATATTCTTGAAATAAATGATATAGATAGAGATTTAATTTCTCTAATTTTTCAAGCAATCTCGCTAAATGAAACAATAGAAATTACTGAACTGAGTTATGAAGTTGGTACTGGAATAGAAGGTACAGAAATAGTTGTTTATAAAATAATTATAGAAAGATATATTAGACCCTATCAGTTAACTGGGCATGTTATATTTGACTTAGAAGGGAACATTGTTGGTCATTATATATCATACAGGAATTTAGTAAAAGAGTAGTAGGAGGAATATAATGAAAAAATTATTGTTTGTAGTTCTCGTTTTCATGTTATCTAGTTGTAAAAGTGTCAATATTCTAACAAATATATTAGAAAAGCATATTTTTTTTGAAAGTGCAGAAATTAATATTTATTTACCGTCTTCAATAGAAACTTTTAGTGCTAAAAGTGATTCACAATCTAGTATGAAAATGTTTGAAATCATTAGTAAGGTAAATGATAAAGTCTTTGTCCCAATAGGTAATCAGGTTGGAGATGAGATTTACAAAATAAAAATTAAATCTGAAAATGGAGATTTATCGTTTAGCATGACTAAATTCTGTGGAGTAACCTGTAGTTATGTCTTGTACTACTTTCTAGAAGATGATTTGTTCTTAGCCCAAAGTGATGCTGTTGAAATTCATATATTAATAAGTTCATTACTTGCAGGCAGAGGGATTTTTGTTAATGATTACGTAGAGGTATCTAGTTTTGATGATTATACTCTACATATGGTAACTATTCCTATGATAAATCCAAGAGATAATGATACCTTCTTGGGGATTGAGTCAGCACATCCACAATTAATAGGGGGAGTTTGCAACGTACTCGCTGAAGATCAAAATTGCACATATTATTTCGAGTATTCATACTTCACTTATAATAGAGATTATATTCAGCTTAAGTATTTCATAACATATGGTGCACAGATAATAGGTTTTCACGATGTATCTGAGATGATTCCAATAGAAATACTGAAAATTTTAATTGATAAAGATAGCACTGACTTTATATCCATAATTGAGGAAAAGATAATTTATGAGGATGAAGATAATGCTGAATAATAAAGACTACACACTCGCTATTACGTATCTTGAAGTGCAATAGTTCACTTTAACCACTTAATATAAAATAAAGTGTAACTCTAATTAGGAGTTGCACTTTTTTTTGAAATAATGAATGTTATTTGTTGGAAATATTCTCAGGAAATAGAAGTGCTCAATTGGATAGAATAAGTTTGCACACTAACATTAATAATGGCTTTGGCACATTATTTTAATCTTTATTCTTATGTTGGTATATAAACGTCGTATTATTAATAAATTGTTTGCTTATATAGGGCAATTTTGTTAGACTATGTAAGTAAATTAATCAACTTGTAAATTACATTATATATTGATTACTACTCAAGATTATTCAGGCTATTCAGTGTTATATGATGATCAATCATTGGTTAAGAACAAAACAAGATTGTGTGTCATAATTCACGGATGATTTTTTTTGTCTAGAGTTACTCAGTATTTCTGTTGATTATATATATATAAACTACATAGAAAAGGAAACTGAAAAAATGAATTATAGAATTAAGAATAAATGGGTAGTTGTGTTTGGTGCATTATCATCTCAATTAGCTATCGGAGCATTATACGCTTGGAGTTTATTTAATCAACCTATCTCTGAAGCATTTGGAGTGGACATTAATGATGTTGTAGTAACATATCAAATTGCTTTAGCTACATTTGCTTTAGTAATGGTATTCTCTGGGAAACTTCAATTAACTAAGGGTCCTAGATTTACTTCATTGATTGGTGGGGTTTTATATTCAGGTGGAGTGTTATTATCTTCATTCGCTACAGCACCTTGGATGTTATACATAACATACGGTTTAATTACTGGAGCTGGGGTTGCATTCGTTTACGTTTGTCAATTAGCTACATTAGTTAAATGGTTCCCTCATAGAAAAGGTATGATTACTGGTCTTGCTACTGCAGGATTCGCAATGGGTGGATTTACATTCAAAATTATCTTAGAGAAATTGTTTGACGTTTCTGTATATACTCCAGAAGTAATTCAAAGTGTATTCTTAACAGTTGGAGTTATCTTCGCTATTATGGCAATTGGTGGGGCATTATTATTAGATGTACCTGAAGAAGGACATGAAGCGCATAAGATTAAAGTTCCAGAAGGTAAAGATTATACAAGAAAAGAAATGTTACGTACTGGTAACTTCTACAAATTAGTTATTAGTGATTTATTCGCATTAATGCCTGGTTTATTACTTATTGGATTAGCAAAAGATATTGGACAAGCAATGGCTGGTATGGACTACTACGCTGCTTCAGCTATTGTCGGTACTATCGCATTAGTTAATGCTGGTGGAAGTTTAGCGTCAGGTACTTTAGCTGATAAGTTAGGTGCATTAAATGTATACCGTGCAATGTACGTTGTTACAATTGCCTCTCTTGCTGTATTAGCATTTGTTAGTATGACACCAACAATCTTCATAATTGCTATTATGGGTATTGCTGTTGGTTATGGTTCATTCTTATCGTTAGTACCAACTATTGTTGGAAAACTATTCGGTGCTAAATACTTCAGTGCAAATTACGCATTAGTATTCTTAGCTTACGGTGTAGCTGCCTTAATTGGTCCTACTATTAAAAGAGTAAGTACAGGATTTGATCAAACATTCATGATCGCTATGGTTACTGCAATCATCGGATTAGCATTCGCAATGATGATCAAAGAAAAAAAAGTAGACAAAAAAGCATAATATAATAAAACTCTTTAGTATCTACTAAAGAGTTTTTTTTATGCTCTGAATTAAGAGTTCGTACTTAAGTGTTCAACTCAACATTCCTATCAGCAAATAGACTAATAATTACAAGGAATGCTAGTGCAGCAAACATACCTAATATTGGGTTGAAGCCATTATAAAGATAATATGTGATTACCGAGGCGATTACAAATGCAGTTACATTAATTATTAAGTATAAAGTAACTGTCTTCTCATGGTCTCTAGTTTTTAAGAGTGAGTGTAAAATGATGTTCATTACAGAAATTACTGCAAATATAGATATCATTATTAAAGAATTTGTAAAGTTATGTCTGGATACATTTAAATTTGTTAACTTCAGATATTCAACTAACGTATTTATTGTGAATGCGCCAGCCAAAAGCATATTAATTATGATTAATATCTTAGTAGCAACACTAACAGCTTTTGGTGTCTTTACTCTATTTGCGAAAGTTTTCAAATTTGAAGTATCAATTGCTAAGGAATCTTTGTTTATCACAATCATCACAATCATTGCTATTAAAATTATGAATTGTGGGAACGGTAGCATGGATGGTGTGAAGAACGCAGTAATTGCCAGCACTATTACCAAGACTGATGAATAGATAATGTAGAGTGTGTTAGCTTCGTTTTTCCTGATTACATTGGTTCTTATGAAAACATTTATTAGTAAATGGCTTGTTAGTATCGAAAACTGCAACCATGATAGATATACGAATACTCCTGCAGTACCATTGAATATAACTTGATACCCCCTCATTAGTATCTCTTGTGAAAACCCAAGTTGAGTATAATCAATTTTTGCAAAATTGAATAGATAAGCAACAAAAACAAGAATGGATGCTGTTATAGAAAATACTGAATTTCGCTTTTCAATATCCACATAAAGTTCTCTCTTTTCTGCATTAATAATCTCATTAATAGAAAGTCTATAGAGTATACTAAGTTTCTCTAATATTTGGATGTCAGGGATACTTTCTCCTCTTTCCCATTTACTCACTGCTTGAGCAGTAACATTACAAAGATTAGCAATATCATTTTGTAATAAGTTGTTTTCTTTTCTTAAATTAAGTAAAAATACTCCTATGCTTTTTGCGTTCATATTCATCCTCCTATGAAAACTATAACAAGTCATTACTTCTTTGTAAAGATACTTGTAGTTGTTACCATACAACTGCCAGTTTAGTTGATAATAGTTACCTTTTTTATACTTTTGGCAAATGATTAATTAGAAAACAAATTTTATTTATGAACATAAATATAGTATTATATAGGTAGTGTTTAGATTCAAATAATATCTTAAAGTATTTGAAAGGGTCTAGGTAAATGAAAAGAATAAATATAAATAAGAAAGACAGATTTAATGTTTCATTACTAATAGTGATTATTATTATGGCGATATGGTCTGGGATAAGACCGTATGATGCTTTCATGTGGAGAGCTAATATCTTTGTAGCGCTGGTGTATGCATTAGGATTTATCTTAACTTATAAGAAAATGAGATTCACTACATTATCCTATATTCTAATCTTTATTCATCTAGCTATAATACTAGTAGCTTCAAAATACACATATGAGCACTTTCCACCTGGGAATGTAGTTAAAGATTTTCTAGGATCATCAAGAAATAACTTTGACAGGTTAGGACATTTCTTCCAAGGGTTTGTACCAATAATTCTTACAAGGGAATTATTCTTAAGAGTTGGATTTATGAAAAAAGGAAAGTTCTTTATACTTGTAATTGTATTCTTCATATTAGCTATATCAGCTAGTTGGGAATTGTTTGAATTTATTGGAGCTATGATATTCGATAAACCTGATGCATATATATTATCTTTACAAGGTGATATTTGGGATGCTCAGTGGGATATGATATGCGCAATTATAGGTGCAGTCACAGCTCTTATCATCTTTACCAAATATCATGATAAGCAAATAGAAAAAATTGAAAAGGACTTGTAGTCCTTTTTTTTAGTTCATCAAATACTAGTCGCAGTTTTTGCAAAACATATTTATTGACAACTTTATAGAGTAGTGTATACTGTGTATGTACGATAGGTACAGTTGGAGGAAACATTATGAACGTAATTGAAATTGAAGGATTAAATAAAACATATGACACTTTCAAATTAGACAATGTGTCTTTTAAAATGAAACAAGGATATATTATGGGGTTTATCGGCGAGAATGGTGCGGGTAAGACTACTACACTTAAAGCAATGTTAAACGTTGTTAAAAGAAATTCGGGGTCAGTTAAGATATTTGGAAAAAATATTGATGATTTTGAAATTGATATAAAAAATAGAATAGCTTTTATGTCGGGTGAAACTGATTTCCATTCTAGAAAAAAACTTAAAACAATAACTAGTGTTTTTAAAAAATTTTATGCTGAATGGGATGATGATGTTTACAATAACTACATGAAACGTTTCAAGCTTGATCAAAACAAGAAGATTATAGAGTTATCAAAAGGAATGCGTATTAAGTACGCTATGGCTCTTGCTTTATCACATAATGCTGAACTTCTTATATTAGATGAACCAACATCAGGACTAGATCCTGTTGCTAGAGATGAAATGTTAGAGATTTTCCAGAACATAGTCGAACAAGGGGATAAATCAGTTTTATTTTCAACACATATAACTACTGACTTAGAAAAGTGTGCAGATTATATTACCTTTATCAAGGACGGCAAAATAATTGAAAGCCGTACTAAAGATGATTTGATTGATTCATTTAGATTAGTAAACGGATCAACTGAAGACTTAAAAAGAATAAAACGCGATCTAATATCAGCAAAAGAGAATGCTTTTGGATTTACTGGTCTTATTGAAACAAGTAAATTAAACAAACATGACATAAATCATGCTGCTCCATCACTTGATGACATTATGATTTACCATGCTATAGGAGGTAATCATGAATAATCTATTATACAAAGAGTTTAATCTATCGATTACTAAGTTTTTCATTATTATGCCATTTCTACTAGCTGGACTAATCATGATTCCGAACTGGATATTCACAATAACTTTTATGTATTTCTTTTGGATATCTGTACCAAATATTTTTATGAATTTTAATACCCAAAATGATTATTTGTTTATGAGTACTTTGCCTGTGGATAAAAGAAATATCGTTATGGCTAAAATTCAATTAGTTGTTAGCTTAGAGATGATTCATATATTAGCGGCTGCAGTATTCACAGTAATACACAATAATGTATATGGAACATATAATTTCTTTCTAGATTTAAACTTTGCATTTTATGGACTAATATTTATTATGTTTGGACTATTTAATATTACATTCCTACCTTTATATTTTAGAACTACATACCGTATCGCAAAACCACTTATCGTAAGTTTATCTGTAACTGGTATATACGCGGTTGCGATGGAAGCACTTAATTTTATGGTAAAACCATATAACGAAATAATGGAAGAGTCAGCTTTGGGTGTTCAGTTATCAATATTCTTTGCAGGGATAGTTGTATACTTGTTGTTGACTCATATTGCTAAATCAAGATCTGTTACTAATTTTATGAGTGTTAACTCATGAAAGGAATAATGTTTATTAAGAATTCAGATAAACCAATTTACCAACAATTATATGATCAAATTAGTTCGCAAATCCTTAAGAATGAAATTAAGGGTGGGGTAAACCTACCTTCAATCAGGTCTGCTGCTAAGGATTTGAGAGTCAGTATAATTACTGTTAAGAAAACCTGGGAAGAACTAGAAAGAAATGGATTCATCTATACAGTGGCAGGAAAAGGATGCTTTGTGAACGAGATTACTAAGAAGTCACTGGAGAAAAAGAAGATGGATATTATTAAGGAACAGTTAAAGAAGGATTTAACGTATTACCAAGAGTTAGAAGTTTCTAAGATTGAGTTTCTCAAATTAGTAGAAAAGTTGTATAATAAGTAGAACAAATCAACACAAATCTACTAGGAGGAATATTATGAATAAAGAGATTTTTCACAATTTAATAGGAAAAGACATCTACTTTAAAACTGTAGAACAAAAAGATTCAAATGATATTCACTTGTTTGCTTCAGATAAGGTTGCCAATAAATTTATTGGTTGGTCTTTAATGGAATCTTTAGGAGAAACGGAAGCACATGTTGAGAAACTAATTATTAGAGATCTTGAAGAAACGACGCTGTACGCATCTGTCTGTTTAGAAGAGACGAATCAAGTAATTGGGTGTGTAATGATCTTTGATTTCAACAAGGCTGCTAAGCATTGTGAGATTGGGTATGTATTGAACAGAGAGTTTTGGGGAAAAGGATTCGGAACTGAATGTATTGGGCTTATGCTTGAATATATACATTTCGAACTTAAGTACAATAAAGTTTACGCCAAAACTATGGGTGAAAATGCTGGTTCAAGAAAAGCTTTAGAGAATAATGAATTCATTAATGAAGCAACACTGAAAGACCATGAAGTAATTGATGGAGATTATTATGATCTTTTAATCTATAGTAAGTACTTGGGATAAAAATGATAATTAGAAAGTTAAACATTACTGATATTAAAGAATATAAACAGATTAGACTAGAGATGCTTAAAAAAGCACCTACTAGTTTTGGGTCAAGTTTTGAAGAGGAAAGTTTGTTTTCTGACTCAATGTGGGAGAATAGACTTACAAAAGAAGATATAAACGTAATAGGTGCCTTTGATAACGGCTTAATAGGCGTAGTGTTAGCTGTAACTAACCCAAGAAAGAAACTCAAACACTTAGCACATATAAACAGTATGTTCGTGAGGACGAGTTTTAGACAAAGTGGTGTTGGTAATAAATTAATAAAAGCTGCGATCAAGTTGTTAACTGAAAAAGACATTGAAGTTGTTAACTTATCTGTTGTTACTGATAACTTGAGCGCAATAAAGTTATATGAAAGAAATGGATTTATTATTTATGGTACCGAATCTAATGGAATCAAATATAATAATGAGTACATTGATTTACATTTAATGACGCTGAAGTTACACAAAAATGTATAAAGTGAATCTACTACTTTGTACTATGTTATAAATACTTAGATTAGCAAGCCAACTGGCTTGCTTTCTTTTATTGTTTATTTCATCTCTAAGAGCTAAATTATTTGGTATAATTAGCATAGCGTATGGAGGAATTTATGAATATAAAAAATATAGTAAATCATAGAAGAGAACTTCACAAAATACCTGAAGTTGATTTGGATTTACCAAAAACAAGAGAATATCTTCTTAACAAGTTATCAAAATATAATTGTAAGATTGAAGAGAACGTATTTAGCGGTATTGTAGTTTTAATCGAAGGTAAGAATCCTGGTAAGACTGTGGCTTTTAGAGCTGATATGGACTGTAATTGTGTTTTGGAGGAAAATACTTTCGATTGGAAATCTCGAACTCTAGGACAAATGCATGCTTGTGGTCACGATGGACATATGGCGATGGCTTTAGCTGTTGTAGAACACTTTTCATCATTAAAGGATATGACTGGTAATGTTAAGGTGATATTTCAACCCGGTGAAGAGAATGTTGGTGGTGCTGAACCAATGATTAAGCTTGGGGCCTTATCCGGTGTTGATTACATATTTGGTTATCACATATGGCCTGATATATCCGAGTTCAAATTCGGTGTGTCGACCGGTGTTGTGATGAGTGCAGCTGATGCATATGACATTAAGATTATTGGTAAAGGTGGTCATTCTGGAATGCCAGAAAGAGCTATTAATCCAGTTGATGTAATCAATGAAATTCTGAATAGATTAAACTTACTTAAAAAACATGATTGTAAGTTAGTAATTACACAGTTGAATGTTGGTAATGTAAGTAATGTAATCGCAACGACAGGAACTTTTACGATTACTTTAAGAACAAAATCAGAGTCGGTTAGACAATTGCTACTTACCGAGATTGAGAAAGCAGTGAAGGACGGATGTAATCAGTTTAATGCTAAATATGAACTTGAGCACGCAAGAGCATATCCAGCAACTATTAATGACACTAAGGTAGCTAAAGTATTAAAAGAAATGTTAGATGTTGAAGAGATTGAATATCCATCGATGGCATCAGAAGACTTTTCATTCTATTTAAATGAAATACCAGGAGCATTTATCTGGTTAGGGTCAAAGAGGGAAACTAATTATTCTTTGCATCACCCTTTATTTGATTTTAATGAAGACATATTAGTGTTTGGTGTTGAAAATATTATCAAGGTTATAAGTAGATTTTTAGAGGAGGAACAGGTATGATAGGAAATGTTAAAGATGTATTGACTAAAATAATAGATAGCCCTGAGGTTAAGGAAACATCAATGAAAGTGTTAATTGGTGCAAAAGAGGGATGGAACGATCACGTAATGAGACAAATGGAAGTTGGAGTTGATGGATTCACTCCAAAGCACTCACATGACTGGCCTCATATTAACTATATGGTATCTGGAGATGGTGAGTTAATGATAGAAGGTGTTGTTACTAAAGTTAGTGCTGGGTCATTCGCTTATGTACCAGCTAACAAGTTACACCAATTCAAAAATACTGGGAAAGTTGCATTTAAGTTCTTATGCATAGTTCCTGAGTTAGGACATACATACTAATGAATTATAGAAGTGATATAAAGATTGGGAGCAAAGTTTTAGTAGTACAAAAACAAGATCAGCGTTCAGGTAATCTTACTGAAGGAATTGTTATGAAAATACTAACGAATTCTAAGAGCCATCCACATGGAATAAAAGTGATGCTTGAATCAGGAATTGTAGGTAGAGTGAAGGAGATTCTTTAGAATCTCTTTTTTTTGTTAAAAATGTGAGGTTATGTGCCGTATATTAGGGATATGTGACAAATTTAATCTTTAGGAGTACAATCAAATTACATAATAAGAATTACAAGTACGGCTCTAGATGGTAATACTCGATTACTATAGATTCAAGGAGATGAATTCTTATGGATAAAGTGTCACTAAAAGACTTATGTGTACCGATGATTAAGTCAATTGATAGTTTTAATTATTTGTTAAAATCACACCATAGAAGAACTGCAATAATTTCTTATTTGGTGGGGAATGAAATGGATTTAACAAATGAACAAATGGTTAACCTTGTTATAGCAGCATCCCTTCATGATATCGGAGCATTAAGCGTTCAAGAGAGGGATTCCTTATTTGTGGAGGATGTTGAAAACCCATTGCCACACTGTGTCATGGGATACAACATGTTAAAACCGTTTGATGTATTCGGTGATATTGCGAAAATCATAAGATATCACCATATAAAATATGAAGAAACTGATTTTGTTGTGGGAGGAGTCCCTATTGAATCCCATATTTTACATTTTGCAGATCGAATAGATATATTAATTTCACCAGATAAATTTATCATTGACCAAAAGGGTGCAGTCAGAGAAATGATG
Organism: uncultured Candidatus Izemoplasmatales bacterium; assembly: GCA_964589075.1. GTDB lineage: Bacteria > Bacillota_I > Bacilli_A > MAG-NZ > MAG-NZ > CAZPQU01. Next base: position 127,544 of record CAZPQU010000003.1, on the reverse strand, counting down.
AAAAATAAGACGGGTGTATTTTTTCACCCTGATGTTTTTGATGCATTCGAGAAAGCTTCTAAAGGGGATATTTTTTGGATTAGTATTAATAATATGTCTATTGAACAATTGTTTGCAAAAATTGACTTTAACGAATTCCATGAATTAGATTTTGAAAGTCTTGTTTTGTTTTCTCAAACAATTTCAAGAATAGTCGATTTTAGAAGTAAGTATACTGCTGCCCATTCATACACAGTTGCACATCTTGCATATCAGTTGGGTAAATTTTTAGGAGTTAATGACGAAGGTAGGAACAAGCTGCTTGTTGCAGGTTATTTACATGACATTGGAAAAATCGGAATTGACCCAGGAATAATAGAGAAGGAAGGTAAGTTGACTGAAAGTGAGTTTAATATTATTAAACTTCATAGTTATTACTCAGGACAAATACTCTCTGAGCTGGGGAATTCAGAATGGTTCGCTGATATTATTAAATGGGCTGAACACCATCATGAAAGAGCGGATGGTAGTGGTTATCCATACTCATTAAAAAGTGAAGATATTGATAATGAAGCGATTATTTTGGGTTATGCGGATGTGATTTCCGCTTTAATGGAAAATAGGCCTTATCGAGATGGACTCTCACTTGAAGATACATTCGACCTGTTAGAATCAAACTTTGCTGAAAAGCTAGACCTTGAAATGTTTGAAGTTATAAAGAAAAACAAGGAGAAAATAGGCGTGATTGTTGAAAGATGCCATAAAGAGGCTTTTGAAACTTATCATTATGCAAGAATGAAATAATTCATAATTAAAACAATGTGGTGATCACATTGTTTTTTTCTTAGATATTTACTTAGAAATATGATAGCCTATAATAGAAAATAAAAAGAAAGAGGTAACTATGAAAAAAATTGCAATTGTAACGGACAGTACATGTTATCTTTCAAATAAATATTTTAAAGAAAACAATATTGAAGTTGCATCATTACATGTAGTAGTAGATGGAGAGTCATACCAAGAAATAGATATCAACAATGAATTTGTATTTGATTGTTTAAATAAGGGCAAGAAAGTAACAACATCTGCAGTAGCTCCAATGGTGTTTGTTGATATTTTTCAAAAACTAATTGATGAAGGTGTTGAAGACATTCTAGTTTTCACTATATCATCTGGAATAAGTGGGACTTATCAATCAGCATGTATTGCCAAAGATATGGTTGAAGGTAATATTCATGTTTATAATGCTTTAGTTGCGGCTTACGGAGTTGAACTTATGGTTATGAAAGTAACCGATAAGATAAATCAAGGATTACCAAATTCTGAAGTAATTGAATTTGCTAACACAATAAGTAAGAATGGACACGTTCTATTTACTCTAACAACATTAGACCACGTTGTAAGAGGTGGGAGAATATCTAAAGTTGCTGCTTTAGTAGGTAAAACTTTAGGAATTAAACCAGTTATAGAGATGCTTGATGGAAAGTTAGAAGTAACTAGAAAGTCTAGAACAAATAAAAGAATAATTAATAACTTTATTGTTGCTGAAATGGTTGAGCATGCTAAAAATTATAAGAATATTTATTTGAGAATCATTTCGTTAAACCAAGATGAACTAACAAACGAAATAGAAGAAAAACTTAAATCACAAATTAAGAACATTGAAATAACACGTACAAATTATATTGGTCCAGTATTCTCATTTCATTTAGGTGAACACGGATACGGAGTTACATGGACAGCTGAATAATACGGACTGATGTCCGTTTTATTATTTTTATTGTATAATTGTATTATGATACATTGAATTTGGAGGAAGAAATTATGCCTTATATAGTAATACTAGGAGTTGTATTAGTTTCAAGACTTATATCTAAATTTTTCAAGAAAACATATTTGGGAACTCTGCTTATATTATTAGGTGGAATTGCATTTGTTATTATGCTTATCACAACTGATGTTGGCTCTAGTTGGGCTAGACTTGGTCATTTTCTAGGAGCATTTATGTTGTTTGTAGCTATGGTGCTGGATTTAATAGCTGTATTCATTATCAAGTTAGTTAAAAATAAAAAGAATTGAGGCACAACATGACTATAAAGAATCTACAAACCTTAAAAATAAAAGAATTATACGAGTTAGCGGTTGAACATAAGGTTCTGAACTACGCTAAATTAAATAAAAAAGAGTTGATATTTTCGATTCTTAAAGCAAGAGCTGAGAGTGACAATCTATTTTTCATGGAAGGAATCCTGGAAATAGTTTCTATGGGAGAGTTTGGATTTTTACGTCCGATCAATTATTCTCCAAGTAGTGAGGATATCTATATTTCTAAATCTCAAATTGACAGATTTGGACTTAGAAATGGTGATAAAGTAACTGGTAGAGTACGTCCACCTAAAGCTCATGAAAAGTTCTATGGACTATTAAGAGTAGAAGCTGTTAATGGCATGGATCCTGAAACTGCAAAACAAAGAGTTCATTTTCCTGCACTTACTCCAATATATCCTAATAGAAGAATTCACTTAGAATTTGATCCTAAGGATGTATCTTCAAGAATGGTAGACCTTGTGGCACCAATTGGATTTGGACAACGTGGTTTAATAGTAGCTGCACCTAAAGCTGGTAAAACATTATTAATGAAGAGTATCGCTAAAAGTATAAAAAACAACCATAAAGATGTTGAACTTATAATTCTATTGATTGATGAAAGACCAGAAGAGGTTACGGATTTTGAAAGAAATGTAGATGCGGATATCGTGTCGTCAACATTTGATAAACTACCATCAAGTCATATAAAAATTTCTGAACTTGTATTAGAAAGAGCTAAAAGATTAGCTGAACATAAAAAAGACGTTGTTATCTTAATGGATTCAATCACAAGATTGTCTCGTGCATATAACCTTGATATTCCTTCAAGTGGTAAAACACTTTCAGGTGGACTTGATCCCAAGTCTCTATATAGACCTAAGCACTTCTTTGGAGCTGCTAGAAATATTGAAGAGGGCGGGAGTATAACTATTATCGCGACAGCCTTGGTTGAAACTGGTTCTAAAATGGATGATGTTATCTATGAAGAGTTTAAAGGTACTGGTAATATGGAATTACACTTAGACAGAAGAATTGCTGAAAGAAGAATCTTTCCAGCAATTGATATATTAAAAAGTGGTACCAGAAAAGATGATTTATTATTAAGTGAAGATGAAATGCAAATGATGTATAACGTGAGAAAAGGTTTGAAGGGAAGAGACAGTGTAGAACAGTTTATTGCTTTAGTTAAAAATACTGAAACTAATGAAGAATTAATAAAAGCACTTAAGTAAGAGCCTTAGGGCTCTTTTCTATTTAGCTTTATTGATTTATAAGGTATTATTATGTGAGGTGATTTTATGTATTTAATCAAGGAGTCTTCTCCGGCAGTATCAGTACTTAAGAATTACGACAATTTAAGCATCAAATATTCCGGATCATCAATTTTAAAGATTGTTGATAATGGGATTGAAGGAATAGTGTTCAAGGAAGTTGAAGTTCCTGAATTCACTAAGAACTTCGATGACTATGATTTACCAAGTGACCTAATTGGTAAATTTGATTTAGAGAACTGGAAAGTGTTAGAAGTATTTGATGGAGACAAATTAGTCGCAGGGGCAATTCTAGCTTTTAGAACTAAAGCGGTTAATATGTTAGAAGGAAAAAATGATCTTGTTGTTGTGTGGGATATTAGAATTAATGAATCTCACAGGAGACTCGGGATTGGAAGTTTACTTTTTGCATACATTAAAGATTGGGCTTTGAAGAATGGTTGCATGAGGATAAAAGTAGAATCACAAAACAATAACGTAAGAGCATGTAAGTTCTATGCAGCTCAAGGAGCTACTATTGGTAGTATTAATAGATTTGCATATGCTGACTTGCCAGAAGAAACACAAATAATATGGAATATAAACATAGGAGAATAATATGATTAAACGATTCGAAGGAACTGGAAGAATGAGTAGAGTAGTTGAACATAATAATACAATTTATTTATGTGGACAAACTGCTAAGTTAGAAGGAAGCACTATTGAAGAACAAACTAAAGGTGTTTTAAATAAGATTGATGCATTATTATTAAAATATGGGTCAGATAAACATCATGTATTATCAGTAACTATTTATGTTAAAACAATGAAAGACTTCCAAGGAATGAATTCAGTTTGGGATGAATGGGTTGATAATGGATTTGAACCAGCAAGAGCTACAGTTGAGGCAAACATGGCTTCAGATGAGATACTTGTTGAGATGAGTGTAATAGCAGCAGTTAGATAAGAGCCTTTGGCTCTTTTTAATTGTAGGTAGTTCTTTATGAAAGAAGACTTTTCAACTACTGTAATCTTTAAACGTGGAAAGAATATTCTAATTACTTTCCTCGAAGCATTTATGTGTAAAAAATGTTATCATGCTGTCATTTCAAGGAAAGAATACTGCGTTCTCTTTCCTTGAACAGTTTACATATAAGGAAAATTGTAACAAAACTGTTACTTTTGATGGGTATTTAATATGTTAAAATTAAGGAGGTAATTCAGGAGGACACATAATATGAAGCTCAAAATATCAATGATTGTTGTTCTGTTAATAAAAGTTTGTTTAGACTTAGTAATTGTACTATTCTTGAAAGATACCTCTAATATTGAACAATGGATGATTTTAATGAGTGTTAATGGATTACTAATGTTCTTGTTTACTATGTTAGCTTTGTTTTATTCGTATAGTTTAGGAACTCCAAAAAAAATAGTTATATATTCGTTTGTAATACCGTTTGCGTATTTCGCTTTCCAGAGTTTAATTATGGCTCCTCTATTCGCGTATTTTTTGGGGTCAGAATTTTACTGGTTATTGAACCTATTTATATTTGTAGGTGTTGGTATCAGGATATTGATGTACTATTTTAACTTTAAGTTTTCAAAATCAATTGTGTTTCTAGTACTTGTCATCTTCTCTATGATTAGTACAATAGTTTCATTTGATAACTCAACATGGATATTTGGTAGTATGATAAGTAACACTATATTTATACAGTTCCCAAGATCATTCCTATTAATGATAGCTATTCTATTTGATGCTAAATTAAGAAAGAATATATTTAATATAGAATCTGATAAAATAGAAGGAGACAGATATGAAGACTAAAATACTAATGATACTCTTGCTTGTTGTAAGTTTAATACTTGGAATTATAACAGCATTCATGTATGACCTTTCAAACATATTCTCGTGGATGTTTCTATATAATTTAAGCGGACTTTTAATGTTGATCTTCAGTATAGCAGCATTATATTACTCATACACTCTTGGGACATCTAGGAGAGTTATATTATTTTCAGTTTTAGCGCCATTCTTATATTTTATTCTGAATTCGTTTGTAATTCGTCCTATAATACTTTATTCTAATCTTACTATTTGGACTTGGGTAGTAAACTTAATATGGATTATTGGATTTGGAATCACCTTAATGGTATATTTCGTCAACTTCAAGTATTCTAAATCGAACGTCTTCTTGGTTTTGGTAGTCTTCTCAATGCTAGGTGCTATGATTCCGTTTAGTAGCATAATTGGTGGTCTTAATAGTATTGCGAACAGCATGATTTTCTACCGTACACCAAAAGCAATACTGCTTGTGGTTGCTATCTTATATGACAAAAGAATTAGGATGAAACTATTTAGAGAAGACGGACCATCAATTGGCGTAAAGGAGATTATTTAGATGAAAAAGAAGGCTTTGATGATAGTACTACTAGTAATAAGTATAGGATTATATATAACTGCTATATTTCATTATTACAATAGTGACTACTTTACAATTGCACAATACCGTGCTTTTCCAGAATATCTAATGTTGCTGTTCTTAATTGTGGCATTGTACTATTCTTTCACATTGGGCACTCCACTGAAATTAATTATCATTTCAGTTGTTGGACCATTTGCATATTACATAATCAGGTCATTTCCAAATAGGCTTACAATTGTACGTAATTTCAACGATGCTCAATTTAGTGACTTCCGGAATTATATATGGATTGGAAGTCTAATAATTGCAGCATTGGTTTATTATTTTAATTATAAGTACTCTAAATCAAACATCTTTCTAGTGCTATTGTTCTTCGTATTTATAAATATGGTTATTGCATTTGGGAACATAATGGGAGCACCTATGGGATCTATTCTCAAAATTAGTCTTATTCGAATTCCAAAGAGTGTATTGTTAATCCTTGCGATAATATATGAACAACAGATTTCAAATAAGCTATCTAAGTTAAGACAAAAAAAGACTCCCATCAATTAGGGAGTCTTATATATAGTTACAAATCTACTGAAACCTTCTCTTTTTTTTACTTCCACTTGTTTTACTACTCCGTTTATATTGAGTGGTTCCATTGAAACGAATACTACTTTATCGGTTATCTTGATTGCAGTCTCAATAATACTTTTTGAAAGTTTTTTGTGTTCTGTTACGAACTTTCCATATGGTAAGTCGACGATAGCTACATCATATTTAAGAGTTATGTCGTCAATGTTTTTGCATGTTGAGTCGCCTTTAAAACCAAAGTGTTCTAGATTGTAGTTACTGGCTTTTACTATCTTCCAGTTCAAGTCTGAACCTTTAATATTAAGTCCATTTACTCTACCTTCAATTAATACAGTACCAACCCCGCAGCAAGGATCATAAACATCTAATGATAAATCATTACCTACAGCTATATTAGTTAGTGTTTTTGCTAACCAGACATCAAGGGCGAATGAATAGTTGTGTGGTTTCTTTGTACGTGCTTTGTATGTATAATCGTTCTCATAGAATCTACCAAACACCCATACTGATTCTACCTTTGTTAAGCAGTATTCATCAATTGGATTAGACATTGAAAAATCACCTTCAATAGCTGTCCCTAAACTCCTTCTAGCTTCAATTGATTCTTCATAACTAACGTGTGAGATTTCTTTATACTGAATCTTGTAATCGTCTAAAGTTAGTTCATTTGACTCTATTAGGCTTTCTATTTTATCAATAGAATCTTCCATATATTCCACTTTGACAGCATATTTAATAAAAATGCTTCTTGATGGATTTATAAAAGTAGAGTGAAAAAAGTACTTAGATTCAGGGTGGAACCCAAACAAACACTCTATTTCAAGAAGACATATTTCTTTTTGGTATTCTCTATAGTTTATATAGTATAAATATTTCATAATGCACCTCTTTATTAATATAACATATTTAATAAAGGATAATGCTTATGGCTACACCAAACAGTAATAAAGCCATAACAGTATTTAGTAGTTTTGCATTTCCTGATAACACTTTGTTTATTAGTTCTCCAAACAAGCCCCAGGTAATACAAGATGATATTGCGGTTAATGCGAGAAGAACAGAGATACCGACTAATTCAATTACTGATATAAGTGAAGGATTAATGAAAGATGAAAATATTACTATCCCATACATAACCACTTTTATATTTGCGAACTGCATTATAAAGCCAGTTTTGAAGTCATTAGTACTTTTAATCCCATTACCAAAAGTGCTCTTGTATATTTTAAATGCTAAATATGATAGATAAACGAATCCGAAATACTTCATATAGATCTCTACTCCAGGATATCTTGTAAACAAAAGTCTGTTAAAGGTACTACTCAAGATCATCATTAAAGTAAAACCAAGACCTAGTCCGGTTAAGAATTTCCTAAGAGATTTCACACCATCAGCGATTGCATTTCTCATTGACACTATATTGTTTGGCCCAGGTGAAAATGAACCAATGATGACGAATGTAGCTAGTCCTGCGATATTTATCATAAGCTTAAGCTCCTTGTTTTCTTAGTAATCATAGTATAAAATAAGTGTAACAATTATACAAGTACGCACTATTTTGGCCTATACAGGCGAATAGTACTGTAAGGAGGATTTATGGAAAAGGATTATCAATGTTATTTTGAGTTTACACTAGATATCATAGGTGGGAAATGGAAACCACTTATTCTTTATCATATTGATAAACATGGTGTGATTAGATATGGAGAACTAAGAAGAGAGATTACTAAGATCAATGAAAGAATGTTAACTAGACAATTGAGAGAGTTAGAGAAGTGGGATTTAGTAAACAGAAAAGTGTTTCAGCAAGTACCTCCAAAAGTGGAGTACTCCTTAACTGAAACAGGTAAGTCTGTTATGCCCATTATGTTTGATTTAAGGGACTGGGGAAAAACTTACAATAAGAAGTATAAAGTTTATGATTTCCATGGGGAGTAGATTAAACAAGTACTTTATTAATGGAGTTAAAGAATCATATCCGATAGTTTTAGGGTACTTACCAATCGGAATTGCTTTTGGAGTGTTAGCTTCTAGTGTAGGTATATCACCTTGGGGTGTATTATTTATCTCGCTTGTACTTTTTGCAGGAAGTGCACAGTTTATAACTGTTTCTATGCTAGCAAGCCTTGCTGGTGGAGTATCGATTATAATGACCATTTTTGTAGTTAACTTTAGGCACTTCTTAATGAGTAGTGCTTACTCAAAATATTTTAAGAATGAGAAGAATAGAACTTTAGCATTTATGGCTTTCTTTGTTACTGATGAGAGTTTCGCTATTGGGATTAATAAAGCTAGATACGACGAAGAGTCTTTTAACAAAGACTATCTGTTAGGTGTAGAATTAACTGGATATATCAGTTGGGCAGCATTTACAACAATTGGCGCGATGCTTGGTGGGTTTATTCCTGACTTTAGAGTGTTAGGATTAGACTTTGCGTTACCGGCAATGTTTATAGGACTGCTCGCATTATTAATTAAATCAAAGAAGGATTTGTTAGCGTGTGTTTTAGCTGGAGCATTAGCAGTCATCCTTACACTAACTCCATTAAAGAGTTACAGTGTAATAATAAGTTCAATAGTAGTATCACTACTGTTAATAGGAGGTTCTTATGATTTCCTCAATGAGTAATCAAACCTTCATATTAATTATCCTAGGAACTATGATTGTTACATATATTCCTAGAATGCTTCCACTTGTAATATTAACCAAATATAAACTAAGTGATAAAGTAGAGAAGTTTCTTTACTATATACCTGTAGCTATTCTTGGATCAATCCTAGCTACTAGTGTTTTGTTTACGGATGATTCATTAAATATATCAATTAACAATGAATACTTAATTGCTTCATTACTTACAATAGCTATAGCTAGATTTACTAAAAGAGTAGATATCATAGTAGTAAGTGGTATCATGTTTACAATTATAATAAGAGCCTTAACTTAGAGAAGGAGTTTTTTTATGAATGAATTAAATAAACTTAAAGAAATGTTAGTGAAATTTAGAGAAGATAGAAATTGGGGTCAGTTTCACACACCTGAGAATTTAGCTAAGAGTGTTGTCTTAGAAGCAAGTGAACTCTTAGAAAATTTTCAATGGGGAAATTCAGAAGATATCAACAATATATCAGAGGAGATTGCTGATGTGTTTGGATACCTATTATTAATGTGTGAACACTATGATTTAGACATCATTGAGATATCTAAAGAGAAGATTAAGCACAATGAGGAGAAGTATCCAATTGATAAAGCTTACGGGGTAAGTACAAAGTACAATAAATTATAAGAATTCATTTGAATTCTTTTTTTGATTTAAGGGCTCCAATATCACTTTATAGTTGTTATTTCACGCCATTTAGTATATTCTTTATTGGGTCTATTTATTGAAAATGTTATTTTAGGCCGAGAATGAGGCGTAAAATGAGAAAAAGAATAATAAATATGGCAGTAGTTGCACATGTTGATGCAGGTAAGTCTACTTTAGTAGATGCATTACTTCAACAAAGTGGAACTGAAGATGTAAAAATCGAACAGGTAATGGATAGCAATGACTTAGAAAGAGAACGTGGGATCACGATTTATTCTAAGAACTGTTCTATCGAATATAATGATATTAAAATTAATATTGTTGATACACCGGGACATGCAGACTTTTCAAGTGAAGTTGAGAGAATAATTAAAACTGTTGATACAGTTGTATTATTAGTAGATTCTTCTGAGGGTCCAATGCCACAAACTAGATTTGTTTTAAAAACAGCTCTAGCACATGGGATTCGTCCAATATTACTAGTTAATAAAATTGATAAAAAAGATCAAAGAGCTGAAGAAGTAGTAGATATGACTTTCGACTTATTTGTTGAATTAGGTGCTACTGATGCACAACTTGATTTCCCTATATTATATGGTATTGCTAAAAAAGGTATTATCCAATACGAAATGGATGAGCCTAATGATGATTTAAAACCATTGTTTGACATGTTACTTAAACATGTTGATCCATATCCAGATAATGATGACCAAGACTTACAAATGCAAGTTTCGTCATTAGGATATTCTGAATATCTTGGTAGACAAGGTATCGGGAGAATTAGAAAAGGTACTATTAAGAAAGGACAACTTGTTTCAGTTTGTAAAAGAGACGGGTCTGTTGTTAAAGCGAAAATTAGTCATGTGTTTGTAAACGAAGGACTAAGTAAAGCTAAAGTAGAAGAGGCATATTCAGGAGACATAGTAGTTTTCACTGGTATTCCTGATATTTCAATTGGAGATACTGTATGTAAGATAGATAATCCACAACCAATGGCTACAATTGACATTGAAGAACCTACAATGGCAATGAACTTCATGGTAAACGATTCGCCATTCGCGGGGCTTGTAGGTAAATATGTTACTTCTCGTGAGATTATGGCTAGACTATATAAAGAACTTGAAACTAATGTTGGTCTTCGTGTTGATGAATTACCTCAGGGTGGTTTCAAAGTATCTGGTAGAGGGGAATTACATTTAAGTATCTTAATCGAATCAATGAGAAGAGAAGGATATGAACTTTGTGTTTCTAAGCCAGAAGTATTATATAAAGAAGTGAATGGTAAATTACACGAACCATTTGAAAAAGTTATTGTTAGTGTTCCTGATATGTATTCTGGAGCAGTAATTAATCAGTTAAATGTTCGTAAAGGTATTATGACATTCATGGAATCTGATGGTAGTTATACTAAACTTGTATACACAGTTCCTTCAAGAGGATTGATTGGTTATAGATCAGAATTTATCAACTCTACTCATGGTGAAGGTATCATGGAGAAATCATTTGACACTTATATGCCATATGCTGGTATAATTAAGTCAAGACAGAATGGTGTATTTATCGCAATGTCACCAGGAACGACTATGACATATTCATTATTAGCTTTAAGTGAACGTGGAGTTATGTTCGTTGATCCATCTGTAAAAGTATATGCAGGTATGCTTGTTGGTATGAACTCAAGAGATAACGATCTTGTAGTTAATGCATGTAAAAACAAAGTATTAAGTGCTATGCGTACTGCTGGAACTGATAACTATGTTAAATTAAAAGACATTAAAACATTTACGCTTGAACAAGCTTTAGAATTTATAGAACCAGATGAATTGGTTGAAATTACACCAGATGATATAAGACTTAGAAAGAAAATCTTAGATGAAATCGGTAGAAAGACAGCAGCTAAGAGACTTAAAAAAGAACCGGAGGCAAAATAATGGAAGAAAAGAAAAGTTTGTTGGAAATCGTTAACGAGAGAAAACAAAAAAAGAATCCAAATACTTACACAAATGCTACACAAGTGAAAAGTAAAGAAAAGCCTGTAAAAGTCAAAATTTTTAAACACGTTAGAGGTAAATAAAAGCCCATTTTGGGTTTTTATTTTACTTATATTTAATATAGAACTTATTAGCGAATATATCTATGAAGAGGTTAGTATGGAATATAAAATTATATATAGTGATAGATCATCTATCGCAATTCAAGTGTCTAGACAAGGTGAACTAATTATAAGGGCTCCAAGAAAAGTTAGTAGAAGCTATATCGATGAACTTGTTACTAGTAAGAGTGACTGGATTCAGAGTAAGGTTAAAACGATAACTAAGTATGGCTTCTCATTCTCTGAAGGAGATTCGTTACTATACCTTGGGAAAAAATATAGCCTAATGTTTAGTAAGAGTTCAAAAGTTGAAGTAACTGATGATTCAATAATTGTTCCAGAATCAATGGACGTTGAACATTTAAAAAACTGGTTCAAATTCAAAGCTGAGAAATTGATGGTTCCTAGGTTTAAGAATTTAGCTAAAGGTTTTAACTATAAGAACATAAAATTAAGTAATGCTAGAACCAGATACGGAAGTTGTAATAGTAAAGGTAATATTAATTTGTCTTGGAGGTTAATATTTGCGCCTCTTTACGTTATTGATTATGTTATTATTCATGAATTAGTACATATAGAGCATATGAATCATAGTAGTCAGTTTTGGAACAAACTAGAACAGACTATGCCTGACTACAAGTTAGCAAAAAAGTGGTTAAAAGAAAACAATGTTATTAGTATGTTATAAAGCAACTAAGGTTGCTTTTTTTATTTCCTAAAAGTGTAAGAACCATTACTTTTTGATGAGGTTTTCTATGATAAAATTTAATTAGAATTACGGAGGTGGTATTATGACTATATTTTGGTGGATAGTTGTGATGTTAACAATAATATCAGTTATCTCTCAATGGATTCTGGTTGAAAAAGCAGAATATCCTGGAGTGACTCAAATTGTACCTGTGCTTAATATGTACGTTATGATAAAGATAGCTAAACTACCAGATTGGTATATAATTTGGGCTCTTGTACCTTTCATGAATCTTTTGTTAGCCTTCGTTGTTTATTCAAGAGTAGCACAAGCATTTGCGAAAGATTCATCGTACGTTGTGGCTCTAGTATTATTTCCTTTTATAGGGTTCCCGATATTGGCGTTTGGTGATTGTACTTATAATGAGAAAATGATTGATTACTATAATAATTAGGAGGATGAGTTGATGAAAGGAAATATTTTTAGAAGAGTAATTGGAAACTTTAAGTCGATCAAGGATACAGGAGACAAGAAATTACCCAAATATCTTGCTTGGGTGGCAAACTCACTATATGTCTTGAGTATTGTTCCGTTCATTATTACTTTGCCATTTGTGGGCTTTAACTTTACTATGGGAGTGCTTGCATTACTCATTTCACTAATTTACAGTATTTTAATAATATGTTTGGGTTTATTTATAGATGTAATGAGAAGAATACTAATAGCGACCGAGATGAGAGTAAATCCTGAGAATACAGAATCATAATCAGATGGTAGATTTCCTGCCATCTTTTCTTGTATTATTTAATAGATGTTGTTAGAATCTTTATAAACCACAAATGGGAGTGATGATAATATGATCAGAAAATTAACAGATAGAGATAATGAACAAGTAATGGAGTTTCTTAAACAAGATCCGGAGTTTAATATTTTCATTATCGGAGATATAGAACAATTTGGTTACAATAGTGACTTTCAAACGCTTTGGGGAGAGTTTTCTAATGATGAACTTAAGGCAGTATTACTAAAGTATAAAGGTAACTGTGTTTATTACTCACCAATTAAAAGAAGTATTGAACCTTTTAAAGTGATTCTAGATTCGATAGAATTCAATATAATGAATGGTAAGAAGGATATTGTAGATGTATTCGAAGGGTATTTTGAGGATTGGAAGATTAAGGACATGTACTTTGCATCAATGACTTCATTTACGAAAGAAGAAGTTGATGTATCTGAAGTGAAACTAATAAAAACTTATGAAGATTTTATAGATGAATTTAATTTGCTTGAAGGCATAGACGAGTTTAGTGCGGGGCAAGGAGAAACAATTGAAGAATATTCAGAACACCAACAAAAGATAACTGAGCAGGGAGCAAGAACATCTTACTACTTTAAGAAGGATAACAAGATGGTAAGTGTTGCGACGGTTGTTGCCGAGAATTCAGTTAATGGAATGGTTGTAGGAGTCGCTACTGATAAGTCTTATAGAAAACAAGGCTTAGCGTCAGTTGTGATGAATAAGTTGTGTGATGACTATTTAAATGTAAAGAAGAAGTCAATTTGCTTATTTTTTGATAATCCGAAAGCTGGTAAAATATATCATAGATTAGGGTTCGTTGATATTGGTTTTTATAGAATGTATGAAAAACCAAATAAATAGTTGTTGCACGAACTTGTTTAAATGTTTATTGTAATATATAATTTATTGAATAAAAATGTTAGGGTGGAAACTATGAAAAATATAAAGTGTTATTTATTAGATATAGATGGGACAGTTAGTCTGGGAGAAAAAATGATTGATGGTGCTGATAAGTTTATTGAGCACGTGAGAAGTGAAGGTAATAAAATAATATTTATGACCAACAATTCTTCAAAAAATGGACTTGCATACAAGGCTAAGCTCGGAAGAATGGGAATAGATGCCTCAACTGACGATATATTTACTTCAGGTGATGCAACTATCTATTATCTTAACGATATTAAAAAAGGCTCAAATGTCTTTTTACTGGGAAATGAATTTCTTCAGGAAGATTTTGTAAAAGCAGGGTTTAACCTTGTGACTGGAAGAGATGAGGATGTAGACTTTGTTGTTTTAGGATTTGATACTACCTTAACGTATGAAAAGATATGGATAGCTTGTGATTATATAAGGGCAGGAGTGACTTATATCGCGACTCATCCAGATCTTAATTGTCCACTAGCTGGTGGTAAATGGATGCCCGATACAGGAGCTATGATCGAGATGATTTATGCATCAACTGGAGTTAGACCGAAAATCATTGGTAAACCTAATAAATTGCTCGTAGAGATAATAAAAAAGAAATTTAATTTTAAAGCGTCAGAAATGGCAATGGTTGGAGATAGGTTATATACAGATATGATGTTAGGAGATAATGCTGGTATTAAGAAAGTTCTTGTTCTAAGCGGAGAAACAGACTTATTGACTTACGAAAAACAAGATAAAATCAAAGTCGATTATGTTCTAAATTCTATCAAAGATTTGTTGACTCACGTCACTTAGGGTATTGTGAAATCGTTTTCAATATGGTAGAATAATCAAAAGTTAATATTACTTTTTATCAGAGAGAAGAGAGAAAAAAAGCGAGAATTAAGGGGCTTTTTCTTTTTTTGTAGTTTTGAAGTGTTCTCGCTGACATAATCTTTAGAATAAGATTATAAAGAGGTGAAAGAAATGGTTTTGAGTTCGTTTGCAACAGGAGAAATGTCAATATACTTTTATTTAATAGGTGGACTTGGGATCTTTTTGTTCGGAATAACATATATGGGAGAAGGATTGAAACTTCTTGCAGGAGATAAAATAAAAGGGCTGATAGATAGATATACAAATAAGCCTTATAAAGGAATACTAGTAGGTATTATTGTAACTATTGTTATGCAGAGTAGTTCAGCAACAACATCGCTAACTGTAGCGTTAATAAACGCTGGGTTAATGACATTACCACAATCAATTGGAGTTATCATGGGTGCCAGTATTGGTGCCACTGTAACATCAGTATTAATAGGACTTAATATTTCTGATTACGGATTACCTATTATGGGTATTGGTTCGTTTTTATTAATGTTCGGTAAAAAAGATAAATACATTTATACTGGTCAAACAATATTTGGTTTCGGTGCATTATTCTTTGGTTTAACTATAATGGGTATTCCTCTAAAAGAAATGGCATTAGAACCTTGGTTCCAGTCAGCTGTAGTTAGATTAGCTGATAACCCTATTGTTTCAGTATTAGTAGGAACTGTACTTACATTCTTAATTCAATCGTCAGGTGCTTTTATAGGAATTGTTCAGACACTTTACCAATCAAATTCTGTTCCATTTATGGCAGCTATTACATTAACAATTGGATCGAATCTAGGAACTACAATAACTGCAGTATTAGCATCACTTGGAGGTTCAATCGCAGCAAAACAAAGTGCTGGGTTCCATGTTATGTTTAAGTTTGTAGGAGTAATTACGTTCTTGATATTAATGACACCATTTATAAGTTTAATTAGGTATTTATCAGAGCTATTTGGCTTAAGGCCAGCGATGCAAATTGCGATGGCTCATGGTATCTATAATATAATTTTAGTTCTTATGGTATTGCCATTTGCTGGTCAATTACTTAAAGTTGTTAAAGTTGTTATTAAAGGGAAAGAAATTGAAAGTGAAGTTAAGAAGGAATTACTTAATAGAAAACTTATTAAGCAATCAACCTCATTGGCTATAGAACATTCAACATTAGCTACACAGAAAATGGCTAAGGTTGTTCATAAAATGCTTAAATATACATACGAATACTCACTTACTGGAGATCTAAAATTACTAGATAAAGTAAATGAGTCGGAAAAACTTGTAGACTTGATGGAAACTGAAATACAAGAATTTATTGTAGATTTAATGCATGCAGAAGTAACAGATTATGAGAATAAAAGAGCTAAATATATTTTACACGTTACTAAGGAACTAGAAAGAATGGGCGATCTTACTTTAGATGTAATGGAAGCGTTTTACACATTTAAAGAACATAATACAATATTCGATAAGGAGCTATTCCTCAATTATAGAAGAATGATGGTGGCTACTATAAACATAGCTGAAGACTGTATAAGTTTAATTGGTCATAGATCAGACAAATTAGCTACACAAGTAATGGATAAAGAGAATACAATTGATTTATTAGAAGCTAAATCAAGAAGAAGACATAGTAGAGTAATGAGAGCACACTTAGAAAACAGACATGATGAAAACAAGTTTGTTGATATGATAAGTAGTGTTGAAAGTATCTCGGATTCTGCATCTAGTATCGCAAAATACATTAAAGGGTTTGGAGAAAAATTTAAAGAAGAAATTGATTATGAATTCTTAGATTCATTAATCAAGGAAAACTAGGTAACTCATATGTCACACGACATATACAAAATAAGAAAACAGGGAGAACAAACATGAAAAAAGTTTTAAGCTTAGTATTAATCGCATTAACGGCTGTAATTCTAGCTGCATGTGGAAGCAAAATCGAGGGTCCTCAACCAGGTTGTACTGGTGCTGATGACGAAATTTGTATTGCTTTCTTACCAAACGAGTCTGACTCTGCTGGGATCCAGGATAGATTCTTAGCATTCGCGACTGAAATTGAAATCGCGTTAGACGGTGAATTTGACATTAGATATAACGTAGTAGATGATTATGCTGCAACTATTGCTGCAATGGTATCTGGTGCTGCTGATATTTCTTGGGGTTCACCTAACTCATACACTATCGCAAACAGAGAAAGTAATGGTGTAGTTCAACCAATCGTTACATTCGCTACAGATGGTGACTTAGAGCAATCAGGTTACAAAGCATTTATCGGAACTCACATTGATAATGCTGGAGATTTTGCTCATATCGACAATGATGCAAGTTTAACTGAAGATGAAAAAATGGTTAAAAGACTTGAATTATTAAAAGGTAAATCATTCTCATTCGTTTCACCAACATCTACTTCAGGTAGAAAAGTGCCAACTGCTGCATTATATTCAATCTTTGGTTCTATAAATGGTGGATATGTTGAAGAAAAAGAAGATATACATACTAAATTATTAAAAGATGGTGGAGTATTCTCTGAAATTAAATTCGGTGGAAATCATCAAGCAAACGTTGAAAATGTTTATGACAAAGTAACTTATGCTGGTGCATGGTGTTGTGAATTTGCTAATCATGCTGGTTATGATTTAGAAACTGATTTCTATATTTTAGCTTTAACTATCGTACCTGAATCACCAATCTGGGTAAATACTGATAACATTTCTGCTGAAAATATTCAAAAGATTTCTGATCACTTTGTTTCATTAACTCCTGAAACAACTACATTTGGTCTATATTTCAATGAAGCAGAAGGATTTGAAGCAGGTTTATTAAGAGAAGATGAAAGATGGGTAGCAATTGACGATAGTTATTATGACTTCGTAAGAACTATGTAATTTAGAACTATTAAATTACAGGAAATAAACAATAGATAGGATGATTTAGAATGCAAAAAGATACTATACTCTCAGTCAAAAATTTACATAAATCATACGGACAATTCGTTGCGTTAACAGATATAAGTTTTGATGTAAAAGAGGGAGAATTAATTTCTATAATCGGTCCAAGTGGAGCTGGGAAATCAACTTTACTTAGATGCGTTAATAGAATGATAGAACCTACAAAAGGTGTTATTGACTTCAAAAGTAAAAATGGTGAAGTTGATATTATTAAATCTAGTTTAAGAGCTTTAAATAGTATTCGTTCTGAAATTGGAATGATTTTCCAACACTATAATCTAGTTTATAGATTAAGCTCACTAGAAAACGTTCTACATGGGAAACTAGGTGGAATGTCTACAATAAAATCAATACTAGGGCAATATAGAAGTGAAGACGTGGAAAGAGCTGCTAAATTACTTACAAACCTTGGGTTACAAGATCATATTTATTATCGTGCTGGAGACTTAAGTGGTGGACAGAAACAAAGAGTTGGGATTGCAAGAGCTTTAATGCAAGAACCAAAGTTAGTACTTTGTGATGAACCTATCGCTTCATTAGATCCATTATCTTCAAAACAAATTATGACTCATTTAAAAGAAGTAGCAAAAGTACACGGTATTCCATGCCTAGTAAACTTACATCAAGTTGACGTTGCAAAACAGTACAGTGATCGTATATTAGGAATTAGAGACGGAAAAATGGTTTTTGACGGACTACCGAGTGAATTGACAGATGATATAATTGAAAAAATCTACGGCGCTAGTGGACAGGATTTATTAGTAGAATGACAGGTAAAGATTACTTAAAGAAAAAAAATAAATCACTAATTATTACCCTACTTAGTTTAGGGATAATACTTACTGTAACTACTATATTTGTTAGATTCGATTTTTCAACTTTTGTCAGAATACCGGCTGCAGTTTATAAAATGAGAGAGCAATATTTTCCACCTGAATTTATAGATGCAGATTTATTATTAAAAGCTACATTAGATACGATGTTCGCAGCTGTAACAGCGACCGTTGTAGCAGCTTTCTTGGCATATATTTCAGCAATATTAGCAATGAGAACTTCTAAATATAATTTTATGAAGTATTTCATTAAACTGATAGCTGCGATATCAAGAAATGTACCCAACTTAATATGGGCATTAATTCTTGTTTATGCTTTGTATTTTTGGAAGGGTTCTATAATAGCCTTCTTAGCACTATTTATGGCATCTTATGGTTTATTAGTTCGAACATTCTCCGATGTAATTGGTTCAGTAGGAGCTGAAAGTGTAGAAGCTTTAAGTTCAACTGGTGCTAGTTATGTGAAGATTGTTGTAAGAGCTATAGTACCTGAAACGTTACCTGCAATTGTATCGTGGGGACTATATGCACTTGAACTAAACATCAGAAATTCTGCAATTATTGGGATGGTTTCTGGTGCAGGTCTTGGATTCTGGATCGAAAATGATAAACATGAATTCTTCACAGAAAGAATGTTTGGATCAGTTTTAATCGTAACACTTCTTGTCTTGGCGACAGATATCTTAGTAACTAATATCAGAGCGAGGTTACAATCATAATGTTATTAACTAAGAAATCAGGAAAATATTTAATTAATAAGCCAAGAACAGAAAATAAAATGATTAGAACAATAGTTATTATTGGTGTAATAACTATGCTATTATTCTTTGCTACTAACTTAGGATCATCTGGGTTCAATAGTAAAAGAATGCTAAAAGTATTAAACGGAATATTTAGATTAGATTTGGTTGATTGGTTCACGTGGAAGAACATATTCAGAGGAATGGCTGTTTCTGTTTCACTTGCAGCAATCGTAACTATATTATCTACAGCATTTGGTATTGTATTCGGTGCATTAGCATCGAGAAACTTGTTTCGAAAAAGTATTGTTATTGTTGTAAAAGGAATGTTCGCATTTGTTAGAGCAATTCCTACTGTTATCATTGTTATAGCATTTATCCCATCATTTGGTATTACAGCGTCTGCTGCAATCATCGGGATGTTATTTCACTCGGTTGCATTCTTCGTTAAAGCTTTCTCAGAAACATTTGAAGAAGTTGATGAAGCAACAATAGAAGCTTTAAGAGCAACAGGTTCTAATAAAATTAAGATATTTGTTTCAGCTATATTACCATCATCTTATACAAAATTAATAGGATGGTTAGCATTGAGATTTGAAATCAATATTGCAGTTGCCATTATTATTGGCCCTGTAGTTGGTGTACCAGGTTCAATTGGTACAATAATCAACTCATTTGTTAGATATTCGGTATGGCATGGTGTAGGTGCATCATTATTAGTTGTTATTTTATCAGCTTACTTCATGGAATTACTTGTTGATAGAATAAAAAAATAATATTTAAGGTAGTGATTTCACTACCTTTTTTATATGCTTCAGATGATATACTGTTAATAGGAGGTAAATATGATAAAAATTGTAAAGTCATATATAACAGATGAAATTATAAAAAAAAGATTAATTTGGGAGAATGATACTGAAATTAACCATTATACGACTCCTAACTTTATTGAGGAAGTATTACCCGTTAGAAGTTATAAAGAAGTGTATACAGATAGTAGATTAAGAATTGACGAAAAAAGGATGAAGGATTATCTTATTTATGATGATGATCTCTTGATAGGAGAATGCAATATCATGATGAATCCTACACTATTATTTAATAAATCTGAGGGATCTGCGTGGATTGGTTTAGTAATTGGAGATGTAAATTATAGGGGTAGAGGAATAGGTAGAATAGTAATGAAGTTATTAGAAGATGAGTGTGTTAAGCTTAAAGCCACACGAATCGAACTTGGTGTTTTTGAATTCAATGTTAGAGCGGTAAAACTATATAAAAAATTAGGTTATAAAGTAATTGCTTACTTGGATGACTTCACATATTATAACGATAAATGGCACAGGGATGTTAGACTAGAGAAATTATTATAGAAAAATGCAAAAGAAAAGACTGACAATTGTCAGTCTATTTTTATTATGCTCTTTGGTTTTTAAGTTCTACTTCATTTGTTTCAACGTTTTTTGGTTGTGGTTTTAATAGGTTCAATACTATTACACCAGCAATTGCTATAATCATTGAAATCATAAATGTTTGTGTAAATCCAGATGAGTTCTTAAGAACTATTGGACCAACTAATGCAGCTAATCCGTAACCTTGATATACAATACCATAGTTTGCAGAATAGTATGAACTACCAAACATTGATGCAACTAAGTTAGGGAAAATTGCTAAGAATGAACCATAACCAGCTACTACCGCTAAGATTGCGATAACGAATGTGAAGTAATTAAGGTCCATGAATGTAAACATAGCTAAACCAGCAACACTCATTATTGAAGTTATTTTAATAACGTTAAGTGCTCCGATTTTGTCTGCTAATACTCCCGATATCATTCTACCTGATGCATTGAATACTGCTACCCATGCAACGATTCCAGCTGCTACTGCGTATTCTAAACCAACTAAGTCAGTTGCGATATCTTTCGCAATACCAATAGTTAAGATACCAGGCATTGTAGTTAATAAGAATGCTAAGAACAATATTACAAAGTTTTTAGTACTAATCATTTTCTTAGGTCTATAATCACCATCATTTAATGATTTAGCTGAAGCTTTAACTTCAGGAGCATCTATTAACAATGCACCAATTCCACCCATGATAAGGTAGATTACTGCAAGTTTAATAAATGTTGCTTGAATTAATTCTGGTGTTGCAGGACCTTGATCTAGGAAATATTTAATAATATATTTGAAGAAGATACTACCAGCAGCGAACGTTCCTACTGCGATACCAGTAATTGTTCCTTTTTTCTTAGGGAACCATTTTACTAATGTAGCTAGAGGTACAACGTATACGAATCCAACACCCATTCCTGAGATTGCACCGTAAGTAAGGTATAACATTTGAGGCGATGTTGCAAACGCACTCAAGAATACACCACCAGCGTATAAAGCTGCTCCGATTAAAGCTGTAACTTTTGGACCTTTTTTCAATTGTAATGGACCACTAATTAATGTTGCGAAGGCAAAGAAAAAGATTGCGATTAAGAAAGTTGTAACAATTTCTGTTGAATCTACTTGTAATGCTTCTGCGATTGGAGCGTTAAATAAACTCCAAGAATAAATACTACCAATACTGATTTGAGCTAGTAATGCACCCAGCAATACTACCCATTTGTTTTTAATTTTAAACATAATTTCCCCCAGTTATTTAAATTGCACTTCTTGAAGTTTATCAAAAACAAAGGGGAAATAATAGTAATAAATAAATTATCTGGATAAGTTATGTTTTTCTAAAAGAAAAGAAGAAGCCTAGGCTTCTTCATTATTGTGCATTTATAACTTTTTCAATTGCGTTTAAGATGTTTTCATAACCGGTACATCTACATAGATTACCTGAAATTAACAATCTTATTTCCTCACGTGAATACTTCTTCCCGTGACTAACTATTTCGACACCTGTCATGATGAACCCTGGAGTACAGAATCCACATTGAACTGCAGCTTCATCTACGAATGCTTGTTGCATTGGTGACAATGTTCCGTCAGATGTTTGAAGTCCTTCAACAGTAAGGATTGATTTACCTTCTGCCCATACTGCTAATGAAATACAAGATGTGATTGATTTACCATCTACTAATACAGTACATGCTCCACATTCTCCAACTTCACAGCCTTTTTTAACAGATGTTAATCCAAGTCTGTTTCTTAGCATGTCAGTTAATGACTCTCTAGGATCAACTGCAACTTCTACAGGTTTACCATTTACAATACATTTTACGATTTCAATCATTAGATTACACCTCCTGCACGTTTAATAGCTTCTTTAAATACACGCATACTTATTTCGTGAGTGATTTGTAATCTAAATTCACGTGATGCATCCCATGAACTATGAGGATTTACTTCATTTTTACATGAAGCTCCTAGTTCAGCCACTAATTCGGCCGTTATTTTTTTACCATTAATTGCTTTTTCAGTATTATATGCTCTCATTGGGATTGGTCCACCTGAAGCGAATCCAATTCTAACGTTTTCTATACTTAATAAATCATCAGATAATTTAACACCAATTGAACAACCAGATGTCGCAACGTCCATTGCTTCACGTGCTGCATATTTAGTGTAAAAACCAAATCTATCTTTTAATTCATCTTTTTTAATAATGATCTTCGTAAGAATTTCACTTTGTTCTAGATTAACAACACCAAATCTAACATAGAAATCAGTTATAGCTTGAGTTCTTTGTCCATTCGGTCCAGCAATTATCAATTCAGCGTTATAAGCAAATAAAGTAGCAGGTGCATCAGCTGATGTAACACCATTACAGATGTTTCCACCAATTGTACCCATGTTTCTAATTTGTGGTCCACCGATTGTAGCTACTGCTTCTGATAATACTGGAATTAATTTTAAAACGTCTTTGTTAAATTGAATATTAGTGAAAGTTTCCATTGCACCAATGTGTAAGTCACCATTGATTACTTCAATTCCATAAAGTTCAGGTATATCTTGAACACTAACAAGAATTTTATCAGCAAGTCTACCTTCTCTAATTTGAATTAGAACATCAGTTCCTGCAGCTATGATCATTGAATTCTCTTGAGATAATAATGATGACGCTTCTTTTAAAGAAGATGGTTTAAATATGTTCTGAATGTTATACATAATTTATCTCCTTTAACTTATTAAAGATTTTTTCTGCAGTTATCGGAATTTCATTGAATTCTAACCCTGTTGCATTTAAGATAGCGTTTCTCAGCGCTGGTGCAACTGGTACTGTAGGTGGTTCACCTAGAGCTTTATTTCCGAATGGAGCTGATGAATCATATTTCTCTATGAATTTACCTGTTAATGGAGGTGTATCCATACTTGTTGGTAGTTTATACCCAAGTAAGTTTCCATTAAATGGTTTACCGTTTTTGTCATATAACATTTCTTCGCTTAACCCATATCCGAGTCCCATTGATTGTCCACCATGTACTTGCCCTAAAGCAAGTGCGGGATTAAGGATAATTCCACTGTCATGTACATTAAGCATTTCAAGTACTTTTACTTTACCTAATTTCATATCTACTTCAACTTCAGTGAAAGTTACACCATGTGAAATTGTATTAGTATTACAGTGGTGAGTAGCTGATGCTGTGATATGTTTTGAATTTTGTCTATGGTACATTGCTTCAACTGCCATATTAGCTACAGTCATTATATCTTTACCTTTAATATCAACTATAATATTTTCTTGAATATCATGTGCTGTCTTTTCTCCGGTTAAGTAATCACAATAATCTAACATTTCTTGTTTGATCATTTTAGCAACTTTCTTAACAGCGAAACCTGATACATAACTTTGACGTGATGCATATGCTCCTGAGTCGTATGGAGTTATATCAGTATCTTGAGTTGATACAACGAATACTTTATCAGTAGTAATACCTGTAATCTCTGCAGCCATTTGACAGAATACTGTATCTGCACCTTGTCCGATTTCAGTAGCACCCATTTGTAATTGAATTGAACCATCTTGGTTTAATACAATTCTTGCACTTGCTGTTTCTAGCGAGATTGGATGAACTCCTGTTTTATAAGAGAAGATTGCCATACCTACACCTTTTCTGATATCACCAGTTTGGTTTTGGTATTCTTTGTGCTTTCTTCTAAAGTCTATTGCTTTTTCACCAGCATCAATACAAGCTGGTAATTCATTTGTGATTGATGGGATAGTGTTTAGTGGATCAACAAATCCTTCATAAATCATATTTCTTTTACGTATATCTATATTATCGAAATTACCACGTTTAGCGATATTTTCCATATGAGCCTCTAACGCAAATGTTATTTGAGGAACTCCATACCCTCTCATTGCTCCACCAACTGTTCTATTTGTATAAACAGTAATGAATTCAACTGAGGTAGCTATTTTATCTTGATAAAGCATTTTAGTAATGTGTGCAGCTCCAGCGACAACTGAATGTCCGTGAGAAGCATATGCTCCTTGATTAGAGATAAGTTGAGCTTTTCTAGCGATTAAATCCCCATCTTTGTTTAATGCTGATTTAATAGTGATTCTCATCGCATGTCTTACACGAGTGTTAATAAAACTTTCTTCTCTAGTAAGTTCAAGTTTAACTGGTTTTCCACCGATCATTTTACAAATCCACGCATTTAGTGGTTCATATAAAACATCTTGCTTTCCACCAAATCCTCCACCGATGTAAGGTTTGATTACTCTAACAGTACCCCAAGGTATTCCTAAAGCTTGACCAATTACACGTCTACAAATATGTGGAATCTGTGTACTTGTTACTACTACTATTTTACCGTTTTCCATATATGCATATGAATTAGGATTTTCCATAAAACAATGTTGTACTGTTGGTAATTCAAATACATCTTCAAATAATAAATAATCACCTTCTGCGATAACTTCATCATATGTTTTATCACCAACGTTGTAATTTGATTTAACAATTACATTGTTTGGCTTAAATTCATGAATTGGAACTCCAGTAGAGTTCATTGCGTCATCAATTGACATTAATGGTTGATATTCTTCGTATTCAACTTTAATTAGTTTTATTGCTTGCATTGCGATAACTTCGTTATCCGCAATTACAACAGCTACATCATCACCATAATATCTAACTCGAGTATTTAATAACTTTCTGTCAGCTATATCTTGATGAGAGGTATCTGTACTCCAAGGATGTCCTGCTGTTGGAAACTGAATATCAGGAACATCAAAGCATGTGAATACTGCTTCTACACCTTTTAAGGCTTTCGCCTCAACTGTATCGATTTTTAATACCTTACCATTAGCAATTGTGCTATGTAGTACCTTAGCTACAAGTGTACCTACAGGAACTAAATCGTCTGTATATTTCGCTCGACCTGTTACTTTATCTACAGCGTCTACCCTTATTAAACTTTTACCGATTGCCATAGTATCCCCCCTTTTTTTGTTTGCTTTTGCATATAAATTCTAACATAAGAAATATTAACTGTAAATTAATTTGGAACAAACAATTTTGCGTGCTAAATGAAAATTACAAAATTAGGTGCAAATCATTTGAGTTTATAGTATGATTTAGTTATCAAAGAGCAATTTCAATAGGGGGATATAATGAAAGAATTTAAACTTAATGGTTCTGTAGTCCAAATAGAAGATGACGCAAAACTAATTGATTTTTTAAGAGAAGATAAGCGTCTAACATCTGTTAAGAACGGATGTAAAGTTGGAGTATGTGGAACTTGTACTGTCTTAATTGATGGTAAACCAAAACGTGCATGTATTACTAAGGGTGCAAAACTAGAGGGGTCTAGTGTTGTTACTTTAGAGGGCGTTGAAGAAAATGAGAAAAAAGTATATGCAGATGCATTTGCAGCAGAAGGTGCTGTTCAATGTGGATTCTGTATTCCAGGGATGATTATTGCTGCAAAAGGTTTGTTAGATAATAATCCATCACCTACTAGAGAAGAAACTGAAAAAGCTATTAGTAGAAATATATGTCGTTGTACTGGTTATGTAAAAATAGTTGATGCAATTATGACTGCTAGTGAGAGTTTCAAATCGGGGAAACCTGTTGTAATGCCAACTGGTAAGAAAGTTGGAGAAAGAGCAGTTAGAATTGATGCTATTCCAAAAGCAAGAGGAGAAGCAAAATATGTTGGTGATTATTTCATGGACAATATGCTTCATGCATCTGTCCTGCGAACGGAATATCCAAGAGCTAAAGTATTAAGCATTAATACTGAAGCGGCTGAGGCATTAACTGGAGTTGAAGCAGTAATGACTGCTAAAGATATTCCAGGAGAAATTTATCAAGGGTATATCTTTAAAGACTGGCCAACAATGGTTCCAGTTGGAGAAGAAACAAGATACATTGGAGATGCAATTGCGATTGTAGCTGCTGAAACTAGGGACCTTGCTATTGAAGCTATGAACTTAATTGAAGTTGAGTATGAAGTTCTAGTTCCTGTTACTGATCCATTTGAAGCATTAAAATCAGATTATAAGATTCATGAAAAAGGTAACTTACTTAGTAAAACTTTTGTTGAGAGAGGTTCTGTTAAAGAAGCTAGAAAGAATTCAGTTCATGTTGTTAGTGAAAAATTCTTTACTCCTGCTACGGAACATGCTTTCTTAGAACCTGAAAGTGCATTATCTTTCTATGATGAAGAAGGGGTATTAATAGTATATGTTGCTACTCAGTCAGTTCATCATGATCATCATGAGTTATTAAGAATATTAGGGCTTAAACATAGTGAATTAAGAGTTGAAGCCAAATTCATTGGTGGAGGATTCGGTGGTAAAGAAGATATCGCTGTTCAACATCATGCTGCTTTATTAACACTTAAAACAAGAAGACCAGTTAAATTAACATTATCAAGAGAAGATTCAATGAAGGTTCATCCTAAACGTCATGCAATGCACATGGATATGTCTATGGGTTGTGATGAGAACGGTATGATAACATTTGCTCAAGCTGAGATAACAGCTGATACAGGAGCATATGCTTCGCTTGGTACTGCAGTATTAGAAAGAGCATGTACTCATGCTGCTGGACCTTATAAGATTAAGAATATAGATTTAGTTGGGTTATGTGTTTATACAAACAACCCACCTGCAGGAGCATTCCGTGGATTCGGTGTTCCTCAGTCAAACTTTGCTAGAGAAACTTTAGTTAGTTTACTTGCTGACAAAGCTGGAATCGATCACTGGCAAATGCGTTATCAAAATGCAGTTGAGCCGGGTGACTATTTACCAAGTGGACAACTTGTAGAAAAAGACTCTGCTTTAAAAGAAACATTACTTATTGTAAAAGATGATTTTTATGCAAATGAACATGCTGGTATTGCGATTGGTCATAAAAACACAGGTATTGGTGTTGGACTGAGTGATATTGGTAGAGCTAAGATCAGAGTAGAAGATGGGAAAATTATTTTATTAACATCAGCTGCAAGAATCGGTCAAGGGTTATCTACAGCGATGCTTCAAATATTAGGTGAAACAATTAATACTGATGCTGAACTTGTAATGGCTAACTCGGACAGTATCTTTACACCAGACGCAGGAGCTACTACTGCCTCACGTCAAACAATGTTTACTGGAGAAGCTACTAGAAGAGCTGGAGTATTATTAAACGAGGCTTTAGAAACTAAAACTCTATCAGAACTTGAAGGTGTTGAGTTCGAGGGTGAGTATAGTGGAGTAACTGATTCTTTACACACAGGCAAAGAACATCCAAGAAACCATGTAGCTTATGCATATGCTACTCAAGTTGTTATTCTTGGAGATGATATGAAGGTTAAGAAAGTGATTGCTGCTCATGATATTGGAAAAGCAATTAATCCATTAAACGTTGAAGGTCAAATCGAAGGTGGTGTCGTAATGAGTTTAGGTTACGCATTAACTGAAGATTATGTAATGGTTGACGGATTCTTAAAATCTAAGTTTGGAACATTAGGATTATGGAAAGCACCAATGATTCCAGAAATCGATATCAGACTTATTGAAAAGAATGCTGATGGGCTTGCTTATGGAGCTAAAGGAATTGGTGAGATATCAAGTATTCCTACGGCTGCAGCTATCAATTCTGCTTGCAGATCGTTTGATGGTATCTTAAGAACATCATTACCACTTAAAGGAACACCATATAAAAAGTAAATAATTGATAGGCACACTTACTAAAAGTGTGCTTTTTTGTTGGAAACACTGGGAAAAAAACACTTTGAATATCAAAGTTGTGAAAACGCAATCATATTCCTAAAAATACATTATAATTCACTTGTATAACACATTGCTTATTGATAGAATATATATGTAAACTAAATATTATAGATTTTAACTATCGATTATTAAGTGCGCGAGGAATGATAGTAATGCCTTGCCCAACCCTTTCCCTTGCCTTTTTTTGGAAAGAATGTTGCTTAATGTATGCCGGTGGTTTTTTTTAAACCCTTGGGACCGTTGAGCACTCAAATATAATATGAAAAAAATTATGGAGGGTGTCATGAAAAAAGATTTTAATTTAATTGATTTATCAATTAACGAGAAGAAACTTGCTAACGCAATACGTCGTGCAAAAGAACAAGGAATTATCATTCCTACTTATGCACAAATGAAAAACCCAGATTTAATTCCTACAGAAATTAAGGAAAAACTTAAATCAGTGGGACCAATGGATTTAGATCCGGTAAACTTGTTCAGAATTAACTGGTATAACGAAGCCAAAGAAACTGGTGGGTTATATGGTGATGGTAATTACATTGTATTACCGAAAGAAATTACAGGTGTTGACGCTAAAATTATAGCTATCAGTGGTAAGTACTTCCCTACTGGGGCTCACAAAGTAGGTCCAGCACTTTCTTGTCTAGTTCCTAGATTAGTAACTGGTCAATTTGATCCAACAACAACTAAAGCAGTATGGCCATCAACTGGTAACTACTGTCGTGGTGGAGCTTATGACTCTGCTTTATTAGCTTGTGAATCAATCGCTATCTTACCAGAAGGTATGTCTAGAGAAAGATTCGAATGGCTAGAACAAGTAGCTGGTGAAGTTATTGCTACTCCAGGTACTGAATCAAACGTTAAAGAAATCTTCGACAAATGTTGGGAATTAAAAGCATCTGGTCAAGATCTTATGATCTTCAACCAGTTCGAAGAGTTTGGAAATTACTTATGGCATCATGAAGTAACTGGTTCATTCATTGAGAATGTATTAGGTCAAGTTGGCGGAAAATACCGTGGATTCGTATCTGCATCTGGTTCTGGTGGAACTATTGCAGCTGGAGATTATTTGAAAAAATTACATCCAACTTCAAAAATTATCGCTATGGAAGCATTACAATGTCCAACTATCTATAACAATGGATTTGGAGATCACAGAATCGAAGGTATTGGAGACAAACATATTCCTTGGGTACAAAACATTAAAAACATGGATGCAATCGTAGCTATGGATGATGAAATTCCAATAAACATGATGAGATTATTCAATGAACCTGCGGGAATTGAATTATTAAAATCAAAAGGTGTTTCAGACGAAGTTATGGCTAAATTAAACTGGGCTGGTATTTCAGGTTGTGCAAATATCGCAGCTGCAATTAAAACTGCTAAGTACTTCGAAATGACAGAAGACGATGTAATCGTTACTGTGTTAACTGACTCTATGGAAATGTATGGTTCAAGAATGGAAGAGTTAAGAGAAGAAAAAGGTGAATTTACAGATATGGAAGCTTATTCTGTATATAACCAATTCTTACAAGGAATCAATACTAACTTCTTTAAAGAATTAAACTACAGAGAAAGAAAAGCAGTACACAATTTAAAATATTACACTTGGGTAGAACAACAAGGTAAAACATATGAAGAAATAACTGCACAATGGGAAGATGATAACTATTGGACAGATATTCCTAAACAAATGAAAGCATTAGATGAATTAATCATTGCCTTCAACGAAAGAGTAAAAAATAGTTAATCAAGGTGAGGAAATCTAATGGAAAAATTAATTAAATTTGTCGAGAACAAAATGAAAAATAGCGAATTTAATGATGCAATTGCATTATTTGATAAAGCTAACGCAGAAAAGATTCATGCATTCCATGTTTCAATGGGAGATTTATATAATGTTACGCCATTAGAAAGGCTAAATGAATTAGCTAAGCACTTAGGGGTAAAAGATATATTTGTAAAAGACGAATCAAAAAGAGGAAACTTAAAAGCTTTCAAATTACTGGGCGGAGCATATTCTGTTGCGAGTAGTCTTTGTAAGAAGTTAGGTATCGATATAAGTAGTATTGACTTTGGTTATCTGAAGTCAGCTGAAGTGAAAACTAAATTGGGGAATTTGGTTTTTGCAGCAGCATCAGATGGAAATCATGGGAAATCAGTAGCTTGGGCTGCTAACCAATTCAATCAAGAGTCTATCGTTTATATGCCAAAGGGTACGGTACAAGATAGAATTACTGCGATTGAAGAGTTAGGTGGAACTGTAATTGTTACTGACATGAATTATGATGGGTGCGTAAGCACTGTTAACAAATTAGGAAAAGAATCAGGATGGGAAGTTATTCTTGATACAGCCGCAGAAGGTGATCCTGAAGTTGCCGCTTGGGTAATGCAAGGTTACGCTACTATGGCTTATGAAGCTTATCACCAGTTACTTGATTTAGACGTTAAGCCAACACATGTACTTTTACAAGCAGGTGTAGGTTCAATGGCTTCATCAGCAATGGGGATATTCGTTAACTTCAATTATCCAGACGTTCCAAAATTCTTTACATTAGAACCACATCAAGCTAACTGTTATTATTTGTCAGGTGTTCAAAACAACGGACAAGCAGTAAGTGTTGAGGGTGATATGGATTCAATTAGTGCTGGTCTAGCATGTGGAGTTCCAAATCCAATTTCATGGGAAGTTATTCGTAACTTCTGTGATGGATTTATTTCATGCGATGACAATATAGCTGCTAACGGAATGAGAATTTTAGGAAATCCTTTATCAGGAGATAATGCAATTACTTCTGGTGAATCAGGATCAATCGGAACTGGATTTATTGATTCAGTTATGAAGAATGATGCTGAAGTTAAGAACCAATTAGGATTAGATGAGTCTTCGGTAGTGCTGATTTTCAGTACTGAAGGCGATACAGATACAGTGAACTACCGCGATATTGTATGGTACGGTAGTCACAATTCAAAAAAATAGGAGGAATTATTTAATGAATTTTAATGACGTTAAAAAAGCTGCTGAAGGTTATCAAGTAGCTATGACTAAGTTCTTAAGAGATTTAGTTAGATTACCTGGTGAATCTTGTAATGAAGAAGCTACTGTTTTAAGAATTAAAGAAGAAATGGAAGCTGTAGGGTTTGATAGAGTTGATATTGATCCTCAAGGAAATATTTTAGGTTATATGGGAACTGAAGGTCCATTAATTGCTTATGATGCTCACATCGATACTGTTGGTGTTGGTAACTTAGAAAACTGGACATTTGATCCATATGAAGGATATGAAAATGATACTGAAATTGGTGGACGTGGAACAAGTGATCAATTAGGTGGAATTGTATCAAGTGTATATGGTGCTAAAATCATGAAAGATTTAGATTTAATTCATGGTTTCCAAGTAGTTGTTACTGGTACTGTTCAAGAAGAAGATTGTGATGGATTATGTTGGCAATATATTATCAATGAAGATAAAGTTAGACCTGAGTTCGTAGTTATTACTGAACCAACTAACAATAATATCTACCGTGGACACCGTGGTAGAATGGAAATCAGAGTTGATGTAGCTGGTATTTCTTGTCATGGTTCTGCTCCTGAACGTGGGAGTAACGCTATTTACAAAATGGCTAAAATCTTAGGTGAAGTTGAAGCATTAAATGCTGATCTTCATTACGATGCATTTTTAGGAAAAGGAACATTAGCTGTATCTGAAATATTCTTTACATCTCCAAGTAGATGTGCAGTTGCAGATTCATGTTCAATTTCAATTGACAGAAGATTAACTGATGGTGAAACTCATTTATCAGCATTAGAAGAAATTAGAAACTTAGCTACAGTTAAAGAATTCGGTGCTGTTGTTTCAATGTACAACTATGACCGTCCTGCTTACACTGGATTAGTATATGAAACTGAATGTTATTTCCCAACTTGGGTAATTGCTGAAGATGCTGCTCCAACACAAGCTATGGTTAAAGCATTCGAAGGTATGTACGGAACTCCTAAAGTTGATAAATGGACTTTTTCAACTAATGGTGTATCAATAATGGGTCGCGAAGGGATTCCTTGTATAGGATTCGGACCTGGTAAAGAAGAAGAAGCTCATGCTCCAAATGAAAAAACTTGGAAAGCTGACTTAGTACAATGTGCTGCTGTATACGCTGCTATGCCTGCACAATACTTAAAACTTAAATAGGGAGATAAACAATGAAAGACATTAAAAAATTAATTGCTGATCTAGGAAACTTAGATCATTCTAAAATGCATAATGACGATTTTTTACTAACATGGGAAAAATCTGAAGAAGAATTAAAATCTGTATATCAAGTTGCTTCAATCTTAAGAGCAATGAGAGAAGAAAATATTTCAACTAAAATCTTTGATTCTGGATTAGGTATCTCTTTATTCAGAGATAACTCAACTAGAACTAGATTCTCATTCACAAGTGCTTGTAACATGCTTGGTTTAGAGATTCAAGATTTAGATGAAGGTAAATCACAAGTTGCTCATGGAGAAACTGTTAGAGAAACTGCTAACATGATTTCATTCATGGCTGATGTAATTGGTATCAGAGATGATATGTACATCGGTAAAGGTAACACTTACATGAGAGAAGTTTCAAAATCAGTTGTTGAAGGTCACAAAGATGGTGTTTTAGAACAAAGACCAACATTAGTTAACCTACAATGCGATATCGATCATCCTACTCAAAGTATGTCAGATATGGCTCACTTAATTGAAGAATTCGGTGGAATTGAAAACTTAAAAGGTAAAAAAATCGCTATGACTTGGGCATATTCACCGTCATATGGTAAACCATTATCAGTACCTCAAGGTATTATTGGTTTAATGACTAGATTCGGTATGGATGTAGTATTAGCTCATCCTGAAGGATACGAAGTTATGGAAGAAGTTGAAGAAGTAGCTATCGCTAACGCTAAAGCATCAGGTGGATCTTTCACTAAAACTAATTCTATGTCTGAAGCATTCAAAGATGCGGATATCGTATATCCTAAATCTTGGGCTCCATTCGTAGCTATGGAAAAAAGAACTGAATTTTATGGGAATAGAGACTTTGATGGAATCAAAGGTCTAGAAACAGAATTATTAGCTCAAAATGCTAACCATAAAGATTGGGAATGTACTGAAGAAATGATGAAGTTAACTAAAGATGGTGAAGCATTATACATGCATTGTTTACCTGCTGATATAACTGATGTTTCTTGTAAAGAAGGAGAAGTATCTGCTTCTGTATTCGAAAAATATAGAGTTGCTACTTACAAAGAAGCTTCTTACAAACCATATATCATTGCTGCAATGATGTTCTTAAGTAAAGTTAAAAACCCTGAATCAACTTTAAACAAATTACTTAAAAACAAAACAGTTAGACATTTCGAATAATTAAAAAATAGAATCCTTAAGAAATTAAGGATTCTTTTAAAAAAAAGGGAGAACTACTATGAAATTAATCGGTAACGGTATTTTGATAACTAGAAACTCTAATAGTCCATTGATATTCAACGGGTGTATTGCTATTGACGGTAATGTAATTGCTGACTATGGTACTACTGAAGAGTTAAAGAAAAAATACCAAGGTGCTGAGTTTACAGATGCTAACGGTATGGTAATCATGCCAGGTATTATTAACACTCATCATCATATATATAGTGCATTTGCTAGAGGAATGATCCTTAGCAATTCTAAACCATCAAATAACTTCACTGAGATTTTAGAAAATCTATGGTGGAAAGTTGATAAAGTACTTAGTCTAGAAGATGTTAAGTATAGTGCTTATGCAACATTTATGGATTCAATCAAAAATGGTGTAACTACCGTATTTGATCATCATGCATCTCAACATGCAGTTGAAACAAGTTTATTTACTTTAGCTGATGTTGCTAAAGAATTAGGGTTACGCGCTTCTCTTTGTTATGAAGTAAGTGACAGAGACGGTCAAGAAATTTGTGATGCGTCAATTAAAGAAAATATTGATTTTATTAAATATACTCAAGCAGACACTACTGATATGATCAAAGGTATGCTTGGAATTCATGCTTCATTCACAGTTAGTCCTGAAACACTTGCTACATGTGTTAAGGAAATGGGAGACTTAAACGCTGGTTACCATATCCATACTGCTGAGGGTCTTGGTGACTTAGAAGATTCAATGGATAAATACGGTAAACGTGTTGTTGAACGTTTATATGATGCTGGAATTATGACTGACAAGTCTATTCTTGTTCATTGTATTCATACTAATGAAGCTGAGCATGATTTAATTAAAGAGAAAAATTGTATGGTTGTTCATAACCCAGAATCAAACATGGGGAACGCTGTTGGTAGAACACCAATTTTCAAATTATTAGCTAAAGGTATTACTCTTGGTCTTGGTACTGATGGTTATACTTCTGATATGAGTGAAAGTTTAAAAGTCGCTAAAGTATTACACTCACACGACTTAGTAGATTCAAATATCGGTTGGGGTGAAGCTCCAGGTATGTTATTTGATGGAAACAGAGAAATTGCTGAGAGATTCTTCAATAAGTCTTTAGGAACTATTGAAAAAGGTGCTTACGCAGATGTTATCGTAGTTGATTATGACTCTTTAACACCAATTAATGAAAATAACATTAACTCACATATGCTATTTGGTCTTCAAGGTAGAAGTGTTGTTTCTACAATGATCAATGGTAAATTCGTTATGAAAAATAGAGTAATATTGAATGTTAATGAAAAAGAAATAATGAAAAAATCTCGCGAAGTGTCTGCACGCTTCTGGGAAAGAATGGAGGGTTAATATGTCAGAATTAATGAGAATGATACCATTCAAGAATCTTATGAACTGGATGTTAACTGAATATAAAGAATCTAATTCTATCTTCGGAGTTCGTGCTAGTAAGTTTTATAAAAATGAATCAGGAACGTCTATTAAAATGTTCGGTGATTCTATAGCTAGTCCAATTGGTCCAGCTGCTGGTCCAAATTCACAGTTATCACAAAATATTGTTGCTTCATATCTAAGTGGTTCTAGATTCATAGAACTTAAAACTGTTCAAATTATGGACGGTGAAGCTTTAAGAAATTGTGTTCCTAGACCATGTATCAACGCTGAAGACGAAGGTTACAATGTTGAATGGTCAACTGAACTTTATGTTGAAGAAGCTATGGCTGAATATGTTAAAGCTTGGTTTGCTTGTCAGGTAATCGCTAAGGAATTAGGATTAGCTGAGGAAAAAGACTTTATCTTCAATATATCTTTAGGATATGACTTAGAAGGTATCAAATCTGAGAAGATTGATAACTATGTTGAATCAATGAAAGATGCATCTAATACTGCAGTTTGGGCTGAATGCAAAACTTATTTATTAGAAAATCTTGATTTGTTCAAGAATGTTGATGCTGATTTCGTAAATAACATATCTCCAAAAATATCACCATCAGTAACTCTTTCAACTCTACATGGATGTCCTCCACAAGAGATTGAAAATATAGCTACTTACTTATTAAGTGAGAAAAAAATGTACACTTATATTAAATGTAATCCAACTTTATTAGGTTATGAGTTTGCTAGAAATACTTTAGATTCAATGGGTTACGAGTACCTTTCATTTGATGATCACCATTTCAATGATGACCTTCAATGGGAAGATGCTGTACCTATGTTTAACCGTTTAACTGAGTTGTCAAACTCATTAGGGTTAGAATTTGGATTAAAATTAACTAATACTTTCCCAGTTCAAATCAAAAGAAATGAACTTCCAGGTGAAGAAATGTATATGTCTGGTAGAAGTTTGTATCCATTGTCTTTATCATTAGCAAGAAGAATTGCTAATGAATTTAAAGGAATGTTACCTATTTCTTATTCAGGTGGAGCTGATTTCTTCAATATTGAAGAATTAGTTAAAACTGGAATTAGACCTATAACTGTAGCTACTACAGTTCTTAAACCAGGTGGTTATGAAAGATTCCATCAGTTGTCAAAAACTGTTGAACCATTCTTAACAGAAGACTTCACAGGTATCAATGTTGAGTTAATCAATAAACTAGCTGATGCTTCTTTAACAGATGAGTTCCATGTTAAAGATTTGAGACATGTTGGTTCAAGAAAAACTGAATCTGAGTTAGAGTTGTTTGACTGCTTCAAAGCTCCATGTAAAGACGGAGGTTGTCCAATTGAACAACAAATTCCTGAATACTTGAAGTTAGTAAGTGAAGGTAAATATGTTGAAGCGTTTAAAATTATCGCAATTGATAACGCTGCACCAGGTATTACAGGAACTATCTGTGATCACCAGTGTCAAAATAAATGTACTAGATTAGATTATGATCAACCATTACAAATCAGAAATGCTAAGAAATATGCTGTTGAGAATGCAATGGATGAGTTTAATAAAAACATCAAAGTATCTGAATTAAGAACAGATAAAAAAGTTGCCGTTATCGGTGCTGGAGCTGCAGGGATTGCTACTGCAATGTTCTTAAGAAGAAATGGTGTTGAAGTTACTGTATTTGAAAAAAGAGATCGTCCATTTGGTATCGTTGAGATCGTTATACCGGAATTCAGAATTCCTGCAGAAATGATCAAACGCGATTACGCTATGGCTGTTAATGCTGGAGTTGAGTTTGTATTTAATGCTGACGAAAACTATAGCGTTGATGAACTTAAGAAAACTTATGACTTCGTTGTAATTGGTACTGGTTCTTGGGTTAAAGGAAACAATCCATTCAAAGAAGGTGGAGAGTTTGCACTTGAGGCATTACCATACTTAGAAGAAATGAAAGATAATGACTGCCAAAAAGATTTAGGTAAAACAGTTATGATCGTTGGTGGTGGAGACGTTTCAATGGATTGTGCTCGTACAGCTTCACGTGCACCAGGTGTTGAAAAAGTTGTATTAATTTACAGAAGAGACCAATATGTAATGCCAGCTACTCCTGAAGAAAGAAGACTAGCTCTTGCAGATGACGTAGAAATTATGTTCTTAACTGCACCAGTTACTTATGATGGAAAAACTGTATTACTACAAAAAAACAAATTAGAGAACAATCGTCCAGTTCCAACTGGTGAAACATTCACTATGGAGTTTGATACTGTAATTAATGCAATTGGTACTAAAATTGAAACTAAACATTATGTTAAAAATGGAATTGAACTTAACGAATGGGGTTACCCAATTGTAAGTAAATCTAATGAAACTAATGTTCAAAATGTTTATTTAGCTGGAGACGGTAAAGCTGGAGCTGCTACTGTGGTAAAAGCAATCGCTGATGGTAAAATAATCACTATAAATATCTTAACTAAACTTGGGTTATCTAACGACTTTGTTAGAGTTGAAGTTCCTCAAGATAGAGTACTAGTAGAGTTCAAAAAAGGTATATTATCTGCAAGAAGATTTGACAATACTGATGGAGCAAGATGTTTAACTTGTGATCAAGTTTGTGATTTATGTGAAGATGTATGTCCTAATAGAGCTAATATCTCAATCACAGTTGATAGTGACCTATTCGGTCAAGATACACAAATTATTCATATCGATGGTATGTGTAATGAGTGTGGTAACTGTGGTATATTCTGTCCACATGCTGGAGTTCCTTATAAAGACAAAGTAACACTATTCTGGACTGAAGAGGATTTCATAGATAGTGAAAACAAAGGTTTTGTTCGCTTAAGTAAAAACACATTTAAGTTTAGAACTGAAGATGGATCTATTGTAGATCATAAAGTTGGAGATACTAATATCTCTGCTGAAATGAAAGTTATGATGGATACAGTTGTTAATAACTACAGCTATTTAATGAATGAATAAATAATTGAAGGCATCCTTTACAGGATGCCTTTATGTTATTATATATTAGAGGTGAATTATATGTTAATAAAAAATGGAACGGTAGTTACATCAAAAGAAACAAGAGTAACTGACATTCTTGTTGAAAATGGAATAATCAAACAAATTGGCAACAATATCATATTTGATGGAGAGACAATTGACGCTACAGGACTTTATGTTTTGCCTGGTGCAATTGATGTCCACACTCATTTTGATTTAGATGTAGGAATAGCAGTCGCGACAGATGACTTTTATACTGGATCAATTGCCGCAGCACATGGAGGAACTACAACAATTGTTGATCATATGGGATTCGGTCCAAAAGGCTGTAATCTTCATCATCAATTTAATGCGTATAAGAAGAAAGCAGAAAAAGCAGTTATAGATTATAGTTTCCACGGTGTTGTTCAGCACATAAATGATGACATTCTAGACGAAATGTCTGAGCTAAAAGCTGAAGGTATAAGTAGCTTTAAATTCTATATGACATACGGATATATGCTTGATGATTATAGTATCTTTAAATTATTAAAAAGAGCTAAAGAATTAGACATTATGATTACCTTTCACCCCGAAAATGATGGGGTTATTAAATATCTTAGAGAAGACTTCGGTAAGCAAGGTTTATTGACTGCTGAATATCACCCTAAAAGTAGACCAGAGGAATGTGAAGCGGAGGCTATTTCTAGAGTTTTAAAAATGGCAAAAATGATTGAAGATGTAAATATTTATGTAGTACATTTATCAAACAATCAGGCGATGGAAGAGGTTGAAATTGCTAGGAAGAACGGATATAAAAAACTCTTTGTTGAAACTTGTCCTCAATATCTTACTCTTGACGATTCTCTATACAAGGGCGACGAAGGACTTAAGTATATTATGAGTCCCCCATTGAGAGCGAAATTCAATAATGATTTACTAATAAAAGCTATCTTGGATGGTAAGATTCAAACTATTGGAACTGATCATTGTCCATTCAACTTTAATATAGAAAAACAGCAAGGGAAGGCCGACTTTCGAGATTGTCCAAATGGTGCTCCAGGTGTGGAAATTAGACCGATCCTAATGTATTCTGAACTAGTAATTAATCACGGATTATCGATGAACAAATACGTTGATTTAATATCTACTAATCCTGCAAAACTATTCGGAATGTATCCAAAAAAAGGTGAAATAGCGATAGGTTCTGATGCGGATTTCTTCTTAATTAATCCAAATACTCATCAAACAATCACTCATAATTTACTTCATGAGAATGTTGATTACACTCCATATGAAGGAATTAAGACAACTGGAAAAGTTATGTTAACAATTTCTAGAGGAGAAGTTATTGCTAAAGAGGATAATCTATTAGCAAAAGCAGGCAGAGGACAGTTTATTAAGAGAAATAATCCAATAATTTAAATCAATCAATTTGCTCTATATTCGCTATTTATTGTTGGAATTGTTACCATTAATCACGTTATATTATAAATAAGGTGGGTATTATGCTATTTAGTGTGATGTTTACCCTTTTTTTCGTGAGAAAGCGTTTGCAGTTTCGCTTGAAAACGTGTAAAATTAGAGTAACAAAAAATTTGAAAGAAGGGGATTTGAAAATGTCAAATTTAAATTTTGAAAACGCAAAAAAGTTAGAAGGTAGAGTACCTTTTAAACTTGCATTTCCATTAGGATTGCAACATGTTCTTGCGATGTTCGTAAGTAACTTAGCACCAATCTTAATTATCGGGGGAGTAGCATTAGGAGCACATCCTGATCTATTCAGTTCTGCTGGATTAACGATGATGGTTCAAGCTGCAATGTTTACATCAGCTTTAGTAACTATGATTCAACTTTATCCAATTAAAATAGGTTCTTACCGTATTGGTGCGGGGTTACCAATCGTTATGGGTGTGTCATTCGCATTCGTAGGTGTTGGTGTTAACGCAGCAATTGAGTTCGGTATGCCTGCTGTAATCGGTGCTGCAATGGTCGGTGCTGTATTAGAAATCTTTATTGGTTTCACTTATAGATACATTAAACGTATCTTCACTCCATTAGTAACTGGAACATTACTTATAGCTTTAGGGCTTTACTTAGTTAATGTTGGTGGTAACTATTTCGTTGGAGGATTTGGTCCTTGGCGTGGTACTTGGGAAGCTGTTGTAATTGCAACTGTTACTCTAATCGTATCATTAGGATTTAACGTATTCGGTAAAGGTGTTTGGAAAAACGCTGCGATCTTAGTTGGTATCTTCGTTGGTACTATACTAGCTGTTGTATTAGGTGTTGCTAACTTCGACTTAGTAACTTCAACTGATACTTCTTGGGTATCGTTCTGGCACGTTGTTCCTTTAAAAGCTATCGACTTCAATGTTGGTGAAATGTTCAAATTAGGTGCAATCATTCCATTCCTAGCTGTATACTTTGCAACTTCAGTTGAAACAATTGGAGATACAAACGGTGTAGCATTAGGTGGATTAGGTAGAATCGCAACTGAACAAGAAATCGAAGGTGGATTATTAGCTGATGGTTTTGGTTCAATGTTCTCTACAATATTCAATGCAATGCCAAATACTTCATTCGGTCAAAATGTTGGTATCGTTACTAACACTAAAATCGTAAACAAATCTGTTGTATTTACTGGTGTAGTATTCTTAGCTTTATTATCATTCTTACCTAAGTTAGCTGCTATCTTTAGAGTAATTCCAGATGCAGTATTAGGTGGAGCTTTAATCACTTTATTCGCTATCATTATTGGTAACGGAGTTAAAATGCTTAAAAAAGCTGGATTCAGTGATAAAAACATGCTTATCATTTCTGTAGCTTTAGGTCTTGGTTTAGGTCTTGGTGGAAAAGCAGAGTTTATCGAATTACACAAAGTACTTGATATCTTATTCGGATCTACTGTAGCTGCTACTGCAATCTTTGCTATATTAGCTTCATGGATTATCAAACCAGATTATTCTGACGGTGACTGGCATCCAGATCATCTATAATTAAATAATCTTGAGTCTATGCTTAACGCATAGGCTCTTTTTTTTGTGGTTTTTATTGAGGTAAAGCAATAATATAATACGGCTTTTGTGTTAAAATAGGGTATGAATAATATTGAAAAAATCTTTGGAATTAAATATAAGGATGTTGTAAGTATTACTGGGGCTGGTGGGAAAACTAGTCTTATGTATATGTTTGGGAGTTACTTTTTTAAGTCTCTTTTAACTACCACAACAAAACTATTTGTTCCTAGTGATAAAACTATATATATTGGCAAGATACCTTCAACAATTGAAGGTACTTTAGTTGTTGCTAAGAAGCAAATCGAGGACAAATTATACGGGTTTGACTGTTCAGAACTGAAATCATTCTATTCTGAATTTGATTATACATTTATAGAGTCTGATGGAGCTAGAATGATGAATCTAAAGGGTTGGAATTCAACTGAGCCTGTCATTTGTGACTTTAGTAACAAGACAATAGGTGTTCTTGATATTCAGGCTTACAATAAGAATATTGAAGAGACTGTATTTAGAGTTGATGAGTTGTCGAAGATAACCTCACTAAAAGAGAATGTCTCAATTCAAAATCTTGTTGACATAGTTCTTGATGACAATGGATTATTTAAAAATAGTAAGTTTAAGATCCTTTATATTAATAAAGTTGAGTCTGCTGAGGATTCTAAAAATACTGAGCAGCTAATAAAAGACTTATTAAATGATAAAAGGTTTAACCTTGATAGGATAGTTTATGGAAGTATTCAAGATGATAATTTTGTTCTGAGTTATGCTAAAAGAGGTGTATTTGTTTTAGCATCAGGTCTATCAAAGAGAATGGGAAAAGACAAATTATCGATTATCATGAAGGGCAAAATGATGATAGAACATACTTTAGAAAAGTTATCTGGTTTCAGTGATGACTTGTATCTAATATGTAATGATCAAAGATTTGATAGTCTTGCAGGAAAACATGGATTTAGAGTTATATATAATAAAGATTATAAGGACGGGCAATCTGCATCAATTAAAGCTTCACTAGAAACTGATTATCACTATTACACTTATTTTCTTGGCGACATGCCATTCTTAAGTGAAGAAACAATCAATAAAGTACTGACATCAACTGAAGAGTTATTAATGTGCTCTTGTAACAAGGTACTCTCAGCTCCAACTACCTTGAGTTATAAGTATAAGAACGAATTAACTAAACTTACTGGTGATAAGGGAGCAAAAAGGATAATTAGTAACCATATTGAAGAATTATTTGAGTTATCAATTGATGAGGATGAAATAAAGGATATTGACACACTAGATGATATTAGAGGTGAATTATGAAAACTGTAATAATAAGAGGCGCAGGAGATCTTGCGAGTGGAATTATGCATAAACTACATAATTCTGGATTTAAGGTAATTGCTTGCGAAATCGATAAACCAACAGCTATAAGAAGAAAAGTTTCCTTCTCTGAGGCTGTATACGATGGTGAGAGCACTGTCGAAGGAGTAGTTGGGAAATTGTCTTCAGTAGAAGGCGCAATTATAGAAGATGGAGTTCATGTAATTATTGACCCTAAGTTAACTATTTTGGGTAGTATTACTCCATTTGCTTTGGTAGATAGTATACTCGCTAAAAAGAATTTGGGAACTACAATTGACATGTCTAAAGTGGTTATTGGAGTCGGACCGGGCTTTACTGCCGGAGTTGACTGCCATGCCGTTATTGAAACAAAAAGAGGACATAATTTAGGTAAAATTTATTATACAGGATCTGCAATTCCAAATACAGGAATCCCAGGAGAAGTTGGCGGAAAGTCAGCTGATAGAGTACTTCATTCTCCAGTAGAGGGACTAATTGATAATGCTGTAAGAATTGGTGATGTTGTTACTAAAGGAGATTTGGTTTTCACTGTCGCT
Source organism: uncultured Candidatus Izemoplasmatales bacterium (assembly GCA_964589075.1). Classification (GTDB taxonomy): domain Bacteria; phylum Bacillota_I; class Bacilli_A; order MAG-NZ; family MAG-NZ; genus CAZPQU01. Next base: position 84,156 of record CAZPQU010000003.1, on the reverse strand, counting down.
GATGAACGAGTATATGCGAAGTTTAGTGGTGTTGTTAGAGGTATAATTAGATACGGTTTTTTTGTAACAAAAGGAATGAAAGTAGCGGACATAGATCCTCGAATGGATCAAATAGAAAATTGCGAGACTATATCAGATAAAGCTAGAACTATATCTGGTGGAGTTTTAGAAGCTATACTTAACTTAGGAGAGGTGATTTAATGAATACATTTGTAATTGATCAGTTAAATAAGGAAATTACAGCAGGTACTAAACTTGCTTTAGTTACAGTTACTAAATCAACAGGTTCAGCTCCAGGAAGAACTGGAAATATGATGCTTGTTTATCCGGATGGGTCTATTGTAGGAACTTGTGGTGGTGGTAAGGTTGAATTCACTATCATTAAACAAGCTGTTGAATGTTTGAAAACAGGAAACTCGGCTGAATATAACATAGTATTAGACGATATTGGGATGAGTTGTGGTGGACAAATGAAGGGGTTTATTGATGTGCAAATGAATGAAAAACAATTAGTAATAGTTGGTGGAGGACACATTGGTAGTAAGTTATATTCTCTTTCATTAGAACTAGGTTTTTCAATTACAATGATTGATGACAGAGAAGAGTTCGCAAACCAAAATAAGTTTCCAAAAGCTAGAACTTTATCTGGAGACCTAACAGATATCCTAAAGAAAGAATCTTTCACTGATAAGTATGTTGTCCTTGTTTCAAAAGGTCATGCTACTGATTATCAAGCACTTTTAGAAATAGTTGATAAGGACTATAAATATCTTGGTCTAATCGGATCTAAGAAAAAGATAGTTGGACTGTTGTCTAAACTAAAAGATGATGGATTTGATTATACGGATTACGATAACTTTTACGCTCCAGTGGGGCTAGGTATAGCTAAAAACGATCCTGCAGAGATTGCACTTGGTATTCTTGCAGAGATATTGTTGATTAAGAATTCAGGAAATGCTGAACATATGAGGCTAAAGAAATGAAACTGAAAACGATTAAAACAGTCGATGCTGTTGGACATATTTTATGTCATGATGTAACCAAAATCGTGCCGGGAGAATTCAAAGGAAGATTGTTTAAAAAAGGACATGTTGTTAAGAAAGAAGATATTCCAGACTTGTTAGATGCTGGGAAGGATATTCTTTATGTATGGGAAAAACTTGAAGGCTTTGTCCATGAGAACGATGCTGCTGAAAGACTTAAGAATGTTATCATAGGTGATAACTTAGAAGTATCAGATATTAAAGAAGGAAAGATTAACTTAATAGCTTCAGAAACTGGAACTTTAAGAATAGATACTAGAGCAATTTACAACATTAATATGATTGATGAAATCATAGTTGCTACTAAGCCTAATTTCAAATTTGTGAAGAAGGGTGATAGAGTCGCATCAACACGAGTGATTCCGTTAATAGTAGATGAGAAGAAGTTAATAGAAGCAGAGAAGTTCAGTGGAAAACTTATCACAATTAAGCCGCTTGTCAAAAAAACAGTTGCGATGGTTACCACAGGAAATGAAGTATTCTTTGGTAGAATTAAAGATAAGTTCAGGGAAATCATGGCACCTAAATTTGATTTTTATGGTTGTGAGTTTGTTGGTCAAACAATTGTGCCAGATGAACTAGAAAAAGTAACTGAGGCAATCGAATATTATCTTCAAAAAGGTGTCGATTTAATCGTCTGTACGGGTGGCATGAGTGTAGACCCATCAGATATCACTCCAACCGCTATTATGGCGACAGGAAGCAATATAATCACGTATGGAATACCTGTACTATCAGGTTCTATGACGTTAATCGCTTATAATGGAAATACTCCAATAATTGGACTTCCAGCAGGTGTATTATTCAGTGATAAATCTATAGTTGATGTTATCTTGCATAGATTACTTTGTGATGATTTAATCACAAGGGAGGAAATTGCTGAGTACGGTGTTGGTGGATTATTATAAAGGCTACTTGGTAGTCTTTTTTTTTGCTAATTACAATTTCAATGTAATAAAAAAGCACATATCGACTATTAGTCAATATGTGCTTGTGTTATAAAATAGTTGTACTTATCCTAGAATATTTGAATACTCAATTATGTAGAAGATCAAGAAGAATATTCCTAGACCGAACATGTAAGGATTAAGTTCACCTTTTTTGTTTGAAATTTTCTTACCAGCTATTAAACTGATTACTGAATAGAAGAAGAATCCGAATGCAATACCATGTGCAATTGAGAATGATAAAATCATTATAATTACAGTTAAGAATCCAGTAACAACTTCAATATTATTGTCCCACTCAAGATTTTTCAGTTGAGAGAACATCATACCACCAACCATGATTAATGCGATTGCAGTAACTGATTGATTATAAAGACCGATAATAGGATATGCTACTAATGCAAGTGCAAATAATACTGCAACTGTAACAGAAGTTAACCCTGTTCTACCACCTTGTTTGATACCTACTGACGACTCAATAAATGAAGTTGTAGTTGATACACCAAATATTGCACCAGCAACTGTACCAATACTATCTGCTAGTAACGCTTTGTCTCCATCAACTAAATTTCCATTTTCATCTAATAATCCAGCGTCTCCACCAACAGCAACTAATGTTCCAGCTGTATCGAAGAAATCAACGAATAAGAATGTGAATACTGCCATGATTCCACTTGTAGTAAGTACGAATCCTAAATTACTAAAGGCAACACCAAATATCTCTTTAATAGAACCTAAATCAGATGTGTTTGATCCGAATGTTGGAAGACCAGCAATAAATCCAGCGTCTCCAAATCTATCAATAGTATCAGGACCTAATGCAAGACCTAATAAGTAACCAACAATAGCAGTAGCTGTCATTGCGATTATTAATGCGTATTTGTTTCCTCTAACGTATAATCCTAGACCTAATAACAATCCACCTAGAGTAAGTAATACATGTGGTAATGCGAAATCACCTAAACCAACAAATGTAGCTGGGTTATCAACGATGATACCAGCATTTTTAAGTCCTATGAATGCGATAAAGAAACCGATCCCAGCTCCAACAGCAAGCTTTAGACTTTTTGGAAATGCGTTAATTATTGCTTCTCTTAATCCAGTTAATGAAATGATTAAGAATATAACTCCTGAAACTAATACTGCAGCTAATGCTTCACCAAATGAAGCACCCATTGTGAATACAACAGTATAAGTAAAGAATGCGTTAACACCCATCCCAGGTGCCAATGCAACAGGATACTTAGCATATAATCCCATTATTAATGTAGCAACGATAGCAGCTAATGCAGTTGCTAAGAATACTCCACCAAATGGCATTCCTGTTTGACTTAACATTCCAGCATTAACTGGTAATATGTAAGCCATTGCTAGGAATGTAGCTAATCCAGCAAGAACTTCTGTTTTGATCGTCGAACCTTTTTCTTTGATACTAAAAAACTTGTTTAAAAACTCCATAAAAATATCTTCTCCTCTTATTTTAATTTGAAATACGTCTATAATCCAAAGCGCAATAATCGGACATAAAAACGATTTCATTTGAAATTAGTTTACCATATATCTAACCTCAAAGCAAGAATGGTTTGAGTGTCAAAGTACGCTTTGCAAAAGCCAAATTGATAGTATATAATTAGTTGACAGTATATAACTTATGTTATATGGGTAATGAAAAGAATCAAAATAAATAGCACGAAAAGGGGATAAGAAATATGCTTATAATTAACACAGAAAGTTCTACATTGGTAAAATCGAAAATGGTGTACCTATTTATTAATGGTAAACACATTGATACGTTAAAAACGCAACAAGTAAAACAGTACAAGCTTGATCCAGGAACTTATCAGGTTAGTATGAGACTTAACTTTTATAGAACAAACGCTGTTGAAATTGAAATGAAGCAAGGTCAAACGAGAGCTTTTGAATTGAAATTGAAAAACAATTGGAAGTTCTATATTTACTTCTTGTTATCTATATTAGTAGGAACATCTGGTGCATTTTTTATAAGAGATACATTTAGTGCAACTGCATCAACCGTTTTTATTGCATTATTCTTTGGATTGGTTTATTTTCTAAAAATCAAGTTCAGCAAGAATGACAGTTTATCGTTAGAAGAAATAATTAAACAATAATTTGAATCGGGGGAGATTTAATTGAATAGACTATTAATTAAAAATGGATACATAGTAACAATGAATGCTTCAAGAGATGAGTTTATCGGAGATATTCTTATTGAAGATGACTTAATTAAAGAAATATCAAAAAATATTTCAGTTGAATGTGACGAAGTGATTGATGCAACAGGAAAAGTAGTAATACCTGGGCTGATACAATCACATGTTCATTTAACTCAAACATTATTTAGAGGTCAAGGTGATGACTTAGAACTTATGGACTGGTTGAGAAACAAAATCTGGCCATTAGAGGGATCACATACTGCAGAATCAAATTACGTTTCAGCTAAACTTGGAATTGCAGAACTAATCAAAGGTGGAACAACAGCTATTATTGATATGGCTACAGTTAACCACACTGATAAGATCATGGAAGCAATTGAGGAAACAGGATTTAGAGCTTTAGTTGGAAAATGCATGATGGACATGGGTGATGCAGATAAGAGACTAATGGAAGAAACACGCGCGTCAATCGATCAATCAGTTGAATTGCTTGAGAGATGGCATGGTGCGGCTGACGGTAGAATCACTTATGCGTTTGCGCCTAGATTTGTTATTTCATGTAGTGAAGAATTATTATTAGAAGTTAGAGACTTAGCTGAGAAATATGATGTTATGGTACATACTCATGCATCTGAAAATCAGGGAGAAATAGCTATAGTAGAAGAAAGACATGGACAAAGAAATATTGATTACTTGCACAGTATTGGTTTAACTGGTGAAAAATTAGTTTTAGCTCATTGTATTTGGTTGAGTGAAAATGAAATGAAGATCCTAGCTGAAACTGGTACTAAAGTAGCTCATTGTCCAAGTTCTAACTTGAAGTTAGCGTCAGGTATTGCAAAAATACCTGAAATGATAGAAATGGGAATTAATGTGTCACTTGCTGCTGATGGTGCACCTTGTAATAATAATCTTGATATGTTTACTGAGATGAGAAATGCTTCATTGATTCAAAAAGCTAGATTATTAGATTCAACGGTTATGCCTGCACAAAAAATCTTTGAGCTTGCTACATTAGGTGGAGCTAAAGCAATGTGTAAGGAAGATGAATTGGGATCATTAGAAGTTGGTAAAAAAGCTGATGTAGTTATTATTGAACAAAATAACATCCACTCGGTTCCAACTAATACTGTAAATGTTATTGCTAACTTGGTATTCTCAACAAGAGCTACTGATGTTGAAACGACAATTATAAACGGTAAGGTATTAATGCTTAATAAAGTACTTCAAACTATAGATGAAGCACAACTTATTATAGATGTTAATAGAGTTATAGAAGAACAAGTTATTGCATCAGGTATTGTAAGATGAATGTAATAAGTGTTCATAAAGCTGAAACATTAAAAGATTGTTTTGAATATTTAGAAAAAGATTACTTAATTATTGCTGGTGGTACTGATGTTGTTGTAAAACTAAATGAGGGTCATCTAAATAATGTAAGTCTATTAGATATATCGGATTTAAAAGAATTTAAAGGAGTAACTGTAGAAGGTCGTATCATTAAAATTGGTGCAGGAGCTACATTTACTGAAGTTATAGAACAAGCTGATAAATTCCCCACACATATTGGGGCTTTTATTGACAGTTTAAGATTAGTTGGAAGTCCGCAAATTAGAAATGCTGGAACTATTGGTGGTAACATTTGTAATGGTTCGCCAGCGGCTGATAGTATTCCTCCATTAATCGCTTTAGAAGCTACGTTACAAATTGTTTCTAAAGAAGGATTTAGGGAATTGAAAATTGATGACTTTTTCCTTGGAAAAGGAAAAGTTGCATTAAATAAAGGAGAATTACTGGAATCAATATCATTTAAGATTCCTGAGCAGAAGTATTTACTTAGTTTCTACAAGTACAGTTTGAGAAACGCGCTTTCAATTACATTAGGGAGCATAGCTACTTTAACTCTGATGAACGGTAACTTAATCAAAGAGATTACGGTTGCATCTGGTGGATTTAGCGCATTTTGTCAAAGAGAACTTGAAATTGAGAAATTACTTATAAATACAGATTACAATGATCTTGAATCAATATTACCTAATATTGATAAAATTGTTCAAAAAAGAATAGAAATGTTCGATGATGAATTTAAAACTATGAAGAATATTACATTGTCTGGTGCTTTAAGACATGTAATTAAGGGGTGAGAGTATGCTAATAAATACAACCGTAAATGGTAGAAAATATTGTGTTAATATATCAGCTGACTCTCGGCTAATAGATTTCTTAAGAGATGATTTAGGACTTACCGGTACTAAAGAAGGTTGTTCTGAAGGAGAATGTGGAGCTTGTACTGTGTTGATTGATTCAGTAGCTGTAAATTCTTGTTTAGTTATGGCTTTTCAAGTTGATGGAAAAGTCATAGAGACGATAGAGTCTTTAGAAAATGATGTTTCTATTATAAAGGAAACATTTCTAGAAGAAGGTGCACCTCAATGTGGTTTCTGCATGCCAGGAATGGTATTAAGTGCTAAGGGGCTACTTGTTAAAAATAGCACTCCTACTAGAAGTGAAGTTAAAGAAGCTATATCTGGAAATCTATGTAGATGTACTGGATATACTATTGTTGAAGACGCAATCATTAAATCTTCTGAGAAATTAGGAGGTCATGATGAGTAAATTAAGAGTAGTAGGTAAAAGTGAATTAAGAATTGAAGGTAAAGATAAATTAGACGGAACAGCATTGTTCCCTCAAGATATTAAAATGGATAATATGGTATTTGGAGCTACTTTAAGAAGTACAATACCACACGGATATTTTAAACTGAATACTGATTCAGCATTAAAAGCTAAAGGTGTTCTTAAAATATTAACAGCAAGTGATGTTTTGGGTAAAAATGAACACGGTGTTTTATTCCAAGATCATCAAGTATTTATGGACAAAAAAGTTAAGAAAATTGGAGATCCATTAGCTTTAGTAGTAGCTGAAACTGAGAAACAAGCGATTGAAGCTATGAAACTGATAGAAGTTTCATATGAAGCTTTACCTGCTGTTTTTGATCCAGTAGAAGCGATGAGGGCAGATGCTCCAAAAGTTCATGATAACGATACAAACTTAATCGCTAATCTTAAGCTTAAAAAAGGAAACGTAGATTTTAGTGATTGTACTCACACTGTTGAATTTGAGTTTGAAGTACCGATGGTAGATCATGCCTTCCTTCAACCTGAGTCAGCAATAGGTTATATGGATTCAGGCAGAGTTGTAGTTATTTGTAGTACACAGTACCCACATTGGGACCGTCACGAACTATCAGAAGCTCTTGGGATAGGTGAAGAGAGAATACAAGTAATAAATGCGGCAGTAGGTGGTGCATTTGGTGGACGTGAGGATATTACATCTCAAATCCATGTTGCTATGGCTGCAATAAGTCTAAATAGACCTGTAAAAGTTACTTATTCAAGAGAAGAGTCTTTTTTAGCACATTCAAAAAGACATCCTATGCAAATGAAAATGAAGTTAGGTTCAGATGCTGCTGGTAAGTTAATTGCTATGGATTCAGTTATCTATGCTGATAGTGGAGCTTACGCTTCATGGGCACCAAACATTTTAAGAAAAGCAATGGTTCACTCAACCGGACCTTATGAGATTCCAAATGTTACTGTTGATGCTTATTCTGTTTATACTAATAATCCATTTACAGGTGCAATGAGAGGTTTTGGAGCAACTCAAGTAGCTGTTGGATATGAGCAATTGATGGACGAGTTAGCTATTAAAGTTGGAATTACTCCTATTGAAATTAGAGAGAAAAATATATTGAGAGTTGGATCTAAACTTGGGACTTCTCAAGTTATGTACAATAGTATTCCGCTTGATAAATGTTTGGAAGTAGTTAAGAAAGAATTAGACATTATTAAGAAAAAACCAATGAAGAAAGAACTACTGACAGGATTCGGAGTAGCTTGTAGTTTATACGGTACAGGTTACGGAAACGGATTTCCGGATGTATCTAATAATAATGTTTTAATAAATGAACTCGGAGAAATTGAAATATACTCCGGATTCACTGAAGTTGGACAAGGTGCAAAAACTATAATGGCGCAGATTGCTGGAGAAGTATTCAACACTAGTAGTGCTAACATTAAGGTGTCTTGTGAAGACACTGATATTACACCTGATTCAGGAACAGCTGCTGCATCTAGACAAACTTACAATACAGGAAATGCAGTTAGAAAATCTTGTATTAAACTAAGAGACTTTATTCTAGATAAAGCAAAAGAAGTAATGGGACTTAATAACTCAATTGGATTAGATATTAAGAATAATATTGTCTACATGAAAACATTACCTGATAAACAAGTTTCGTTTATTGAGTTATACAAAATGTTTGGAGATAAATTAGCTACTTCTGATTCGTTTACTGCACAAACAACTAGTTTAGATGAATTTGGTCAAGGTGCTCCTTATTGGCCTTACGGTTTTAACTCGTTAGGAGTTAAAGTAGAAGTTGATCCTAAGACTGGTAGAATTGATGTTGTTGATGGAATATTCGCTCAAGATGTTGGAAGAGCGATTAACCCTAGATTTATTGAAGGACAAATGGATGGTGGATTTATGATGGGACTAGGTTATGCCCTTTATGAAGATATTAACCTACAATTTGGTGAGATGAAGAACAGAAAGTTCTCAAGTTATATTTTACCAACTGCTAAAGATATGCCTACCCTTAAAAAGGTAATAATAGAAGATCCTGAAGAAACAGGACCATTTGGTGCTAAAGGAATTGGGGAGTCAGTTACTATACCTGCTGCTCCTGCAATATTAAATGCTATCTATGATGCGACTGGCATCAGATTTACAAAACTTCCAGTTACACCGATTGAATTTATGAAGAAATATGGTGAGTAATATGATTAAAAGAATGATTGATTCTGCAGCAATGCGCAGAAAAGTAGATTTAGTATTAAAGAACGGAAGAATCGTTAATGTTTTTTCTCATGAAATATTAGAGGGAACGCTTGCGATTGATAATGGAAAGTTTATTGGGATAGGTAATTATGAAGGACATGTTGAAATTGATTTGAAAGGGAAAACAGTTGCGCCAGGACTGATTGATGCTCATGTACATATTGAGTCATCTAGTTCGACGCCTTTAGAATTTGCTAGAGCTGTTTTACCACAAGGAACTACTACAATAGTTGCTGACCCACATGAAATTGCGAATGTACTTGGTATGAACGGTATTAAGTATATGTTAGAGTCGAGTAAAGATTTACCTTTAAAATGCTTCTTTATGCTTCCGAGTTGTGTTCCTGCTACTGCATTTGAAACAGCTGGAGCAACACTTGATGCAGAAGACTTAGAAGAGTTAATTAATCATGAAAGAATACTTGGGCTAGGAGAGTTAATGAACTACCCTGGTGTTGTAGCAGCTGACCCTGAAATCATTAAAAAAGTATTAATGGCTAAAAAGGCTAATAAATTTATTGATGGTCATGGTCCTGTTATAAAGAACGAAGAATTAAATGCTTATTCTATTGTAGGAATTAGATCAGATCATGAATGTACTTCGGGATCAGAAATGATAAACCAAATTAGAACAGGAATGTATATTGCGATTAGAGAAGGTTCAGCTTGTAAAGATTTACTTAATCTAATATCTGGTGTTAACCCGCATAACGAGAGAAGAACAATGTTCTGTACTGATGACCGTCATCCTGGTGACATTATGAATGAAGGTCACATTAATAATAATGTAAGATTAGCTATCAAATCTGGAGTAGATCCAATCACAGCTATTAGAATGGCTACTTTAAATCCTGCTGAATGTTATCATCTTGCTGGACTTGGTGCTATCGCACCAGGATATGATGCAAACTTCATTATTTTGGATAACTTAGAAGACTTTAATGTTTTAGAAACATATGTTGACGGAACTAAGATAACTGAAGATTGGTATAAGGATATTGTAATACCTAAAGAAGTAACTGATCTTGCAGTAAATACTATTAATGTAGCTGATATTTCAGTTGATGACTTTAAGATTCCTTTAAAAAGTAATCATGTTAATGTTATTAAAATCATCAAAGATTCAGTTGTTACTAAAAAGGTTACAAGACATGTTGATGTTGTTGATGGATTCTTTAAAAGAAATGACGCTGATGTTGTTCCTTTCTATGTTGTTGAAAGACACAAAGCAACAGGGAACATTGGTAAAGGTTTAATTGAAGGATTCGGAGTTAAAGGAGGAGCGATTGCTCTTACTATATCTCATGATTCACACAACATTAGTATAATTTCAGATAATGAACAAGACGCTTATTTGGCAGTAAAAGAAATTGAAAGAATCGGTGGTGGAGTTGCTATTGTAAAAGGTGGTAAGGTTATAGACTCTGTACCTCTAGACATTGCTGGTCTGATGAGCACTGATAAAATGGAAGACGTTTCTAAGAACTTAAGAAAGATGTATCACTTAAGTTATGATGTATTAGGAGTACCAACTGATGTTAAAACTTTAATGACACAGTCTTTTATGGCACTGCCTGTAATCCCAGAACTGAAACTAACAGATTTAGGATTATTTGATGTTTTAAAATTTAAATTAATAGACTTAGAAGTGGAGCGCTCGTAAGAGTGCTCTTTGTCTAATCTCTATTACAATTGCATTTAATAAATGATATAATATAAGAGGAAAACTATATTAAAAAAAGGAGTGATTTGATGAACATTTTTGATGTGTTACCGAACAATTTTTTTAACATTTTTGCATCAAAAAATAAATCACTTTACAGTAGTTGTTTAAAACTTATATTTGACAGAACACAGAGCGAAGTAACATTTAGTTATTCGAGAGATGAACTTGTTTATGACATAGTAGATTATTTAGAAACCCTTCAGTTGTTAGAATTTGACGAGATAGAAGATGTTGATACAAAGTCGTATAAAGATAAAGCAAATGTCATCATTAGAAAACTAAAAGAATGTGGGTGGATCCTAGAGGGTCTCAACACAGACTATTCTAAAACTGTGTTTTTTTCTAATGTTGCATTACCCTTCATCAATGCTGTTGATGATATATATGAAAACACTAGAGAGAACATATCCTTTAATGACGAGGAAACTACATACTCTTACAGTACTAGAGTAGAAATTGATGGGTATGCATACTCAATATATTCCCTATTAAAGAGCACTACTAAACTTAAGAAGAGTAGTATTCTGTTACAAGTTACAGAAAATACTAAGTTAATGATAAATTCATTAAAACAACTTAATTATAAGATTAAATCTTATTCAGACAGTGTTAAAGCACTTGTCACAGTTGACGAAGCTATCAAAGATTTCTTTACAGAATATACTCAAGAAGTTTTGTATAAGAATTATCATAAAATAAAGACACTTGATAATGTTAGTAAATACCGTAATCAGATAATTACGATGCTGTCTACAAAGTTAAGATCAGGTGCATACATCAAAGAAGTAGCTAATGAATTAGTACAAAATGATCACTTTGAAAACTTTGATATTGCGTCCCAAAAAGTAAAAGAATTGATACTTTATTCAATAGATTCAATTCAAAATATTGATGATATTATAAAAGCGATTGAAGAAGAGAATTACATGTACACTAATATAATTCTTAAAAAGACGAAATTCATGATTGAGAACAATGATGATATTGAAGGGTACTTAAAACACATACTTAAGAAAGTAGCTGACAATTACGATGATGGTCCTGATATTGATGGATTATTTAACTTATACAGTGTCGGATATATCGATAATGAATCATTGTATTCACCTAGAAAATCTAGAACTTCATTCAAGAAACAAAGATTAAGTGTAGATATGAGTCAAAACGAGTTTAACTCACCAAGTTTACTAGAGAAACTTAAAGGGTCAGCTCATTCACTTAAATCAATTAATAAACATGTTAGGGAACTACTTCACGGAAAAGAACTAGTAACTATTGCTGATATTAAATTGGAAACAGTACTAGATTTCATAGGACTAATTTATGTTATTATCTATGCTAATAAAAGTGAGTATTATAATGTAGATTACCTTGATGAAGAAGTAACTATAAATGGCGTTAAATTCAAAAAATTAATTATAAGGGGGGCTTAATATGTGGCAAGAAACTTTTGATAATTTATCTTCTACTGACAAAAACTTATTTGCAGAGTCTGCAAATAAACTGTTAGCAGTTAACTTTTTAGTTAAATCAAAGCCTTCGAATACGCAAACTTATTATTTCATTGATAAATATTTTAACATTTTCAAAGATTATTTTGGGTTTATTTCTTGGGAACTTGAAATCAACAGAAATGTTGGAGTTATTATTCTAAAGAACAGAGAAAATAGAAACAGATTAAACTTGAGAATACAGGAGTCTATTACATTACTTATATTAAGGCTGTTATATGAGCAAAACTCAGATGAACTTGATATAAATGATCATGTTGTTATTAAGGTAGCAGACATACATGAAATGTTTGCGATCGTAGGTCTTGAAAGTAGAATTTTAAACAAGAAAAGCATTAGTGAGGTCTTAGCTTTATTCAAACGATACAACTTAATTGAAGCTGATGGAGTATCAACACTCGCAACAGATGATGAGATTTTTATACTTCCATCAATACTTTTAGCAGTTGATACTACTAACATCTTAGATATATATAATAAGCTTCGAGATTATAACAAGGAAGACGGTGACCTAGATGAAATTACTTAAAAAAATCCAACTAGTTAACTGGCATTATTTTATCAACGAGACAATTCCAATTGAAGGTAATACTTTAGTTACCGGAGAAAATGGAGCAGGAAAATCAACAATACTGGATGCGATACAATATGTATTGTCACCAGGTAAGCAAAAGTTTAATGTTGCTGCGAATGATGGAACAAAAAGAACAGTAAATGCATATGTTCGTGGTAAATTAGGGAAATCAAATCAAAAATACTTAAGAGAAGGTGACATAACTTGTCATATCGCTTTAGAGTTTTACGATAACTTAAAAGATAAATCATTTATAGTAGGATGTGTTTTGGATTCAAGAGATACTATAACTTCGCCAAAACAATTATTCTATGATCTGGATGATGCACAAATTCAAAAAGATTACTTTATGGATGAATCATCGGTTCCTTTAAACATAAAAGAGTTTAAAAAGATGCATAAAGACAAATTAGTTCATGCAAATACGATGAGTACAGCGAGAAAGAATATTGCGCTTAGATTTAATATTGCTGACTATAACTTCTTTGATCTGTTACCGAAAGCATTAGCTTTTAAACCGATTAATAATGTTAAGGATTTTATTTACTCTTACATATTAGAGGAAAAAGATTTAGACATAAAATATTTGATTGGTAACATTAAAACATATAAAGAGTTCATTAACATTTTAGAAAATATTAATGAAAAACTAGAACTTTTAGAGAAAATTGATAAAGCTTATAAAGGCGTACTTAGTTCGGAAGAAATTCTTAAAAGACTTATTTATGTTTTTATGAGACTTAATGTTGAAGAATTAAACACTAGAATCGATAAGAATAGTGAGTTAAGAAGTGCTTATGAAGATAAGCTTAAAATGCTTGCAGATGAATCTAGAGGTGTGAAGAGTCAAATGGGATCTGTTATTTCTAAAAGAGATGACGTTCATTTATCTTTGTTAACGGACGATGATTATAAATTACTGTCTAGGTTAAACACTGACAAGCAAGAAAAAATGAATAAACTAAATGATTATGAAAATTTAAATACTAAAATTGATTCTTTCATTGATTCAGAATATGAAAGAGCTGAAAACTTACTTGCTCAAGGTAGTAGTAATGAAGTGATAACGAAATTTCTAGCCTTTAAAGCTGTAGACCTTGATCTGTTTAACATTAATGAATACGTTCAAGCAATATCAAGTTATTACTCTTACTTAAATACTAAGAAGAACTCTATTCAAGAACAGAGAACTTTAGAAGTAGTTAAAAGAGAAATTTTACAAGAGACTATGTCTGATATTTATTCTGACATTAAGACTTTAAATGAAAAGAAAGTTTTAATTCCTAATGATGTTTTGGCTTTCACTGCAGAGTTGAAAAAAGAACTTAAGAAAAGAAAAGAAGTGGATATCACTCCGGTAATCCTTTGTGAAGTCCTAGAGATTAATGATACTGTGTGGCAAAATGCAGTTGAAGGATACTTGGGTAGATCTAGATTTAATATATTAGTTAATCCAGAGTATTTCACAGAGTCTTTAAAAATTTATAAAAAGATCAGACATAAATATAGAAGTTTCCCGGTTTCGTTAGTTAATTCTGGGAAATTAAATGGCTATTCGAAAGAGAACGCACGTGGGTTAGCTTCACAAGTATCAAGTAACTATAGTTATGCTAAAAACTACATTAATTACCGACTTAATAACCTTATAATGTGTGATGATGTTGAAGACCTACCTACTCACAACTTGGCTGTAACAGCAGATTGTATCATTTACAGTGGGTATACAGTATCTGAGTTAAGCAGAAGAAACTATGAAAGACTATATATTGGTAACAATGCATCAGAAAAACAGTTAGAACAAGCTTACAGTGAATTAGATGCAAAAAAAGTTGAGTTAAAAAAACATAATGACACTATTAAAAGTTACGAAAACTCTCTAAGTCATCTTGATTTATATAACTTGAGTTATATTAGAGATAGAATTGATGTTAAAATAGATATCTTTAATCATTCTGAGACAGTTGATGAGTTAAATAAAACAATTATTGATTTAGAAAACAGTAGTGTTATTGATAAGAAACAAATTATTGAAAAATTAGAATCTGAACACCGTGAAATGCAATCTAAATTAGACAGAATAAGTGAAGAGATAGTTCTTCTTAATCACAAAATTTCACAGCTAGAATCAGATGAAGAAGTAAAACAAATGTTGATTGAAGAAAAACAAAAATTAGAGGAGTACTCTTTGGAGATTTCATACTTAATGAATGATGCAGAAAAACAGTATTCGGATACAATGGGCGACTCAATTAACTATGAATATACTAAACAGGCAACTGAACTTAAAATTAGATCTTTTGAAAAAGAGTATTTATCTAAGGAAAACGATTTAATACTAGTTCAAAGACAGTATAATAGGGACTTCTCGTTCGCTGCTGAAGAAGGAGCAAACTCGATGGAAGTATTCTATGCTGAACAGCAAAGACTAAGAACTTCTCATCTTGTTGCTTATGAAGAAAAAGTTCATGAGTCAAAAAGAAGAAGTGAAAAAGAACTTCAAGAGCATTTTGTATTTAGATTACAAGAAAGTATCATCGAAGCTACTCAGCATTTTGAAGAATTGAATAAATCACTGAGTGACATTCGATTTGGTACTGATGAATACAGATTTGTTGTTGAACCAAATCCAAGATTTAGCGATTACTACGATATGCTTATGGATAGTGTTAACTTTGAAACTCATTCAGAAGGATTTAGTGATAAATTCATGAAGAAACATGGTAAGACATTGAATAAACTTACGAATTATATCATTAGAGAAAATATTAACGATAAATTCTTAGAAGACATTGTTGATTATAGAACTTATATGGATTACGACATTAAGATTATGCATGATGATGATAGTATTAGTTTATTATCAGAAATAGCCAGAGAGAAATCTGGGGGAGAAACGCAAATACCTTATTACGTTGCGATGGCTTCAACATTTATTAAGATTTATCAATCTAATAATGTTAACTCAGACTCAATGGGAATTGTATTATTCGATGAAGCATTTGATAAGATTGACAGTACCAGAACGGAGAGTATGATGAAGTTCTTAAGTAACTTAGGACTTCAAGTAATCATATCAACTCCACCTCAGAAAGTTGAGGATATATATCCATTTGTAAATTCGGCTTTAGTAGTTACTAGAGAAAAAGATTATTCATGGGTGTTTACACTAAATAAAGAACATTTAAATTAGGGAGATTATTCTCCCTTTTCCTTTGAGCAACAGAGGTATCCAATCAATACAAAAGTGATAAACTGTAATTGGATAATTTTTATGACAGGAGGAGTTTTATGAAAATTGCCTTTATAAATAACAATGGGAATGTTGGCGGACATTTAGGGCACGCTAGAGTTATCACGATATATGATGATTCTTCTAAATCATTCACTGACCACTCTCCCGAAGTAACAGGTGGAGGAGATAGGTCGATTTGGTTATCTAATTCAGGAGTATCTAGCATAATTTTATCAAGTTCAGGGGTCGGTGCTTTAAAGCATCTATCTAATTTAGGTATAAGTGTTCTTGATGGTAGAGATTATACTATTCAGGATGCTCTAGATATGTTTTTATTAAAAGAACTTTGTGAATTTAGTATTGATAAGAATCCCAAAAATTCATCTGACCATGGCGAATGTTGTGAAGGTGACGATTGTTGTAGAAAATAGGATATCGATCCTATTTTTTATTTGGTTCAAATTGCTTGATTTCACTGTCTATTATGATATACTAATAATTGACTGACCGGTCGGTCGGAATTGAGGAGTGAAAATATGAAGTTATCAGAATATAGTGTAAAGAAACCAATTACAGTTTTAATGAGTGTATTAATGCTTATTATGTTAGGAATGTTTTCTTTATCTAAATTAAGCTTAGAACTAATGCCAGATATGAATTTACCATATGCGGCAGTAATTACAACTTACCCAGGTGCAAATCCTTACGAGGTTGAAGAAGAAGTAACAAAACCCGTAGAGTCTGCATTACAAGGTGTAGGAAATTTTAAAACAATTAACTCTACATCTAGTGAGAATTTCTCAATAGTTATTATTGAGTTTTCACAAAGTACGAATATGGATACTGCTTTCTTAGACATGAGAGAGCGTTTAGATATGCTTGACTTGGATGACTCGGTTGGTAGTCCAAGTATTATGAAATTTGACCCGTCTATGATGCCAGTAATGATAGTCTCTGTTACTAGAGAATTTAACACTACTGAGGATCAAGAATTGATTCTTACAAGTGAATGGGTTGAAAGTGAATTAATGAGTAGATTTGAAAGTATTGAAGGAGTTGCCAACGTAGATATCAACGGTGCTTCTGATACTGTTATCGAGTTAGATCTAAATGTGGATTCATTGCAGTTATATGGATTAACTGAGCAAGGTGTTTTAGATACCATTGAAGCTCAGAACATTGAAGGAATGATAGGTATTGTTCCTGATGGAGAAATAATTAGATTCCTATATATGGGAAGTAGTATTGAAGGTATAACTGAACTTGAAAATACTCCAATCACATATGATGAAGAAGTAATTTACTTAAAAGACTTAGTAAATGAAATCAAATATGTAAACAAGTCTACAAATTCTTACAATAAGGTAAATGGAAAAGACGCAGTAAGTATTGTCTTCTTCCAACAAAGTGATACTGAAATTACTGATGTTGTAAATAATATAATTGAGAAATTAGATGAATCAATTACTAATTCTGGAAATGACGCTGAATATCAAATACTAATGAACCAAGGTGATTATATTGAGCAAGCTGTAGGTTCTGTTACTACTAACTTATTAATAGGGGCAGTTGCAGCAGTAATGATATTATTCTTATTCCTTAAAGATTTAAGACCAACGATAATTGTTGCGTTATCAATTCCAATATCAATTATTGGTGCATTCTTGTTAATGTACTTCAGTGGTATTTCACTAAATGTAATTTCAATGGGTGGACTTGCTCTTGGAATTGGGATGTTAGTAGATAATTCAATTGTTGTTATTGAAAATATATATAGATTACTTAAAGAAGGTAAATCAAGAGAAGTTGCTGCGATTGAAGGAGCTAAACAAGTGGGTGTAGCTATAACTGCTTCAACTCTTACTACAATCATGGTATTCTTCCCAGTATTCTTTATTGATAATATAATTGTTGAAGTGTTTAGATCAATGGCCTTAACTGTAACTTACAGTTTATTGGCATCATTAATTATCGCTTTAACACTAGTACCAAGTTTAAGTGCTAAATTACTTAAAGAACACAAAACTGAACAGAAAAAAGGGTTTGTATATATATGGTATACGAAAGCATTAAAAGTAGCGTTGAGATTCAAAGCTATTCTATTGTTAGCTGTACTTGCTCTATTAGTAGGAAGTGTTTTCTTCGGAACGAGATTAGGTTTCGAAATGATGCCAGCTTCTGATGAAGGACAAGTTAACATAACTGTAGAAATGCAAAAAGGTTCGACGTTTGATAAAACAACTGCATTTACAAGTTTCCTAGTAGATCAAATTGATGACATTGTTGAAATTGATGTTCTAAGTGCTGAAGTAGGTGGTGGAATGATGTTTATGGGAGGATCTTCAGATTCTTCTAGCATTACAATATTACTTAATGACGATCGTTCAAGATCATCATTTGAAGTTGCTGATGAAATTCAAGAAATAGTTTCTAGAATCAACTTTGATAATATTGATGGTGTTGATTCATCTGATATATTGAATGTCTCTTCAAGTTCATCATCACAAGCAATGGGTGGTTCTCTGTTATTCGGTCAAGGTGCAAACATTGAAATAATTGGTGATGACCTATATGATATGGAAACTGTTGCTAACGAATTAGTATTATTACTAGAAGGTATTGAGGGACTTAAAGATGTCTCAAATGGTATCTCAAGAAGTGATGATGTTGTTAGAATAGAAGTGTTAAAAGAAGAAGCGATTAAGTATGGATTAACTGAAAGAGATATTCAAACTTCAATTGAAATATTCTATGAAAGTTTAGGATTCTCTCTAATGGATAACACTAATACTAATTTAGTTATCCCTGTTGATGGAGTTCGATATGATATTGCGTTACCTACTCAAGATTTTGATATGACACAGGTAACAGCATCAGAGTTTTTATCAATGATAAAAGTATTTGATTCTGAAACATCTGTAATAGTCAGAAAAGGATTAGAAGACGGGATTATACTTTATATGCCAAACATCATGTATTTCGATGAGGCACAAACTATAGCAAATCCAAGTTATAATGCTGAAATCCCAATGGGGACATTAGTGTTAAACTCTAGTTTAAGAATTAAAGACTCAGTATTATATTCAATAACATTTGCCGAAATAATGGCAGGTAATGATATAGACATAAAATTAACAGATATAGCTATAAAGAGCGTATTCGAAGAAGTAGATCCAATTACAATAGTTGACGGAAGTGCAACTGGATTTGCAAGTATCTCTAGAAATGGTAAATCAAGAGTTCTTACTGTATCAGCGGGATTAGAAAATGGGTATAATCAGTCACTTGTTACTGATGAAATTAATGAAGCTTTAGATAAATACAAAGAGACTATGAACTATGATAATTTAACAGTTCAAGTTGTTGATAGTTTGATGGATACAATCCAGGAGCTTACAATTGCCGTAGGAGTTGCGATACTACTTGTTTACATGGTAATGGCTATTCAGTTCCAATCATTAGTCTATCCGTTCATTGTACTGTTTACAGTACCGTTAGCATTCACAGGAGCTTTCATGGCTCTGATAATATTCAGGTTACCAATTAGTTTACCTGCAATGGTTGGACTCATAGTTCTTACCGGGATTATAGTCAACAATGGTATAGTACTGATTGATTACATCAACCAGCAAAGAAAACGTGGGATGACAGTAGAGGATTCTCTGTATTCAGCTGGTGTTACAAGATTAAGACCAATATTTATGACTGCACTTACAACATCAATAGCATTGCTTCCAATGGCTCTAGGGTTCGGAGAAGGTTCTGAATTACTACAACCATTAGCAATAACTTCTATTGGTGGATTACTATATGCTACTGTATTAACGTTATTCGTTGTTCCAGCAATGTATCAAGTGTTCACAAGAGATGGACAAACGAAGTAAGATATTAGAGGCATTCTCTGCTTTAATGCTTGAGAATCCCAATCTAAATGAAGTTAGTGTTAAAAACATTGCCGATAAAGCTGGAATCGGTAAGGGAACTGTTTATGAGTATTTTGATTCAAAGGCAGACATAATTAAAATGGCTGTTGAGAGACTAATAGATTCTATGTCTGAGGAATACCTCATATTAAATTATGAGGGACTCGGGTATGAAGAGTCGCTTAGGAAATACATTGAAAACATAGTTGACGCTTCAAAAAAGATTAAGAAGTTTTCTTCTTATAACCACTTTACAATAAAAGAAACATTCAAGTTTGTTGACTTGAAGGAGATATTTTATAAGAAGGTTATAAAACTCTTAATAACGATTGTTGATAACTTTAAAGAATATGTTGTTTCGAAAGGCTTAGCTGAAGGGAAAGTAGACCCTGAGATTGATGATATTGTAATAACGATTCTTGTTAAGATGATAAACAGAGATATAGCTGAAAACATGGAGTTTGAAGTGATTGAATTGGAAGCGTTGAAAGAAGCTTTGTATAAAATGACAATTAAATTGCTAAAAAAATAGCTTATGGATTTTCCATAAGCTTTTTCTATGCAGTTATTGTTGAAATTCGTGGTGGGTTGTCTAAGTGTTTCTTAACAGAACACTGATCCATTGACCTAATGATACTCTTTCTGTATTTCTCAGGGAAGCCTTCAGGTACATTTAGCTTGATTTCGATGTCACTTACTAGTTTTGTCTCTTTATTTACTTCGCGTGATAACTCAATACTCATACCAGTTGTTTTGATATCTCTTGATTGACAGAACGTTACTGCGTAAAACCCAGCACATGTTGCTAAAGAAGATAGGAATAAATCAAATGGTGATGCCGCAGCATTCTCTCCGCCTGCTGATACTGGTTGGTCAGTTAGTAACTCAAATCCCTTTATGTTAGCCAATACTTGTTTGTTTTTTGGGAAACTTACTTCTACGATTGTTTTCATAATTCACCTCATTAAACATTATATAGAAAAGATAGTGTGTATACAAACCGTTTGCGCTACTATACTCAAAATTAATGCTAAAAATAATTTGTAACAACCTAAATATAATGATTCTAAAGACAAAATACACAAATAACGAACGCCATGTTGCTGGCTAGTTTGAATTTTGCACTTTTGAACAAATTCCTTGTGTGTTATAATTAACTAAGAAAACAGGAGGATACACAAAGATGAAGAAAATACTTTTATTATTATTACTTGTAACTTTTATATCTGTAACTGTACCAAATACATTTGCAGCGACTCAAGCTGAGATAGACGAAGCTGTTGTTATCTTAGAAGAAGTAAATGAATTAATTGAACTAGAAATTGCTGAAGCACAAGCAAAAGCATTGGTTACAGCAAATGATGAAGGAATCATTAATTCTTTGATCAATGTAACTAATAGTTTATCTGCAAGAGGAATCAGAGAACTTGCTAAATTGGGAATTGATGCAGTTTGTGTTTATGTAGAAGTATTGATTGATGGTGTAGTTGTACTTGTAGACCCGTTAGAAGTATTTAACTGGTAGAAGGATGGTTTTGTATGAATAAGAAAGAATTGGCAATCTGTAAAAAAGATGGCTTTTTAGATAAGGTTACCCTTGATACAACAGAATTAATGTTACTAGCTACTGGCGATGGTGTTGAGATCATGAACCAATCAATTGACCAAGGAGTTATGTTTCAGGTATCCCCAGCAACTAAGGATAATATAATAGAATTTTTTTATGTGCTAGAAGGAGAACTAGAGTGCCAAAAAGCTAAGAGTGATGATGTTAGGATTTTAAGTGTTGGAGACAGTTTTTACTCTCAGAATCTTGTGAGTAATTATGCGTTCAGGACAATTACAAGTTGTCGACTTTTGTATGTGTCTTCAGAGCCGATTTTTCATTTGATAGGCGATAAGATGAAACAAATGCACGTCCTTAACTCAGATCTAGATATTAAGGATTCGTATACAAAAGGCCATAGTGAGAGAGTTCATAAGTACTCGCTTGATATTGCTTTAGAGATGGGATTAGACCGTGAAATCATGTTGAAGATTGCACTGGCGGCATTATTCCACGATGTTGGTAAAATAGACATCCCTACTTATATACTTAAAAAAGGTGATGCCTTGACTGATTCTGAATACGATACTATCAGACTACATCCTATTAAAGGAGCAAATCTGGTTAAAGATATTAGTTATAAAAATGTTTCACATATAGTTGCACAACATCATGAACGAATTGATGGGTCCGGTTATCCAATGGGTCTCAAAGGTAATGATATTTGTCTTGAAGCTAGAGTTATCGCTGTAGCTGATTCTTATGACGCGATGACAAGTGATAGACCGTACAGAGCTTCTATTCCAGAGGAAATGGTTGTTCAGGAAATTAATAATTATTCTGGTATTTGGTATGATGATGATGTCGTAGAAGCATTTAATAGTTTTATTAGAAAGAAAAATAAGTCAAAAGGATGATAATATCATCCTTTTTTTTTACTCTTACTTTTTGTGATTACAAAGATGCAAGAAAGCGTCTCATTTTGAAATGCTACTTATTTCCATTATTTGGCTATTTAGGGTGTTATTAGTAGTATGTGTTTGTTATAATACTGATGAAACAAGGGAGGTTAATTATGAAGTTTATAGGTAATTTAATTTGGTTGTTTTTTGGTGGTATTGTTTCTGCAGTAGTCTGGTTTATTTGTGGTGTGCTATTGTGCATTACTATAATTGGAATACCGTTTGGAATTCAGTGTTTCAAAATTAGTGCTTTTGTTCTTTGGCCATTTGGCAGAGAGATTGAAAGTAACTTTGGATTCACAGATATAATTGGTAACTTGATATGGATTGTATTCTTTGGGTGGGAATTATTTATTGCTCATCTGGTGATTGCGTTTGTACTTGGAATTACTGTTATAGGAATACCGTTTGCATTACAACATCTTAAATTTGCTCAACTTGCATTATTCCCTTTTGGAGCAAAATTGAAATAGAGGAGATCGTTATGGAAAATATCAAAGTAATTATTTGGGGATTCGGTGCTATGGGTACTGGAGCCGCAGAAACACTTGTTAGAAAAACTGGTGTTGATGTTGTAGGTGTTTGCGATATAAATCCTGCAATCGTTGGAAAAGATATGTATGAAGTTTTAAATCTTGAAAGAGGTAATAAACCTGTAGTTATTATTAATAGTAATATCGATGAAGTTCTTAAAATTAAGGCTGACATCTGTATCACTGCTACAGACTCATACACTGCAAAAGCTTTCCCAAGACTTAAGAAGGTTTTAGAAGCGGGAATCAACGTTGTATCTACTGCTGAAGAAATGTCTTATCCTAGAGCGCAAGAACCTGAACTTGCTGATGAATTAGATAAAATTGCAAAAGACAATGGTGTTACTATTTTAGGTACTGGAATTAATCCAGGACTAATGATGGATTTATTAGCAGTTTGTTTAACTGGTGCTATGACTGATCTTGAATCTGTGGAGTGTAGAAGAGTTAACAGTTTATCTCCATTTGGTCCAACTGTAATGGAAGAACAAGGTGTTGGTATGAAAGTTGATGAGTTCCTTAGTAAAGTAGAAGAAGGAACAATGGCTGGACATGTTGGGTTTGCTGAAAGTATCGGAATGATTGCTGAAGCAGTTGGCTGGGAAGTTGATGAATTCAAACAACAAATGGAACCAATCGTTACTACTATAGATAGAAAAAGCCCATACGGATTCGCAGCTGCTAATGATGTAGCTGGAGTTAATATGACTGGACAAGGATTTGTTAAGGGAGAGTTAAAATTAAACATGATTCATCCTCAACAAATTGAACCAGAAATGGAAGGTACTCATACTGGAGATTATATCGTTTTAAAAGGTACTCCTGAAATTAATATGAGTATTAAACCCGAAATAGATGGTGGAATTGGAACTATCGCAATGGTTGTTAACATGATCCCTCATGTTATTAATGCAAAACCAGGACTTAAAACTATGTTAGACTTACCTGTTCCAAGAGCTATCATGGGAGATATGAGAAAATACTTAGATTAATATAAAAGCATGAATCATTTGATTCATGCTTTTTTTATTTTAAATAAATAAATTGTAATTAATGTTAAAAGAGATAGAGTCATCATACCAATGTAAATTGGTTTAAATCCAATACTATCGTAAAAGTACCCGATAAGAAATCCAAATACACTTACAGTGATCAAATATGATGAATTAGCTAATGAGAATGCTGTTGCATTAATTTTCTTTGGAAAATTCTTTGATATATAGGTCAAAGCTGCAGGGAACACTAATGCGAATGATATCCCATGTAGACTAGTTGATAATAAATAAACCCACACGTTTGTAGTAAAGAAGTATAGTAACCATCTTAGTGCTAAGGCTAGAGATGCGACAGTAAACAATTTTATGTATCCGTATTTCCTCAGCAATTTGTAGTTTTGACTTAAGATTATCAACTCAAAGAATGCAAGAGATAGTGTTGAGTACCCAATCTGTTTGTAAGTACCACCGAGTTCAAGTATTCTTATTCCGTTGTAATTATTCATCGCATTTGATATTGCGTAAGTAGATGCTAATATTACAAGTAATAGAAGGAAATCTACTCGTTTAATTAAATTGAAAAAGTCTTCCTTATAAGAACCATGTTCTTCAGCATACTCTATTTTTTCAACACTGTTAAATACTAGTAAACTAATAAAATACAGGATCCCTGCAAAAATAAATAGTAATGCTAACTTATCACTAACTAGATACCCTATTACCAAACTACCTACAATGTATCCAAGAGAACCCCATGTCCTTATAGGACTATAATAAAAACCTTTAATATTACCTAGTTTTATTGTATAGGAGTCAGTCAATGGCATTATTGGAGATTTAAAAAACTCAAATGCAAAGATAAAGTAAACGGCAACTGTTCCCGCCATAAAGTATGTTGATAATAGTAGAATAGATCCTACTAACAGAATAAACTGTATAACAAGTTTAGGTTTTTTGTATATATCAGTTATAAATCCAAAAATTGGAGAACTAAAGAAAGCAATGATAGGTGCAATCGCTAGAACAAGACCTATTTGAGTTCCAGAGTATCCTAATTCTCTTTCTAAGTATACTGATAAGAAAGTATAATATGCTCCTAGACCACCTAAATAAAGGAAGTAGAAGATATTTAATTTTTTGTAATCTTTCATAGTGACCAACTTTCAAAATATTATAACATAGGACTGATTGCTTTTATCCCAAATTCACATTTGATGTACTTTTTGTGTGTTACACAAAAATAGATATTGCGTTAAGCACATAAAGTGTAGTATACTAAATGTGTGAAACACAAAAAGTTGAAAGGAGTGTTTAAATGAATTCTCAATTTAAACGTGGAATTGTAGAACTTTGTGTTATGAAGTTACTAAGTGCAAGGCGCATGAGTACTTTCGAAGTTCTTCAAATAATTAGTAAAGACTTAGATGTTAATGAAAATACAGTGTATCCAATACTAAGAAGGCTTAGCAATGACAACTTACTTGCGATTGAAAAGTCTAACGAAGGTATGGGAGCACCGAGAAAATATTATTATTTAACTGACCTAGGTGTATCAAGATTATCTTCACTTGAACAAGAGTGGAATGGATTTATATCAAATGTGTCAAATATATTAGGAGGAAATTATGAATAAAAAGCAATTCATTGAAAAATTAAGTGAAGAGTTATATGATCACGATATTTCAGCTCGTGCTATTGATGAAATAATAGAAGACTATGAGGGTATTATTGCTGAAGCAATTGAAGGTGGAGATATTGAAGAAGATATTCTAACTAGACTAGGCTCACCCCATTCAATCGCTCATAACTTATCAAAAGTTGAAAAAGGTAATAGTGGGACTAAAGGTAAGATGATCGCAACTACACCATTTGTAGCAACTATTATCTTTGTGATTTTAGGAATGCAACTTGATTTGTGGCATCCAGGTTGGATGATATTCTTCATCATCCCAATCGCAGGAGTTGTATTAGGTGGTAGACTTAAGTTGAAAACAGCGATTGTTTCTCTAAGTCCGTTTGCTGCTACTTTGTTTTTCTTAATATACGGATTTACTACTGGAGTTTGGCACCCAACTTGGGTTGTATTCTTTATAATTCCGGCATTAGGAATGATGTTCAAAGAAGAAGGAGTGAAAAGGTATATTGGAGTAGCAATACACGTTCTGGTTCCATTAACATATCTGTATCTTGAACTAGCTTATGACTTTTCATTCAGTTGGTTGATTTTCTCAATCTTGATAGTATCTGGATATTACTTAGGTACATTCAAAATAATTACATCAACTGATAAAAGAATCGAAAAACAGTTAACACTTGCTTTATTAGTAATGACTGTTACTTATGTTCTGCTTGGTATTAGTTTTGATCTATGGCATCCAACTTGGCTGATGTTCTTGTTTATACCAGTATACGCAATGTATAAAGTAAGTGAAAAAATACCTCTAGTTGCATATACGCCTTTTATTAGTACAATTGTATTTATCGCATTAGGTGAACTATTTAATGCCTATGACTGGGCTTGGTTAGTATTCTTGGCTATTCCTTTAGCTGGTATATTTACGGATGATAAACATGATCATAAAAAACATGGTAAACATAAAATACATGGCAAATACAACCACCATGGAAGACATGGAAAACACGGAATAGAGATTACAATTGGACATAAAGACGAGGATACAGATATCTTTGAATAGAAATATCTTGTTGTAGTTAATTCTAATTACTCTTAGTATCGTTGAGTGGCATTATAATTATATTTGTAGCTATTTATATTTGCAACATTAGAATTAATAGTGGTTTTTAAAAAGCAATTGGTAAAGTTTAGAAAAAGGGCTTATATTAGCCCTTTTTTTTGTATGAAAGGGTATACATTAAATGTTTAAAATGGTATTATAAACTGTCAAAAATCTATATTAAAAGGGAGTAATAATATGGTTAAGAAAAACTCTTATGTCGAGATTCATAAAGTTATCTTCGAAGCTATTGAGAGAACTGCAAGAATCCCTGAGGAAACTAAGAAAGTCCCATATGAAATGTTTGTAAAAGGCTTTCTATTAGAAGATTCTTCAATTGGAGATTTAGTAACAGTAAAAACAATCACTGGAAGATTAGTTGAAGGTGAATTACAAAAAGAAAACCCAACTTTTGAACTGGGTTATGGAGATTTTGTGCCTCATATTATGAAGATAAAACAAATATTGAGGGAGGAATTAGATGAATAGATCATATGAAGCAGTAATGGCTAGGAAAAATGAAATAATCCTAAAATCTGTTGGTATTGATTATGCTGATTTCGAAACTCAAGGTGTTGGATTTGATTTTGAAAGAATGATGACTAGTACAGGATACTCTTTGGAAGAAATGAAAGAGATTCAACTTAGTAATGGTGTAGGAAATACACCTTTAATTGAATTAAAAAACATTACAAAATTAGCTAGAAAGTATTCTGAAAAAGGTTACGGAGCGAGAATATTTGTGAAAGATGAAGCTGCTAATGCAAGCGGATCTTTTAAAGCAAGAAGGGCTTCTATTAGTGTACATCATGCAAAGAAGTTAGGATTCAAAGGAGTAATTGCTGCGACTAGTGGTAACTACGGTGCAGCTGTCGCGTCTCAAGCTGCAAAACATGGACTTAAATGCATTATCGTACAAGAGGCATATGATTCTAAAATTGTTGGGCAACCTGAGATCATTGAAAAAGCTAGAAAGTGTGAAGCATTTGGAGCTGAAGTTGTAAGACTTACAGTTGGACCGGAGTTATTTTATGAGCTGTTATTAATGCTTGAAGACACTGGTTATTTTAATGCATCATTATATACACCATTTGGAATTGGTGGAGTAGAAACATTAGGACATGAGCTAGCACTTCAATCAATGGAGATGTTTGGTAAATATCCTGAGGCTGTTGTTTGTACTAACGCGGGCGGGGGTAACCTTACTGGTACTGCTAGAGGATTAATTGCTGCTGGAGCTAAGAGTTTAATTATCGCTGCAAGTGTTGACTTAAGTGGACTACATATGGCGAGTGATACTGATTTTAATAAAAAATCATTTACTACAGGTCATACTGGATTTGGTATACCATTTACAACTAATCCGGATAGGTCAGATGTTCCAAGAAGTGCAGGAAGACCTTTAAGATACATGGACGAGTACTATACAGTATCTCAAGGAGAAGTATTCTTTATGACCGAAGCGTTAGCTGAAATCGAAGGAATGGAACGTGGTCCTGCAGGGAACACTTCATTAGCAGTAGCGTTCAGCGTTGCTCAAACAATGAAGGAAGATGAAATAATAATTGTTCAGGAAACTGAATATACTGGTGCGGGGAAACATATACAACCGCAATTGTCTTTTGCGATTAGAAATGGTGTTGAACTTTTATTTGGAAATCCTAAAGATGAAATACCAGGAAAGAACATAATATTACCAGAGTCACCTAAACTGATAAGTGCTGTAAAACTGGACTTAAGTAAACTTAGAACTAGTTACTTAAAAAATATCGTTAAAAATAACAATGTAACGTTAGAAGAACTAAAAAAGGACGAGGAATTTTTAGCGAGTGAGCTAAATATATCTATAACGGAACTAAATACATATCTAGGAGGATTATATGAGTAAAGTTGTTAGTCGCGAAGATGATTATCAGATTCGCAGAAAAAATGTAAAGAACTTATCTGATGCTGAACTAAAAATCAGATTTTGGGAATTAGCTGATCAAATTGTTAAACCTTTGGTGGATTTGGCAGAAAAGAACACTTCTCCATCAATTGAAAGAAGTATTCTTCTTAGAATGGGATTTAGCTCAATTGAAGTTGCTCAAGTTGTTAATAAAGTAATTGACTTAGGCTTAATGGGTAAAGGTGCTGGGCATGTTGTTTATGTTATCAGCAAAGAAAAAAATATCTCTATAAGAGAAGCTGGTATGGAATTAGTTGCTGGTAAGCATATAGACTTCCTTAAGGAGAGATTCTAATGGAAAACATGAAAAAATTAGATATTCGCGAGATTCTTAAGGATTTAGAGAATTATAGACATAAAAGAACAGGTTGGACTTGGAGAGAAACTGGAGCATATCAGTATGGTCCGTTTACTTATCAACAAGCTTCAAAACCAATGAAAAATTCTATTCCATTGCCAAGTGCAAGACATTTAAAAAATATTGATCCTCAACCTGATGCTGTTATAACAACTGAAATAGCGTCTGGTAGATTTGAAGATGATATTAGAAGAATGAGAATGGCTGCATGGCATGGAGCAGATCATATCATGGTTATACGTACTGCTGGACAATCTCACTTTGATGGTCTTTTAGAAGGAACTCCTCAAGGTATTGGTGGAATTCCAGTTACAAGAAAACAAATAAGAGCTCAAAGAAAAGCTTTAGATATAATTGAAGAAGAAGTTGGAAGACCTTTAAACTATCATTCATATGTATCTGGTGTAGCTGGACCTGAAATAGCTGTTATGTTCGCTGAAGAGGGTGTAAATGGAGCTCATCAAGATCCACAATATAATGTACTATACAGAAACATCAACATGATTCGTTCATTCGTTGATGCGGCTGAGAGTAAAAAAGTTATGGCTCATGCAAAAATATTACAAATTGATGGTGCACATAATGCTAATGCTACTGCACGTGATGCTTGGAAAGTTATGCCTGAGTTATTAGTTCAACATGCGATTAACTCGGTATTTAGTGTATATGCTGGAATGAAACCTGAAGATATTGCTTTATCAACTGTACCACCAGCAGCAACACCTGCTCCTGATTTAAAGTTGAACTTACCTTATGCTGTTGCGTTAAGAGAGTTCTTTACTGAGTATAAAATGAGAGCACAGATGAATACAAAATATATGGATTCATCTACTAGAGAAGCTACTGTTACTCATGTACTTAACTTGTTAGTGTCAAGATTAACTAGTGCTGATATTCAGTCAACAATAACTCCAGATGAAGGTAGAAATGTACCTTGGCATATGTATAATATTGAAGCTACTGATACTGCTAAACAAGCTTTAGTTGGTATGGATGATTTGTTAAGTATGGTTGAGTTAAAAGACTCTGGTTATTTATATGAAACTAAAAGAGAAATTCAAGAAAGATCAATTCTATTTATGGAAGAGGTTCTTGAATATGGTGGATATTTCAATGCTTGTGAAGCAGGAATGTTCGTTGATAGTGGAGAGTATCCTGAAAGAAATGCAGACGGTATCCCTAGAGAAATCAATGGTGGTATAAGTGCTGGAACTGTATATGAAAGAGATGAAGATTACATGGCTCCTGTTACTGCTCACTTTGGTTATAACAATATTGCACAATATAATGTTGAGAACCCAAGTGATTTAATCGGAGGATGTACTTTTGAAGATTTAGATAAAGTAGTATTCATTGATGAACTTGATGATACTGATAATGTTTATCTAAGATTAGATGAAACTGAGAAATACCGTAATTCGAATTTATTGAAACCAGAAGTTGAATGGTTAGGTGATGGGATTGTACAAGTAGACATTACATTACCAACTGATATTAGAACAGCTGAGTATGCAGCAATTGAAATTGGTAAAAGAATGAACTTGAGCGATGTTCAAGTAATACATAAAGAAGTACTTCACCCAGTTGAGGGATCACGTATCCAGTTAAAAGGTAGAGTAGACTTTGATATTGATATTAGTACACTTGTTATTCCTGAGCCAGTTCCTGTCTTAAGTGACGATGAAATTAGAGCTGCTATTAAGGACAGACCAATGTTAATAGTTGCTGGAACTGTAGGACAAGATGAACACTCAGTTGGACTGAGAGAAATCATTGATATTAAACATGGTGGTATTGAAAGATACGGGATCCAAATTCACTATCTTGGAACAAGCGTTAAAATAGAAAAACTAATTGATGCTGCTATTGAATTAAATGCAGAAGCAGTATTAATGTCAACAATTATTTCACACGACGATATTCATTACCGTACAATGCGTAAGGCACATGATTACGCAATTGAAAAAGGTGTTAGAGATAAAATACAGATTATTGCTGGTGGAACTCAAGTTTCTAGAGATTTAGGACTTGAAACCGGTGTTGATGATGCATTTGGTCGTGGGACTAAAGGTCATCATGTTGCAACGTCTCTAATTAAAAACAGAAAATAATGTTTGATGTTGTAGTTGCAGAAATTGGTAGTACAACGACTTTAATTAACGTGTGGAATATGAACCCGCTTCAAATTATTGGTCAAGGAGTACATCCTACGACTGTTGAGGATGTAACTATTGGGCTAAATGGCGCGATAGACGATTTTAAACAAAAACATAACATTCCTGAATTTAAATACAAAGAAATGTTTGCTACATCAAGTGCTGCGGGTGGACTCAGAATGACTGTTCACGGGCTAGTTTATGATATGACTGTTAAAGCTGCGAAAGAAGCGGCTTTAGGAGCTGGTGCAAACATTCACTTTATTACGGCTGGAAAACTTAAGAGATTTGATTTAAATAAAATAACTGAAATTAACCCCAATATAATATTACTTGCAGGCGGTGTTGATTACGGTGAGAGAGATACAGCGCTTTATAATGCTGAACTCTTAAAAAGTCTAAACATTGATGCTCCTATTATTTATGCTGGGAACATCGAAAACACTGAGGAAATAAAATTCATCTTTGATCAAAAGGTAACTTGTATCGAAAATGTTTACCCCAAGATTGATGAGCTAAATGTAGAACCTACTAGAATTAAGATTCATCAAGTTTTTGAGGAAAATATTATTCATGCAAAAGGAATGGAACATATCAAAGAGATGTTAACTAATAACATTGTTCCAACACCTGGAGCTGTTATGGAAGCTGCAAAACTTTTGGCGAATGATATAGGTGACTTAATTGTTATAGATGTTGGTGGTGCAACCACTGATATCCACTCTGTTACATCATATGTAAAAGAAAATACTCTAAGCCCTGAACCTGATGCTAAGAGAACTGTTGAAGGGGACCTTGGTGTCTATATTAATAAAGATAACTTAGTTGGCTTAACCGATTTGTCAATGTTTGAGGACGTTGACTCACTTATGGAAAACTATACCGCAATTCCAACTACTGATGATCAATATTCTTTAGTATATGAACTTACGAAGACTGCAGTTAAGGAGTCTTTAGAGAGACATGCTGGTGAGTATATGGAATTCTACACTGGAGTTGGAGTTAAGAGATTTGTTGTAGGAAAAGATTTAACTGAAGTTAAATATATTATTCTAACAGGTGGAGCTTTAACTAATCTTGATGGAAGAAATATCGTAACTGAAGTATTAGAAAAAGATTCAAAGAAATTGCTTCCAATTAATGCTAAAATATTAGTAGATACTAAGTATATAATGGCTTCAATCGGAGTACTAAGTAAAAAGTACCCTGAGGTTGCTTTAGAAATAATGAAAGGGAGTCTGATTTGATGTACCCCAAATTAATTGTTGACCTAAAGAAGTTAGAGCATAATACAAAGTTAATTGTAAGTAAATACGACTTTCCAATCATGGGAGTTACAAAAGCATTTTGTGCAATCCCTGAAGCTGTAGAAGCAATGATTAGGGGAGGAATCGGTTATGTAGCTGATTCACGTGTTGAAAACTTAATGAAAATTAAGACGACACTTCCTAAAGTATTATTAAGAATACCTATGATATCTCAACTCGATTTAGTTGTAAGTGAAGTTGATATGGTATTGGTTAGTGAACTTAAGACTATTCGCTTGATGAATGAGGCTGCTAAAAAAGCTAACAAGCTGATGAAGATTATATTGATGTTTGATTTAGGAGACTTAAGAGAAGGTATTTGGTACCAAAATGATAAGTTGTTCGTTAAGGAAATACTTAAAATGAAGAACATTGATCTATATGGTATTGGTGTTAACTTAACGTGTTATGGTGGAATTATCCCTAAAGACATTCACTCTAAAATGTTAATGGATATTAAAAATGAATTAACTGGATATGGTGCAAATATCAGAATGGTATCCGGTGGTAATTCTTCAAGCATCTATTTAGAGGATCTTGAAGGGATTAATAATTTACGAATTGGTGAAGCGATACTTCTTGGAAGAGAGACTGCATTTGGAAACTTAATTGAAGGAATGTATGATGATTGTTTTGTTCTAGAAGCTGAAGTGATAGAGGCTGGAACTAAGCCAAGTTATCCTGTTGGAGACATTGGAATGGATGCATTCGGTAATGTTCCAACATTCATAGACATAGGACCAATTGAAAGAGCGATATTAGCAATTGGTAAACAAGACCTAGATATTGATTCAATTGTATTTGGTGGTAATGTTCTTGGTGCTAGTAGTGATCACTTAATGATTGAAGGAAGTTATAAAGTTGGAGAAATAGTAAGATTTAAACTAGAATACGGTGGTTTATTATCAGTTGCTACATCACCTTATGTAGAGAAAGAGGTAAGAGGATGATTAACGTTTATTCAGAGATTGGACGTTTAAAGAAAGTTTTATTACACAGGCCTGGTGCTGAACTTAACAACTTAATACCGAGTTTATTAGAAGATCTACTTTTTGATGATATTCCTTGGTTAGAGATGGCACAAAAAGAACATGATGCATTTGCAGCGAAGTTCAAGGAATTGGGTATTGAAGTGTATTACTTAGAACAATTAATGGCGGAAGTTATTAAAGACCCAGCTATAAAAGAAGAGTTTATTAGTCAATTTTTAGATGAATCAAAATTATACTCTAGTTCTAAGAAACAGACTGTTACAGATTATTTGAATAAAATGACTGATATTGAAATGGTTAGAACAACTATGGCAGGAATCAGAACTAGTGAGATTGAACTTAATAGAGTTAGATTAGTAGATTTAATTGATACTTATCCATATGTATGTGATCCAATGCCTAACCTATATTTCACAAGAGATCCTTTTGCATGTATTGGTGATGGAGTTTCAATAAATCATATGAAAACCGTTACTAGAAATAGAGAAACAATATATGGACACTTTATTTTTAAATATCATCACGAATTTAAGAACACACCTCAACTGTATGGAAGAGACAATTCATTACCTATTGAGGGTGGAGACATTCTTGTACTTACAGATGAGTTAATAGCTATTGGTGTTAGTCAAAGAACTAGACCGGAAGCAGTAGAAAAAATTGCAAAAAAATTATTCAAGAATACTACATTTAAGACAGTATTAGCATTTCATATTCCTAATAAACGTGCATTTATGCATTTGGATACTGTTTTAACTCAAGTTGATTATGATAAGTTCACAGTTCACAGTGGGATTGAAGGTCCAACTGATGTTTATGAATTAACTTCTGATCATGGAAGAATAAAGATTAAACAAATTAACGATACATTAGTAAATATTTTATCGCACTATCTTGAAAGAGATATTACATTAATAAAATGTGGTGGCGGAGATTATATCGATTCTAGGAGAGAGCAGTGGAGCGATGGAGCAAATACTCTAGCAATTGCCCCTGGAGAAGTAATCGTATATGACAGAAACAGTGTGACAAATAAAAAATTAGAAGAACATGGTATCAAAACACATGTTATTCCATCAAGTGAATTATCACGAGGACGCGGTGGACCTAGATGTATGAGTATGCCATTAGTGAGAGAAAGAGGTTAATTATGGATTTTAAAGGTAGAAGTTTTATTACGTTACTTGATTACACTCCAGAAGAGATTCAAGAACTGTTAGACATTTCATTAAGACTGAAAAAAGAAAAACAACAAGGTATTCCCCATAAAGTATTAACTGACAAAAACATTGTAATCTTGTTCCAAAAAGATTCAACAAGAACAAGATGTGCTTTTGAAGTTGGAGCTATGGATTTAGGAATGGGTGTTACTTATTTAGGTCCTAATGGATCTCAAATGAACAAAAAAGAGTCTGTTGCGGATACTGCAAGAGTTCTAGGAAGATTCTATGATGGAATCGAATTTAGAGGATACAAACAGGCTGATGTTGAAACGTTAGCTGAGTATGCTGGAGTTCCAGTATGGAATGGTTTAACTGATGTTTATCATCCAACTCAAATATTAGCTGATTTCTTAACGATAATTGAACATAAAGATTCTCTTCAAGGAGTTAAATTCACTTATGTTGGAGATGCTCACAATAATATGGGTAACTCGTTAATGATTGGTGCTGCAAAAATGGGAATGGACTTCACAGCTTTAGCTCCAAGAAGTTTATGGCCTAATCAAGAATTAATTGATAAATGTCGTGTTATCGCTAAGGAAACTGGTGCGACACTTACATTTACTGAAGATATTTTAGAAGGTACATATGATGCAGATGTAATTTATACTGACGTTTGGGTTTCAATGGGAGAGCCAGCTGATGTATGGGAAAAAAGAGTTAAATTGTTAGCGGAATACCAAATCGATATGGATATGTTAAGAAATGCAAAAGATGATGTTCTATTCATGCATTGTTTACCTGCGTTCCATGATGTTAAAACTGATGTTGGTAGAGATATGGCTGACAGATTAGGTAGAAATTATCCACGTGTAGCTAAAGGTGAAATGGAAGTTACAGATGAAGTGTTCGAAAGTAAACATTCAGTTGTATTCCAAGAAGCAGAAAACAGAATGCATACGATTAAAGCAGTTATGTATGCGACTTTAAAATAGTGTATAGAAATACTTGGGTCGAGATTAATCTCGACTCAATTTATAATAATGTAAAAGCAATAAAAGAATACACTGGATATGATAAATTATACGCAGTCGTTAAAGCGAACGGCTACGGGCATGGAGACATAGAAGTTGCTGAAGTAGCACTTGAAGCAGGAGCAACTCACTTGGCTGTTGCGTTCTTAGATGAAGCAATTAGACTTAGAAAATATTTTACCTGTCCCATTTTAGTACTTGGTTATACGGATGAAGCACACTTTGACATTGCGTCAAAGCATAACATAGCGTTAACTATCACTAAAGAAATTTACTTTGATAAACCACTTTCGGTACATATAAAAGTTGATACAGGAATGAATAGATTAGGTGTTAAATCAAAGGATGAATATTCTAAAATTGTAGATTCAATTAATAATTGTAAGAACATTACTCTTGAAGGAGCTTTTACTCATCTAGCTACAGCTGGAAGTAATGACTCATTCTATAATGGTCAAATTGAAAAACTCAAGGAATTTGGTATTCCAAAAAGCCTGGTACATGCTAATAACTCTGCGGGAATGTTAGCTTATAAAAATAATTTTTCAATTGGTAGACTTGGAATAGCGATGTATGGACTAGCTCCTTACAAAGGATTGTTACCAGTTCAACTTGAGCAAGCGTTTAGTTTTTATTCTAACATTACAAGTGTCAAGAGAATTAACAAAGGTGAAGCTGTTGGTTATGGTGCTACATTTGTAGCCGATAAGGAAGAATATATAGCTACTATACCAGTAGGTTACGCTGATGGGTGGATCAGGGCTCATAAAGGTAGAGATGTTTCTATCAAAGGGAAACGATTTAAAATTGTTGGAAACATTTGTATGGATCAGTTAATGATTCTAGTTGATGACACTATCTTACTCGGAGATACTGTGGCATTAATAAATGATGATATTACCGTTGATGAGGTATCAAGGGATTTAGATACGATAAACTATGAAATAGTGTGTTCTATTTCTGATAGAGTACCTAGAGTATTCATAAAAAATAGTAAGGTTTTGAAAACAAATAATTACAGGTTCAAGTAGGAGGTAAGATGAAGATAATAGCACATAGAGGTGCATCTAAATATGCCCCAGAAAATACAATCAGCTCATTTAGAAAAGCAATTGATCTTGGATGTGATGGAATTGAACTTGATGTTCATTTAACATTAGACAATAAACTTGTTGTTTATCACGACTATTCCTTAGGTAGAACTTCATCTGGTGAAGGCTTTATTAAAGACTTAACTCTTGAATACATCAAAGAACAAGATGCTGGGAGTTGGTTCTCTACTAAATTTGCGGAAGAGAAAATACCTACACTAGAAGAAGTACTTGATGTGATTCCAAAATCTATGCTCTTGATAATTGAAATTAAAGCAATAGCTATGGATGAAAGAAAAATTGGTAACTATGTAGTTGATATTCTCAATAAAAGAGGACGTATAGAAAGCACAATCATATCGTCATTTAATCACAACATTCTAAAAGATGTTCAGAAAATATCCAAAGAAATAAAGCTAGGTGCTCTAATGTATACATTGTTAACGGGTATGGAAAACTATTTAACTAATGACGTAAACTATACTAGTGTTCATCTATCAGCTGACTTAATTAATGAACAATTAATAA
This sequence comes from uncultured Candidatus Izemoplasmatales bacterium, assembly GCA_964589075.1. Lineage (GTDB taxonomy): Bacteria > Bacillota_I > Bacilli_A > MAG-NZ > MAG-NZ > CAZPQU01. The sequence continues at coordinate 46,775 of CAZPQU010000003.1, read as the reverse complement.
TGAGTTTACTTGAGAGAGGGATTAAAACTTTCGTTTGGACGATTAATGATAAATACATAGCTGAAGTTTTCAGAGATCTATCTGTGGAAGGTATAATTACCAACATACCGGATATATTTAAATAAGGGTTAGTCCCCTTTTTTATAATTTGTATATGGGAAGTTAATATGTGTGAAATATATCTCATTATTGACATAATATTATAACTTGTGTTTATTATATATAAAAAGAGAAAATTACATACATATTGTTGTAATTACTATACCATTTGTACTATAATAGATAAGCACAACAAATATCTAGGAGGTTACTATCATGGGAATACCAACACCGCATATTGCGGCTAAAAATAAGAACCAAATTGCAAAGACAGTTTTATTACCAGGAGATCCATTAAGAGCGAAAATGATTGCAGATACATTTTTAGAAAATGTAGAACAATTTAACCATATTCGTGGAATGTTAGGTTTTACTGGAACTTACAAAGGTAGAAGAATCTCTGTTATGGGATCAGGAATGGGTATGGCTAGCGCTGGTATTTATTCTTATGAGTTATTCAAGTTTTATGATGTTGAAAACATTGTTAGAATTGGATCAACAGGAGCTTATACTGCAGATTTAAAATTATACGATACGATTCTTGTTGAAGATGCATATAGTGAAGCAAGTTATGCATTTGTACAAAATGGCGATAAGAATAATATTATGAAAGCAAATAAGGAATTACTTGAGACTCTTGAATCAATTGCAAAAGATATCAATATTCCTATTATAAAATCTAGAGTTCATTCGTCAGACGTATTCTATAGAGAAAACTTCTTAGAGTATAAAGACGTTAGAGATGAATTTGGCTGTACTTGTGTTGAGATGGAAGCATTCGCAATATTCCATAACGCAAACGTTCTAGGAAAGAAAGCAGCTTGTTTGTTAACTGTATCTGATAACTTAGAGACATCAGAAGAGACAACTGCCGAAGAAAGACAAACAGCATTTACTGACATGATGAAAATCGCGTTGGAATTGGCTGAGTAAAAATAATCCCTTAGGGATTTTTTTATGAAAAAAATTCTTTATTTCCTATCAGGTTCTGCAATACTATCTGTAGCGGTAGTATTTGCAATTAAATCCAACGTAGGACTGGGACCATTTGATGCTCTAAGTGCTAATGGTTCTGCTTTATATGGAGTTTCGATAGGAATGACAATGAATATTCACTTGATAATCTTGTTGGGAATATTACTAATATTGAGACCATCATATTTATATTTTGTAGGAACTTTGTTATCGTTCAGTATAGGGATATTTGTTGACGTATTTAGTCAGGTTATTATATTACCAGAACTAGGGTTCTACAATTTAATTTACTTCTTAATTGCCCTTCCATTCTTTCCGATCGGGATAGCAATGATGATTAACTCATCAGTGCCAATTGGGCCAATTGAAAAGTTACCACTATTGATTACAGAAATTACAAATATTTCGTTCACTATAACTAAAACAGCTATTGAAGTAATCTATGTATTACTAGCACTTATGTTTAGTTTATTAGCAGGACTTGGTGTAGGTTCAATAATGATAGGTACAATTATTATCATGGTGTACATTGGTCCTTCGATAACATATTTCACAAATAAACTACCAAAAATAAAAGACACTGTTTAAAGTGTCTTTTTGCTTGGAGTGATTCTTTTCATTAAATATATAAATGGTGTATCTGCAAAAGCAACTAATACTTTAAAGAAGTAAGTTGTTAAGAAGATAGACATAACTATACTAAAGTCATAAACTCCTAAAAATGCAATAGGTACAAATATAACAGTATCTACTAATTGAGATACAAGAGTAGAACCATTGTTTCTAACCCATAGATATTTGTCTTGAGGCATTTTTTCTTTGATCATCGCAAATAATTTAATATCTAAGAATTGACTAACTAGATAAGCTAATATGCTTCCTAATGCAATCCTTGGCAATAATCCAAAGGTGTATGAAAGTGCTGTGTGCCCTTCATCCCAGAACGTTGGTTCAAACATTAATGCAATTTGCATAATCACAACAGTTGTTAGTAGTGTAAAGAAACCAATCTTAACAGCTTTCTTAGCCGCTTCGTAACCGAATAATTCACCTAGTGAATCAGTTACCAAGAAAAGTGTTCCATACATTATGTTACCTAGTGTTGCATCGAATCCAAACAGCTGGATATTTTTTGTTACTTGAATGTTTGCGATAACAGTTCCGAATGCAATCCATGCATATAGTCCCGTTTTTCCAAACATCTTGTACGCGATTGTGATAAACACAAAGTTTACAACAATCCAAATCAACCACAAAATCTCATTACTCATAAAATTCCTCCTAGTTTTGTTTTCGCAGGATGGTTACGAACTGCGGCATAAGCAACTAATTATAGATGAAACTCAGTATTATTGCAAGAAAAAAGAGGGTTTTACCCTCTAAAATTTAAGACTTATATCAAGTGATTTGTACGAATGAGTCAATGCTCCAACTGAAATATAGTCGACTCCAGTTTTCGCGATATCAACTAACCTTTCTAACGTAACATTTCCACTAGCTTCTAACATTTTATCATTGTTAAGAGATACTGCAGTTGTCATGTCATCATTACTCATATTATCTAACATAATGACATCAATGTCTTCAAGGAGCGCTAATTGAAACATTTCAAGGTTTTCAACTTCAACTTCTATCTTCAGACTTGAGTTTTTCTTAACTCTTTTAACGGCCTCAGCAATACTTCCAGCAGCTTTGATGTGGTTATCTTTAATCATAACCATATCACTTAAACTGAAACGATGATTGGTTCCTCCACCGTGAAGAACAGCTTGCTTTTCAAGGACTCTTAAATTCGGAGTTGTCTTCCTAGTATCTAGGATTTTTACATCAAATTCACTAACTTCATCAACAAATTTTCTAGTGGTTGTAGCTATTCCACTCATTCTTTGCATAATATTTAAAGCGATTCGTTCACCCTTTAGGATTGACTTAGTCAGTCCTTTTATTTTACCAAGCAGATCACCAGTATTTACATGATCTCCATCTGAGAAGAAGAATTCAAGTTCTACTCCTTCAAAGTAAGAATAGACTAACTTCGCAACTTCAATTCCTGATATTACTCCAGTTTCCTTGATTACAAAGTTTGCGGTTGAAGATTCGTTTTTGAATATCGAATCTGTTGTTGCATCACCTGATGGCATATCTTCTTTAATTGCGTATTCTATTATCTCTTTAATTTTCATTTTTATCACCTATTATATAATGGCATCCAATGCTATCTGTTCTAGCTATTGCACTTTTAATAATTATTAATGCAGTTGTTGCTATGTTTAGTACTCTAAAGTAGTTTTTAGTATAGTTGGTGTATTTTGATAAATTATTTAGAGTTCTTTGAATTATTGATTCAGCTAATTCTAATTCGTCCAGGTTTCGAACAACGCCAACATACTTTTCCATTACTTCTTGGATTTCCCTAATGATTGGCTTATACTTTATATTTTGGTTCTGCCAATCATTTGCTTGTATATCTATCTCTTCTAACTCAATATTTGTTTTCTCAATTTGTTTAGCTATCTCATTACCAAATACAATACATTCTAACAATGAGTTTGATGCAAGTCTATTAGCACCATGAACACCAGTAGAAGTACACTCCCCATTTGCATAAAGGTGTTTAATTGATGTTTCGCCTTTTAAATTGGTTTTTATTCCACCAACTGAATAATGCTGAACAGGTATAACAGGAATTAGATCTGTATTCATGTCTATTCCTTTTTTTAACAGATTCTTACTTATCGTTGGGAATCTTTTATTGTTGATGTCTTTTAAGTGTCTTGTATCTAAGTATACGCATTCATTCCAAGTGTTGTACATTTCCTTAATGATACTTTGAGAAACTATATCTCTTGGAGCAAGTTCTAAACGGTCATCATATTTGTGCATGAATCTGTCACCATTAGAATTTACTAAATATGCGCCTTCGCCTCTTACAGCTTCACTAATCAAAAACGCTTGGTTTCCTGAGTTTACATCATAAAAAGCAGTTGGATGGAATTGAACAAACTCCATATCTCTAATGACGACTCCAGCTCTTTCAGCGAGACCAATACCGTCTCCTGACGCGTATTTCGGATTGGTAGATTGTTTATAAACTCCGCCTATCCCACCAGTGGCTATAACGGTTGAGTTTGAGAAAATGTTGTTTAACTTTTCATCCTCATCTAAGTACTGGACTCCAATGCATTCATCATTATTGATGATTAAGTCAGTAGCCATACTATTTGGAATTATTGTGATATTATCACTATTAAGGACTGCATTTTCTAATGCTCTCATAATCACTCGACCAGTAGCATCTCCACCTGCATGAAGAACTCTCCTAGTACTGTGACCACCCTCTAAAGTCCTATTTATTTCACCATATGAGTTTTGATCAAATTTAACACCTAGAGAAATTAAAGTTTTGATATTATCACTAGCTTCGTTTACTAATAACTCTGTGGCTGTTTTATCATTGTGCCATGCACCAGCTATGAGAGTGTCTTTTATATGTTTATTAAGAAGTTCAGTGTCGTTAGTCATCTCTGCAGCTATACCTCCTTGTGCTAGGAAGGTATTTGTTCCTTCAAAGTTAGTCTTAGATAAAATTGTTACCTCTTTATTCTTAACTTGTAACGCTATATATAACCCAGCTAAACCTCCACCTATTATTAGACAGTCAGTTTTCATTTTTCTAGAAGTTCGAACATTTTGTCTAGAGACTTTCTTGCATCAACCCTGATATCTTCAGGTATTGTTATTTCAGTCTCTTCGTTTAGAAGTGCGTTATAAAGATGTTCTAGCTTGGTTTTTTTCATGTTTCTACAGTAAAAGTCTTCATTGATCTCAATAAATTCCTTTTCTGGGGATATCTTTTTCATTTGATGAATAATACCAACTTCAGTTCCGATGATGAATTGTTTTTTTGGAGAAGTTGCTACGTGTTCTAGTAATGCTTTTGTTGAACCAACAAAGTCGGCTATTTTGACTATTTCAAGTTTCATTTCTGGATGTACTATTAATTCTGCATCAGGATATTTGTGTTGCATTGCAACAATATCTTTCAAGTCAAATCTGTTATGAACGTAGCAGAATCCAGGCCAAAGATCCATATCTAAGTCGAATTTATCCTTTAAGTAAGCCCCTAAGTTCTGGTCAGGTACGTAAAGTAGTTTTTCACCTTTGTACTTTTTGATAATTTCTTCAGCGTTGCTTGATGTAACACAAACGTCAGTAAGTGCTTTTACAGCAGCTGTTGTATTTACGTATGAGACAATTATAGTGTCAGGATTCTTTTCCTTGTATTTTTTTAAATCAGCAGCAGTAGCAAGGTCTGCCATTGGGCATCCTGCATCAACTCTTGGTATTATTACTTTCTTTTGTGGAGCTAAAAGTTTTGCAGACTCTGCCATAAAGTGGACTCCGCAAAATATGATTTTCTCAACGTCCAAGTCTCTAGCTAGTTTACTTAGGTATAATGAATCTCCAGTGTAATCAGCAAGGTCTTGAATCTCTGGTCTTTGATAATAATGAGCCAGAATGACGATGTTTTTTTCTTTCTTTAATCTTTTAATTTCAGTTATATAATCCATTTTAGTTACCCCCAATAGTACTACAGCATATTATACCAACAAATGCATATTAAATCACTTATAACGTATGTATATACCTATTCATGAATGTAATGAAGTTTGCTAATTAATCGCAAATTATAGTTAATACACTAATCAATATGTTATCATAGATTGGGGTGAGAGAGTATGGACAAAATATATGAAAACTTTATAAATATTCTTGACGAAGAATTGGTGTTTGCTCTTGGTTGTACTGAGCCAACAGCATTAGCTTTAGCATCTGCAAAAGCGATAGAAGTTTTAGGAATGAATCCTGAAACTGTTACCGTAAAAGCAAGTGGGAACATGATCAAGAATGTGCAAGGAGTTACTATTCCACACAGTGGCGGCCGTCGTGGAGTTGAAACAGCAATAGTCCTTGGAATGTTAGTAGGAAATTCTGAGTACGGACTTAAAGTACTCGAACACTTAACTAAAGAAGATCTTAGTAAAGTCGACGGAATCATTAAATCTGGTATCTGTAAGATTGAAAGAAAGAAGACTGATGCTAAGTTATATGTTGAGGTCGAAATGAGATCTGGAGATAATTATTCGATTGTTGAATTAATGCATACTCACACAAATATTACTAGAGTTGTTAAGAATGGTGTAGAAATCACTCATAATCCATGTAGTGCTGCAGATTTTAATTCATCACTTACTTCAAGAAGCGAATTATCCGTTAAGGATATTTTTAACTTTATTAATGAGGTAGACTACAAGAGATTAGTTCCTATTTTGGAAAAACAACTTATCTACAACTGTAAAATTGCAAAAGAAGGTTTAGACAATGATTGGGGACTTGGTGTTGGTAGAGCCTTAACTGCTTGTACAACTGACATTCAAATTAGTGATCAAATGAGAGCTGGCGCTGCAGCTGGAAGTGATGCTCGAATGAGTGGTTGTGATTTACCAGTAGTTATTAATTCTGGATCAGGAAATCAGGGAATGACAATAGGGATTCCTATTAATGTTTACTGTGAATATTATAAAATAGATGATGAAAGAAAATATAAAGCCTTAGCAATGGCTAACCTAATACCAATCCACATTAAGACTTCGATTGGTAGATTATCAGCATTCTGCGGAGCTGTTACAGCTGCGATAGGAGTTGGAGCTGCGATCACGTATTTGAAAGATGGTACTTTAACTGAGATTGAAAACACAATCAAGAACAGTATAGCGAACCTTACTGGTGTGATTTGTGATGGTGCAAAACCATCCTGTGCTTTAAAAATCGCCTCAAGCTTGGACGCTGCGTTTATAGCTACTATGGTTTCTATGAGTGGAAAAGTAGTAGAAGCAGGTACTGGAATTGTTAAAGAATGTATCGAGGAAACAATTTCAAATATGGCTCATATAGCAAGTGACGCTATGAATGAGACTGATGAAATGATTATGAATATAATGGAAAAAAACTAAACTCAAGATTATCTTGGGTTTTTTATTTTATAAAGGATGAAAGAGTGCTTTGAGCACTCTTTTTATGTATATTATAAACATTTGCATGAATTAGTAACTTACAACAAAAATAATGAGCAAATAGGTGAAAAAAATCTTGTATAAACATAAATTGGTTGGTATACTAACAGTAACAGTTAGTTTACGAACTAACCATTCTATTCTGCAGTAAAAATAAACTGGATTGGATTTTTTTTTATGACTTATATTGAACAGTTTAATGTATTACTAAACGCTACAAATGAAGAAAGATATCAAAGATGGATCAATTTTAGAAATGAAATTGATGCATCTTTGTTGAACGTTATAGACCGACTTCCCTTAAAAGAAGTAGCAACCGTAATTGGTGCGGGAAGATGTGAAGATTTTTCACTTAAACAACTAGTAAACTCTTTTGAGAAGGTGATTCTAGCGGATATTGATTTAGAGTCTATTGTTGACTCAAAATCATATAAGAAACTTTCAAAGAGTGAGAGATTAAAAGTTACGCTATTAAAGATAGATTTTACTGGCGTTGAAAACTCGGGGTTATTCGTGAATTTGGAGACTAGGCTAAGAGAAGTTGATAATTTTGATTCAATTGACAGGATTATCAATAAAGGGTTTGGCGAAATTGCCAGGTACCGTTTCTTGAAGGACTATTATAAAGAATCTGATCTTACATTTGTCAGTCCTATATATACACAGTTTATATATCAGCAGTTAATGTTAACAGTTGGAAAACTTAGAAGTACCGGGTATGCAGAGAACTTGCTCATGTATATCGAGAATTTGGTAACTGATAAGTTGATAACTGTTTTTAAAATGTTTAATGACAATTTAAGAAAAGTTACGAGAGGGTATTTAGTTGTCGCTTCTGATGTATTCCAAGATTATTCAGATAGTGATTTTATGATGAATATTAAAAGGAACTTTAATAAGGAAGAAATAGATAAGATTTATGAGAAGTACCATTCTGAGTATGGATTTGGTATGGGTGATTTGGGATTATTTTTACTTAATGAATCGATGGAACTTGAGAGTTATGAGTGGTTATTATGGCCGTTTAGCTCAAAGAGCGATATGGTTGTTAAGTTATCAATATATAAATAAGAACGTATATTTTGAGGAGGAGGAGTTGCATGAAGTATTTAGCAACGTTTATGGTATTATTTGCAAGTTATATTGCGCTTGCAGGATTTGAACTTGTGGAGTTGGCTGTTGGAGCTGTCGTGGCAATTGTATTAACATTTATTTTAGCTAATAGTGTTGATTACAAAATCGATATTAAGTTTCCAATAAGACTATTGGTATTCATTATTGTTTATATTCCAGTGTTTGTGGTTGAGTTAATAAAAGCAAACGTGGATATAGCAAGAAGAGTATTAAGTCCTACGATTCCGTTAAATTCGGGGTTTGTTAAAGTGAAAACTGAATTAGATGGTGACTTTGCGAAGTTAGCATTAGCAAATTCAATTACTTTAACACCAGGGACTTTAACAGTTGATGTTAAGGGCAATGAATTGTATATTCATTGTGTTGATGTTCCAGGAGAAACAGAGGAAGAACACAGAAAAGCGATTAGTTCTAAGTTTGAACGTATATTAGGGGTGGTGTTCAAATGATCTATGTAGTATTTGGCCTAATTGGCATAGGAATTTTATTTACTATTTTTAGACTAGTTAAAGGACCATCACTGGCTGACAGAGCTGTGGCTATCGACACACTTAACATTATTGTTGTAGGTGTTATAGCACTAATAGCTGTTGTTTATAACAACGGTTTATTCTTAGATATTGCGATTGTTTATGCGATATTAGCATTTTTGGAAACTGTAGTATATGCAAGATATTTGGAGGGTAAATATGATCGCTAATATATTTCTAGTAATCGGTGGATTATTTTATTTACTTGGTGGATTAGGTGTTTTAAGAATGCCTGATACATTCAACAGAATTCAAGCAGGTACTAAAGCAACTACGTTAGGAGCTTTTTCAACACTTATTGGTGTTGGGTTAACTAATCCTGATTGGTTATTGAAAGCAGCATTAATCATAGTATTAATTGCTCTTACAAACCCAATAGGTTCTAGTACACTAGCAAAAGCTGCTTACTTATCACAAGAAAAACCAAATAACCTTGTAAAAGATGATTTGATGAATGTCTATAAGGAGGATGAGTAATGTTTAATATTGTATTTGAAGTAATATTAGGATTATTACTTCTATTCCTAGCTTATAAGGCAATTGATTCTAAGGAATTGATTAACTCAGTAATGTATTTATCAGCTGTTAGCATGCTGAGTGTTGTAGGATTTGCGCTTATGCAAGCTCCTGATGTAGCTGTAACAGAGGCTGTGATCGGTAGTGGTATGGTAACTGCATTATTCGTCTTCACATTACTGTCAAGAAAAGGAGTGAAACGATGAAAAAATTCTTAGCGCTATTAGCTGTTATTGCACTTGGTGTAGGAATTATTACAACTCTGGATAACAATGTTTCATTTCCGAAATATGGAGAAGCAGTGATTGAATCTCGTGTGTCAGATTTTTATATTAAAAAGAACGTTACAGAAGAAAACACGGAAGTATTGTTTGGAGGATCTGATTATGAAACTGGATCAGCAAACTATGTAACAAGCATTGTAGCTAATTACCGTTCATTCGATACTTTAGGAGAAGTTACTGTGTTGTTCATTTCTGCTTTCGGAGTTGCTTTATTACTTGGTAGTAAAGAACAGAAGAGACTTGAATTAAACTTCAAACCAAACTTTATGTTACAAGTCGGGTCACGTGCACTATTCTCGATTATTATAATGGTTGGTATGTATATATCAATCCATGGTCACTTAACTCCAGGTGGAGGTTTTCCAGGTGGAACGATGATCGCAGCGAGTGTGTTACTGCTTTATTTGTCTAATGATAAGTTCAGAGCTAACATCAGAGGATTTAGATTTATGCAAAGTATTACAGGAGCACTATATGTAATTATTGGATTAGTTGGTTTGTTTGTGTCTGGATTCTTCTTAGAGAATTTCCTTGGGACAGGAATAGTCGGTAATTTGTTCAGTGCTGGGATAATTCCGATTGTTTATATTCTCATCGGACTTAAGGTAGGAAGCGATTTTTCTATAATAATTGATAGCTTTCTTACTAAGGAGGTATCTAAATGATACAAATCGCAAGTATATTACTAATCATGTTAGGGCTATATGGTATCTTAACAAACAGAAATATTATTAAAATAATTATTTCACTGAATATTTTTGAGGTTGGACTTAATTTGTTCATTGTCTCATTAGCATATGTAGAAGGTGGAATAGATCCAATATTAACTTCTCATAGTGCTTCAAGCACATTGTCATTCGTTGATCCATTGCCTCACGCATTAGTGCTTACAGCTATCGTTATTGGTGTAGGAACAACTGCTTTAGGTTTAGCATTTGCTAAAAAGATACACGCAAAATATGGAACATATGAACTTGATGAAATGGGGGTAGAGTAAGATGGCTGTATTATTAATCGCAATACCATTACTATTTGCCTTTGTCTCTATTCTGACTAAGAAATACGCATTTTATCTGTTAGCACTAGTAGCAGCATTTAACTTTGTGTTCTCATTTTTTTTAGAAAAAGGAATGTACTCAATTGGTGGGTTTGGACCGTTCGGAATTAACTTGTTAGTTGATCAATATGCATTGATTGGGCTATGGTTACTAAATGGACTGTTCTTCCTAATTATAATGATTAACTTAAAGGCTAGTAAGAAGTTAGCTACAGTGCTAATTGTACTATTAGCTGGTATCAATGGTCTTATTCTTACAAATGACTTATTCAACTTATTTGTCTTTCTTGAAATTACTGGAATAAGTGCTTACTTATTAACAACTGAGAATAAGAGACCAGTTAGTTCATTTAACTATTTGGTTCAAGGAACTGTTGGTAGTGGATTATATTTACTTGGTTTAGTAATGCTTTATTCAATGATCGGAACACTTAACATGAGTGAAGTGATCGGTAGAATTTATACAATAGGAGCAACTCCTAGTAATTTGTTATTACCGTTTATGTTGATGTTTATTGGTCTTGGTGTTGAGGCTAAGTTATTACCATTTAACTCTTGGGTTAAAGGTGTTTTAGAAAAAGCAAAACCTTTATCTGGAACATTAATTTCAAGTGTTATCGCTGGAGCTATTCTGTTAGTGTTTGGTAGATTGCTGACTACTGTAATGGTTATCTCAAATGCAGAAATGCTTATAACTATTATCTTAATCGCAACTATTATAGCTGGTGAATTAGCAGCATTTAAATCAACTAGAATTAGAGAAATCCTATTGTTCTCATCTATTGGACAAGCAGGGTTAGTAGTTTATCTATTTACAAACGGACTTTTAATGCAAGGTATTCTATTAATTGTTGCGAATGTCTTAAGTAAGTTTGTACTATTTACAATTGGTGCATCTCTTGCTGAAGCAGGGTCAGATGAAGTAGAAGAATTACGAGGAGCATTTAAAAATAATAAATTACTGGGTATTGGATTTACAGTAGCAGCATTAAGTGTTACTGGATTACCTTTATTCTTCGGATTCGTTGTAAAACTAAATGTTCTACTTGGAATCTTTGGTAACTTTGATCTTATTACTCCTATTATCATATTAGTAGTTAGTTTAATTGAAGGTGTTTATTTCATTAGATTACTTATGAAATTATGGTATGGGGAAAGTAATATTAAAATTAAAAACGTATTAATGACTGTTTCAGTTTTATCAGTAGCAGTACTGTTGATTGTCTTAGGTGTTTATTATCAACCTATGATGGATTTGGTTGCTCCTATTAAAGATGAAATGATTATGATACTTCAAGGAGGTAGCTTCTAATGTTGAACTTAGAATTATTAGTACTAGCAACCCTTCTTGGAGGAATTGTTGCTTACCTGTTAAGTATGGTTAATAAAAGAGTAGGTAGTGCTGTAACTATTTTAGTAAGTGGAGCTGTGTTTAGTTTATTAGCTTATTATGGTTTCGGTAATTCAATTGAGTCTTCAGTTGAGTTTATACCTAACTTCGTTATGTTTAAAGTTACAGCACTCGGAACTTTCTTCGCAGTGCTGGTGAGTTTTGTATTCTTCATGGTATCTTTCTTCAATCCTTTCTTTGCTGAAAGATATAAGTATCCGAATGCATTTAACTTACTTTATTTAATGACTTTAGCTGGTGTTGTTGGAGTATTTTATGCAAGTAACTTCATAACACTATTTGTGTTCTTTGAATTAGTTGTATGGACGTCTATGTTCTTGATCCCTATGGGTAAAGGAATTAAGGCTTCAATCACATATTTCGTATTTTCAACAATAGGATCATTTGCGATGCTTTATGCAATTATCTTTATGGCTGTTGGATTTGGAACTACGGATATTGATACAGTATTAGCTGGGTTATCCGGGACTGCATCAATAATTGTATACAGTTTGTTATTAGTAGCTTCATTCGCAAAACTAGGAGCTTACCCATTTATGGTTTGGTTACCTAAAGTATTAGGAAATGCTCCTGATCCTGTGTCTGCTGTATTTAGTGGTGGGATTGAGAAGATGGGTGCATTCATAGCTGTATTAGCAATGATTAAAATCACTCCAGTAAATGTAATGTTTGAAGCAGTTGGTTTACCTGTTCAAAATTACATAGTTGGTGTAATCGCTGCGGTCACAATTGTACTTGGTACGATGATGGCTATTAGACAAGATGATGCTAAGAAGTTATTGGCTTATTCGTCAGCCGCTAATGGTGGTTATATCTTGTTAGCATTCTCAATTGGAAACACTGTAGCTATTACAGGTGGTTTCTATCATATATTTGCTCATGCATTAGCTTCAACAGCAGCATTCTTAGCTATTGGGGTTGTAACATACCGAACTAAAACATCTAAGATATCAGAACTGGGTGGAATGATTCATCATATGCCAATTACTTATGTAGTTTACTTAGCGGCAATCATCTCAATGGCAGGTATTCCTCCAATGGGTGGATTTATATCTAAGTGGTTAATCTTCCAAGCTTTAATTGAAAATAATTTAGTAATCTTAGCAGTAGCAGCATTTATTGGTAGTATCGGTTCATTCCTATATGTGTTTAGACCGCTTGCAGCTCTGTTCTTAGGACAAAAACTTCCTAAGTACAAAGATGTTAAAGAGGCTCCAGTATTAATGCTTATACCGATGATTATTTTAACTTTGTTAAGTGTAACTGCTGGGGTTTTCCCAACATTATTCTTACCGATGATTAATAACATTTTGACTGAATTAGGATTCCAAGCTTTACTTACTTCAGGTGGTCAAATCATAGGATTTAACGGGACTCTAGATCCACCACTAATAGCTGCGGTATTCGGTACCGGGGTATTTGTAGTGTTCGTGATATTTATGATCACACCAAAAGCAAGAAAAGTTGGATTAATGGATACTTATACAGGTGGAGAGTTTATCTATACTGAAGAGTTGTTGCATTATTCAGCAGATTTCTATGCACCACTTGAAAGACTTTATAGAAAAGAACCATTTGTTAACAAAATATATGCATCAGTTAGAACTAAGGTAGAAGAAGCAGGCGCATTTGTTAGATATTTCTTCTTTACGAATAAACCTGAAGTAACTGTGTTCTGGATTGTAGCTATATTATTATTTATTGTTTGGGGTGATCTCGTATGATTTTAGGTATATTAGCAGGACTTGGTATTGCATTATTCGGATTCACTTTGCAGTCTTCAGTGGCTGGGATTAACCGTAAAGTAGTAGGTAGGATGCAAAAGAGATATGGTCCTCCTTGGTATCAGGAGTTCTTAGATATTTTTAAAGGATTAAGTAAACGTGGAGTTACTCACGGTTGGATATTTGATTTCGGTGTAATTATGGCTGTTGGTGGAATTATCGCTACAGCAATGTTTATGCCTATAACTACTAATATAGCAGCATTTAGTGGACTGGATAACTTCTTTATCTTCGTTTATCTATTAGCTGTAGGTATGTTAGGTATGGCAATGAGTGCGAGTGGTTCAGGTAACCCATTGGCAAGTATCGGTGTAATGAGAGCATTGACTCAAATGTTCGCATATGAAGTTCCTTTCTTAGTAATTGTTATGACGATTATTAAAGTAACTGGAACCAGCAGTTTAACTGAAATTATGGCGTATCAAATGCAAAATGGATGGTTCATGTGGACAATGCCTTTAGGGTTTGTAGTAGCATCTATCTCATTACTTGGTATGTTAGGTAAAAAACCATTTGAAACATTTATAGCTCCTGCGGAGCTTGCTAGTGGACCTATGGTTGAGTACGGTGGTAAACATTTAGGATTATTATTCATAATGATGGAGGTTTCACATTTTATCGAAGTCTCATTATTTGTACATTTATTCTTAGGTGGAGCATCAACTATTGTTGGATACTTGATTAAGTATTTCTTAGTTTATACTGCTGCGAATTTGTACTCTAATCTAAATGGACGTTTTAAAATTGACCAGGTTGTAGTATTTTTCTACAAATGGATCTTACCTTTAGCTGTTCTTCAAGCAGTGTGGGTACTATGGAGGTAGCTGATGGAAGAAATTAGAATAAACAACGCATTCCCAGTTCAGGAAACCGCAGAACAACGATCTACTTGGACTGAGTTAGGTGATTACTTTAGAAGAAAATCAATTTGGATGCTTATGTATTGTACTGGTTGTTGTGCTATTGAGTTACCACAAGCAATGACTACTGTATATGATATGGAAAGACTTGGAATGGGTCCAATGGCGACACCGAGACAAGCGGATGTTCTGTTAATCACAGGATATTTATCATTAAAAACTTTAAGAAGACTTATTTACTCTTATGAGCAAATGAGTGAACCAAAATATATCGCAGCATTTGGACCTTGTGTTCTAAATGGCGGGATTTATCATGATTCACACGCGGTGTTAAATAGATTAGATGACTATTTACCAGTGGATGTTTATGTCGCTGGATGTATGCCGAATCCTGAGTCAGTAATGAATGGGTTTGTTGATTTAATGAATTTAATTAAAGAGGGAAAAGCAACTGGTTGGAAACGTTACCGTGATAACCATGAATGGTTTAGAGCTAACCAAATTTCAGCTGTAGGGGAGGTATTTGTTCATGATGAATTCCATGAGTAATAATGAACTTATAAATGATTTAAAGGGTAGATATAATATTTTAAATGCTGACGTTATAAGAGATACTCAAATCGCTGTTGATCTAGTTAACGGTGATGTACATTCAGTCCTGGCTTATTTAAAATCTCAAGGATGGAGACAGTTAAGTATTTTAACTAATATTGACTGGATCGATGAAGGAAAGTATCAGTTAGTTTATATTATCTTTAACTGGGACAATCCAATTTGGGTACAAGTAAGAACTAAGATTGACCGTGATAATGCAAAATTCCCAACGATAACTTCGGTTTATCCTGGGGCTAAGTATTATGAGCGTGATGTTCATGAGTTCTTTGGAGTTGAGTTTGACGGGAATCCTGAAGCGCTTCAACAATTATTCTTAGAGGGCTGGGATGATATTCCTCCCTTAAGAAAAGATTTTGATGCAAAAGCTTATTCCGATAAGAAGTATAGTAAGAGAGAATACACTACGGACTTTAATACTAAGGAGGACTTGAAATAATGAGAGAAATCAAACTATTCTTAGGGCCTCAGCATCCAGGTATGCATGGGAACACAAGTGTTCATATGTATGTTGAGGGTGATATCATTAAAAAATCATACCTATTACCAGGTATGTTACACCGTGGATTTGAAAAAGGTATGGAAAACAGAACTTGGATTAATAACTTAGCTTTAATCCCTAGAATCTGTGTTGTTGAACCTGATATCAATGAAATGGTATTCGCAATGGGTATTGAAACTTTAACTGGTATGGAAGTACCAGAAAGAGCACATTATATAAGAATGATTATTTTAGAATTAGCTAGAATCTCAATCCATTTAATGGCTTATGGTGGTATTGGTGGACCGACTGGACATTATACAATGATGTATCATGCTCAGGCTGACCGTAATACTATTCTAGATATCTTTGAAAAGATTACTGGACACAGAATATATCATCAATATATCGTTCCTGGTGGAGTAAGAAAAGACTTGCCAAAAGGAATTGGGAAAATTATCATAGACTTCTTAGATGATTTAGCTGCTCGTTATACTGAGCATCGTGATTTAGGTATTGATAATCCTACAATCAAGAAAAGACTTGATCACCACATAATGCTTCCTGAAAGTGTTGTTTGGGAGTTAGGTGTTACTGGTGTAGGTATGCGTTCTTCAGTAAATAAACCTTATGATTTAAGAAAAGTTACACCATACGCAAGATACTCTGAAATTGATTTCCATGTACCAACTTCAGATTATAGTGATGCTACATGTCGCGTTGATATTAAACTTCAAGAAGTAGTTCAATGTATCGGAATCATTAAACAATGTTTAGCGAAAATGCCTGAAGGACCTGTTAGAACTAAATTTGAAGGTAATGGGTTACGCTTCAAAGTACCTGCAGGACAGGTTTATTCAGCAGTAGAGTCATCAAGAGGAGAGTTTGGATACTTTATAGTGTCTGATGGAGGAGTTAAACCTTACCGTGTTGCGGTTCGTGGAGCTTCATTCCCTCAAGGGTTACTTGGCGTAGAGAAATATTTACCAGGACAAAGAATGGATGATGCAGCACTATGGTTTGATACCATGGGTGTTTGTTCTCCGGAAATTGATAGATAGGTGAGAATATGAAAAAACATTTTAGCGCATTCAGGTCTTTAAGACTACTTAAATATTTATTTAAAAAACCATTAACTATGCCAATGGAAGATATATTTGATAACCCAAGAGAAGCAGCTGACAACTATCGTGGATTCCATGTTAATGACTGGGAAAAATGTATTGGTTGTACAACTTGTGCTGACATCTGTCCTACTGAAGCCATTATTATGGTTGACAGATGTGAAATAGAAGAAACAGATGGGAACTTTGCTAAACGTCCTACTATCGATTACGGTAGATGTTGTTTCTGTGCATTATGTGTTGATATTTGTACTACTGGAAGTTTAAGTATGTCTAAGGAGTACTTATTTAACTCTACAAACCCTAACGATTATTATTTAATGCCGACGGAGAAGTTCTTAGGTAAGGAAGCTCGTATGGGTTACCAAAAAGACGAAAACAGTGATCTGTTAGATCTCAAAAGAGTTCCAATGACTCACTTAAATGATACTCAAAGAAAAGATAACTTCTTAGAAATCGTTAAAGGTTATTCAAAAGAGATGGCAATCCATGAAGCAGCCCGTTGTGTTGAATGTGGAATATGTTCTAAAACTTGCCCTGCTAATATGAATATCCCTGAATACATCAGAGCAATCTGGGAAGAAGATTTTGAAGACGCTATTGAACAAATTTATAAAACGAATCCATTACCTGGTGTTTGTGGAAGAATCTGTACTCACCTTTGTGAAACAGCTTGTTCACTTACACAACGCGGAGATGCAATCGCAATTAGATGGCTGAAACGTTACATTGTAGATAATGCACCAGCTGATATTTATGAAAGAGTTGTGATGGAACAAGTATCTGCTGAAGTTGATGGAAAAATAGCAGTAATAGGATCTGGTCCTGCTGGACTGGCTGCTGCTTATTATCTTAAGACTATTGGTTATACCGTAGACGTATTTGAACAAAAACCACTAGCTGGTGGAGTTATGCGTTATGGTATCGCAAAATACAGATTACCTGATGAAGCAATTGATCAAGATATTAAGTTCATTGAGAAAATTGGAGTTAACATTAAAGTTAACACTAAAGTAGATGCTTCAATGCTTGTTAAGTTTGAAAAAGAGTATGATGCAGTATTCACTGGAACAGGTTTCTTTAATGGTAGAAAAATACCGATGCCTGGACATGATCATGAAAACGTAATAGCAGCGATGGATTTCTTGCCTGCTGCACGTGATTATTCTCGTGGACTGACTGATAAAATTGATATACATGAAAATGTAATCATTATCGGTGGTGGGAACGTTGCATTTGACGTTTCAAGAACTGTACTTAGACTACAATTCGAAAAATATGGTAAATCAAATATCA
Organism: uncultured Candidatus Izemoplasmatales bacterium; assembly: GCA_964589075.1. GTDB lineage: Bacteria > Bacillota_I > Bacilli_A > MAG-NZ > MAG-NZ > CAZPQU01. Next base: position 28,538 of record CAZPQU010000003.1, on the reverse strand, counting down.
CAATGACTGCATTAGAGTCTGAGGATATGTTACCAGCTGATTTAGAAGAAGTTACTGAAGCTAGAGAAGAAGGTATTCATTATAGCTTCGCTCATGGACCTCAGGAAATTGTTATTAAGAACGGTAAAGTAAAAGGTCTTACTATTAAAAAAGTTGAATCTATCTTTGATAATGAGGGTAAATTTAATCCGGCTTATGTTGGCGATGAAGTATTACTTGAAGGAACTCAAATCTTTATGGCGATTGGACAATCTCCAGGATATGACTACTTAGGTGATTATGAAACTAAAGTTAACATTAACCGAGGTAAGTTAGAAGTAGAAACAAATGGTCAAGTAAAAGGTATTGATTGGTTATTCGCAGGAGGAGACATTATTAGTGGTCCAGATGTTATCACAGCTGTTGCTAATGGTCATAATGCTGCTATTGGTATTGATGAATACTTAACAAATAAATAATTTCTTCCCCTCAAAGGAAAAAACACCTCTATACGACCAGTATAGGGGTGTTTTTAATTACATTGATAAATTCCAAGTAAATCCAAAGGGATCTTTTATTTCAGAGAATGCTTCACTCCAGAATGTTTTTTTTAAATTCGTGATAACTTCACTCTCTTTAGCTAACTTGTGATGAACTTTTTTCAAAGCTTCTACGTCTTCAAACATATACACTATTGTGAAGTTATTCCCATGGATAACTTCCTTTTCAGTTTCATCTCCGATCATGATAATTGTTTCACCAATCTTAATAGATGAGTAACACACTAGATTATGAACTGACTTAGGATACTTTTCACCATACTTTTCTGCGTCTCCATAAGTCATGATTTCTGGTTCATCTAAACTGAATACTTTAGTATAATATTTCAGAGCTTCTTTTGCGTTTCCGTTGAAACTTAAGAATATTCTTGCTGACATAATAATCACTCCTTTAATTAATAATATATCTTATTTAGAGATTTGACAAATATCATGCATTTTACTCTTTTACAGATGTCTTTTTGCCGAAATAATGATAAAATTAAATAAGAAAATTTTAACAACAATAACTATTAAGAAAAGAAAGTATGGTGAGTGTCAATGTTAATCCTAATCGGAGCCAGCGCAAGCGGAAAAACAGAAATTGCTAAATTATTGATCAAAAACCATGAGTTTAAAAAGTTAGTTACATCTACAACTAGAAATAAAAGAGATAATGAAGTAACAGGGATCGATTATAACTTTTTAACAGTTGAAGAATTCTGGTTAAAAAATCAAAGAAATGAGTTTTTTGAAACAGTAATCTACAATGATAATTATTATGGTACACCTAAGGTGAATAAGAAGAACAACGTGTTAATTGTTGATCCTATTGGAGCTAACAACATATATGATAACAGTGAGGGGCACATGTTTATTGTTTTAACAACTGATGAATCAATTAGGAAACAAAGAATGCTTGATCGAGGGGATTCTCTTGATGAATGTAATAAAAGGCTTAATAACGATAGGGAACATTTTAAGTTAGCCAAAATCTCTCATTATGACTATTTAGTAGATACTAATGCTAAGACTCTGAATGAGTTATCAGTGATTATTAATAACTTTTACAAAAAGACAGCTTAGCTGTTTTTTTTATTTGTAAAAAATAAAAATTACTTTTCTAATTTGTTCTTTTAATTATTACATTGAATGTTATAATATAATTGACTTTTTTGAATAGGAGAAAAATATGGGAAAAATACTTAAGGATGCAGTATTCACAGCGGTAAAGGATGCTCAAGATGCTAAAGCGATTCATGGAGATAAAGTTATTGATGTAACTTTGGGTGCACTTTATGATGAAGATGGTGTTATGGTAGCAATGGATTCGGTTTATGATGTATATAATGGTATATCAAACTTCCAAAAAGCAAAATATGCGTCATCTCTTCAAGGAAATATTGAATTTAGAGAAGCTGTAAAAAAATGGTTAGGACTTCCTGATGCACTTGTTGTAGCTACACCAGGTGGAAGTGGAGCAGTAGCTGTTACATTTAGAAATTCACTAAGATACGGTGATACTGTATTGTTTCCAAGCGTATGCTGGGGACCTTACAAAATTATGGCAGTAGACCAAAACATTGAATATGATTTTTATGAGATGTTTGATGGAGATTCATTTAATGTAAAAAGTTTTATGACAAAAACTACTGAACTAATGGATAAACAAGGAAGAGTTACATGTGTTATTAATGATCCAGCTCACAATCCTACTGGATACTCAATGAGTTATGATGAGTGGGTTCAAGTAATGAAACATTTAAATAAACTGGCAGAAAAAGGACGCATTGCTTTATTAAACGATGTGGCTTACATCGATTACACGAAAGATGATGCCAACTCACGTAAACATTTTGAATTGTTCAAGAACTTACATAAAAATTTATTAGTAGTTACAGCTTTTAGTATTTCTAAAACATTAACTGCTTATGGATTAAGAGTTGGGGCTTCAGTAATATTAGGAGACCAAGCTGAGGACTTTAAGAACGAATGTGTTCATACAGCTAGAGCAATTTGGAGTAACATTAATAATAGTGGACAAGTACTATTTTCTGAATTAATAGATAAACCAGAGTTGAAAATGAGATATTTAAAAGAAAAAGCAAAATATGTGGAAATGCTTAAAGCTAGAAGTGATTTATTCTTATCCGAGGCAAAAGAAGTAGGATTAGAAATTTATCCGCATAAAGAAGGATTCTTCGCAACTGTAAAAGTAGATCCTGAAATATGTAATAAAGTTCATGCTAAATTAAATGAAGAGTTAATCTTTACAATTAATTTACCAAATGGACCAAGAATAGCATTGTGTAGCGCTCCTTTAAGAAAAGTAGAAGGATTAGCTAAAAAAATTAAAGACGTAATTAACTTATACTAAAAAAGAGACTTTAAGTCTCTTTTTTTTAAATAACCATCTTAGATTATGCATAAAGAAGTAAAAGTAGCAAAAACGTTACTTTTGAGCAGTGTTTGATATGATATATTTGATTTAGGAGGTATTATGGAAAAACAAGATGTTTTACGACTTTCATTGATAGTTGGGGTGCACGAAACAGGCACGAAAGATAACGCTTTAAGAAAACTCATATTGATGGCACTATTTAATAATGGAAATAGTGAATTGAGTGATGAAGAAATTTCTATTTTGATTAAAAAGCATTATAACCTCGAATTCTCAAACAGTGAGGTTAGTAAAATATTGTATAAATACGATGATGATTTTGAGAACATTAATGAATTGAGATTAAAGCAATCATCTTCCGGTAAAGTTTTTTCTGGGAATAGCAAATTTAAATTAAGAGCAAATGTTATGACCAAATTTCAGAAAAGAGACTCTGAGAACAATCTAGCTTCCTTGGTGAGGAAATTCAAGAAAGAGCACAAAATACTTAGAGATGCAGATGATATTGAAAGGATAATCAAAGAATTCCTTTATGGTGTATTTAACTCCAACAAGGATGTCATATTAAATTTTCTTAATAAAGCTAAAAGGAAAGTAACTCAATCTTATGCTTTCGTATCATATGAAAATAGAAAACTAATAAATAATTTTTTGGAATGGGACAATTTGGAAAAGGATAAACTTGTATACGATATCATTACATATTGTGTTGAATATTGTCTATTAACTACTAAGATATCAAAGGAAAGATTGAAGACATTGTTTAGTAACAAGTCTTTTTATTTAGATACCAATATGTTGTTTCATATGATTGGTATACATGATAAACAAAGGAAAAAAAACACGCAGCGTTTCATCGCAAAATGTAGAGAATCAGGTATTAAGTTAAAATATACAAATTTCACTGAAGCAGAAATTAATAGAACTATTTCAGGTATCGTGAGAAGTCTTAAAGATTTTGCTGATGGCAAAGAACTAATTTCAATAGGAGCACTTAAGAGATATAAGAGGAAAGAGATAAATCCAGATTTACTAGAGCTATTTGGTGACTGGCGTAATAGTATTAATAAAACTAAATCCAGCTATGGAGACTTTGAAATATTTCTTAAAAAGCAAATTTCAGCTGAGTTAAAAGGAATGGAAAAATCTAACTTTAGTAGTTTTCATATATCCGATAAGAAAATATTCGAAGAGCTACATGAAAGTATAATGTATTATAAGGAAGAGAAACTTAAGTATCCACCGTCCGATTCAAGTGTGGATACTGATGTGAATAATTACTTATTTGTTTCCAAGTTGAGAAATGGATATGTTGACTCTTTTGACAACATAAATGATTACATTGTGTCGGTTGATGGGCACTTATGTAATTGGAATCAAGAATTCTATCCAGGGTCGATACCTGTTGTGGTACTACCAAGTGTTTGGCACTCTTTATTGTTGAGAATCACTGGTAGAACATCTGATGATTTCTCTTCGTTCATCAATTTTCTCAATGTTTATGAAAATGGTAACTTCACAGAAGAGGAAGAATTTATGTCAGGTATAATTACTCAGATTCAAAAGATGAATGATCCAGTAGAACTGAAAAATAAGGTCATTTATTATATTGAATCTGACTTAACACAAATTAGGAGTAGAGATCAAGATATTGACACTGTCATTGCTAGTGCAAGAGAAAATATACTAGAAAACATGATTGGCAAATCAGTTGAATCTGAAATCAGTGATAAAATTGTTAGTCAAGCAAATATAGAGGCAACTATCAAATCAGGTAAGTATAATTGGATGAAGAATATTATAGATTATCCTAAAAAATACATTAATATTGTTAGAGTATTAATTGTTGTTTTATTGTTAGCTCTATCGTATCTAAATACATCTGATACTGAGGGTTTCATTAAATTTCTAATAGAGGGAAACCTACAGACATACCTATTAATCATTGAGATCATTCTGATTCTTTTCTATATTCCTCAGTTATTTTTTAAGAGAGACGAAGAAGAATATAAGGAAATTCAGTTCAAAAAGGCAGTTGAAAAATATTCAAACATATTTCTTAAATAACTAAAAAAGAGACTTTAAGTCTCTTTTTTTTATCTTGCACATTCAGCAGCTTCGCCAACTAATATCTTTAATCCATGATCAAGTGCAGGTAGAATGAATCCAAGCGATTCTTCAACTGCTTTAGGACTACCGGGCATGTTTATAATTAAAGTAAAATTACGAATCCCTGCAGTACTTCTTGAAAGCATTGCACGTGGTGTAATCTTTAACGATTCAGCTCTCATTACCTCGGCAAATCCTGGAACTTGTTTATCTATTATACTTAAAGTAGCTTCAGGAGTATTGTCTCTTGCTGAGAATCCTGTTCCACCTGTAGTTAGTATCAAATCTACATAAAAATCATCTGACCACTTTTTCATTTGATTAGCTAAAGTATCTAAATCATCAGCTAGTACTACTTTTTCAACTACCTCATATCCGTTCAATGTCATTATCTCTTTTATTACTTCACCTGAACGATCAACTCTATCACCTCTAGCACCTTTATCGCTAGCTACAATTATCCCAACTTTAAACATAGAGTACCTCTTTTCTTTCTTCTATAATACAGTATTTTATGGTAAAATCTAAGTAATATATCCGAGTTTTTAAGTCTAAGGGTCACTATGACTTATTAACCTATGGGTTTAGTTAGAAATGATTAAGCCTCCCGTGTTTGGAAAGGAGAGAAATTATTCGCTCTTTTTGGTGCGAGTATTTTTTAATTTTAGGATGAAAAAATTACTTTTAGTATTATTATTACTATTAACCGGCTGTGAGAAAGACAACACTCTCTACATAGCTACAACTACATCTTTAGAGAACAGTGGGTTACTGGATTACATTATCCCTGTATTTGAAGAGGAAACAGGTTTTAAGGTAAATATTATCGCAGTGGGAACTGGAGCAGCACTTCAAATGGGACGCAATGGAGATGTTGATTTATTACTAGTTCATGCCAAAGCACAGGAATTAATATTTGTGGAAGAAGGTTACGGTGAAAAAAGAGCTGACGTTATGTATAACGACTTTATCTTTATTGGTCCGGCTGTAATTGAAGAAGCTCCACTTGATAAAGCTTTTCAATATTTATTAGATAACGAGTTAGTCTTTTATTCAAGAGGAGATAACTCTGGTACACATATGAAAGAATTAAGCTTATGGTTAGAATTTGGGTTTGATTCATCTACATTTGGTAGTTGGTACCAAGAAACTGGTCAAGGTATGGGAAGCACTATAATGATGGCTAACTTAGAAGGTAATTACACATTCACTGATAGAGGAACGTACTTATCAATGCTTGATAATATTGACCTTGTGATTGCTTATGAGAACTATTTTGAACTAATTAACCAGTACGGGGTTATTAAGATTAATCCTGAACTGCATGATGTAAATGAGAATGCAGCAGATGCATTCTATAACTGGATACTTAGTGACGACACTCAAAAGCTAATTGGTAATTACAATAAATATGGAGAAACTATGTTTTTCCCGAATGCGAAGTGATTTAATTGGTAAACTTTTTAGAGGCAATTGAATATATAATTTCATTCGATTTAGAAATTTATGGGGTTATAGCTTTATCTTTAGTAGTTTCATTAACTGCTACTTTCATTGCGTCTATTATCGGTACTCCTTTAGCTATATTCATGAGTGTTACTGAATTTAAACTAAAAAAGTTAATTATCAAGATTATTTATACATTTATGGCAGTTCCACCAGTAGTCTTAGGACTATTCGTGGTTCTAGCGATTGCGAATAAAGGACCACTTGGATCCCTTAATCTATTATTTACACCGATGGCTATGATTTTAGCTCAAACATTATTAGTGTTACCTATCATAATTGGTAACATTATCAATTCAACTGAAGCATCAAATAAAGCTTTAGTTGAAACTTGTAAGACACTTGGTGGATCTAAAAAGGATACGATTAAACTTATTATATTAGAAACAAAACCGTATATATTAATGGCTATAACACTCGGGTTTTCAAAAGCAATTTCTGAGGTTGGAGCGGTTATGCTAGTTGGAGGTAACATCAAAGGGTCAACTAGAGTCATGACTACTTTTATAGCTATGAGTAACTCAATGGGTGATTACACTAAGAGTGTCGCAATGGCGATTGTCTTATTGTTTATCGCATTCTTAGTTAATACATCACTCTTGAAGTATAGGGGGGTGAAGCGATGATTAAACTTAATAACGTATATGTTGATTATGGTGACATTTCATTTAATTTTGATGATTACACATTTGAAGAAAATAAAATAACATTTATTACTGGTAGAAACGGTTCAGGTAAAACAACCTTGCTTAAGGCGATTGCTAATTTACAAGACTATACTGGATCTATTTCAGGAACAGGATCTTATCTGTCACAAGAACCGGTTATATTTAACCGAACAGTAAAAGATAACATTAATTATCCGCTAATTATTAGAGGATTTGATTTATCAGCATATGAAGATAGAGTAAACGATCTAGCGACTAAGCTAAGTATTAAAAGACTATTTCCAAAGAATGCATTGTCGTTATCTGGAGGAGAAAAGATTAAGGTAGCACTTATTCGAGGGATGATTTTTAATCCTGAAGTATTGCTTCTAGATGAACCGACTACTCACCTTGATATTGAATCAATTGATGAACTGGTCAAAGTACTTAAGGAATTAAAGAAAACAATGACTCTTATTATAGTGAGTCACAATAAATCGTTTATTAACGAACTTAAAGACGAAGAATACTATTTGGAGCTGAAAAATGTTTAAAGTAAAAAAACTAAGTGAAGCAAGAAATTTAATAAAATCAACATTTTCTAACAAAAGGAAAGTGATTGAAGTTAATACGATTGATTCTTTAGGGCTAATTGTAGCTGAGGATGTTAGATCTAACTTTGATGTACCTCATTTTTCAAGAAGTACAGTTGACGGTTATGCTGTTCAGCATAAAAGCGTGAACTTAGCTTCTAGTACAGTACCTGTACTTTTAAAGAATATTGGTACTGTTGAGATGGGATCAGATTCAGATTTAGTTATTAACAAGAATACGGCATACGTTCCAACTGGTGGATATCTACCCGAAGGGGCAGATGCAGCAGTTATGATAGAAAATACTGAACAACTAGGGGACGAGATTATAATTTATTCTTCTCCCGCTATATATGAGAACGTACTACTAAAAGGGTCAGATATATCAGTTGGTGATTTAATTTTAAATAAACACTCTAAAGTATCACCTAGAACTATAGGGATGCTTACTGGTGCAGGGGTTGAGACTTTAAAAGTATTTAAACCAATAACTGCGATTGTGTTATCAACGGGAGACGAAATTGTTGCGCCAAATAAAACTCCAAAAATTGGAGAGATTCGAGATATTAATACTTACACTGTTTGTAAGGAATTAGAACTACTAGGGATTCAAGTTCTTAAGACAATGGTTATTAAAGATAACTTTGATAAATACTATAACGAAGTAGACAATGCACTTAAGATTGCTGATATGGTTATCGCGTCAGGTGGATCAAGTGTAGGGGATAAAGACTATACAATTGATGTGCTTAATAAAATGAATGCAAATGTGTTAGCACATGGACTAAACATCAAACCTGGTAAACCTACTATCTTAGCTGAAGTAGATGGGAAGTTCTTTTTCGGACTACCTGGTCAACCACTAAGTGCTTATATTGTGCTGATTGCGTTAATTGATAGTTACTTAGAGGCTAAGTTAGAAGTAGTTGTACCTAGGAGAACTGTTACTAAGGAACTTACGCTGAGTGTTCATGCGGCACCCGGAAGAGTAACTTATCAACTTGTAAAAATAATGAATGAATTTATAGAACCGATCTTCACGAAATCAGGAATGATTTCAGGATTAGCGAATGCGGATGGCTTTATTGTTATTGAAGAAAACAAAGAAGGTCTAGATAAAGGAGAAATGGTAGAAGTATTTACCTTTTAATGATATGAAGAGAAATGTATATTTAAATACAATTGATATCTCAGAACTGGACTCAATTTTTGATAAGCTCCTAAGCGAAAGAGTAATTGAAACTGTTGATGTAAAACTGTCGCTGGGGAGAGTTACCTCATCTGAGGTTATAGCCAAATTATCCAGTCCATTTTATAACGCTAGTGCTATGGACGGAGTGGCTGTTAAACACTTAGATACGGTTAACGCAAGTGAGACTACTCCAGTTAGCCTGAGTAACTATGAATATGTAAATACAGGGAATCCAATCCCTATAGAATATGATGCAGTTATTATGATAGAAGACATCAATGAGATTGATGGAATTCAGATTATTAAACCTGCAAAACTGTTTCAACATATCAGACCAATTGGTGAAGATATTGTAATGGGAGAAATGATTATCCCAAGGAATCATAAGATTAGACCAATAGACCTATCAGCTCTTATAGCTGGAGGACTTAAGTATATTGAAGTAATTAAGAAACCTGTAGTTACGATTGTCCCAACTGGAACCGAAATAATTGATGACCCAGATAAAATGGAAGTTGGAAAGATTCTAGATTCAAACTCCTACTTCATTAAGAGTGCTCTTAAAGAACTAGGAGCTGTTACAAAAGTAGTCACAGTCCAAAAGGACGATTACTCAGTTCTTAAAAGTATCATTTCTGATGCGAGTGCTGAATCTGATATCGTAATCATCGGAGCTGGTTCTAGCGCTGGAAGTAAAGATTATACAAAAGCTATTATAGAGGAGCTAGGAGTTGTATTTGTTCATGGAATAAATATCAAACCAGGAAAACCTACTATAATTGGAAAAATTGGAAATGCAATTGTGATTGGATTACCAGGGTATCCTGTTTCCACATTTGTATCATTTGATTTAGTTGTTAAACCTTTGATAGAAAAAGTGTTATCAGTTTCTAGCAAAAGGAAAATTATAAAAGCTAAACTAGTTAAGAAAGTTTATTCATCACTTAAACATCATGAATTTGTTAGAGTTAAACTTGGAAGAGTCGGAGGAGACATTATCTGTTCACCATTAGATAGGGGAGCTGGTGTCACGATGAGTCTTGTTAAGGCTGATGGATTAATGATCATACCAAAAGACATTGAAGGGTTTGAGCCGGGATATGTAGAAGTAGAACTTCTAAATTCTGAATATGAAAACACTATTGTATCTATTGGATCACATGATCTAGCGATGGATTATATAAATGATGAGTTAACTAAGTCAGGTTTCAGTTTATCATCATCTCATGTTGGCTCGTACGGTGGCGTAATTGCGATTAAAAAAGGCGAGTGCCATATCGCACCAGTGCATGTACTTGAAGATGGAATATATAATGAGTTTTTGATAGAAAAATATGATTTAGACGCAATCCTTTTAAAAGGATTGAAGAGAATACAGGGTATTGTTACTAAGAAGAGTAACCCCAAAGATATATTAGGATTAACTGATTTAAAAAGAGTTAATTTTGTTAATAGACAATCAGGTAGTGGAACTAGAATATTATTTGACTCATTACTTGCTGAGAATAATATAGAACCAGATGAAATAGATGGTTATGATTATGAGTTAACAACTCATATGACAGTAGCCTCAGCAGTTAAGGACGGAAGAGCTGATGCGGGAATCTGTACGAAGGCAGTAGCTGATCTGATGGGACTTAATTTCATTAAACTAGCTGAAGAAGAATATGATTTTCTTGTAAGAACAGAATTTGTAGGTACAAATGCTTACGAGAAATTTAAAGATATAATTGAGAGTAAAAAACTGTTAGATAAACTAGGAGATTCATATAGGAAATAGGAGGTGGGCAGTTTGAAAGACTCATATAACAGAGAAGTAGATTACTTAAGAATCAGTGTAACTGATAGATGTAACCTCAGGTGTTCGTATTGTATGCCCGACGGAGTTGAAAAGGTAAGTCATAGTACTATAATGAGGAACGAAGAGATTGTAGATGTTGTTAAAGAAGCAGCAGCTCTTGGAGTTAAGAAGATTCGTATTACCGGAGGAGAACCGCTTGTTAGAAAAGGGATATATTCTCTAATTAAGGAAATCTCAATTGTAGAAGGTATTGAAGAAGTAACTATCACTACTAATGGACTTCTTTTAGAAGGGAACATTGAAAAACTAAAAGAAGCAGGAGTATCTAGAGTTAACTTAAGCCTTGATACCCTTGATGAGAATAAGTACAAGTTGTTAACCAAAGCTACTAAGATAATCGATTATGAACAAATCTTTAAGGATTTGATCAAATTCGAAATGGTACCTATTAAAATAAATGTAGTGCTGATGAAGGGGATTAATGATTCAGAGATTGAATCATTCGTAGAACTAGCTGATAAATATGATTTGTTAATTAGATTTATTGAATTAATGCCAATTGGTAATGTACATTTCAAATGGGAAGATTATTACTTAAGTAGTGATGAAGTAATTAAGAAACATGATTTTGAGTTTGTTAGTAAGGGTAAGAATACCACTTACTACAAGGTTAAGAATCATAAAGGGAAAATTGGATTTATTAATCCAATTAGTCATAAGTTCTGTGATGACTGTAATAGAATAAGATTAACATCAGATGGTAAGATAAAACCATGTTTACATACTGATGAGGAAATCAATGTAAAAGGATTGTCATTAGAAGAGATTAAGAATCAACTTAAAAAAAGTATCATTTCAAAACCTAAGTCTCATAAAATTAATGAAAAAGACTATGAAGCTATTAAACGTAGTATGAATAGGATAGGTGGTTAAGATGAAATTAACACATTTTAATAAAGATGGTAAAGCAAAGATGGTTGATGTTAGTGAAAAGACAGATACTCTTAGGATAGCGATCGCAAGATCTACTATTATAATGAAACCTGAAACTCTTGAAATTATTAAAAAAGGAGAGAGTAAAAAAGGGGACGTCTTGGGAGTTGCACAAGTTGCTGGAATTATGGCTGCTAAGAAAACAAGTGAAGTTATTCCGATGTGTCATCCGATAAACTTAACTGGAATCAATTTGTCATTTAACTATATTGAAAACGGAGTCGAAATCACTGCTACTACAAAATGTATAGGACAAACTGGAGTTGAAATGGAAAGTTTAACTGCTGTTAGTATTGCTGCTCTTACAATTTATGATATGTGTAAAGCAGTTGATAAAGGTATGATAATTAAAGAGACTTTACTACTAGAAAAATCTGGTGGTAAAAGTGACTATAGGAGGTAATTATGGCTAGTGTTGTAAGCTTAAATATAAGCGAGAAAAAAGGTACTGTTAAAGTAGAAGTAACTGAGGCTACATTTAAAGTAGATCATGGAATAGTTGGAGACGCTCATGCTGGGGACTGGCACCGTCAAGTTAGTTTGCTTGGTATTGAGTCAGTTGATAAAATGACTAAACTTGGTGCTGAAGGACTAATTAATGGTTCATTTGCTGAAAATATTACTACTGAGGGAATCAATTTGTTCTCACTAGAAATAGGAACAAGATTTCAAATTGGAGAAACAATCCAAGAATTAACTCAAATAGGTAAGAAATGTCACAAGGGCTGTGCTATTAGTGTAACTGTAGGATCTTGTATCATGCCAAAAGAGGGTGTATTTACTAAAGTAATTAAACCTGGTATTGTTAGAACAGGAGATACAATTACAATTCTTTAGGAGGTTATATGTTATTAGCTATAGATTGGGATACTGTTTTTGTTACAGTGTTGTTGATACTTATTGTTCTAGGAATAATTTTTGTGCCAAGAGGAGTATCTAGTAAATCTAAAGATATTTATTATGTTATAAAAGACGAAAGGATGAGAAATAGAATACTAGGAAAAAAAAAGGGAAAATAATCCCTTTTTTTATTTGTGACTTGCATGCCATAAGTAGAAGTGAGCAATTGTCGAAAATTCTCCCCATACTTTTACTTTAACCATGAATTCTTTTTTAGTTGGCTCGTTTTCAAGATTGTAGATATTCTTAAATCCTCTTCTAATCGCAAGGTCACCGTATGAACTAACATCCAGTCTTGCAAGAGAGAACATTAGAAACATTTCAGCAGTCCACACTCCAATACCTTTAACAGCTGTTAACATCATTATTATTTCAGTATTAGACATCTCATTTAGATTATCAAGATTAACTGATCCGTCTAGTATAGCTTCAGCTAGATATTTCATATAAGAAACTTTTCTATAAGTTAATCCAACTGCTTTTATAGTTTCAGTTTCTTCATCCAATATGTTTTCTGGAGTTAGTAACAGAAGTTCTTTAAGTCTTCCGTAAACGGTAGCTCCAGCTTTAATACTGATTTGTTGATAGATGATACTTCTTATTAGCTCATCAAAGTGATTAGTATTTATTGGTCTAATTGGTAGTGGAATATCTTTCATAAATTCATAAAAAACAGGGTCCTTTTTAAAATGCTCAATCATCTCATTTGTCAGTTCAAACTCCATCAAATCACCTCAAAGGAAGTATAACATATGATATAATTTGATCGAGGTGTGATATGAATATTAAGTATGGTAAACGCATTGATAATAAGATAAGAACAGCTGTTAGAGGAGTTTTAATAAAGGACAACCTAATAGGTGTTATAAAAGTAGATAAATATGATTGTATTATATTTCCCGGAGGCGGTGTCGATGAAGGTGAGAATTTGGAAGACGCTCTGATAAGGGAACTACAAGAGGAAGCAGGGTATGAAATTGTTGTTAAAGAACATTTGTTAACAACAGAGACTGCGGAATGGAAGTTTACTCACATCAATCACTTTTACTTGTGTGAGATTGTAGGTAATGTTGAGACTTCTCATACAGAAGAAGAAATTGATCTTGGAATTCACTTTGAGTGGATACCAATAGAAGAACTTTATAAGTACTATCTTAATTACGAAACAGATAACAGATTCGGTAAGGAAAACTCTGTGGTACAAAAGTCTATTAAGACTAGAGGGTTCTTGCTACTTAGTTTGTTAAACAAGAAACTTAATCTTGAACTAGAAGAATTATGGCTAGGAAAACAAGTTGATATGATATTTGATAGACCAGCCAACGGAGAAATAATTAACTACGGTTACATAGAAGACATTTTCTCACTTGATGGTGGAGAAGTTGATTGTTACTATCTAGACTCGTTAGAACCACTTAAACAGGCCTCAGGAAGAGTTGTGGCTGTAGTTAAGAGGAAAGATGATGTTGAAGATAAACTAGTTGTGAGTAATAAGAAATTCAATATAGAGGAAATAGCAGAATTAATAAACTTCAATGAACAATATTTTGATTCAGAAATAATAATGGAGGAATATGATGGAGATAATTAAAGAAGGTAACTTATTTATTCTAATTGAGAATGAAAAGAGAATAGGTAAATTGGAACATTACATCCATGATGATTATATTGATGCTGTCTTCATTGGCGTTGTTCCAGAGTACAGAGGAACTATGGCTAGTAAAGTGCTTCTTGAAAGACTGATGAGACTATCAGATGAAATGAGTTTGAAGATAGAAGCTACATGTGGATTCATGAATAAATGGTTTAAGGAAAACGAACCAACTTACTTAAGAGAGAACTTTTAACACAAAGTTTTTTCATTATTTTAGTTAACTATAGTTGGTAATTTTAGATTGTTCTTAAGTCTAGAATAAGTTTTAATCATTTAGTTGAATAATAAGGGTATAAGTTATATAATAGGACGGTTGCACTAATAAATAAAAGGGGATATAAATATGAGAATAGTTGTTGCATTAGGTGGAAACGCATTAGGGAAGTCTCCACAAGAACAGTTACAATTAGTTAAAGCTACAGCAATACCGTTAGTAGATTTAATTGAAGAAAATCATGAACTTATCATTGTTCATGGAAACGGACCTCAAGTAGGTATGATAAACAATGGTATGGCAGATGCGGGTGTTGATATGCCATTTCCTGAATGTGGAGCGATGAGTCAAGGTTATATCGGATTCCATTTACAAAATGCATTACAAAATGAATTAAATTCTAGAAATATTGAAAAATCAGTTGCTACTATCATTACTCAAGTAATCGTAGATGAGAATGATACAGCATTTAAAAATCCTTCTAAACCAATTGGTGGATTTATGTCAGCTGAAGAAGCTAAAGCTTTAGAAACTGAAAAAGGATTCACAATGGTAGAAGATTCTGGTCGTGGATACAGAAGAGTTGTTCCAAGTCCAAAACCAATTTCTATTAAAGAAAAAGCAATTGTTGTATCATTAGTTGAAAGTGGTAACGTAGTAATCACTTGTGGTGGTGGTGGAGTTCCTGTTATTAGTAATAACGGAGAATTACATGGAGTTCCTGCTGTAATTGACAAAGATTTCGCTTCAGAGTTATTAGCTCAAACATTAGATGCAGATTACTTAGTAATCTTAACTGCTGTTGAGAAAGTAGCTATCAACTTTGGTAAAGAAGATGAGAAATGGTTATCTACAATTACTCCTGATGAAGCAAGAAAATATTCTGCTGAAGGTCACTTTGCTCCTGGTAGTATGTTACCTAAAGTTGAAGCATGTGTTATGTTTGCTGATTCAAAAGTTGGTAGAAAATCACTTATTACTTCTTTAGAAAAAGCTAAAGATGGACTAAAAGGATTAACTGGAACTATTATAACTAAATAGGGTGTTTATCAACACCTTTTTTTTTTGTGGTATAATAGATTATAGAGGTGATTAAATGGAGCTATCAGTTCAGATTATAGATGTCATGACATCGCAAGGTAAACCATTATCTGCAGGTGAACTTGAAGTGCTACTTAGAGTAGAGTAAAAGAAACCAGTAACTCGGTGGAAACTCTAAAAAAAGAAGAAGCTATAATTTCACTAATCAGATACAAGATCAAACAAAAATAAAAAGCATGGAAATTCATGCTTTTTTTATTTACTCTCAATTCGTAGTAATTCCCTCTTTATATCCACGCCACCAGCATAACCAGTAAGTGATCCATCAGCCCCTATTACTCTGTGACAAGGTATCACAATCGGTATTTTATTCTTGTTATTAGCTCCACCTACAGCCCTTACAGCCTTGGGGTTTCCAATTGCTTCGGCTATTTCTTTGTATGTGCGAGTTTCACCGTACGGGATCTTGATTAATTCAGACCAAACTTGTTTTTGGAAAGTCGTGCCCTTTATAGATAAATCGAATGTAAAGTCTTTACGATTTCCTTTAAGGTAGTCTTTTAGCTCTTCGACAATGTATAACATGTTCAGTGGTATTATCTCTGAATCTACAGTATCAATAAAATCAATTCTTGATACAGAATTTCCGTCCATAGTAACACTAAGTGGTCCGATTTTGGTATTTATATAAGCTCTTATCATAATCTCACCTCAACCATATTATACAGCATACATCTTTATATCAAAAACCTGAGTTGTGATACTATTAGTTGATAGAGGTGATTTTATGAAATACGAGTGGAGAAAAAAGGAAAAGCAATATTATCTCCCAAAAGCACAACCGGAGATTATTGAAATTCCGGAGTTTAACTTTTTATCAATTGAAGGTGAAGGACATCCTGGTGGGGATGGCTTTAGTAAATCAGTAGAAGCTTTATACTCAGTGTCATACGGACTAAAGATGACGCTTAAATCCCAGGAGGGATTCTATGATTATACGGTGTATCCGCTTGAAGGTGAATGGGATTTAACTGATGAAGGTAAGGAAATGTATTTAGAAGGAATAGCATTAACTGAACTGAAGGAACATTTTAAATACAAATTAATGATCAGACAACCAGACTTTGTAACAAATTCAATATTTGAAGACATAAGAGCTACTGTTCTTAAAAAGAAAAAGTCTGATTTTGTAAAAGAACTAGTTTTGGAGAAATATGAGGAAGGTTTAGCTTGCCAACTTACGCATATCGGTAGCTATGATAACGAACCAGAATCCTTTAAGTTGATGGATGAGTTTATTAATGACTCAGGTTATGTTCGTTTAAGTAAAGAACATCGAGAGATCTATATAAGTGACCCAAGAAGAGTCGATGAAGCTAAAATGAAAACAGTTTTAAGATATATCATAAAAAAAAGTGAATAATCGCTTTTTTTTTGCCTTAAAACAAGACTTAACTGTTGACTATATGAGCAAACAGTCATATAATAAAGTATACTATATGAGCATTTACTCATATTAAGACGGAGGCAGATTATGACTTATAAAATAATAATGGAAAATCTCTTGTGCACTGGCTGCGCTGGAAAAGTAGAAAAAACATTAAACTCACAAGATTATATTGATGAAGCAATATTCAACCTTGCCACTCAAACAATGATTTTATCAACGAGTAACAAAGTTGAAGAAGATGATTTACTTAAAAAAGTAACTAAAATTGTTGATTCAATAGAGACTGGTGTACTAGTATATTATAAAAACAAGAAAATAGTTAAACGCTCGACTGACTATACCTTATATATAACAATATTAGGAGTGATAACATTTTTGGTCTTTGCTCAGCTTGATAATATTTTACTAATGTATCTAGGTTATGCATTGGCTGCAAATAGAATAATTAAGAAATCAATAATGAGTATAGTTCATAAAACAATGTTTGATGAAAATACTCTTATGCTTGTAGCAACATTAGCTGCGATGTACATTAAGGAATATTATGAAGCAGTAGCAGTAATAATATTCTATAGTGTGGGAGAGTTCTTCCAAGAAAGAGCAGTTAAGAAATCGAAGAATGAAATTGAGAATCTAATTAGTCTTAAAGTAGACACCGTAAGAATAGTTAGAGGATTTAAGGAATATCTAATTGATCCGGAACAACTTAAAGTTGGGGACATTATGATAATACCTAAGGGTAAACTAATACCTGTTGAGGGTAGAGTATCTAAGGGTAATTCTAGTATTGATGCATCTCAAATTACAGGTGAATCAATTCCAAATGTAGTATCAATTGGTGACGATATAATATCAGGTTCAATCAACATTGGTCAGATGTTAGAAGTAGAAGTTGTAAAAACTTATGAAAACTCAACACTGGCTAAAATAATTGACCTTATAGAGAATTCAACAGCTAATAAATCTGAAACTGAAAAGTTTATTACTAAGTTTGCTAGATATTATACACCAGCAGTAGCAATAATAGCTTTACTGCTCGTGTTAATCCCTACATTAGTTAATCAAGCTAACTTCAATGAATATCTTTATAGAGGAGCTATCTTCTTAGTAATATCTTGTCCATGTGCTCTTGTGTTATCAATTCCATTATCGTATTATGCTGGAATTGGTAAATCAGCATCTATTGGAGTCTTATATAAAGGTAGTAATCATTTAGAAACATTAACCAAAGTTAAGAACTTATTTACAGATAAAACAGGAACTCTTACAAAAGGTAACTTTGAAGTAACAGAGTATTCCTCAAATGAAGCACTCCAAATAGCTGCTTCAATTGAGAGGTATTCTACTCACCCGATTGCTAAAGCAGTTACTAAAGAATTTAGTGGTGAATATATTGAACTTAGTGAAGTTACTGAGACTACAGGTAAAGGATTATCTGCTAAACTTAATCAAGATATAATACATGTAGGAAGTAAATCATTCATGGATGATCTTGGAATTGAAGTGGAAGAGTTATCTGGTTCAATAGTTTATATTATTAAGAATAACAAGTACTTTGGACATATTGTGATTAAGGACCAACTTAAACAATCAAGTCTAGAAGCTATCAATGGATTTAAAAAACAAGGAATTGATATTTATATGCTAACAGGAGACAAAGATGAAGTCGCATCAGAAGTTGCGAATGAACTCGGTATCAACTATAAATCAGGACTTCTTCCTGATCAAAAGTTAGACTTTATGAATAGTATTAATGGCGTATCATTATTTATAGGTGATGGGATCAATGATGCTCCAGCTTTAGTAAATGCTGATGTTGGTGTTTCAATGGGTGCTCGTGGTAGTGACCTGGCAATTGAAGTAGCTGATATAATAGTAATGGATGATTCTTTAAGTACTTTCTTTAAATCATTCGAGATTGCTTTCAAAACAAAAAGAATTGTTATTCAAAACATTACTTTTGCATTAGGAATTAAATTAGTATTCTTGTCACTAGGTGGATTTGGCTTATCAACAATGTGGATGGCTATCTTTGCAGATGTTGGTGTATCATTAATTGCTGTTCTTAATTCATTACGAATTCTAAAAAAAGATAAAAATGAGGTAACTACATGAAAACAAAATGCGATGTAACACACGTAAACTTTGAAAAAGTTGAAGAGGCTAAGAAAAACATCACAAGCAGTGCTGCTGTTGAAGAAACAGCCAAGATGTTTAAAGTGCTAGGAAATGACACAAGACTGAAAATTGTAGACCTGCTTATAAACGGAGAAATGTGTGTTTGTGATATTGCAGTTGTCCTTGATATGACGCAGTCAAGTATCTCTCATCAACTTAGCAAGATGAAGAGTCAAAGCATTGTAATCTCAAGAAGAGAAAAATCAACTATTTATTATTCTTTAAAGGACGAACATGTTAAAGAAATATACTTAAAAGCATTATCTCATTGCGTTAATTGTTAAGAGGGGGGATTTCCTCTCTTTTTTTTTGTAAATGATATAATTAAGCAATGAAATAAAATTAATTAATATATTACCAACAAAAACTAGGTTTAATGTGTTTATTTAATGAAAGGAGAACATTACATGGCAAATTATAAAATCGACAAAGCAAGATTAGAAATATTAGCATCAAAACTTAAAAATGGAAATGAAAAAGCATTTGATGAGATTTTCAATACAACTAAAGACTATTTGTTTTATTACATCTTTAGTATTATAAAAAATCAAACTCAAGCTGATGATATTTTACAGGATACATTTAGAAGTATGTATCAGAAGATTTCTACTTATAAAAGTAAAAACTTCTTATCATGGATCATTACTATTGCACATAATAATTCTGTAAATTATATCCGTAAGGAAAGCAAAGTTGTTTATGATGATGAATTTACAAGAAACTCATCCGAAGAGTCTAAAGAACAAGAAATACTGTTACTCAATGATATGAAGAACATACTTGATCAAAACGAATTAGAGATTGTCATGATGCATGTTCTCGGCAATTTTACTCACAAGCAAATATCGATTGGTTTAGAAAAACCACTCGGAACAATTACTTGGAAATACAATGAAGCAATTAAAAAACTTAGAACAAAGTTGGAGGTTCAATATGAATAAAATTAAAAAACATTTAAAAGATAACATTAAAATAGAGTCAAAATTAGAACTAGGTTCTGTTAAAGAGAATCTAGAGTTTAATAAATCAAACTTATTTAGAAATTGGAACTGGAAAAGATCAGCTTTATTAGTTCCAATCATGATCGCATTAGTACTTACGTTTGGATTAACAAGAGGAGACAATGTAATAAACGTAAATGCACTGGCTACAGTTGTAACTCTTGATATTAATCCAGGGATTATGATTAGTCTTGATGAAGATAATGAAGTTATAGCTGTTGAAGCATTAAATGCTGATGCAGAAGCTTTATTATTGCATGTAGACTTAACGTTAACTGATTTAGATGAATTAGTTGCTGAGATAATTAGAGTGGCTGACGAGCAAGGATTCTTATTAGAGGACGATACTATTTTATTCAGTGTCCAGTCAGAAGATGAAGAGTTAAACGATGAAATTGGAAGTGGATTAACTGAAACAGTATCTGAAGCTGCACTTGAACTTGGGAAGAACTTAGAAGCAGTTGTCCAAAAATATAAAACTATTATGGACACAGCTACATCTGTAATATCACAGGCAAAAGCTACTTTAATCGAAGCTTTGTTAATTACTGGTGATTATGATGTTGATGATATTGATTACTTAGCATCGTTAAAAGTAAACGAAATTAAAGAATTACTTGAGGAAGCTTATCAAATTACTATTCAAGAAATAGTTTCAGAAGGTAATGATGACAATTCTGGTCAAACTAAAGTAAGAGAAAGATATGTTTCTGAAATATTAGAACTAGAATTACTTACTATTGAAGAAATAGCCATTCTAGAAACTAAAGATTTAAAAGATGTTTTAAAAGATTATTACAAAATCGCTGGCGATGTAGTAAAAGATGTTGCTGAACAAGAAGTAGAAGAGACTGAGAGACAAAAATACATTGAAACATTATCTGGACTAGGAATCTTGTCTGGTGATGAACTACAATTATTAGATATTGACGAGTTAGAAGACTTGTTGGAAGAATATTATGATTCAATCGAAGATGACGAAGAAGCTAAAGAAAAAGCCAATGAAGCTGCACAAAAGGCTAAAGAAAAAGCTGAGAAAGTCAAAAAAGATGAATTAGATGCAGAAGATGATGCGGAAGACGCAACAAATGACGTATATGAGAAAATCAGTGACCTTGAAGAAGAGTATGCTGGTAAGATAGCTGCATTAATGGATGAATTAAATGAAGGTTCAGGATTATCAAACTCTGGAATTCTTGAGATTGAAGCAGAAATTACTGAGTTGAAACTAGAACTAGAAAGTAGAATCTCAGAATTATTAGCTGAACTTGAAGAAGAAGTAAGTGAAATCATTGAAAAAGGTTACAAAGATGCAGATAAAGCTGAAAGAGAAGCAGTAAAAATTGCTTTTAAAGCTAGAAAAGAATATTTGAAAGATTTAGTTAAATCAATAAATACTATTGAACAAGCTGAGAAAGTTCTTGAAGATATTACAATTGAGTTTGAAACTCTTATAGCTGAATTGGAAGCAAAACTAGCTGATAGTACTTTATCTGAAGATGATATTAAAGATCTAGAAGATACCATGGATGATCTATTGGACGATTATGAAGACTTATTAGAAGACGTAAAAGAGTTCATTAATGAGTTCAACTCAGAAAAGGCTGAACAAGAAGAGAAAGCTGATGAAGAAGCCAAAGAAGAGGAAAAAGAAAAATTAGAAGAAGATAAGGAACTTGATAAAGAATCAATCAAAGATTTAACTACTGCTTCTGGAGTAGAAGAATTAACTATTCTAATTAAAACAAAATACGATGATATGATAAATGAAATAAGAGTTAAGTTAAATAGTACAGATTTATCAGAAGAGGAAATTAAAGAGTTAAATGATAAACTGTATTCATTATTAGACGATTATGAAGATCTTGTTAGTAAACTGAATGATACTTTAGAGGATATTCTAAAAGAAGAATCAGATTCTACTGGCAATGGCAATTCAGGTAACAACGGTCAAGGTTCAGATGACTCTGACACTGAAGATGATTCATCTTCAAGTGATGATGCAGACGCTGGTGAAGTTGATTTAGAAGAATATGAAAGTAAGTTAGCAAAACTTACAGAAGATTATGATAAGAAACTAGCTGAACTTAATGAAGAAGCATCTCAAGATTCATTAACTGATCAAGAAATCCAAGATTTTGAACAAAAGATTTCTACATTAACTGAAGAATATAACGAAGATGTATTAGAACTTAAGAGTGAGTACAATATTCAATAATAAACAAGTTATATAGAGGGCTACTAGTTATTAGTAGCCCTTTTTAATTGAATAAACATTCGCTATTTTGCTTAGGATTACCACGTCTAAAAAACACAAGTAAATTGTATTGCAATAGCATGACTAGTTTGTTATAATAGTTATGCTGAAATAGGGGAGTAGTAAAACGGTTATACAACGGTCTCCAACACCGTCTAAGCGGGTTCAACTCCTGTCTCCCCTGCCAATTATTACCTGTAGGTAAGCCGAAATATTGTAATTAGGGTTACAAGAGTCGGTACACTAGGGTAGCAATTAATACAGATTTAACGGCGAACAATTGTTATGTTCACTCTGTAACCTGGTTTTAGAAAGATGAAGATACTTCTGAGTTGTTGATAATTCAGAGTGTCCAAGCGTTTTTCTTAAAAATTCTAGTGTTGCACCTTGTTCTAAGCATGTCGTTGCATATGTGTGTCTGAATTTGTGGAAACTTAAACTAACCGATTGAGGTATTTTGAGTTTCTTTTTTAATCTATTGATAGATTTATACATGCCCTGTCGGCTAATTTGTTCTCTGTCATCTAGATTAATAAGAAAGTATTCTCCAGGACTTACGATTCTAAGATAATTACTAATGATCTCATTAGTTTTGTCAGAGATGAAGAGAGTCCTGTTTTTTTTGGTTTTGGTGTATCTCAATTCTATTTGGTTTTTGGATAGATCTATATCCTTAGTCTTCATCATTCTAAGCTCATTTAATCTAATACCAGTATCAAGAAGTATGTATATCATCGCTTGAGTTCTGATATTACCTTCCGTTGACTCAGCAATACTAAAGTAACTAAAAATTCTCTTAAGAATTTCATGATCAATAATTATTGTTTCTGTATCATCTCGAGACAGTAAGTCAAAGTTCCTCATTGGACTCTTTGGGATGAGTTCATTCTTTTCACAATATGCAAGAGCTTGTTTAAGAGTCCCTAGCCTCTTATTAATTGTGTTGTTCTTTAAATTCTTTGATTTCTCATATTCAATGTATTTAAATAACGAGTCATTTGATAGCTGACCGGTTGTCCTAATTCCAATTGTATTGAGATAATCTAAAATCGGTTTTAAGCACACCTTATAGTATTTGTAAGTGTCTATCCTTGTTTGTTGTTTACTCCTTCTGAGGTACAAGGAACTTACCTCATGTAATGTTAATTCGTTGTCATTCATTTTGACAAGTTCAGATATAAGTAATTCTATTTTGTTCATAGTTGTGTCTCCTTTCTTTTCGTAAATTATACGAATTAGACGAGACACCTATAAGTCACCCTTCGCCTAGAAGAGAAAAAGACTAGTCCTTGGACAAGTCTTTGAGTAAAATTGAGTCTACAGAGACATTAAAATATTTGCATATAGCAAGTAACCTAGATACTTTAGGTTCTTGAATATCGTTGATATATTTATGAATTTGCGACCTCGAAGTTCCTAACGCTTTGCCCAAAGTAGTCTGGTCAATGTTATTTTTCGATATGAGCCACTTTATGTTATTTCCTAAATACAAACTAACACCTCCTTGACACGTGCCTCTAAAGGCACTATAATGGTAATTGGGTAGCGTTCCTTTAAAGGCACGCCAGCCATAAATTAAAAGCAGAAGCCCCGATTCGGACTTCTGGTTGATACCGTGATATTAATCACTCCTAGACAGATTGATTATATCATTTAGAAGTATTATTTTCAATGACATTGACTTGTGCATGAAGATAATCAAGGCTCATAATCAAAGGATATAGATTATCAAATATCATCGATAGTCCCTAATTGTGCATGAGCAGGGTACTGCTTCAGCTGTTGCTGAAGCTCCTTAAATAGATCCTGGGTTATTCTCCCTTTCAATATATAGATGACAGCAAACATCTAGAAGACACTTAAATAACTAGTATTTGGTTTTGGTGAACCTATTTCTACTGCTGTCACGGAAGTAGGTTCGCCAAAGCCATTTTATTTTTCAAAAGAAAAGAACACGCTAATGTTCTTCTGTAAGTTACTTGTTAATTCCAAAATATGTCATCATTGCACTCGACATTTCGTCTGACGCATCTTTATCTTCGATTGGAATGTTGGCACTATAGGTGATTTCACCATTGATTGAGGCAATTATATATTTATCTTGTTGTCTAAGTGAAGTCTGTAACTTTGATACAGCAAGTAGAAGTGAGTCATCATGTATGATATATACGCTTTGTAAAGGTTTTACGGCAGTGGGGTACATTTGTTTTACTGTCTCATCTACATTCACATAATCTGAAACATCATAAGGTTTTTGTAAATCATAACTAAAAATAATTTTCATAGCATCCTCCTTTTAGATTTTATTTGTTATATCGTCCGTTATTTCCGCAATAGTCATTTGAAAGTCTTGCTTGAAATGAGCTGATATGTCATTAGCGATTAATCCAGACGTCCCAGTATGAGTAATTATGATTGAGTTTTTTGCGGGTGAACCATTCCAATCATAACAACTTCTAATATAATCACCAATCATAACAGGAACTTCTGGAACTGATGAAGAAATAACAATTATAAATGTTTTAAACATAAAACCACTCCTTTCTACTTCAATTATAGTGTCGAGGTGAGAAAGTGTAAACAACTTTGTAATAAATAGTAGTGTAGATGTCAAAAGTAACAGACTTGTAATTATTGAGGAGTGTAAATATGGGAAACACAAAGCAGATTAATCTTAGATTATCAGATGAAGACTATGACATGTTAAATGAGATACCAGGACTTTATGAGAAACTTGGAATAAATTTGTCCTGGCATAAGGGAAAATCATCTTCAGTATCTGAAATGATTAGACGTCTTGTCAGACATCACAACAAAGAACTGAAGAAACTAGATCGAACAACCTTTATATGTTCGCACTGCCTAGCTGACCATTGTTCTTCGGAGTGTAGCTTTGCACATGGGAGACGATTCTCCTGGATAGAAGAGAACAAGAAGTAACAAAAAGTACCTGCAGTCAATTGTATATACAAAATTACTACAGTAAACCTTGGGGTTTTTACCTCATGGGTGCATAATGACCGCTCAATGGATCTTCATGGAGAGTGATCAACTGCTTAAATGCTCTAATATGGATGAAATTGATAGGTTATCGTCAAACAACACCTGGACAAATGTATATACAAAAGTGCCGGGAAGAAGTAGGTGAGTTAGTTGAGAAAGATATATATTGCTTATGATCTAAACGACAAAGAGTTACCAGTGGCTATTGGGACGTCAAAGGAACTAAAGGACTTCTTTAAACTAGCTAGTGTAGACTCGATTTACTCTGTAGTCAGCAAAAAGTTAACTATTAAGAAGAGATTCATCATTAAAGTCACTAATATGGTGTGCTGAGTTAAATCGGCAAACAAGTACATGGGTAAAGTATCACTCACATTATGTGAGATTCAATATACCTGGTTATCCAGGAGAAAATGAGGACAGCAAATGAGATTCGATTTGATAAAAGTAATTAAGTGTCATATAGACTGGTTCACTTCAAAGTACTCTAAGGCGATACCAGGACTAATTGTAGTTGCTATGATACTTCTAATAGTTGGAGCGGTAGCTGCAGAGTCATTTATTACTCCATTTGTGGTAGTAATCGTCTATGTTGGGATTGGTTTATTAGCCTTCATAGTTAACTACTACAATAATTTCTATATTAAGATACATGCATTAAAAGCCCACAGGATAAAAAACATTAATTTGGACCGAAAGACTTCTCCATATTATCTGAAGACTATTGATAGTTTAAATGATGCATCATTCTATATGTTTCAAGAACTGGTTTTCGGAAAATACATCGAGGGAAATGAAGTTCGAATTGATGCCATAAAAAAAGATGACTATGATAAGCCAGTTGATTTCGATATATGTAAGGACTGTGGGATCAACGAACAGTTTAACGGTAATTGTCCTTATTCATACTGTCTAGCATGTGATAAGAGATTAATGCTTAACGATACAGAACTAGCTGAGATAACTAAGACATCAAATAGCATCTTCATAGATGCACACAGTTTTGCTGAGAGTGTAGTCGTTACCAAGGAGCAAGCTAATGAGTAAACTTCAGAAATGGGAATATAGAACTAGAAGTTTTCTTAGTGCGTTGATCATGTTTAATGGAGCAGCTGGGATTTGGGTCATTGTAGACAGTGAATCTCTTAAGGTAGGAGATTACATAATTATTTCTTGCTTAACGATACTTGTAAGTGTCACTTATATTATTAACAGTCTTCTACTGGACGCACTTTTAAAAAGAGGAAGAAAAAATAAGTAAAAAAAACTAGGCAATTTACCTAGAGAACAGTTTATTATATTAGCAATTATCGATTATCATTTCTATTCTTGGTTTACTATCTTATCAGAACCGCACTCACATTTGATTACTGGTTCAGCGTACATTCTACCGCAATCAACGCACTGATATTTGAAGTCCTTGATTTTTATAAATGTAATTGGCATAAACTCACCTCCTACTACAAGGATAACATGTATTTGGCGTTTGAATCGTTACAGTTAAGTCACTATTAGCGAAGAGATAGATTGAATTTAATCTAAATTATTTCTCTTCGTCCCATCAGGGTTCGAAGCAATTACAGTTTTCTTGTTTACAGTTCTTGAGTGGTACCCAGGATACTCACCACGGTTGATTGCAGCTTTAACTTGAGTAGGCGTCATTACTTTACCAGTTCTAGTATCTTGTAACTTAGTATTTCTACCTGTCGATGACTCTTTTACTACTTTTAAATTTGGTTTTTTACTACTTTTATTATTTGGCATTGTATCACTCCTAATTATCTATCTCTTCAAGATAATTATAACAGTTTAAAAAGCGTTGAAAAGTAATGAATATTTCACTATTCGGGGGTTTTATATGATTAACAATACTAAAACAATGCGTATGGTTAGACCTATCATGACTTATTTAGACATTAGGTCTCAATTAACATGCACAAACCTTAAAAAAGTTGTTCTGAGACAGTTCGACAGCTTCGAATGTGTACCATATACAGTTGAGATTGATTTAAACAGAGACAAACTCGAAGAGGATCTAATAGAACTGAAGCAATATATTGACTCATTTAAAGATGAGGACGCAACAAAAAGGAACCTGGTATTCAATATTATCTACTCGATCGAGATTGAGGGGCTTACATGGGTGCAAACTTGTAGTAAATTAGACTGCTCAAACGCTTATATCGCTATGGTAATGAAACAGTATAGAGAGTTATATGATGAATTCAAAAAAGGAGATAATAAATGAAACTTATAGAATTAAGGCATGAGAAAAAGAGTAGAAAAATGAATATAAGACGTAATACGGTCTTAGTAAATATGGATCAGATATCATCTATCGACGTCGATAAGCGAAAGCTGACAATGAACAACAAGACAGTTATCCATATAACAAGAGAATCATCAATATTATTGAGAAGTAAGTTGGAAATAACTAACATACACGGAACCAAAAAAGCCGATTAAGTATGTTATTTCTTTGTTTGAAAAAAAGTGGCGTTGGGCAATGCCACCTGCGGTGTCCTTGCCTTGTTCCGTACTTCACCCGATATTTTTCTTTAAAAAGCAAACATCGCCAGCAAGCTGTCGACATTGGCATTTTTTTCTTATTTTGGTTCTCTTGGTCATTACGGAGGTTTGGTTTGCGCCACGAGACTATGAGTAGTTGTGGAGCGGTGAGCTTGAGCACTAGAGGGGAACAGAGTAGGTGCGCATCCAGTACAAGAGGAAGTATGAAAGGTAGATAAATGAAAAGACTAGAACTAACTGAATCAGCAACAGTCTATTATCCAAACCCTACTGAAGAGTATTCAATCAAGTGTCCCTATTGCGGTCATGAGCTTATCAGCCATGCAAGTACCCTTCATTTAAGGGGTCAGTTCGATAACGGTATGGGTAAGTGTACTAATTGTTTTGAGATAATGGGTATCAAATATAATCAATCAAATAATAGTATGAGTACTTATAAGAGGAGTTTACTATGAGAAGTAATTATGTATTAGAACCAAAGCGTAAGCGTGTAGCTTTACTAGACTCAGAGGGATCAATATTCCGAGTATATGAATCGCAGTCAGATGCTG
>CAZPQU010000002.1:0-279189 GCA_964589075.1 uncultured Candidatus Izemoplasmatales bacterium | reverse complement strand
ACAAAAAAGACAACAGTTTTCATTATTTACTGTCGTCTTTAAGTATACAAGTCTACACTTAATAGTGAAGGCTTTTTTATAATGTTTGTTCTTAGAATCTACCTTTGATTACATCATCTTCAGTAATGATTCCAGCTTGAACTAATGCTCTTTGGAAAGAAGTACTTTCTCTAGACATTCTTACAGTTGCACCAGCAATACCATCTGCAGAGTTTTGAGCTGATTTAGTTGCTCCAGCAGGAACATCTACACCGAAGAAGTTATCTTCGTTTACAGCGTTAGCCCATCTATCAGTTGACCAATCAACAAGTGATGTTAATTCGTTTACGTTTTTACCGATTAAGAATGTTGCAATTGCTTCGTAGTTACCTTGCCAACCACCGTTAGAGTGACGACCAGATAATAATGAAGTAGCAGTTGGAGCAGCAGCATCAAATACAACACCAGCAGCTTCCATTAATTCTTGAACAGAAGAACCTTCAGTTAATCCCATGAATACTCCAGCATCAGTCATTACATGATCGAAGTAAGAGATACTGAATAAGTTAGCACCAGTTAATTCATCCCAAGCAGCAGGTTTAATTAAACCACCACCTGAAGTTCTTACAGTAGGAATGAATCCACCTTCAGTTCCATCAACAGTTAAGTCAGAAACTAATGCAGTGTAATCAAATCCAACAGGGAATTTAATTTCGAATTGGTATCTAGTAGTAGGCTCTACGATTAATAAAGCAGCGCTACCATCTTCTAATACTTCAACAGCGTATAAACTCATCATGTCATGAGTATCAACAGTGAACATTGAAGTTCCTTTTGCATAATCGCTACCTGGAGTAGCAGCAACTGGAGTTACAGTTAAGTCTGCAGATACTCTAGCAGTACTATCTTGTCTTGTATACCATGATCCACTTGATAATTTGAAGAATAACATACTTGCGTCAGTAATTACTCCGTCTTCATCTAAAGTAATGATAGTTTGGATTTTTTGAGTAGCGTCTTCTAAAGTTGTTCCTTTAGATTCAGCTTTCCAAGAATACCCAACATAAGTTCCAGCTAAAGTTGTAACAGGTACTTCAACTTCAACAATCTCAGTTACAGTAACAGTTTCAGTAATAGTTTCTGGTGTACAAGCAACCAGAACGAATACTAAAGTTAATGATAATAATAATGCAGTGATTTTTTTCATAAATTTCTCCTCATAATATTGAATTTCTGTTTCATCTAAAACAGTTCACGTTGATTATATCAACTCACTTGTTCTTATACAACTGTTATTATATGTTTTTTTGGGTATACAAAGAATAATGTGCAGTAGAGCCATATAACAGGGGTTAATGAAAACACTTTCATAAATTACCGTACTTAATGATACGCAATAGTTAGTGGACTACACGAACTATTACAAGACATGAACAATTATGGAGTATAAAGTAAAGATATTGTAAATATAGTATGTATGCATACTATTATAAATAATATTTCATTTGTCATTATTCGTTATTGTTTTAACTTATGTATTAAAATTGTTTTACTAAATTGAATTGTATATTTATAACTACTTGTTGCCCATAAGTTGCAAAAATAACACAAAAAATGTAAAATTTAAATATGGAGGTGGGTACATGGACTATATTGATAAGTACGAAAAAGGTACGCTATATAACGCCTATGAGTACTTTGGTGCACACATTTCCGACATTGGTTATTTGTTCAGAGTATACGCACCAAATGCGTTGAGAGTCTCAATTATAGGCTCATTTAACAGTTATATTCCAGAATTAATGATAAAAACCGATGAAAGAGGAGTTTTTGAAATAGATTTAGAGGTAAATGAACTAGAAGATTACTTATTTATAATAGATTCAGGAACTGAAACTTACTATAAATCAGATCCGTTTGCATTTTATTCAACTAAAAGACCAAGTACAAACTCTTTAATATATGACATAAAAAAAATAAATAAAAATACACCATTAGGTGTAGATAGTGAAGGACCAGTTGTTATTTATGAACTACATTTGGGTTCTTTTAATTTATCTTCGGACTACAGATCGTTATCTGAGGAGATAGTTAAGCATTGTTTAGAGTTTGGTTTTACTCATATAGAATTATTACCGATTACAGAGCATCCTCTAGATGAGTCGTGGGGCTATCAAACTTCTGGATACTTTTCTCCAACATCTAGATACGGAACACCGGGTGAATTTGCAGAGTTTATAAGATATTGTCACGAGTACAACATTGGAGTCATCCTAGACTTCGTTCCGGGACACTTTGTAGCTGATAATCATGCATTAGGAAAATTTGATGGATCAAACTTATATGAGATAGATGGTAATTTTGAAAAAAGCGAGTGGGGAACACTTAACACAGACTTTTCAAAAGGACCAAGTATGTCGTTTATGTTATCAAGTGCTAATTATTTTATTGAATACTTTGGAATTGATGCATTAAGAATAGATGCGGTCAACAATATTATCTATGACAAATTAGGCAACGAGAACAAGGCTGGAATATCTTTTTTACAAAAACTTAATAAACTTAACATTGTCACCTTCGCAGAAGACTCTTCAATGTATAGTGGAGTAACTGACAAAGGAAAACTAGCTTTTAACTATAAATGGAGTATCGGATTCATGAATACTACTTTAAAGTACTTTTCTGGAGATGAGTTAAAAAGGAAAACCATGATAAATGATTTAATGCATTTATTTAATTATGCTTTCACTGAAAAGTTTCTTTTAGAATACTCCCATGATGAAGTAGTTCATCTTAAGAAATCACTTTTTAATAAGATGTTAGGTGATACAAATAGTAAATTCCAAAATTTGAGGCTTATGTTAGGTTTCATGTTTGCCTTTCCAGGAAAAAAGCTGTTGTTTATGGGGGCAGAATTTGCTCAAAAGTTAGAATGGGATATTAGTGGACAACTTCAGTGGGAATTACATGATGAAAATGTAAAATTTGTTAATTATGTAAAGAAATTAATTAACTTTTATAAAACAGAGGAAATTTTATATTCAACTGACTTTTTGAATAACTCTTTGGAGGTATTACCAATTCAAAATGAATTGTTGATTGTTTATGAAAGATCACTGGATAGTACAATAACAATTGTGATGAATACTAGCGACTCAGAATTAGAGTATAAATCAAGCAGAAATCTTGTAGTTGTTTTAAGTAGTGATGATTTAAGTTTTGGTGGAAATGGTATAATTAGTAATAATGACAAGCTTGAAAAACAGTTTGTAATACCTAAAAATACAATAATATATATGAAGGATGTGGAATGATGAGAATACTATTTTGTGGAGCGGAATGTACTCCATTTGCTAAGACAGGTGGATTAGCTGACGTAATTGGAGCATTACCAAAAGAGTTTAAAGGTGATGTAGATGTCATTATGCCTGCGCACCGCGGCATATTGGATAATTTAAACACTGAGGATATTCAAGTCTTCTATGTAAGAGAACTTAGTAAAAGAGCCGAAGTAATCTTATATCACAAAGATAATATAAATTATTACTTCGTTAAGAATGATTATTATTATGATAGAGATTCACTTTATAATCAACCAGATGATGCTGAAAGATACGCTTTCTTTAATATAATAGTTAAAAAATTTGCTATTAAAAGAGGGTACGATATTGTTCATTGTCATGATTGGCACACAGGAATGGTTCCTTTCTTATTGAAAGGAAAAATCAAAACTGTCTTTACAATCCATAACCTGGCTTATCAAGGAAGTTTTAATAAGGATACTGCAGATTTGTTTAGTAGAGAGAATAGAGACTTCTACATCTGGGGGAACTTCAATTATATGAAGATTGGTATCGTATTTGCAGACATTATTACTACAGTAAGCAAAACATATTCTAAAGAGATTTTAACTAAGGAATATGGTTGTGGACTTGAAGAAGTACTTAGATCAAGAGAAGATGACCTTTACGGTATTATTAATGGAATAGATTATACAGAATTCAATCCTGAAACTGATAATGCTATTGCATATAACTATAATTCAGATAATTGGCATGTGAAAAATAAGAATAAACATGCTCTTCAAGAAGAATTGGGTTTACCAAAATCAGAAAATATGATGATTTCGGTTATATCTAGGTTAACTACTCAAAAGGGAATTGATTTACTAATTGAAATTATGCCAAAAATGGTGAAGTTAGACATTCAGTTTATTCTTTTAGGTTCAGGCGATGCCTTGTTTGAGAAGAAATTGATGATTTTCAACGACTTACCGAATGTATCTATTAATATAGGCTATAACGATCCACTTGCTAGAAGAATTTATGCAAGTAGTGATTTGTTCTTAATGCCATCTAGATATGAACCATGTGGCTTATCACAATTGATATCTTATAAATATGGGACTCTGCCGTTAGTAAGAAGCACTGGTGGACTTAAAGATACTGTGAAAGACTATGGTGATGGTGGATTAGGATTTGTGTTTAACGAATATTCAGCCGATGCATTTTATAAAATAGTACTACAAGCAAATAATGTTTACTCTACAGGAGTAACTGGAATTGCTAAGGCTGCGATGGAATTAGATTTCAGTTTTAGTAAATCAAAAGACGAATACATGAGTCTATACAGGAGGGTTTAATGAATACTTTAGCGATTATATTAGCGGGTGGTAGAGGTTCAAGAATTGATATTTTATCGCAAAAAAGAGTTAAACCGAGTGTTCCGTTTGGGGGAAAGTACCGAATAATAGATTTTACTCTTAGTAATTGTTCAAACAGTAAAATATATGATATTGGTATTATGACTCAGTACTTACCTCTTTCATTAAATGAACATATTGGCTCAGGTAAGCCATGGGACCTAGATAGAAGAGATTCTAAAGTAACGCTTTTACAGCCACATTCAGAGTGGTATGAGGGTACTGCGGACTCTGTTTTAAAAAATATTAGATTTATTGAAAGAAGCGACCACGAGTATGTTTTGATTTTATCGGGAGATCATATTTATAAAATGGACTACCGTAAAGTTATAAAACAACACATTGAAAAAGGATCTGAGCTAACGATTTGTGCAAATGTAGTTCCTATTGAAGAGGCGTCTAGATTTGGGATATTAGAAGCTAATGATAACTTAGAGATTATAGAATTTGCAGAAAAACCAAAAAATCCTAAGAGTAATTTAGCATCGATGGGTATTTATGTGTTTAATAAACAATTATTATTAGATTCACTAAATAATATTAAAGAAGAAAATCTTGATTTTGGTAAACATATCATTCCAAAATTGATTGGAAATAATAAGGTGTTTGCGTACAAGTTTGAGGGGTATTGGCGCGATGTTGGTACATATGACTCTTACCTAGAAGCAAATTTGGAACTTACAAGCACTTATGACGCGAATGTTATCGATATGTATGACCCTGATTGGAAGTTTTATACCAGATCAGAAGACTTACCAGCAGTTAAAATATCTAGATATGCTGATATTAAGAAATCTCTTTTATCAAACGGGTCAATTATATCTGGTAAAGTTGAGAGAAGTATACTTAGTCCAGGTGTTATTATCGAAAGAGGAGCTACTGTAATAAATTCTGTTTTATTAAATGGAGTTAGAATAAAATCAGGCAGCTATATTGAAAATACGATTATAGATAAAAGAGTTGTTGTTGGAGAAAATAGTGTCATTGGTACAAGTGATGACTATACTGGTAATATTGAAAGACCAGAACTTCTTCAAAGTGGTATAAATGTTATTGAGAAGTGGACAGTGATTCCACCAAATACTGTTATTGAAAGAAATTGTAGAATTTTCAGAACAGCTTTAGAAGAAGCATTTAGTAGTAAAATCACAAGTGGAAGTACAATAAGATAAAAAAAAGAATCCCTATCGGGATTTTTTTATTTATATTCGATTTCCAGATGCATTTTTGCAATTTTAGATAAAGTATTATAAATTGAACAATACTCGGTAGCTAATTCAATTGCCTTACTCATTTTTGCTTCATTCTCAACACCAGTCATTGTAACTTTTACGTATACATCTGTTAAGAGTGCTGGTATTTCATTTCTTTTGTCTCCAGTTACATCATATGTACAAGTATCGTACTTAAGTCTCATTTTTCTCAAAATTCCTAAGACTGTTGCGTGAACGCAACTAGATAGTGCACCATATAATAATTCGTAAGGTGCAAAACTTTTACCGCTTCCACCGATATCTGTAGTGTGCCTATCCCCACTTAGTTTACCGTTAAATCCATTGCCGAATACTGTTTTAGCTTGTGCTGCCATTTATAACACATCCTCTCTTCTTATTTTTTCATACTTTGCGATTCTTTTCAATACATTAGCGTTTTTAACGTGATATACTTCAATAAGGTGATAAAGATGAAAAATATTGAAATACTAGCTCCCGCAGGGGACTTGGAAACATTAAAATTTGCAATAGATGCAGGTGCTGATGCAGTTTATATCGGTGGACACTCATTTAGTGCAAGATCGTTTTCAAATAATTTTACAATTGAAGAGATAAAAGAAGCAGTTGATTATGCTCATATTAGGAAGAGACTAGTTTATGTTGCGGTTAATATTCTAATTTTAACTAATGAGTTCGATAAATGTATTGAATTTTGTGATTCATTATATACCGCAGGTGTTGACGCTATCATAGTTCAGGATTACGGACTGTTAAATGTAGCTATTGATAGATATCCAGAAATGGAAGTACATGCATCAACTCAAATGACAATCGATTCTTTAGAAGGAGTACTACATCTAGAAAAAATAGGTGTTGATAGAGTAGTTTTAGCTAGAGAGATGAACATAGAAGAAATAATTGAGATAAGAAAACATACATCTATTCCTTTAGAAGTATTTGTTTCAGGAGCATTATGTGTTTCTTATAGTGGACAATGTTTAATGAGTTCAATGATTGGTGGTAGATCAGGTAACAGAGGAACTTGTAGTCAAAACTGTAGAAAACAGTTCAGTATGTTAGATGAATTAGGTAAACCAGTAAAAACAGATGGTGAGTATTTACTTAGTTCAAAGGATTTACTTGTTTTAGATAAACTTCAAGAACTAACTGCTATTAAGAATATTTCCTTAAAAATTGAAGGTAGAATGAAACGCAAAGAGTATGTTAAAAAAATAGTTTCAATATTCAGGAGAAAACTGGATAAAGTTGAGTTAGGAAGTAAAGATATTGAAGAACTTAAATCACTATTTAACCGTGAATTCACTGAGGGACACTTATTTGATGATTATTCAATCAATGAATATAGACCAAACCATTTAGGAGTTCCGATAGGTAGAGTTGTTGGTAACTTTAAAATAAGATTAACTAAACCACTTACTCAAGGTGATGGAATTAGAGTTATTGGAAAAAATGAATTTGGACTTTATGTAAATTACATGGAAGTTAATAAGTTGTTAGTAAGCTCTGCAAAAGCCGGAGAAATTGTTAGTATAAAATCAAAATATACGCCAAACGTTGGTGATTCTGTTGTAAAAACTACTGACATAAATCTTATCAATCAACTCAATAAGGATAGCTATTATCATAAATATGATTTGCAAATTGATATTAATGTATCCAAAAACTCATTAACTGCTGAAATGCAGTTAGATGACAAGTTCATTCACTATTCAAAGGAAATATTGGAAGTATCAGATAAAGATCATTCTAACAGAATTATCAAACAATTATCAAAGAGTGGAGATTATCCATTTAATATCGTGATAACATCTGATAACTTAGATGGAGTATTCGCAAGAAGTGGTGATTTAAACGCTTTTAGAAGAGAAATGATAGAACTTTATAAAACTGAAATTTTAAAAGTGAATAGAACTGTAAATAATAAAATTTACGAGGGGATTACTGTTGAAAAGACAAGTGAATTGACAGTGTCTGTTTTAACTAGAACTCAACTAGATAAGGTTAAACAGCTTGGTTATACACCTTATTCTAAAATATTACCTGACACTATTCCAATTCAAGCTAGAGCTGGAAAATTAAATTACTCAGCTGATTTTGGAGTTGTAAGTAACTATTCAGGTCTTATTACTTATAAGGAGTTTTCAACAAACTTCTCAATGAATGTTACAAATCATTACTCAGCGTATTTCCTACATAAACTTGGATCTAAGAAAGTATGTTTATCGTTAGAATTAAATAAAGATCAAATTAAAGACCTTTATATGAAGTACATATTAACTTTTAGTAAAGAACCTAATCTTGAAATGACTGTATTTGGTAGAGCTGAAGCGATGCTGATTAAACATGAGTTCAATGATGGATATACTTTAATTGATATTAAAGGTAGCGAATACTATATTACTAGAGATGATTTAACGACAATTTACCATAATAATGTTACCAATATTATTAATAGATTATCTGAAATCCCTGAAATGAATTATAGAATTGATTTCGTGAAAGAGGATGCTAATGAAGTTGTGCGAGTATTAAATGACTTTTCTGGTAAATCTACTAAGAGTAATTATTTTGGACATTTCGATATGGGTATATAAAAAAGGGAAAATTTTCCCTTTTTTTTATCTTATTCTTGTTATTGAAACAATTTTAACTTCATCTATTGGACTTTGAGTTTCTGATACTTCCGTATTTGCGATTGTATCTAAAGTTTCAAATCCAGTAAGTATTGCGCCGAATGCTGCAAAATATCCATCCAGTCTTACAGAATCCATTTGTATAATGAAGAATTGACTATTTGCACTGTTTGGATCATTTTCTCTATACATTGAGATAACTCCGCGAACATGCGATAAACTATTATCAAATCCGTTTTCTTTAAATTCACCCATAATATACGTATCAGAACCACCAGTACCGTCAGCATTAAGTGATCCACCTTGAATCAAAAAGTCTTTCATAACTGTATGTATTGTTAGACCAGTATAAAACTCATCTTCAATAAGGCTAAGGAAGTTTTCTACTGTATCAGGTGCTATTTCTGGGAATAGTTCTATTTGTATTTCTTGATCGTTATCAAACATTATTGAAACAACAGGATTCGTATCGTTTCTGTATTCACCTGGTAAGAAGAACCCTACCGACATTTCTTTAACAATAGTTGTCTCAGAAGGTTCATAACCGTTTAAGTCAACTTTGATTGAATTTATTATAATTTCTTCATCTGGTAAGTCATTTGTTGTAGCTGCATTAGCGATTTCATCTAAAACGTCAAATCCATCTATTATTCCACCAAAACTAGCGTAATTTCCATCAAGGAATAGTGATTCCTCATGAACTATAAAGAATTGACTTGATGCAGAGTTAAATGCTTGAGATCTCGCCATTGAGATAACACCTCTATAATGCAATAAATCGTTTGTGTATCCGTTCTCACTAAACTCACCAGCTATAGTATGTCCAGCACCACCTTGACCTGTTCCATTTGGGTCTCCACCTTGAATCATAAAGTCTTTAATGATTCTATGCATGATGATATCTGAATAATACTCATCACCAGCTAACTCTAAAAAGTTGTTAACTGTATTAGGAGCTACATCAGGAAATAATTGTAAGGTAATTTTACCATACCCTTCAAAGTCAATTGTTACTTCAGGGTTTGAATCGTTTATATATTCAGCATAAGGTAATTCGCTGTAGTCAACAGAACATCCAGCCAGTAGTATTGTTAATATCAAAAGTAATTTTTTCATCGTGTACCTCTTTTCCTTTACTATTATATACACTTATCCACTTATAATAAAGAAAATTATGTGAAATGCTATATATTTTGATAAAATATTTAAGAGGTGATACATATGAAATTTGACTTTAGATCCGATACTGTTACAAAACCTACTGATAAAATGCGAAATGCAATGATGAATGCTTTAGTTGGTGACGATGTATATGAAGACGACCCAACAGTGAATGAGTTGGAAAAATATGCGACTGAATTATTTAATGTTGAGGCAGCTTTATTTGTTCCAAGTGGAACGTTTTCAAATCAGGTTGCGATAATGACACATACTAATAGAGGTGATGAAATAATCACTGAAGATCACGCACATATTAAAATATATGAAGTGGGTGCAGCAGCTGCCCTGAGTGGAGTAAACATAATGAGTTTACCAAGTGTTAAGGGAATGATGGATTTATCTGTTCTAGAAGACACTATAAGAGGACTAGATGTTCATTTTCCGACGACTAAGCTTATATGTTTAGAAAATGCTTATAACGGTATGGCTTTACCACTTGAGTATATGAAAAGTGTTAAGGATATTGCCGATAAACATGGTATTTTGATGCACCTTGATGGAGCTAGAGTGTTTAATGCGGCGACATCACTAGGAGTTGACGTTAAAGAAATAACTAAATACTTTGATTCAATATCTGTTTGTTTATCAAAAGGACTATGTTCTCCGATAGGATCAATTTTACTTGGTAAGACTGATTTTATTAAAAAAGCTAGAAGAAACAGAAAAATGATGGGTGGAGGAATGCGCCAAGTAGGTGTTTTGGCAGCTCCTGCATTAATTAGTCTTAAGGAAATGACCCTAAGATTAAACGAAGATCATTTAAATGCAAATTTCTTAGCAAATGAATTAGATAAAATTGAATGTATAACTGTAGATAAAGAGAAACTTGAGATTAATATGGTTTTTCTAGAGATCAAACATAATAATATAGAATTACTTATTAACAAATTAGAAGAAAACGAAATAATTATAGGGGGATATCAAAAAGGACTAAGGTTAGCTGTTCATAACGATATTACCAAAGATTCGATTGTGAAATTAGTCAAAATTTTTAAGGAGATGCTCAAA
This sequence comes from uncultured Candidatus Izemoplasmatales bacterium, assembly GCA_964589075.1. Lineage (GTDB taxonomy): Bacteria > Bacillota_I > Bacilli_A > MAG-NZ > MAG-NZ > CAZPQU01. The sequence goes on along the minus strand of CAZPQU010000002.1, from coordinate 268,411 downwards.
TGATAGAAAAATACTTAGAGTTAAGAAAGAAAATTAGTGCATATAATTTTGCGCTTGGAACTATCAGTTTTGACGCAGAAACAATTGCTCCAAAAGATGCATTTAAATATAGAGCATCTATGGTAACAGTTCTTGAAAGTGAAAGGTTGAACATATTAAAGTCTGATGAGTACTTTAACATTGTTGAATCTCTTACAAAAGAAGATCTTGAACCTGTTTTAAAAAGAGAAATCAGTTTACAATACAAATTTTTACTTAAGAATAAATTTGTACCTAAAGAGATGTTATTAAAATTCTCAACGCTCTCTCAAAAATCAGCGAAAAGCTGGGAATTAGCTAGAGAAAAAAATGACTTTAATATATTCAAGGATTCATTAAATGAATTAATTGTTTTAATTAAGGAAATGACGATTATACAATCAAATAACACTGATATGTATGACTTTATCCTAGATGATTTTGAAGAAGGTTATTCTAGGAAAAGATATGATATATTCTTTAATAAAGTTAAGGCTGAAATCATACCTTTAATAAACAATGTGAAATCATCAGATGGAATTGACTTTGTGTTTTCAAAGAAAAAACAAAGAGAGTTTATTGATTATCTGATAGAAGTTATTGGATTTGATTTAAATAAAGGGTATTTAAGTGAGAGCATACATCCGTTTACAGCACATACCCAAACAAATGACGTTAGGTTGACTGTCGCGTACGATGACTCATTAGAGAGCATTTTTAGTGCCTTTCATGAGTTAGGACATGCAATGTATGAACAAAATATAGATCCAGAACTGAATGGGACGTTTTTAGGGTCAGGTGTGAGTCCTGGGATACATGAGTCACAATCTAGATTTTATGAAAACATCATCGGAAGAAGTAAAGCGTTTTGGTCAGTTCACCTTAACAAGTTACAAGAACTTTTCCCTGAATTAGAACTTTATTCTTTAGATGAGTTTTACAATAGATTAAATGTTGTTAAGAAAAGCCTTATAAGAGTAGCTGCTGATGAATTAACATATTCAGTACACATATTGATAAGATATGAAATTGAAAAATACATTTTTAGTGATGAATTTAACATGGATAACCTAAATACGATGTGGAATGACCTGTATGAATCATATTTAGGTGTTAGACCAACAAATGATCTTGAAGGTATATTACAAGATATTCACTGGAGCTGGGGTTTATTTGGATATTTTCCAACCTACGCTCTTGGTAGTGCAATAAGTGCTCAAATATACTATACTAGTAGCATAGATATTGACAATTTGGTTGAGAATAATAAAATTGCCGAAGTAAATGAGTTTTTGAAAGATAAGATTCATCAATTTGGTTGTTTAAAAACTCCATCAGAAATAATAATGAATGTAAGTGGAGAAGATTTCAACGCTGATTATTATGTTAAGTATTTAAAAGAGAAGTATACTAGGAGGATTGTATGAAATTAGGAATTATTAACACTTCAACTGCATGTACTGATTACTTAGAACATGATTATGATATTAGGACTGCTAGAATGAGAGTAATATTGGGTGACACGGAGTACATAGATTTCTTAGAAATGACTGCGCCCGAGTTCTTTAGTAAAATTAGAAATGACCATTCTATAACTCCGTCGACTTCTACACCGAATATGATGGATTATGACTTATTAGTTAAAACGTTAGAAGAAGAGGGATGTACTGATATCTTGATCCTAACTATTTCATCAGGAATGAGCAATGCCTATTCAATAGCTGTAAGTGCAGCGAATGAATACGAAGGTAAAGCTAATGTTCAGGTGTTTGATACTCATACCGCGGCTATTCAAGAAGGAATGTTTACAATTGAAGCATGTAAGATGAGAGAAAATGGAAAAAATATAAATGAGATAGTTGAAAGACTGACTTATTTAAAAGAAAATAATAAAATATTATTCGTAGTTGACTCTTTAAGACAGTTGATTAAGAATGGTAGATTAAGTAATGCAGCTGGATTTATTGGTAGTATGCTTAAAATAAAACCGATGCTTCATGTAAATGACGAAGGTAAGATTGTAACTTTAGAAAAAGTTAGAACTTCTAAAAAAGCCTTAAAAGCAATGGTTGATCATTTCGCAACTGTGGTTGAAAATGTTGATGACTTTATGATTACGCTTATAACAAGTGACTATCCTGAAGGGGAAGCTTATGTTAAAGACAGAGTTTTGAGTATGTTTCCAGATAAAGAATTTGAAGTTGCTTCATTAACTCCCGTAATTGGTTGTCATACAGCCGAGGGTGTTGTTGGACTGGGTTATATAATAAAATAGGTGTCTTAGACACCTTTTTAATTAGGAGGTTTTATGAATATATCTAAAATAATTGAGAAATATGAACTGCCTTTTAGAACACATGTCTTTGAAGAGTTCCAAAAAGATAAGTTTCAAAATATCAGAACACTTTTATATACTACAAAATATGCTGATAAGGCATCTTTTAAGGAGCAAATCATTGCATATTCTAAAGTAATTGAATACTTAAAAACTAAAAGAGAAAAAGAACTTAAATTTAGTAATGACGTATTTTTACCAACTGATATTGCTAATGATGAATCTAATAAGTTTGTAACTGGAGCTTTAAAATATTTAAAAACACATATTGATGAAAGAATAGTTAGATATCTAAACATAATTGATCTCTCAAACAGAATGATCAATTACTTAAGTAAGAAATCAGGTATTAATACTATTGAAGAGTTATTCAATGATAATTTACTAAACGATATAATGAAGATGAACGATTCTGCACAAATGAGTAATTTCCTTAAAGCAATCTTCAGAATGGTTTTAAGAGCTACTGGTAGTGAGGATAATAAACTTAAATGTATTAAAGACTTATTAAAAGTGGAACTTAATTATAGTAAATCAATCAAGTGTCTGTATTTAGATGATTCTAAACCAGTTGTTGTTAAAAACGTTTCACAATTAATGAAAGTTTTGGGAGAACAAGGTGGGTCTTTCTATTATAGAGGTCATTCTTCATGTGATTATAAAATGATTCCTTCGGTTTACCGTGAAGGATTGTTCTACTTCGAAGATGACATGATAAAAGAGATGATGCTAGAACTACCTGATGATTTTCCGCAAGTGAGCACTCATTATGAAAAATTAATGAAAATGCAACATTACGGAATTCCAACGAAACTCCTTGATGTAACATCTAACCCATTGGTAGCACTCTTCATGGCGTCAGACGGCGATGAATCAGTCGCAGGAGAAGTACTGATGATTAAACAGGATTCATTCGATGAATGTTATCCAGCATCAGATAAGGTGAAAATTTTAACATCAATTCCATTTTTACCATTCTCAACTAAAATAATATTAGCTTATTTCTTAGATCAAGATGATATGACTGATCAATTGTTTAATCACTTAGCTAAACCACTTCTGCATGAGATTAAGCATGAAATGCCAGCTTTTGAGGCTAGAATGAGAATGCAAGACTTAAAAAAACACTTATTTGTTCTTGGACCTAGAAGTAACAAAAGAATATACGCGCAATCAGGACACTTTATTATTGCTCCGTTATCGCTAAAATTCTTTTCTTCGACTCCTGTTAACTTTGTAGAGTCAAAAGGTGCCCGTATCAGGATTATAATTCCTGCAAAAGAAAAACAGTCCATTATTAATGAACTGAAAATGTTAAATATTAGTCGTTCTACAATGTATCCTGAAATAGAGTACGTTGCTAATGAAGTAAAAAACCAATATTTATAAAAAAAAAAGCCCAATGGGCTTTTTTTATTATCTGTTGTAGAATTCTACAATTAAGTTTTCTTGGATATCAGACATTATTTCAGATCTTTGAGGAAATCTAGTGTAAGTAACTTCTAATTTATCAGCATTGAATGCGATAAATTCTTTTTTAGAAATACTTGCTTCTAGAGAATCTTTAATAATTTGTAAGTTAATTGATTTATCTCTTAATGTGATAACTTGACCTGGTTTAACTCTGTATGAAGGAATATCTACTCTTCCACCATCAACCAAGATGTGTCTATGGTTAACTAATTGACGAGCTTGTCTTCTAGTTGTAGCGAAACCTGCTCTGTATACTAATGAGTCTAATCTTGACTCTAATAAGTATAAGAAGTTTTCCCCAGCTTTTCCTGGTAATTTAGCAGCATCTTTGAAAGTTCTTTTGAATTGCTTCTCAGTAACTCCATAAGTAAATCTAACTTTTTGTTTCTCATGTAATTGTAAACCGTAGTTTGACATTTTTCTACGTCTTTGCCCGTGTTGACCTGGAGCGAAAGGACGTCTAATTAATTCTTTCCCGTTTTCTAGAGTACTAAACCCTAATCTACGAGAAATTTTCCATACTGGACCTGTATATCTAGCCATTATGATTTCTCCTTTATTGTTTTATTTAAACAACAACGTAGCCATATCTTCGTTATTACAGGGAGTCTATTAAGTATCTTCATCAACCGCAGCCGCGACTACACGATACACCTTAAACAGAATAGACACATTGAATAATGTGGGATAAGCACTGCTATTATTTGCAACATTTATTATATAGTAATATTACGAACTAGTCAATACTTATGTAGCTAATAAGTAGTTTTATTATCTTTTCTAGGTTCATAGCGTCTATTTCACTGAATCTGTTTAACACTGGACTATCTACATCTAGAACTCCAATTAGCTTTTCATTTATAACTATAGGTATTACTATTTCAGATTTTGAAGCAGAGTCACAGGTAATGTGACCAGGAAATTTATCTACATTTTTAACAACTTGTGTTTTTAAAGAACTAGCTGCAGTTCCACAAACACCTTGTCCTATTGTTATCTTAGTACAAGCAGGTACTCCTTGGAATGGACCAAGAATTAAATGGTCTTCCTTAACTAAATAGAATCCTACCCAGTTTATATCTTTTAGATAAAAATTTATCAATGCAGATGTATTAGAATAATTAGCAATGTTATCTGAAACGTCTTCAAGTAAAAACTTTAATTGATAATGCATTAGATCATACATTTCTTGAGTATCACTTGGAATCATTGTTTTATCAAACATATTTGCCTCCTATTTGCATTTAATCTATTTCTAATATATATTATAAATGCTAAAATTAGAAGAGAAAACTAAAAAAATAGAAGAATTGATTCAGGGGAGGAATTATTATGTATACAAAAGTCCTTATAAGATATGGTGAGCTTACGCTTAAAGGTAAAAACAAAAAAGACTTCATTTCGAAGGTTTACCAAATGGTTAAAGACAAGACAAATGATTTGGATCTTGAATATATCAAGACTCACGATAGATTGTATATTGAACTTAAAGACACTAACTATGAAGTAGTTGTTGAAAGGTTAGATAAAGTATTTGGTTTATATTCTTATAGTCTAGTAAGTGAGACTACTAAAGACATTGAAGACATTAAAAAAAGAGCTTTAGAGTTAGCTCTTGAGATAGATGAGAAGAAAACATTTAAAGTAGAAACAAAAAGAAGTGATAAAAGATTCCATATGACTTCACCTGAAATTACTCAAGTTGTAGCTAAACATGTACTGATAAATACTGAGAACCTAACGGTGGACGTTAGAAAGCCTGAGGTTACTCTTACAATTGAAGTTAGAGAACAAGCGACATACATTTACTTTGATAGACACCGTGGGTTAGGTGGGCTTCCAGTAGGGACTTCCGGAAAAGGAATGTTACTACTGTCAGGTGGTATTGATTCACCTGTTGCTGCGTTCCTAACAATGAAAAGAGGAATGGAAGTTGAAGGGATTCATTTTGAATCAACTCCACTTACACCAGTTGAGTCAGCTCAAAAGGTAGTTGATTTAACTAAGAAGTTAGCTGAATTTGCTCCTAACAAAGGAATTAAAGTTCATTTCGTTCCTTTCAAAGATTTGCATATGGCAATTCTTGATAAAGTGAATGATTCGTATAAAATTACAATTATGAGAAGAATGATGTTTAGAATTGCGGAAAGATTAGCTATTAAACTTGGTTTGAACTGTTTAGTTACAGGTGATAACCTAGGTCAAGTAGCATCTCAAACAATTGAATCTATCAATTCAATAAATGATGTTGTGAATTTACCGGTCTTGAGACCATTAATTTCAATGGATAAGAATGAAATAATTGATATAGCTATTAAAATCGATACTTATAAGATTTCAATTAGACCATTTGAAGATTGTTGTACAGTTTACGTTCCACAAAAACCTGTAACAAAACCAAGAGTACACAAATGTGAAAGAGAAGAAGGCTTTATTGACTTTGAAGCAATGGTTGATTGGTGTGTTGAAAACACTCAAGCTGCAATAATTAAAGTTGATTCAGATTTAGATCTTCCATCAATGGGGTTTGAGGTTAAGTTATGATAACTTCTCTAACTAATAAAAGAGTTAAGGAATTAGTTAAATTACAGAATAAGAAACATAGATTATCAACTGGATTATTTTTGGTTGAAGGATTTCACTTAGTAGAAGAAGCAATGAAAGCTGGAGTACTAGTTGAAGTATTATCGACTGAAGAATACAAATTTGATAAAAATACATTAGTAACTGAACATATCATTGAAAAATTAGCGAATACAAAAACACCTCAGGGTGTAATTGGTGTTTGTGAGTTTCCTAATATTGATATTGATTCTAATAAGATATTAGTACTAGATGTAGCTAATCCGATTAATCTAGGTACTCTACTTAGAAGTGCGTTAGGATTTGGATTTAGAAAAGTAATTCTTTCACATAATTCATGTGATGAATTTAGTGATAAGGTCTTGAGAGGTTCTCAAGGAGCTATCTTCTATATTGATATTGAAAGAATGAATTTAAATGAAGTAATTGAAAAACATTCTGATTATGAGATACTTGCAGCAGACATGGCAGGAACTACTGAATTTAGTGTTCCTAAGAAAGTTGTACTTATCTTAGGAAATGAATCATCTGGACTTCCAGAGGACATAAAAGAGTCTACTAAACTGATAAGTATTGAGACTGATTCTATAGAATCTTTGAACCTTTCTGTAGCGGGTAGTATCTTAATGCATAAATTGAAGTGATAAAATACTATATATAATCTCCTATACTACGTTGTATGATTGTAAATAACTCAACAATAAAAAGGAGATTTTTATTTGCACCAAAGTAATCGTTGTAGTTGACTGATTTAAGTTTTAGTGTTAATATTTCATTACCCTATTAAATAGGGGTTGGAGGTGAACGCTATTGATGATTCTAAATTCGAGTTTATAATACCATCTGGTGACTTTGATGATTATCTATCTAAGTTATCCTTTAGCGTTAGAAATGACTTGAGAAAGATGAAGTTAGAGATTAAAGATATGATGTTAATACTATCTGAAAACAATACAGATACCGCCCCGTTTTTATTAGGAGACTTGATTCATGGGAATGAATCAAGTGGAATTAGAAAAATAAGACTTAAAAAACCGAAGACCCAGGGAAAAAGGGGCGGGTACAGGTTAATCGCTTACGTTGTTAAACTCGAAAACAAGATTTATCTGTTACATTTGTACGATAAAAAAAAGAAAAAAGATTTGACCACTACACAAAAAAAGAATCTAAAAACATTGTACGAAACGACAATAGCAAAATAAAAGGGGATATAAAAATGAAGAAGCTTGAAAAAAACTTTTGGAGTGAACTCGAAAAAACGTCAACAAAAATCATTCTGGACAAGCCAAACTTTAAAAAGATTGTGGATACAAAGTATATTAAATCATTGAGAAAAAAAATGGGATATACTCAACAGGTTTTTGCGAACGTACTTGGTGTTTCATTAAAAACAGTTGAAAAATGGGAACAAAATGTAAATAAACTAACAGGACCAACTGCAAGGCTGATGTATCTGATAAACAACAACGATGACCTAGTGAATCAGATTTACTCAACAGAGATTGTACACAGTGCAATTACAACTAAAATTGAGAAAGTTGAAGTATCGTTTGATGAGTTCATAAACAATAATTTTGAATTTACTGTTTGTAGTTACCAATCCATGCCGAATGTAATAATTTCAGATAAAACGATAATGAACAATGAAATCTTGTCGATTGAAAACAGCGAAGGAGGAATGATATGTCAGGACAAAAAAGAACTCCAATATTTGACTTGTTAGGTTACAATATCCAAGTAATTAATTTTTCGAGAATAGAAAATGAAGTAGTTGAGCAAATCAGAATTACGATTAAGAGTAGTAACTATGATTCTGGGAATATGACATATTCGTTAGTGCTGAGTTTGAAAATTGACTTTCAAAACTCAAAAGATAACTATATTGAAATGTTAGGTGGATTCAAAATTAATGATGTTAGTATATTGGAAAATGAGAATCAGATTGTCTCTATATTTTCAGCATCACTTTATCCATTTATGAGATCATTGGTAATTAATTTAACCTCAGACAGCAGAGCTCCGTTGGTTTTACCAACAGTCGATTTGAGGATGATTGACCTGGCACATGGGGTGTCTCTTGAATTTGAGAATAAGCAATAGTTTTTATTGGATTTAATCACGTAGTTTATGTTTGACATAAGTAGTATGATTATGATAGTATAAGTTGCATATAAAAACACGGAGTGGAGCCAATCCACTCCTTTGTTATGGAGGCAAAATGAAGAAAATTAAAGATATAGTATTAGAAGCATGTGTCACTTTAGGTTTAGACTTCTTTGATATAGAAAATACAAAGCAAGGAAACAGTGATGTTATCCGAGTTATGGCAGATACTAAAGAAGGAATTTCTATTAATCAATGTGTTGCATTAAACAAACTCTTATGTGAGTTAATACCGGAAGATTTGATTGCGGGAGAGTACATGTTAGAAGTATCAAGTCCGGGTGCTGAAAGAAAGATTAGACACCTTGCAGATGTTGAAACATCAATAGGAAAATACGTATTTGTCAAATTATACGAAAAAATAAATGGTGAAAAAGAATTTTACGGAGATTTAGAAGCTTTAAATGGCGATGTATTGACAATTGCTGGCTTAGAAATCTCATATGATAAAATTGCTACAATCAGATGGGCAATAAAATTTTAGGAGGAAGAAAAAGTGATCAGTAAAGATTTTTTTAGAGCGCTAGCAATGTTAGCGATAGAAAAAGAAATTCCTGAAGATAGATTATTAGAAATCTTCAGAAAAGGACTTGAATCTGCTTATAAAAAGCAATATAACAAAGCTGAAAATGTTGTTGTTGAGTTTCAAGTTGAGAAAAACAAAATATTATTATATTCTCAAAAACAAGTTGTGTTAGATGTTCCAGAAGATGGAATAAGTGCTGAATTCATTTTAGTTGAAGAAGCTAGAAAGATCAGAAAATCTGCAAAGATTGGTGATATTCTTAATATTGAGATAACTCCAAAAGATTTTGGTAGATTAGCAGCTTCACAAACTAAGCAAATTCTAAATCAAGGATTAAAAGATTATGAGAAAGAATTGGCTTATAATTTCTATAAAAACTTAGAAAACGAATTAATTACTGCTATTGTAGTAGCTAAAAATGAAAACTTTATTACATTAAACTTAGAAAAAAATACTACTACTAACTTACCGGTTACTGAATTAGTACCTGGAGATAACTTTAGTATTGGTGAAAGAATAAAAGTTTATATTACAAAAGTAGAATTACAACAAGAAAAGAAAAGACCAAAAATATTTGTATCTAGAAAAGATAGAAACTTAGTTAGAAGAGTATTTGAATTAGTAGTTCCAGAAATTGTAGATGGTACAGTTGAAATCATGGGACTTGCTCGTGATGCTGGAGACCGTTCTAAAGTAGCTGTTATGAGTTTTGATTCAAACGTTGATCCTATTGGAGCATGTTTAGGTCAAGGTGGTTCAAGAATTAAAGAAATCATCCGTGGATTAAACGGAGAAAAAATTGATGTATTTGCATGGCATGATGATCCTAAACATTTGGTTGCGAATAGTTTACAACCAGCAATCACTGTAGGAGCAATCATTAACCCAAAAACAAAAGAAGCAATCGCAATTGTAGATGATGAGTATTTGTCATTAGCAATTGGGAAAAAAGGCCAAAATGTACGACTAGCTGTACAAGCAACTGGGTGGAAAATTGATATTAAACCATTAAGTGAAGCCATTAAAGATGATTTGCATTTCGAAAGAATAATAATTAATGAATAAAACTCCATTAAGAAAATGTCTTGTAACTCATGAAAGATTAAATAAAGAAGAGTTGATCAGAGTTGTTAAGACAAAAGATGGTGAAGTGTTTGTTGATGAATCTGGGAAAGCAAACGGAAGAGGCGCTTATATGAAGTTGAATGAGCAAGTAATAAAGAAAGCCAAGAAAAGAAAAGTACTTAACAGAGTATTTGATACTGAAGTTGATGATGAAATTTATGAAAGATTATTAGAAATTGCAAAAAGTTCTTAATCTATTAGGACTTGCAACTAGAGCTAGAAAAACAATTTCTGGTGAAGAACTAGTTGTTAATAGTCTTAGATCAATGAAAGTGGTTTTCTTAGCTAGTGATGCAGGTCCAAATACAACAAAGAAAGTAACAACAAAATGTAATACACAAAACATAGCTTTAATCAGACTATTTGATAGAACTGAAATATCAAAAGCTATTGGAAAAGATAATAGAGTAGTTTGTGGAGTCAAAGATAAAGGATTCGCAGACGCTATACTTAAACTATTAGAAGAGGTGACTGAATGAGAAACAATTATAGAAAGAAAAAAGTTAAAAAGACTGAGGAGCGTGTTGTTAACACTCCTGTAGTAGTTATAGAAGCTACTGAAAAAACATTATATTACAAAGAAGATATGTCTGTAGCTGAAGTTGCAGATGCTGTAGGTCTTAAATCAGCAGACATTGTAAAGAATCTTATGATGCTTGGTGTTATGGCCAACTTAAACCAATCTGTTGATAGAGAAACATTAGAAATAGTTCTAGAAGAGTTTGGTGTAGAAATCAAAGATGAAGTTGTTACTGACGTTTTAAGATACGATGAATTTAAAATTGAAGAAGATGAGAAAAATTTAACAACTAGACCACCAATCGTTACAATCATGGGGCATGTTGATCATGGTAAAACGACTTTATTAGACGCAATTCGTTCTTCAAGAGTTGTAACAGGTGAATTTGGTGGAATCACTCAACATATTGGTGCATACCAAGTTGAGAAGAATGGTGGACATATAACATTCCTGGATACACCAGGTCATGCTGCGTTTACTGAGATGCGTTCTCGTGGTGCTCAAGTTACGGATATCGTAATTATTGTAGTAGCTGCTGATGATGGGGTAATGCCTCAAACAAGAGAAGCTATCGATCATGCAAAATCTGCAGGAGTTCCAATTATTGTTGCTGTTAATAAAATTGACAAGCCAACATCGAATCCTGATAGAGTTAAACAAGAATTAACTGAACATGGTTTAATCCCAGAAGAATGGGGTGGAGACACTATGTTCTTAGAAATAAGTGCTTTAAAAGGTACTGGTGTTGAAGAATTACTTGAAGCTATCCAATTAGTAGCTGAAGTTGAAGATTATAAAGCTAATTACAATAGACTTGCAATGGGTACTGTTGTTGAAGCTAAATTAGATAAAAATATTGGACCAGTTGCTACTGTGTTAGTGCAAAATGGGACTATGAGAATTAGAGATTCTATCGTTGTTGGTAATACGTACGGTAGAGTTAGAGTAATGAATGATGATTTAGGAAAAGGTATCAAAGAAGCTGGTCCTTCAAGACCAGTTGAAATTGCTGGACTTAATGAAGTTCCAATGGCTGGAGACAGATTTATGATTTTTGCAGATGAGAAAACTGCAAGAAGAGTTGCTGAAGAGAGAGCACATACTGCTTGGAAAGATGCAAAAACTATTTCTAAAGCTACAACATTAGATGATTTATTTGAACAAATGAAAAGTGGTAACACTAAAGAACTTAATATCATCCTTAAAGCTGATGTTCAAGGATCTGTAGAAGCATTAGTTGGTCAAATCAAAACAATTGATGTTGAAGGGATTAAAGTAAAAGTTGTTAGAAGTAGTGTTGGTACGATTACTGAGACTGATGTTACATTAGCACTAGCAAGTGGAGCAATCATTATTGGATTTAACGTTCGTCCTACTGCTACAGTTAGAAATGCTGCAGCTGAGGTTGGTGTTGATATTCGTTTACACAACATTATCTATAAAGTTACTGAAGAATTAGAAGCAGCTTTAACGGGTATGTTAGAACCAGTTTATTATGAAAAAATTACAGGACAAATTGAGATTAGAGAAATCTTCAAAGCGTCTAAAATTGGTACAATTGCTGGAAGTTATGTTACTGATGGTGTTGTTTATAGAGGTTCACTTGTTCGTTTAATCAGAGATGGTATAGTTATATATACTGGTGAATTATCATCACTTAAACGTTTTAAAGACGATGCTAAAGAAGTTGCACGTGGTTATGAATGTGGATTAACTATTGCTAACTTTAACGATGTTAAAGTTGGAGATATAGTTGAGTGCTATATTATGGCTGAGGAAGAAAGATAGATGAATATTCAAAAAGTAGAAAGTGAAATGAAACGATTAATCTCTGTAATTATTTCACAAGAACTTAGAGATAAAGCTATTGTGTTTGTGACTGTTACTGATGTTAAAGTACCAAAAGATCTTTCAGTTGCTACAGTTTTTTACACGGTAATGGGTAAAGATCCAAAAAGAGATGCAGTTCAAAAAGCTTTAAATAAGTCAAAAGGTTATATAAGATCTATGATCGCAAAAAGAATGCAGATTAGAAGAGTACCTAATTTAGAGTTTGAGTACGATAAATCTTTGGATTATGGTAATAAAATAGATGAATTATTAAGAAAAATAAAAGTGGATGAATAATCCGCTTTTCTTCTGGAAAAAATTAAAATCAAATTATATATTCAGGTAAAATTGTGTTTGATAATTATCGTGGATAGTGTATAATTTACTATGTTAGGAGTGATTTTGTGACTAAAAAAGAATATTTACATCAACTTGAAGCTGAAATCATATTATTAGATGAAGATATCGCTGATGATATTATTGAATACTACAAGTTACGATTTGAAGAAGGAAAGCGATTTGAAAATAAAACAGTTCTGGAAATAATTGAAGATTTAGGGGATCCAAAGGATCTCGCTAAGCGTATATATAGTTCATATGACATTAGAGAAGACCTTTGGGAATCTGCTAGAGATGAAAAAGTTAATTTATTTAAAGCAGTTTCTGTACTTGTTTTTGATATTTTGGTAGGAACTTGGCTTGTGCCATTGTTAGTTTTCTTAACATTGACCGGGTTTGCTTCATTTGTAACATTCCCTTTTGTTATTGCTGCATTACCTGGGCTTGTTATAAAAGATGCTTTCTTAGTGATTTTACTAGCACTAGGGACGTATTCTATTCTACTTTTACTGGTATTAGGACTAGCTGAAGTAGGAATTGTAGTTATTAAAAATATTTTAATATGGAATTTAAAAGTATTAACTCCGAAGAATAAGACAACAGCAAGAATGATTAAGAGATTATCTCTATTCCAATGGATGAGACAAATAAAAATGGGACGTAATATTTTTATTAACTTAGGAATGGTTGCGATTACGTTAGTGTCAGTATCTTTTATATTACTATCTAACTTTAATAGTGATGTTTTTGGAGCTTTTAATACTAGATCAGATATTGTTAAAACTTATGAAAGAGATTTATCTCACGAAATTGAATCTGGAGATGAATATACTATTATTGCCAATATAGGTGATGTGGATATAAGGTTTGTTACTAATTTAACTAATGAACTGCAAATTACACATAAATATAACTTAAATGATGGTTTCACATATGATGTTGATTTTGAAAAGAACATGATATACATCAATACATTCCAAGATAAAGTAAGTGATGGTTTCATAAACACTTACACAGCCTCTATATTAGTTTCTATACCAGAAGGGTTAATTGTTTCTAAAGTAGATGTTGACTTAATTGATGGTGATGTTGATGTTTTAAAATTTATCTCGGATGAATTTAACGTTAAGAACCATTATGGTGATATCCATTTATATAATCTATTAACTAGTAGATCAGAGATTATTTCTTCTGAAGGTACTATTACTATAATTGCTGGACAATATGATTTATTGACAATTGTTTCAACTGATTCATACATTACAGTAAATGATATTAATAATATGTTGAATGATGGAAGTAAATTAAGTATAAATACAATACAAGGTGTTGTGAATCTTACAAACATTTATTTTGAAGAATTGACGGTTGATACTTTAAAAGCTGATGTATTTGTGTCGAATGATAATGAAGTTTATGTTATAAATAAATTAGAAATAGTTTCTGATGAAGGTGTAGTTGTTATTGATGCACCATACTTGCAAGATTAGCCAATTTATTGGTTTTTCTTTTAGGAGGCAAAATGAGAGTTGAAAACTTTCGCGATAAATTAGATGTCCTTCCAGAAGTACCTGGTTGTTATCTCTATAGAAATGAAGTAGAGGATGTAATTTACGTTGGAAAATCAAAGAATTTGAAAAAGAGAGTTAACTCTTACTTTAAAGGTGCCCACGATGTGAAAACCACTTTACTGGTATCTGAGATATTTGATTTTGAATTTGTGGTTACTTCAAGTGAGTTAGAAGCATTAGTTTTAGAATTGAATTTAATTAAACAATACTCACCTAAATATAATATTAAATTGAATGATGACTCAAGTTATCCTTATATACAGGTAACATATGAGAGACATCCAAAGATAATAGTTACGAGAGATCCTAAAAAGAAGAATGGTAAAGTTTTTGGACCATTTCCTAGTGCTTATGCGGCTCAAGAGACTGTAAAACTGTTAAATAGGCTGTATCCACTAAGAAAGTGTGTGCGATTGCCTAAGAAGGAATGTTTGTATTTTCACCTTGGACAATGTCTAGCTCCATGTATAAAGAATGTTGATAACAGTCAATATATAACTATGAGAGACAGTATATATAAGTTTTTAAACGGAGATATTAAAGATCAAGTAAAAGAAATGACACTTAAAATGCATAAAGCGAGTGAAGATTTGGAATTTGAAAAGGCGATTGAATATAGAGAGCTTATTGCTAATATTAAGAGAACTGTAGAAAAACAACAAATAACAATCAGTGACTTTAAGGATAGAGATATCTTTGGTTATTTTACAAAAGATAATTTGATGAGTATATCTATCTTTTATCTTAGAAACGGTAAGATAGTTGCTAGAGATATAGATACAGTTGAGATGTATGATTCACCTGTATATTCATTCTTAAATTATGTTGCTCAGTACTATACTAACTTTAATAAACCTAAACCTAAGGAAATATTACTTCAAGTAACAGATAATTTGTTGTCTGACTTGCTTGGGGTTAAGTGTTTTGTGCCTCAAAGAGGAGAAAAAAAGAAAATTGTCGATATGGCAATAAATAACGCAGAGAAAATGATGGAACAACAGGTTCTTTTATTCCAAAGAAAAAAAGATAGGACTATTGTTGCGTCAGCGGAGTTAGCGGAATTGTTAAATTTAAGTAAAATAGACAAAATTGAAGCTTTTGATAACTCCAATTTGATGGGGACTGACTCAGTCAGCGGAATGGTAACATTCATTGATGGTGAGCCCAATAAAAAACTTTATAGAAAATATAAAGTTAAAACCGTTATTGGTCCAGATGATTATGGAACAATGAAGGAAGTTATCTACCGCAGGTATTTAAGAGTTATTATGGATAAACTTGAAAAACCCGACTTGATTATAGTTGATGGTGGAAAAGGACAGGTTAAAGTAGCTAAAGAGATTCTTGATACATTAGGGCTAAGCATACCAATAATTGGTCTGAAGAAAGATTCAAAACATGTTACTGATTCTATTATAAATTCTAAACTAGAAGAGATTAAGATCTCTAAGAGATCAAATGTCTATAAATTACTGAATAGAATTCAAGAAGAAGTTCATCGTTACGCAATCAGTTTTCATAGAACTCTGAGAAACAAATCAACCTTTGCATCAATACTTGATGACATTGATGGACTAGGTCCTAAGAGGAGACAATTACTATTTAAGAAATTTGCTTCTATAAAGGAAATAAAAGAAGCATCTATCCAAGATTTAATTAACATAGGTATTTCTAAATCGTTGGCTGAAAATATACTGAATACACTAAAGGGGAAATAATTCCTCTTTTTTCTTGACAAATACTCTAATTATCAATATAATTAATTTGTAAATTGATTTTGTTAATGTTTCAATTAATTAAATTAAGGAGTTAGACGATGAAAGAAAGAGAAATAGAAGTTAGAAATAGCAAAGCAAACTTTATAAAAGTGGATATTGAAATTAAAGATCAACCTATAGCATCATTTTGGGCAGGAATATTTACATCGTTACCCTTCCCATTAATCTTTGTAAAAGCATTTTCAGGGTTGATTGCAAATAAAATATCTGAATACAGTGATTATAAAATTACAAAAGAACAATTACTAGAAATCTTAAATGCGTCTCATGGATTAGTTGTAAAAGTCGAATCAACTGATGTTAATGTAGACGTTAAAATAATATAGGAGGCAAAATGAAAAATCAAATCATAGGGAACTGCCCAGTTTGTGGAGATATGCTACATGTTACTACACTGGAATGTGATGGATGTCATACAACAATTAATGGAGAATTTTATCTTTCAAAATTTAGTTACTTAAAAAAGGAGCATTTATACTTTATCGAAGTGTTTTTAAAAAACAGAGGGAATATTAAACAAATTGAGAAAGAGATGAGTATCTCTTACCCAACTGTTAAAAAAAACTTGGATGAAGTTATTAAAGCTTTAGGATACGATGTTAAAAACAATAATATGGATATATTAGCAAAAATTGATTCAGGTGAGTTAACACCTGCTGAAGCAGCAGAACTGCTAAAAAAATAGGAGGCTATTATGAGTCAAGAGAGAATAAAAATATTACAAATGCTACAAGATGGTAAAATTAGTGCTACTGAGGCTGATAAATTATTGTCTACTGTTGAAAATACTTCAATTGCACCTGCACCACAGAAAAAAGGTCCATTCACAATGTTTAGGGTAAGAGTATTATCTGCATCAGGGGATAAAGTTAACGTACAAATTCCATTATCACTTGCTAAGGTTGCTCTAACTGCAGGAAAAGGAATTATGAAAAATTCAAATATTAATGGTGTAGATTTCGAGGAATTAGGAATCGATTTAGATAAAATTCTACAATTAGCTGAAGATGGAGCATTCGGAAAACTGGTCGATGTAGAGTCTGCTAATGGCGACTTAGTAGAGGTATGGGTAGAATAAGGAGGAAACTCCTTTTTCTTTTGCCTTGCTCTATGATATAATACAAAAAGTCGAAAGAAGTGATTAAATGAAAATAGTTGGACCAATAAAACAATTTGATACAGAAAATAGATTATTTTCTATGATTATAGGAAATAGAGTGAAATATTTCTATTTACAACGTAATCTGATGAAAAAGTATAGTAAATACTTACAAGAAGGAAGATTTGTAACTTTAATAGTGGGAGACGACTCAAAAATCGTAAACAACTACAAAGCATATAGAGTAGATCATTTCTTGAAAATATACAAGCAAACTCATCGTGAGCAACTAGTCTATTATGATATTAATAAAGTTAAAAACCAAATAGATGAATTCTTAAATGTTAAAGGTTATAGAATGTTCCTGGATCTAGAAATGTCAATGCATCCATATTACAGAACAAAAACCTTTAAGCAGGAAATTATACAAGCAGGAATTGTTATAGAGGATGATAATGGTGTCGTTGAAACGATGTTTGACTTTATCCGACCTACTCAGTTTCCTAACATAACTCAAAGAACAATTAAATTTTTGAGTATTAAGCAAGAAGAAGTTGATGCAGGGTTATCAGCAATAGAGTTTAACAAAAGAATTAAACGATTAGTTGATAAATACGATCCCAAAATATATGTTTGGGGTAAAAATGATTACTTAGCTTTAAAAGATTTCGCTAAATTTAATCGTTTTAGAAATCCAATGCCTAGGACACGTTTTGTAAATTTACTTCAGCTTTATAAGACATATCATAATCTCAAAAACGATATGGGATTGTTCAAATGCTTCGAAAGTTATGGATATGTACTAGATAAGCAAAAGCACAATGCACTTGAAGATGCTGAAATTACTAGATTAGTATTTAAAGCTTTTAGAAATCAAATAAATAATGACTAAATAAGCCTCATTCTACCTTTCAAGGATAGTAGTGGGGTTTTTACTATAAAAAAAACCATGATTTTAGAATCATGGTTTTATATTAAACTACTTTAATTACTGGAATTACTAAAGGTGATCTTTCTGTTAGTTCAAAGATTAAGTTTGAGATGCTTTCTTGAATGTTTGTCTCAAGTTTCTCTTTCTTAAATTGTTTAGCGTCTTTAATGTAAGAAACACCAATTTCTTTTGAAAGTTTTTTTATTCTAGTAGTAATTTCTTCGTTATCTTTCATATATATAAATCCTCTTGAAACGATTAACGGATTACCAATAATTTCTTTCTTTTTCTTGTTGACAGTAAGAACTACTGTTAAGATTCCATTTTCACTGATCTGTTTTCTTTGTCTTAAAACTGCATTACTAATGTCACTTACTTTTCTACCTTTAACAAAGACACTCTCAGAAGGTACTTTTCCTGCTTTTCTTACGCCTTTTTTACTGAATGCTATAACTTCACCATTTTTAAGAACATGACAATTTTCTTCTAAAACACCACATTCAACAGCAGTTTTCGCATGTTGATGTAACATATGATATTCACCATGTATTGGCATGAAGTGAGTTGGTCTTAATAGTGATAATAATAACTGTTGCTCGCCTTTAGCAGCATGACCCGATGTATGAGTATCTGTTAATGGATTGTTCTTTATAACAGAAGCTCCTAGCTTAAACAGCTTATTAATAGTTTGGTTAATGTAATATTTGTTTCCTGGGATTGGACTTGATGAGAAAATTACTGTGTCACCAGGAATTATGCTTATATGGTTATGTGTTCCAGCTGCAATTCTACTTAATGCGGCAAGTGGTTCACCTTGAGATCCAGTACATAATATTGTTATTTCATCCAATTTTAAGTTCTTAATTGATTTCGGTGAAGCGAAGGTTTCGTTGGGAGCATTAATATATCCCATCTCTCTACCAACTTTAATGGTATTCTCCATACTTCTTCCGAAAATAAGCACTTTTCTACCATGTTCAATACTAGCTTCAATTATTTGTTTTACTCTGTGAATATTTGAAGCAAAAGAAGCAACTATAACTCGTCCTTCTAAATTGTGGAACAAGTTTTTAATACTATTACCAACTTTTTTCTCACTCATTGTAAAACCTGGCTGTAAAGCATTCGTACTATCACTTAATAAGCAAAGTACACCTTTGTCAGCTATTTTCATCATTTTCGAGAAGTTTGTTAATGGTCCAATTGGTGTGAAGTCAAACTTGAAGTCTCCCGAATGTACTATTGTTCCAACTGGTGTTTTAACTACTATTGCGAATGAATCTGGAATAGAGTGATTCGTTCTATAAAAAGTCACATCAAAATATTTTGATTTAATGTGATCATCCTCATTGTATGTTTTTACTAATTTGTTTGTTCTTTTGTCACCTATTTGTTTTCTGATTAAGCCTTCTGCAAGACCGTTTGCATAAATTACTGGTATATCAACATTATCTGTTAAATATGATAGTCCACCAATGTGATCTAAATGTCCGTGAGTTATGAATACTCCCACTATTTTTTCTTGGTTTCTCTTAAGATATTCCATATCATTTATTACAAGGTCTACACCAAGTAATGTATCATCAGGGAATAATGCACCAAAATCAATTATAATTAGTTCATCTTTATACTGTAAGCAATATGAGTTCTTACCTACTTCAGAAAGGCCACCTAAGGCGAACAAGCCTAATTCGTTGTTATTTAATTTCATAAATACCATCCTTTCATTTCCTTCTTACATTATAGAGTATATATTTTAAAATTACCACATTAATGAATAATAGTTTATAATTAGTCTAATACTGAAAAAGAGGTGCACACATGAAAAAATTACTGTTTTTTGATATAGATGGAACTCTATATGATAATGCAAATGATAATATTCCTCAGTCTACAATAGAAGCTTTGGAACTATTGAAAGCAAATCCTAATGTAGAAATTGCGATAGCTACAGGCCGTTCTAATTTTATCTTAAATAAAGTGGAATCAATTATGCACTTTTTTGATGCTTTTGTATTTTTAAATGGACTTCATGTTGTTTACAAAGGAGAAGATGTGTTTACATATCATCCTGATCAAAAAGATATCAATAAATTAATTGACTCTTTGAAAGAATCTAATCTAATACATGGCTGTTTTAATAAGGAATTTGAATATATAAGTAAAATTACAGAAGCTATAGAACTAGACTTTGCATCTGTAAACCTAGATTTACCTATAATATCTGAAATTTGTGACGTTAAGGGTATTATGCAACTGTACTTTTTTGGAAAAAAAGAAGAGTTAGATTTTATTCAAACTCAAAATAGTCAATTTAGAGTTGTACCATGGCATACAAATGGTGCAGATGTTTTACCACTGGAAATATCAAAAGATGCTGGGATAAGATTTCTAGCAGATAAACTAGGATATTCGATGGATGATGTCATTACATTTGGTGATGCACCAAATGATTTAGAGATGATTATGTCTGCTGGAATTGGTGTAGCGATGGGAAATGCAACAGAACATGTAAAAGAAAATGCTGACTATGTTACAGCTAATGTAGAAAACGATGGTTTGTCAAAGGCATTAAAACATTTTAATTTAATATAAAAAAAGCATCCGTGAGGATGCTTTTATTCTTCAAATAATGATTTTGCATTTTCTGGGATTGATTCTGTAAGTTTATCAACGAATAGAATTCCATTAATATGGTCAAATTCATGTTGGAATATTATTGCCATATAACCAGATAACTGCATTGTAACTGACCTTAGTGTTTTTTTTTCGCTATCAAATAATTTTGTTTTAATCTTAATAAGATTATGTCTTGGAACAATTCCTGTTGTTTCTCTTGGAACAGAAAGACACCCTTCCCCGTCAGGTAAGTATATTAACTCATCTGATTTTTCGATAATTTCAGGATTGATGAATGAATAACTATATAAACGATCATTATGATCGTATGTTCTTATACAAAACATTCTTTTGGATACATTTATTTGAGGAGCAGCTAGTCCTACACCAGGTTGAATATCCTCAGCATCAGCAATTTCAGGAACCTGCGACTTTATAAGGTGGTTCATCATATTTGTGATTACTTCTTGGTCAGCCTTAGAGAAAGGTAGAGTAACTGGTTCTGCAACTTTTCTCAGTGTTTCGTGACCTTCTTTTATTATTACTAAGTTTTTGTACATGATATCTCCTCATTTCTTTTAAATTATAAAGAATATTACAAGTAAATACAAGGAAACTACAAGAATAAAATCTTTATTATTTTAAAGTTATAAGGTAGAATATAAAGGGAAAGCGAGTGAGAATATGGAAAACACATCAAACAGAAAATTAATGTTGGTAAATAGTATACTTACAGTTATCTTAAGAGTGCTTGGATTAGTGTTAATATTTCCCTTAGCGCTTATATTAACAAATGAAACTTTAATCCTACTACTGGTAGTATTTTTACAGTATATAGTGGTTTTTAGAATAGTACTAATGGGTATTCCCTCTGGATTTAAGGAGTTAGCCTCAAGAGCATATGAAGCAAAGGATTTCAAAGCAGAAATTAGATTGTTTGTTATATCACTTATTTTCACCGTAATTCTAAGTATTGGTGGATTCTTTATTATAAGAAATAGCCATGTAATTATTAGGTATGATTCAATTATTGATGATATTATACGAATTAATAAATTATTATCTATCTCAATTATAATCTCGGCAGTCTTGTCTATATTTAAAGCCTTTTTAAGACCAAGACTTGGAGAATACTATATTTTAGGTAATGTTATATACCGTGGACTAATTATATTAAGTGTAATAATGGCGATATTCTTCAGTATATCTACTAAAATGACAGCTGGTTCATTAGTATATATAATTGCGATTGGGTTATTGGCGAGTTCAAGTGTAGTTTTATGTTACTTTGGATTTCATTTTTATAAGTTGATTACTGATATAAAATACTCTTACGATTATGAGACGAAAGACTCAGCTGTAAAAATAATGCAATTATTAATATATTTGTTCAAATACTCACTACCATACATGATGATGTTTGCTGCACTACCACTATATAGGTTATTTGATATTTACTTGCTTCAATCAATCATCACTCCGAAAATGGATGCGATTATTGAAACCGCAAGATATCAGTTTAATGTATATTACCTGTTAGCACTATTTTCAGTGGTTGTAACAATCATTGCTAGTGTTTACATTGGAAGAGTAGGAGCAGATTTTAGTGTTAATAATCTTTCTGGTGTAGATAAAAATATTAATAAGTCATTACAATATGTTCTGTATTTCACATTACCATTAGCTGCATATTTAATGATGTTCTCAGATCAAGTTTATGGAATTATTTTCTCTAATAATAGTGTACTAACGTACGCGGCACCAATTGTCATATTAATACCGCTATTCATTATCACTAGTAGACTGGTTAATATCATTAACAAGTCAGCTTACTTATGGTATAGCATATTGTTTGGATTACTTGTTAAGGTATTTACTACATATGCTTTATCAATATATCTTGGAATAAACGGAGCAGTTATAGCTACACACATTGGATTATTATCAACTATTGTTATTAATCTTGTAGTTCTTAAAACTGTTACCTTGTTTGACCTAAACTTCTTTGTAAAAAGATTAGGGTATCTATTAATCATAACTGGTGTTACATTTGGGTTACTATACGTAATAGATTTATTATTTGCATCAACTTTGGATTATAGTATCTCTTTACTGAACAATTTACTATACATTTTGATAACACTAGTAATCACAATCGTGCTATACTTTATTATGAGTTTATACTCAGGACTTTTCCGAATTGTTGGAGAAGCAGACATAACTTTGTTCGATGTTTACGATCAAATAGAAGAATGGGAGGATGATGAGCTTTTATGGTAGATAGAAAAGGGTTTATTGTGTTCTTTACCAATAAAAAGGTAATAACAGAAATAGAAAACATTGCAAATATCACCTATATATCAAGGAAAAGAAAATATTTAGTTGCTTATTGCGATGCAAAGAGATTTGAAGGTTACAAGCAGCAGATACAAAAGGTGCACGGAGTGAAGAAAGTATTACCTTCATTTGTGGACTTAGAGAACTTTAGTTTCGAAGAAAACCTAAGTGTTAAGTAAATTTACTTGACACTTCTTTTTTTTATGATATACTTTCAAAGTAAAAGATTTTCTAGGAGGAATATGAAATGGCAGTTAAATTAAGATTACAAAGATTCGGAGCAAAGAAAAAACCTTTCTACCGTGTAGTTGCAGCAGATTCACGCGCACCAAGAGATGGTAAATTTATTGAAATTGTTGGAACTTATGATGCAGTTAGACAACCAGCGGTTGTTAAAATTAACGAAGCAAAAGTTTTAGCTTGGTTAAGCAAAGGTGCACAACCAACAACAACAGTTAGATCACTGTTCTCTAAAGAAGGAATTATGAAAAAATTCCATGAACAAAAGCAATCTAAATAGTGGTAAATGATATGGAAAAATTTGAGACTTTAGTTAGAAACTTATTTGTTCCACTAGTGATTCATCCTGATGATTTAGTTGTTAAAACTATTTCAGTTGAAGATAATATGACAACACTTCAAGTTTTAGTAAATCAAGAAGACTTAGGAAGAGTTATTGGTAAGGGCGGAAGAGTTGCTAATGCGGTTAGAACGATTGCATATGCTTCTGCGGCGAAAGATGGAAAAAGAGTTAGAATAGATATCGATTCATTCTAAAGTGGTCTAATGACCATTTTCTGCCGGTGTGGTGGAATTGGTAGACACGTTGGATTCAAAATCCAATGGGGTCAAACCCGTGCCGGTTCGAGTCCGGCCACCGGTACCAAATAAGATAAGCCTGGCGTTTGCTAGGCTTTTTTTAAAATTATGATATATTTTTAAGAGGAGCTGATTTCATGTTTAATGTGTTAATCGTTGAGGATAATTTAAAAATCAATGAACTTATAACTTTATATTGTAAACAAGACGGTTATAACGTCTTTTCTGCAATTTCTGCAGAAGAAGGACTAACATATTTTGAGGACAATGAAATAGATCTGATAGTAACTGACTTAATGCTACCAAGCATGAGTGGGGAAGACTTTGTCAGATTAGTTAGAGATAAATCAGATGTATATATAATAATCTTAACTGCTAAAATTCATATTGATGATAAGTTATCAGGTTTAAAACTTGGAGCAGATGATTATTTAATAAAACCATTTTCTACTGAGGAATTATTACTTAAGATTAAGAACTTCTTAAGTAGAAGTAAGGGAACACCTGAAAAGTTATCACTTTATAATGAAGAGTTGGTGTTGCAGCTTAACTCGAACATGGCAATGTTCAAAGGTAATGATATCGAGTTTACTGCAAATGAATATAAAATTCTAATGTATATGGCTACACACAAGCGTCAAATTTATAGTAGAGAACAACTGCTTGAATACTGTTTTGGAAACTCTATAGAGGTTTTTGACCGTATTGTAGACGTTTATATTAAGAATATTCGAAAAAAACTTAATGAAGATAGCAAAAATCCTAAGTATATAAAGACTATTTATGGTCTTGGTTATATGTTTGTAGGTGAGTTTGATGATTAGTTTTAAGGAGTTTTTGAATAAAAACATTATCCAAAGGACTACTTTATACTTTGCAGTTGTACTTATTATCCTGAACATTGGGATTTCCTATATTAATGTAGTGTATGAAAGAGTAGTAATAGAACAAAAAGAACTAGCTTTTGTAACAATCATAGAACATATCTCAGAAGAGAATGATTTACAGTTCGTAATTGAGTATGTTGAGCATTACGGTCATATTCATAATACAGCTGTAAAATACTTTATTAACAATGTAATTGAATTTGAGTCTGAACTTGAAGGATCAAATTATTCAAAATACTTCATAGGTGACAACTCAGATTACGTTTTGATTGATAGTTCATCGTCACTTCATTCTGAGTTAACTAATTGGCTGTTTCTAGTCACAAATGTATTGTTCATATTAATATATATCATAAGTATTTTTATCTTCTATACTTACTCAAAGAGGAAGACTTCAATAATATTAAACGATTTAGAGGAAATGCTCTTTAATGTGAGAGAAAAAAGATTCATAGAATCTCATTTAAAGTTCTCTGAATATCAAACTCTGTATGATGAGTTTAGAGAAATGTATACCGAGTTAATAAATTCAAGACTGTTAAAAGACAATCAACTACAGTCAATTACTCATGATCTTAAAACATCATTAACTGTATTAAGTATTTTCTTTGAAGGAACTCTAAATAATAGAATCAAGTTAGATAATTCATCAATCGCCAAGTTACTTGAAGAAGTAAATTTCCTTAATAATTTAGTAGAATCCCTAAGTAATGAATACAAAAATAATTTTTCATCAATTTCACTTAGTAAACTACTTAATGAGATTACAGAGAAATATGAATCAATTTACATGACTAAAAACATTAGTTTGGTCACTGAAATTGAGGAAAACATAATTGTTTCTGGAGATGATGATTCTTTTGTAAGAATTATCCAAAATATCCTTTCGAATTGTTATTTTTATTCAAATGAATTTACTGAAGTTAAAGTTACTCTTGAATCAAATGAGAATATAGAACTAACAATTATTGACCAAGGTATCGGTATCAGCGATATTGATATAAGTAATGTATTTTCTAAAAACTACAGAATATCTTCTGAATCCCATAGAAATAAGACAGGTTCGGGATTAGGGCTTTATATTGTAAAATTATTAGTAGAAGAATTGAACGGTAAAATAGAACTTACTAGTAGTGATAAAGGTACTGAGATTAAGATTATTTTTCATAAGAAATAATATTTTGAAATTTTGTTAATTTAGACTTAAAATGTGTTACTATTTGATACAGGAAAAGTACAATTAATTAATTACAGAAGACTGGGGTTTATATATGACATTTATTTGGTTATTTATAGGAATTATTATGGTATTTCTAATTTTGGAGAAAAAAGATTCTATCTTTAAAAAGAAAACTAAAAAGTAGTTCTATTAAGTATTTAAAAAAGTAACAGTTACAACTGATTAAAAACTACATAAAAAAAGATTATTAAAACTGAGCACTTACCTTTAAGGTAGGTGCTCTTCATATTTTCTTCATATTTAATAAGTATACTAAGTCATATTCTACTTTGAATATACAGTTCATAGGATAGTGTAGTTTTATTTCTTTTAATACCCTTTTACACTGTCGAAGAGAGACACCCGCCAAGTGTCTCTTTTTTTATGCTTTTTTTTCGATTTGTTTATATCATAAAACTATTATATAATTAAGTAACAAATAAAGGGGAGGTATTTATGAACTATAAAGGAACTAAGACTGAGAAGAACTTACAGGATGCGTTTTCTGGTGAAAGCCAAGCACGTAACAAGTATACTTATTATGCATCTAAGGCAAGAAAAGAAGGGTATCAACAAATTGCTGATTTATTCGAAATTACTGCTAATAATGAGAAGCAACATGCAAAATTGTGGTTTGAACAACTACATGACGGTATTCCGACTACTGAAGCAAACTTGATAGATGCTGCTGCTGGAGAACACTATGAATGGACTGAAATGTATCAAAACTTTGCAGATGATGCTGAAGCTGAAGGTTTTAAAAAACTAGCTTTCTTATTTAGATCAGTTGCTAAGATTGAAAATGAACATGAGAATAGATATCTAAAATTACTTGAAAATGTTAGAAATTCACAAGTATTTGAAAAAGATGAAGATTCTGTTTGGGAATGTAAAAAGTGTGGACATCTACACTTTGGGAAAAAAGCATTGGAAATGTGTCCAGTATGTGCACATCCAAAGCCATATTTCTTTATTCATCCAACAAACTATTAGGAGGGCATTATGAAAAGAAGCGTTGAAAT
The DNA here is from genome assembly GCA_964589075.1 of uncultured Candidatus Izemoplasmatales bacterium. Taxonomy (GTDB): domain Bacteria; phylum Bacillota_I; class Bacilli_A; order MAG-NZ; family MAG-NZ; genus CAZPQU01. The sequence continues at coordinate 241,217 of CAZPQU010000002.1, read as the reverse complement.
CTTTAAATGTAAGCATTGTGGAAATACAATCGAATTTATTGAAGCGAGTGGTGTGTCTATTATTTGTTGTGGCGACAAAATGGATCACTTGGTTCCGAAAACTGCTGATGCAGCTGGTGAAAAACATGTACCTTTCGTTGAAGAAGTTGAAGATGGGTATGTTGTTACTGTTGGAAAAGAAGTTGAACATCCAATGACAGAGGGACATTTTATACAATTTATTGAGTTGATAATAGATGGTAAATATATTAGTAGAGTTGAGTTAACTCCACTAGATAAGCCGAAAGCACATTTTAAAACTGAAAAAGGGAAAAATGTACTTGCTAGAGAATATTGTAATTTACATGGATTATGGAGTAACTAAAAAAACAGGTTTCCTGTTTTTTTTTTGCATTGATTAATTTACATTACAGATGTAAAATATAGTTGTACTATATCACTATATGGAGTAGTAATTAAAAATATAATTTGATAGAAATTTTGGTTAGAGGTGATTTCATGATTAAGGCGTACCTAGAGAAAATGAATATATTGGTAGTTGAAACGTCGAAGGAGTTTCATGAAGGAGAACTGTTTAATATAGTTTTGTACCGAGAAAATGAAAAAGTTAATTTATTATTTCTTGAAAAAGCCAATGGTGTGTACAAATACGAGGTAGACTACACATTTGGTCATTCTTATAATTTAAAGGTAAATAATGGGTTTGATATTCAAATAGATTTATCAATTGTGGTTCGAACTAAGGAATTTGACGAGAGATATAAGTATGACGGTTTTCTTGGCTCAAGAGTAATAAACAAGAAGACTGAATTTGTAGTTTGGGCACCTACTGCTGAGGACGTATGCTTATTCCTGATAGACCGCGATAAAATAAGAAGAATGAAGCGGTCAGTTGGTGTTTACTCTATTGAAATACCAAGAGACTTAACTGATACTAGATACATGTACTTAGTTAAGAGACATGGTGTTTGGGTTGAGACAACTGACCCTTACAATATCAGTAATATTGATAACTCTAAACATAGTGTTGTATACAATTTGGAAGAAGTTTCTATTGAAAGAGAGGAAATTGATCCTCAGGACGCTATAATATATGAATTGCATATAAGAGATTATACGCAAACTAAGGATATTTCACATAACGGGAAGTATTTAGGACTTATAGAGTCAGATTCATTAAGTTATATCAAAGATTTAGGAGTAACTCATATTCAATTACAACCCATTTATGATTTTGGGTCAGTAGTTGAAGGAAGTGCAGATTTTTATAATTGGGGCTATGATCCGGTAAACTGTAATATACCAGAAGGTTGGTATGCATCAGGTAAACATCATTATTCAAAAATTGATGAGATAAAAGAACTGATTGATAGTATACATAAAGCAGGCCTAAAGGTTAATGTAGACATGGTCTTTAATCATGTTTTTAATATGCAAGCACATTCATTCGAGAAAATTGTCCCTGGATATTATTTTAGATATAAGGACGATGAATTATCTAATGGGTCATTTTGTGGGAATGATATAGAGTCTTCAAGATACATGTCTAGAAGGTTCATTAAAGATACAATCAAGAGATGGATAACATATTATGGTGTTGACGGCTTTAGAATTGATTTAATGGGTATCCATGATGTGAAAACAATGAATGATATCCGTGGAATTATGGATGAATTATCTCCTGGGTTAATGTTATACGGAGAAGGATGGGAAATGCCTACTCTTTATGATGGAGAACTTGCTACAATTAAAAATCATGAACTAATGCCAAGAATTGGTATGTTTAATGATTATTTTAGAGATAATCTTAAAAGATTACATCTTTTAGATTTGTTTGTTGAAAATATATTACCACTAAGTAAATCTGTTAACTATGTAGAGTGCCATGATGATGAAACTTTGTTCGATTTTGTTAAGGATAAGGCTAAACATAAACTTATTACTACCTTGCTTATATTAGCACCTGGGATATTGTTTATCCATGCAGGTCAAGAATTCTTTAGAACAAAAAAAGGTGTCAGAAACACATATTGTGCGCCAGATGAAATTAATGCATTAGACTGGGAATCATATCTTGAAAACATAGATTATGTAAACTACATTAGAGAAATGATTAAGTTCAGGAAAGAACATAATAACTTTTTAGGATACAGTTATGAGTTAAATGAATCAGATATATCCGCTCTTAAGATATCAGGTGATTCAAAAATAGTTGTCACATTTAACAAAACCGATAAATTAGTTAAAAATCTAAAACCGTTTGAATTAGTATATGAGGTGCTTGATGATTAGATTAGAAAAAGTGAGTAATTGTTACTACTCCGAAAGACGCATTGTCAGGGGTCAAAGGAATATAGAGCAAACTTTTGAGATGGGTGAATTTTAATGAGATTAGATAAATACTTAGCCAAATGTGGGCACGGTTCAAGAGCGATAACCAGAAAGATAATAAAAGCGAGAAGAGTAACTTACAAAGGTGAAGTAGTCACAAATCTCAATCTAAGAGTTGAAAATGAAGTTGAAGTAGATGGAGTTCCGGCTATTTACAAGGAGTTCGTCTATTTGATGCTGAATAAGCCTAAAGATGTTATATCTGCATCAAGTGATAGACATTACAAAACAGTCATTGACTTGTTAGAGGGATATGATCATTTTGATCTACATCCAATAGGAAGATTAGATTTAGATACTACAGGCTTATTAGTTCTTACTAATGACGGTCCATTGACTTATCATATAATTACACCTTCTAAAAATAAAGCTAAAACTTATAAGTGCACACTTATGAATGAGTTAAAAGAAGAATATATAGATAAGTTTCTAAAGGGAGTTGAAATAAACGATTATTTAACGAAACCAGCAGAGTTAGAAATTATCGATAAATATAACTGTTTACTTACGATATATGAGGGTAAATATCATCAGGTCAAAAAGATGTTTAAATCAGTAGGAAATCTTATCACAGAGCTTCACCGCGTAAGCGTTAATGGATTGAAACTTGATGACTCTTTATTACCTGGAGAATACAGAGAGTTAACTGAGGATGAACTAAATACATTAAAAAACTAAACTTTATTCAAAGTTTAGTTTTATTATTCTTTCAATTTTATTAAGATTAATAAATCTGGATTCTCGTAATAGTTCTTTATTATGAGAAAAGATTAATACTGTAGGTACTGTAAAAACTAGATGATTACCTCTATATTCAGGGGTATCATCTATATAAACTTCATATAGAGGAAGATCATAATCCTTTAGGATTGTCTTAAGTTGCATTTTTGCGATATCACAAACGCCACATCCGTGAGATTTCGCTATAATTATAGAAAAATCTTTGTTTGTAGTGCTGTTAATTTCATTCATTGTTTTTAATATCATAGTATCACCCATCATATTTTACCCCATATTCTTCATTAATAAATGAAAACGCATTATAAAGTATCTCCCGTTGTTATTTTACTTGTGAAAATGCTATAATATGGAGAAACGAGGTTACTATGAATCTACTATCAAAAACGCTTGCTGACAAATTTAAAACGAAGAGGACATATCGTAAATTTACTCAGAAAGCAGTCTTGAAGGAAACTATAGATAACTGTATTAAAGTAGCGCTTAGGGCTCCTAGCGGAGCTAATCAACAGCCATGGACCTTTTGTGTAGTTAGTGATGATTTAATTAAACAAAAGATAAGACAATCTTCAGAAAATGAAGAACGAAAGTTTTATGAGAAAGAATCATTGGGTGAATGGCATCAAGAACTTGAACATCTGAAGGTAGATACTAGAAAGCCTTTTTTAACAGAAGCCCAGTATTTGATTTGTATCTTTTACCATAAAGTAACTAAAGAAGGTAAAATGACCTATTACGCATCAAAGAGTACTGGTATAGCTTCGGGAATGTTAATAAGTGCTTTACATTTAGTTGGGCTAAACTCAGTAACATATACTCCACAAAATATGAAGTTCTTACATAATATTTTGGAAAGACCAGATTATGAAGCACCTTATCTAATTCTAGCAGTTGGAGAAAAGGATATAGAATATGAGTTACCGGATATTACAAAGAAACCAATCAATGAGACAATTATTTACTACTAAGAGGTGAATTTATGAATATAAGACTACATTTTTTTAAGGATAGAAAGAGTAACATCAATATAAAACATGTATATGAGTTTTTCGATGAGGACAATTTTGCTTATTCTCAACATGAAAAATACATTGCTTTTAAGTACTTTAATAAGAAACTAGAAAATAAAGCAAATTTTGTGTTTGTAAAACACAATGTTATTCCAGATATTTATACATTGGGTGCATCTTATACGAATCTTAATTTATTTGTAGAGTTTCCACTTATTGTTTCTGATTATTATTTGAATGAAATATTGAACATAGTTCATAAATTTACTAAAAAATTTAATTTATACTATTTTCATGAACTAAATGATGATATTGAATCGTTTAACAAAAAAGAAGTATTTAATAAGATACTTGATTATAGAGATAGAACAATTTCAGTTGAAGAAATCACTAAAATTAGAAGAAGAGTTTTAGTAGAATCTAAAAAGCTTTATGAGATATGTTCTTATCAAGATAATGTAAATGTATTAAGCGAGTATTTTAATGGTGAAGTAGAAGTTAATCCGTATATAGTTTTAAGAAACTATATGACTGATGAACTAGCTTTAAGTGTTAGATGGGATATTAATAGTCCGACAATATTCCCTAAACACATTGATTTTGTGCATGTATATTTTGAAGAAAGTGAACTACCATCATTAATTCCTGCAAAGGATATAATTGGTAAAATACATCGTTTTCTTGCTTTATTACCAAATTTTGTCGATGAGACAAGAATATTGAAACCAGGTAATCCAACTAAAAAAGCTAGTAGATTACATAACAAGTTTAAAAGTTTAGTAGTGGCTGAAGATCAGTTTGAAGTAATCCCACTATTATATGTTTTAGATGAAAGAAATTATTATCAATAAAAGGACTCATTTCGAGTCCTTTCTTAAATAGGAGGTATTTATGGAATATAACTACGACGATCATCTTCACACACACTTTGTGAAGACTGATAAATTTAAAACAAATACAATATCAATTAGATTTGCATCACCTATAGATAAATCACGTGTAACATCAAGAGTATTACTGCCCTCTTTACTTTACTCAGGTTCGGCAAAGTACGACAGTAAAAGAAAAATCAATTTATTTATGGAAAAACAATATGATGCTTCAATTGGTTTTTCGATGAGTAAACTAGGGTTATCTAGTGTAATATCTATTTCAATCTCATTTGTTTCAGATTCATATATGAGTAAACCAATACTAGGTGAAATTATAGATTTCTTAAAAGAAGTTATCTATAATCCAAATATATCAAATAACTCATTTAGAAAAAGTTCTGTACTTGAGGAAAAAAGATTACTAAAAGAATATTTTGAATCAATTAAAGATGATAAGTCAGAGTATGCGTTCAGAGAAATGAAAGTTCAAATGTACAAAGATGAAGAATTTGGTATTAGCGCAATTGGGTACCTTGAAGATCTGAAAAAAATAGATGGTAAAGTTATTTATTCAGAATACATGAGAATGATTAATGAGGATTCAGTAGAAGTTGTTTTAACTGGTGATTTTGAAAACACTGATTTTCTAAATGATTTGCCTTTGGGTAATAACTATAAGATTAATGTATTAGATGTACCGAAGAAGGCTAAGCCTGTTAGGTACATAACAGAAACAATGAAACTTAATCAGGCAAAGTTAAATCTAGGCTTTAGAACGAGCATAACTCACGATAATGACCAATATTACTCAATGGTATTAGCAAATTCTATTCTAGGATCAGCTCCTAATAATTTATTATTTGAAGAGTTAAGAGAAAAGCATGCATTATGTTATTATGCTAATTCTAGTTATTCACCTTTTAATGGAGCTATGTATATAACTTCAGGTGTTAATGACTCAAATTTAATTAAAGCAAAAGACTTAATTTTAGAACAAATTGAACTTTTAAAACAAGGTAAATTTGAGGACTCATTATTGATAAATGCTAAAAGAGTACTAATTAATGATCTTTTAGAATCAATGGACCGTCAAGCAGCTCTAGGCGGAAGAGTTTATGTGTATCATCAAGTAGGAAAAGTATTTAATCTAGAAAATATTACTAAGGCAATTAATGCGGTTACAAAAGAAGAAATTATGGCATCAGCGGCTACTATTGATTTAGAAATTGTATACGCCTTATCTAATGAGGAGGATGTATGGAAAAAATAAACTACCCAGACCTAAAAGAGTCTGTTTATCATGAAAAATTATCAAATGGATTAAATGTATATTTAATGCCAAAATATGGATTTAATAAAACATATGCAACATTTACAACTAACTTTGGTTCAATAGATGTTTTAATTGGAGAAAAGGAAATTCCTAAGGGGATTGCTCATTTCTTGGAACATCAGTTGTTTTCAAAAAAAGATGGAGATGTATCTGAGAAGTTTGCTGCGAACGGTGCTAATGTAAATGCGTTTACAACGTATGATAAGACATCTTATCTGTTCTCATGTACTTCGAAAGTGGAAGACAATTTAAACTTGTTACTAGATTTTGTTCAGGAACCATATTTTACTAAAGAATCAGTTGACAAAGAAAGAGGTATTATCACTGAGGAATTACAAATGTATAGTGATAATCCTGATGTTAAGATAATGTTAGAAGGAATGAATAATCTATTTGCTGAACACCCCTTAAAAGATGATATAGGTGGAACAGTAGAGACGATTAAAGATATTGATGCTGATGTTTTACTTGAAGCACACAGTTATTTTTATCATCCATCTAATATGATTGTAGTTGTTGTTGGTAATATTGACCCTGAAGAAGTAATGGGTATTATCAGAGAAAATCAATTACCTAAAAACTTTGATCATTTAAAAGAATATATTAGAAACATTCCATATGAGGCAAAAATCAACAGAAAAGAATCTACTCTTATTGAAGAAAATGTATTTGAAAAAGGATTATTGGCTTTTAAAGCTGGACCTGAAATATATAAAGGTGATTACGAGAAATATAGGTTAAGCATGATGGTTTACCTTGATATTTTGTTTGGTAGAAGTTCGAGAAGCTATGAATTACTATTCGAAGAAGAACTAATTAACTATACTTTTGGTAGTATTGCTTATATTGAACCAGATTACTCAGTTGTTATTATAGGTGGAGACACTGCTAACCCTGATAAACTTATAACTAGACTTAATGAGTTATTAGAATCTGAAATTGATAAAGAACAATTTGTACATATGAAAAATAAATTTTATGGAAGTATGCTAAAACTATTAAATTATCCTGAAGGAATTGCGAATGAGTTTACATCATTTAAATTAGCAGGAAGTGACCTGTTCAATGTAATAAACATTATTAATGATATTACTTTGGATGATGTTATAGCTTGTAAAGAGTTCTTTAAGGACGGAATAACAGTAAAAATGAAAACTAAATAAGTTTTCTTTTTTATTGTCATTTTATAAAAGACACAATTTCGAATCACTTCACTGCGTATTTGTATTCAATATGGAAATAAAATCTAAAAAGTTTCGAAAATTAGACAAACAAAGAACCATTATCTCCAATTTACATTAACATGTGCAAATAGTAATATATGACTACACCGGTGAATAAATGAGAGGAGATTGTATGCTAAACCAAGTAATACTAGTATTATACACACCCTAAAACACAAAGTATTTATTGTGTTTGGTTTATATTACAATCTTTACCAAACACAGGACTTCAAACATGGACTTACAATAATATTCGTTTTTCCTTAGTATTTGGAGGTATACATTTATCTCTTATTTGTCACCTCTATTTTTTGCTTCCAAAATGTTTCCAATAATATTCTATTCTACAGATTATGAGACAAATTGACTATATATAATGAGGCTATTTTAGTAGCTTTTTTTTATTCTCAATAACTTGAAAGTACAGATTATTACTACTGAAAAGAAGTGATATATATTAATTATACGTTACTATAAAAAAAATACTTCTATGAGTAAATGAAGATAAAAATTTAAAATCTCTAGAGAGATTTTGATAACAGAAATGAATTATTTTTAAAAACGAGTATAGAAGTTATATGACCTTTTTAATAACCGCTCAAAGTGTTATAATTAGTTGAATTCTATATTAGAAATCTTAATAATTTCAAAATATAGACTATATACTATTTCAACAATATTTAAAAGAGGTGTAATGTGTTTACCATGTTTTTATTTTGTAATATTCACTGCTGTTCCACTAAAATATCTTTGATCTCATCTTAGAAAAATACAATTAAAAGGAAAGTGATAATAATGCAATTAATTTCGATTAGTACAACACTAAGAAACCCAAATAGACTGATTGACTTTTTGAGGTCTCTTAGGCAGATAGACGGTCTTGAATGGAGTCCTGAAAATCAGGAAAAGTTTCAAATTTTACTGATTAAAGATAGAAACTATGTACCAAATAAAGTTGGTCTCACTGATGAGAGTTTAAAAATTCTCTTAAATCCTAATATGAAAATGACTTATGAACAAGCAAAGAATATATTTGAAGAAAAAAACTATGAGAGTCCGTCGATGAGAGGTAGAACTTCTATCTCGCCATTAAAGGAGTTTGGATTGGCAATTGTAGATGTACACGGAAACATAATTATTACTGAACAAGGGAAAATGTTATTAGATGGAGAGTATGTTTTTGATGAGTTGTTTATGAGGTGGAGCTTAAAGTGGCAATTTCCCAATCCTTGTTCTAAAAAATTGAAACACAATTCTAATATCAGACCATTTGTTGCATTTATTCATTTAATAGATAAAGTAAACACACTTTGTACTGAACTTAATTTACGCCCAATAGGAATTACTAAATATGAGTTTTCTATATTTGCTTTATCACTGAATGACTTCTCTAATATAGATGAAGTCGCAGGAAAGATAATTCGATTTAGAAATAGGATTAGTGACATTGATAATAAACTGAACAAAGCTGATTTTTTCGAGGAAGTTCTACATCAAGAACTACAACATTATTCTAATTATAGTTTAAATAATGTAAGAGATTATTCAGACAACGTTATTAGATACTTTTTGCTTACCGATTTGATTATAACTCGTGGTGGAGGGTTCTATTTAGATTTGAATAAACGTCAAAAATATATGATTGATTATGTGCTTTCGGAATTCGATGGTTCAAGCGATAATTATCAGAGCGAACAAGCGTATTTAGACTATTTGTGTGATTATAGTAAACCAGAAATACCAAGTGAAATTGATGAAAATATCACAGTGATAAAAAAAGATGTAGTTAGTATAGCAAATGCGCTAGGAGTAGTATTACTAGATGATCAGATTATAGATTCAAAGGCGCTGAAAATCACTAGGAAGAGATTGTTAAATTTACAGTATAAAGAAGAGAATACATCTATAGAAGGAATCTCTACTGTAATTGAGAATTTGACAAATATTCGTAAACTCGAGTTGAAGCCCTCAATAGCATTAGAGTTTTGGGTAGCTAAGGGATTAATGCTATTGAATGATGCTATAGAAATAATGCCGAATTATTTGACTGACAGTGATAACAACATTATTTTTACCGCCTCTGGAGATAAAGGAGACATAGAATGCTATTATAGTGATTTTAATGTTTTATGCGAAGTTACACTTTTAAACGGCAGGAATCAATGGTATAATGAAGGACAACCTGTAATGAGGCACTTAAAAGATTTTAGTGACAAACATGGTATCGAAAGCTATTGTCTTTTTATTGCTCCATCAATACATAGAGATACATTAAACACATTTTGGACTTCTAGTAAGTATGAGTATGAAGGGAAGAAGTTGAAAATTGTTCCGATATCTTTACAGAAATTTATTTCTATACTTGTAAAACTCAAATTATTAATACAAGATAATAAGAGATTTAGCAGAAAAATGTTGTTAAACCTGTTTGAATCAGTCAATAATGTCAGCAAGATTTCTTCGTCAGATGAATGGAGCACACATATTAACAATGAGTTTAATTGTTGGATGAATATGATAGAATAAAAAGGAGTTGTCTTAGCTCCTTTTTTAATGTAAAATAAAATAGATGCTTAAGATGCGCAAAATGGAAATGAGGAAATAATGATAGAAATTAATAACAGACGATATTTAGGTAGTAAATATAAATTAAGGAACTTTATAAAGAATATTATTGTATCTGAGTGCGGAAATATTGGCAGTTTTGCTGATGTTTTTGGCGGAACTGGAATAGTGGCAAAAACTATAGAGTCAAAAGAAGTAAAAGTAATAATAAATGATATTTTGAAATCAAATTACTATGCGTACTTAACTTGGTTTGATAATACTAAAATTGATAACACTAAGTTAACGACGATCATTAGTGATTTTAATAGAATAGAAGTGAGCAGTGAAAATTATTTCTCAAAAAATTTCTCTAACACATATTTTAATAACCAAAATTCGAAAAAAATAGGCGATATCAGAGAAAAAATTGAAGTCTTACATACTACAAACAAGGTCAATGAGAGAGAGTACGCAATTTTAATAACATCACTTATTTACGCAATGGATAAAATTGCTAACACAGTTGGTCATTATGATGCATATAGGAGAACTGAGATTGATCATAAACCACTAGTATTACATGTTCCTGATTTCACTAGTAATAATTCTGACAACTTAGTTTTCAATATTGACGCTAATGTCTTAGTGACAAAAATCTCCGCTGATGTGGTTTATATAGATCCACCATACAATTCTAGACAGTATTCAGATGCATACCATCTTTTGGAAAATGTAGCAGAATGGAAGAAGCCAGATGTATTTGGCGTTGCGAAGAAAATGGATAGGACTCATATAAAAAGCAAATACTGCAAAACGTCAGCTCCCAATGAGTTTCGAAAATTAATCAGAGATATAGATGCCAAATTCATTTTAGTTAGTTATAATGATATGGGTTCAAAAGGCGCAAGTAGATCACAGGCAAAACTTACGGAACATGACATCCTAAATACTCTTGCAAGTAGAGGAAAAGTGAAAGTGTTTGAGACGGATTTTAACCAATTTACAACTGGAAAAAGTTCGTATCTAAATCACAAGGAAAGAGTTTATTTATGTGAAATAGGCAAAGTTGATGGAACTCATATTGTCTCAAAGACTAGTCCTGAGTATGTTAAATCTCCCTTAAATTATACTGGAGGTAAATATAAATTGATTAAGCAATTATCTTCTTTCTTTCCAAAAAATATATCAACTTTTGTCGATATGTTTACAGGTGGAAATAATGTAGGTGTAAATGCAATTGCAAAAAAAGTCATCTCGAACGATAAAAACAAACAAGTTATTAGGATTCATAATCTATTTAAAAAAAGAACAGAGATATATATTCTTGACAAAATTGAAAGCATTATAAATCAATATGGGCTTAGTAGTTCAATTGAAAACGGATATAAGTTTTATGGGAGTGATAGTTCCTCAGGCTTAGGTAAATATAACAAAAATAACTACCTAATACTTAGAAAAGACTACAATGATTTAGTTAGAAATAGTGAGCGAAAAGATTTCCTTCTTATTGTTTTAATCATCTATGGATTTAATAATCAAATTAGATTCAACAAGAGCAACAAATTTAACATGCCAGTTGGAAAACGTGATTTCAATAACTCTATGAGAAAAAACATGAAGGCATATATTAGAAGATTAAGTGAAATTGATATTTCATTTCATAGTGATGACTTTAGATCAGTTTTATTAGATTTAGATGAAAACAGTTTTGTATACTGTGACCCTCCATATATATTAGGAACAGCTAGTTATAATGAGTCAAATGGATGGACAAGTAAAGATGAAAACGACTTATTAGATTATCTTAAGCAATTGGACATTAAAGGGATAAAGTTTGCATTGTCTAATGTTATAGAACATAAAAATAAACTTCATGATTCTTTGGTGAGTTGGTGTACTTATAATCGTTTTAATATTAATTATATTGAAAGCAGTTATCAAAATTCAAACTACCAAATTAAAGATAAAATGAATAAAACAGTTGAAGTTCTTATAACGAATTACACTGCTCCCAGAATAAAACAATAATATTATGCGTTGGGTTTATTACTAAATAGAAAGTACAAATATATTCTTCCCATTTATATATAATTATTCTTACATGATATAATATCAATTGAAGAGCAACAGATATACAGAAAACTATGATAGTTGGTAGAAAAAAATGGATAAAAAATATTCTAAGATTAACGAGAAAAACAAGCGCAAGTCTAAAGCTGCTTTTGAGCTTGCAATATCTACCTTAGAGCAGATGATAGTTGAAAACAAGAAGATAACTTTTACTGCAATTGCTAAGGAATCTGGACTTAGTAGAAATTTCTATTATAAGAATGAAAAGTTAAGAAACATAATAGTGGCAATTCAAGATGGGTTTAATAACAATAAAAGTCAAAATAAGGACGATTTGTTTATAATTATCCATAGTTTTTATATGATGAATACATTTTTATCATCGTTAAAACTATTAGGGGAACAACTTGGAGAATTAACTGAATCTAATAAATATAAAGCTTTGTTTGATCAAGAAGATATTTTAGAAAACACAAGAAGTCTTAAAGCATTATTAATAGCTTACTTGGAGGACGTGAAAAACGATTCACAGAACCTTTCTACCGTTACCTTAACAAATGATGTTGATAACACTTAACGGAGCTTAAAAGGGTCTTATATCAAGCGATAATGAACCGAAGGTACGTCACTATTGGATTTGAAGGTAACCCTAAATCTCTGATTTGTATACCTTCCTCCATAATCAAGTTAACTATGATTTTAGACATTAGTAGCATAATAAATGCTACTTTTTGTTTGCAAATAAAACGATTATAAGATAGTATTGAACTACGGTGATTACAATAAACAATATTTTGTAATCACTGTATATCATCTAGACTGGAGGAATACATGAAAGTTCAAAGAGTGCAGAGACAAAATGGTGTGTTTTACATCTTGATAGATAACGGTTTTAATAAAATTGTCGAAGTTGAACAATTTTCAAACGATCTATACAATCAAAAGTGTTCAGCAAACACAATTAAAAACTATATGTATCAGTTAAAGTTATTCTATAATTTTATGGACATTTCTGACCTATCCTTTGAACTTATAATTGTAGATTACAGTAGTTTTAAAAAATTCAAAGATGTAATATACAAATTTCAGGAGTATTTAGAACAAGAAAGAAAAATTTCTGACAGGAGTATAAATATTTATTCGAATACTGTTATACAGTTGTTTGTAAACTATAGTAGGAATAATTTAATGTTATTTGCTCCATTTCTTAAAGAGGGTAATAAGAGTCCTCATAAAGGTATTTTGAGTGGTATGTATCAAAATCAAAAATTAGTAGTAAATGCATTCCGTAGAAGGGATAGTAAACGTATTAAGATTGTCCAAAAAAAGATGTCTAGAGAAGAGTATGTTAGACTAATTGATTTGTGTAGAAATTATAGAGACAAAATAGTTCTAGGGCTTGGATTTGAGGGTGGATTTAGAAGGTCAGAAATAATTGGAGTGCTTATGAGAGACATAGTTGTGTCCAAAAATACGGTGATCATAAAGCATAGAACAAGTCATAAAAATGGTGCAACAGTTAAAAATTACTCTGAGAGAGAAATTCAATTTGTCAGCCAGATAATGAAACTTATAATCTACTACATTCTTAATGAACGAGAAAACAAGGAAAATTCGTACTTGTTGCAAAACAAAGCTAGTAAATATAGAGGTCTATCACTTTCACTAAACTCAATAGACAGAATATATGAAAGGCTTACAAAAAGATATCAGAAATTATATAGCACGGATAGAAAATTTACTAGTCATATGGCAAGGCACGGACATGGTAATGAATTAAGAGAAGTGTTTGCATTGCAAGGAATCAGTTCAGATGTTGCAAGACTGCACATAATGAAAAGGCTTGGACATAGGCAAATAGAAACTAGCGCTATATATTGTGAGCCACAGATAGGTGATTATAATATTATCAACATGTTAAAAATGCCAAACTTAAACAATTGGGAAGGAATTCTAGATGATAATTGATTTTAATTCTAACAGATATGTTAATTATGAATCAAATGATAATTCGAAGAGGTTATTAACAATAGATTTAGATATTTTAAGGTCTGAGAAAATAATAAGTGAAATTTATAAATTTGTAGGTCTTTATACCAAAAATGAGAAGAGAGCACCAACTTGCCTAGATGTAATAGTTCGATCAATAAGAGTATTCTTATCTTTTTTGAATGAACATTTCCCAACTTTAGACAGTTTAACTGAGTTAAAAAAAATACATTTGGATGAATATAGCATTTTCTTGAACAAAACTGGGCAAGAAGCGATTAATAAGAGAGGAATAAGTGACTTAGTATCAACAATTCCATTTAAACTCATCAAATATATTAACTATGATTTAGAAAACATATACAACAATAGTACTTGGTATTTACATCTATTAAGTGATATTGATCCGAGCAGAATTACAAGAAGAAATGTTACTTTCAAATTTGATTTACAATCTAAAAAAAATAATGAAATTTTAAAAGAATATACTTGGGATTTACTTCATTATTCTAACTTGAAAATAAGCACTATTTACAATAGATTTTGCTCAATTAGACATTTTTTAAATATTATTAATGAAAATCTTTTTAAGCTACCTGTATATAATATAGTCAATATTATAAACAATTACTCAAAAAAATACATATTAAGGAAAAATATTATGTTCAATGATTTTTTTAAGTTTTTGTATACAAATGACCATATAGATGAGAAAATAAAACTAGACACTAAGATTTTTTCAAAAGTACCAACCAAATCTAATCCTAAGTATATTTCGGATTTTGTAAAGATCCAAATACTTGAAATATTGTCCAATGAACCTCTTATATACAAAACAGCTGTTTTGATACTGATATCAACAGGAATGAGAATTAGTGAGTTGAGTAAGATTAAAAGTAAAGATATTTTCCAAAACTCAAACGGTTATTTTATACAGTTTTTGCCAGATAAATTTGAGGATGAAGTTGTAAATCCAATTCCATTTGAGTTGTATTTAATGATGACTGAATTATCGATTGAGAACAGAGAATCATATAGATTTAATGACTATTTATTTCCATCTGTCCAAGGTGGCAACTTGCTTCCTGCTAATCTAGGATTGAAAATTAAGTCGAAACTTGATAATCGTGAAATCTATAATAGAGATGGAACTCTATATTATTTTAGAGCGCATGATTTTAGGCATACTTTTGCCAGTGATTGTGTAGAAGAGAATATTTCTATATTTACAATTCAAAATCTCTTGCATCATAAAAGTCCTTCTATGACTCTAAAATATGTTCAATGTAATTTACATCGAAAATTTGATGAGACTCTTAGATATATTGAACTATCGAAATACCCAGAAACAGTATTTGAAATCCCTGAGAGCAGCAGTAGCGATAATAACGTCGGTGAAATTGTAGCAGGTGGCAAATGTTCTCTACCATGTGATGTATCCATCTGTACAGATAGTAGCAACAATTGCTTTTCATGTGATCATTTTAATTCTGATAATTCATTTGTTGAAGTTCACTTGAATCAATTGGAGGACATAAATAAGTTTCTAGAGGAAAACGATTATATTGAAGATGGAGTATTATATGAGACAAATTTAAGAACCAAGGATAACTTAGAGAAACTACTGGTTGAAATCTTAGTAGAAGTTAAAACATTTAAAATGAAAGGACATACTCCAATAAGGGTGAGCAGACAATGACTCATATTAAAAATGGACTCTTCAATTTAGAAGACCTTGACATTACTCAGAATGAACATTGTAGATATAGACCTACATTTATTAATTTAAAGCATTTACTAGATGATACACATTTAGAAATTCTTGAATGCTTTATATTAGGTAAAATTAGGGATAAATATTCAATTAGCACAATAAAACGAGATACAAGTTATGTTGTAATATTCTTAAACTATTTAACAGAGTATAAATTGACATTCAAAGATATAGATAATAAGCAATTTAGAGCATTCATTATATATCTGAAACAAAAGTTTAAATCACTAATGCCGACACAAAACAGGTTATTTAATATAGCAAAAAGTTTTGTAGATTTTCTGAAGAGTGAGGATGTTATAAATCATGATATCGAAATTTCTCAAAAATTTCCATATACTAGGATACGGAAAATGCCACTTATATACAACAAGCCAGAGGTCACCATAATAATGAATTCTTTAAATCAAGGTGATAATTCAGTTGCATGTTTAATGATTAGAGTGGCGATGTTAACAGCATTCAGAAGTTCAGATATAGTTACTTTGAAAAAAGCTAATTTGATAAAAAAAAATGATAAATTTATAATTAGAAAATCACAGATCAAAACGAATAATTTAATCTTACATGAGATTGATGAAGATTTGTTCTTAAGTCTGTTAGAATTTTATAATAATGAGAGTAGTCCAAATAATGTTAACAACTATATATTTTTTAAGAACAATGATATTTATCCGCCTACGGTAGTTATAAGACTTTTAAACAAATACTCTATTCAGAACAACTTGTATTACAAAGGCAAATTGATTGAAATTAGGTTTCACAAAATTCGAAAAACAATTTCTTCATTGATGGCAAACTCTGGAGCAAATACTGAACAATTGGTCTCGTTTTTAGGACACAAAGATGGGGGAGTATTACATCATTATTGCAAAATAATGACGCATACAACACAAAAGGAGTTAAGGAAATTAATTAACAAATATAGTGGGCTTGTTGATATTTCTAATGGAAAATTTAAAAAAGTTGATAGTCTCAAAAATGATTTTATGCCGTTATTTAATGGTTCGTGCGGAGATACTTCAAATGATGAGCAGTGTAATACTTTTTTTTCTTGTATCAAATGTGCTTCATTTGTACCAAGTATAAATTCAATAGAAGGCTTCAAGAATTACTTAAAAAAAATTGAAAGGGAAATAATAATATTGGAGAGGCTTAAAGAAACAGGTAGACTTGCTCAATTATCATATATGTTTAGAGAAGTAAACCAAATAGTCTGTAGATTAAACCAAAACTTTTTAATTAGTGAGGAGAACGTTAATGTCTAAGACAACTGAGTTAATAAAATATAATATGAGAAAATCTGAAAATGCATTTAGCAAGACGGAGAAGGCAATATACTTTATGACAAGAAACGGTATACCGATAAATATATGTAGATTATCAAAGCATGCAGGAGTCTCTAGATCTTTCTTGTATAATAACAAGAAAATTCGTAGTTTGATTGGCAAATATAGAGATGAACATGGTTCAAACAATAGCATACAAGTTGTCGATGAGAGTGATAATATAACATTATATGAATCGAAAATTGTACAGATTAAAAGTGAATTAGTCAATGTTCAGAATCTGAATAAACAACTCAAAAATGAGTTTGAAAAAAAAGTAAAAGAACACGAAAAACTTAAATCAAAATACGAAAATATGAAATTTAAATTAGAAGAGTTAAGGAGGCAATTAGAAAATGCGTATTGAACTACTATAATAAATTTCTTTCAAGACAGAGTAAACCGAGTCTGCTAAGTTATCTCATCTTCAACATCTACAAAAACATAATTGTTTAACATCTATTACTGAGTAATGTGAACATTTAGTGGAGCATATAAAAACACAGTTTATGATACACCATTTACAGCAAATACATGTATTAATAGTGAAATCAGAATACACTGAGCTAAATGTAGTTAAATTGGTGTGTATAATTGGGTGGTAGACTTGTTAAAGACCCTGAAATTAAGGTAACTCAAGACGGGAAAAAAGTCTCCAACATAACATTAGCTGTTCAAAGAAGTTACAAAAACCAAGAAACGCAAGAATACGACACGGACTTTCTAACATGTACATTATGGGAAGGGATTGCTGAATCGACTCACCAATACTGCAAAAAAGGATCCACTTTAGGCGTAAAAGCTAGACTTGCAGTTAAGAAATTTAATTATGGTGATGACCAATACTTTAGTTATCCTGAAATAGTGGCAGAAAAGATTACATTTATAAATACCAAATAAAACAAATTACATACACCCAAAAAGTTACTTTTATAGTAACTTTTCCTCCGTTATTCAATCTAACAACCACCTGACACAATAGTTATACAACTGTAACTTTTGAAGGCAGTATTATTTGATATAATATACATATATATGCAAAGGAGTGATTTGGTTTGAATGTGAAAAAGAAAAACAGTGTTTTCTTTGTTAGTTTTCTTGTTGTTTTAGTTTTAGTATTTGCTGGCTATATATATAGATCCTACGCACTTAGTATAAGAGGTGAATTCGAAATGGAGATGCTGGAGTTGGAGAATCCATATTATTTTGGTGCTGAAGGTAGAAATGGATTACTGTTATCACTAAGATTGAGTGCAGAACTAGAAAAAAGGACTTTTTCTCTTGAATCATCAGAGATGAAGGTTGTAGGCTATCTGTCTCACATCGATTATGAAGGTATTATGGCTAATCAATCTACTCCAAGTCATTATTATAAAAAAGATGAATGGGTCATATTAGTTTTTTATGTTGGAGACGAGATCGTTCGCAAGGAAGTATGGGATCATTTCAACTTTGCACTAGGTAAATCATCTATCATTGGAAATACGGTTGTATTAGAGTTCCATGATGTAGGAAGCGGAGATTATACACACGATGTTGAGTTCTCTCTAATTAAAGTTGCTGATGTCGATACTGATTGTAAATTGAATTCACTGTATGACCCTGATACTCTAGACACCGATTACACTGTCTGTTTTATTCTAAACGCTGCATAAGAACTGATAATAATGTGTTTTTCCGAAAATCATTTGTGATGATTGACCTGACCTTAAAATTATCCCGAGTTTAAAAAAAATGAGTGCTGCATGTGCAGTGCAATAATAAGTTGCTACCAATAAAATAGAGGTAGGGATTAAGAACCTTTATAAACTAGATTTCCAGAAATTGTGGTTCAATCTAATATAGCTATAAAATAGTAATGGATATTCGGTATGGGCAATATTCAATATAGAATGATAAATGCAATACTTTTTCAATAAAATGGAGATAGGAGACAGGAAACCTGATAAACTGGAAATCCAGAAATGATAGTTCAAGTTAGCATTTCTATAAAATAGTGATGATGTGGATTTATATAGAAGAATAAGGAGAGTTAATATGAAAAAATTATTAATAGTATTAACGTTGGGGATTACTATGTTCCTGAGTGGGTGTATGACGAATTATCAACGAGGATATGTAAAAGGATTTGAAGAGAATGGGATTATTGGATATATAGAGGTAGAAGTACCAGTTATTGAATATATAGAAGTTCCTATTGATCTGATGATGGATACTATCATAGAAATTCCGGTATATTTACCATTATTAAAGGGTGAAGTTATTGAAACTGATGGCATATTAGTTCATATAATGTATGATAACGAATCTGAATGGTTTCAAGGATATAAAGCATTTGATTATTCTGAAATTCAAGTTGGAGATGTTATAGTGATTCAATTTATTAAATCGAGATCAGAAGAATATTTATCTGAAATGTATCAATGGATACTTGTAGACACTTTAGTCGTTGAGGATACTAAATAGATGACTCAATTAATATTTTAGAAGTGTTTAACAAACCTATTATAATTGGAAAATCCATAAATATAGTCACTACTAGCCAAACTTTAGAATATTATTAAGCTTAGTGGCACTACACAACTACTTAAGATGTAATTAACAAAGCTATTTTATCTGGAATATTCCAGAAATATAATAGATACAAGCCAAATACAAAATAATGGAAGAGGGTATAACATGAAGCTTTTGAAAAAGGTGTTAGTTGTATTTCTCATTATGGTGTCTATCACATATTTATATGCGTTAATAATCATCAAAGATACAACAAAATTAAAAGAAGTAATGAAATGGGTCGGTATAATCTCAATGTCTATACCTCTTATACCAGTTTTGGGAAGAATGGGCGATGCTACAAGTTTCGTTGCAGAGGTCCCGGAGGCAAGAAAGAATGCACTTGATAAAAAAAGAGGAATACTATTTTTACCACTTGGAATAGCAGGGGCAATGTTGTTGATAGTATTTTACATAATTAATGGATAACAACAATACCAATAAAACGGAAAAGTTACATTTAAAGTAATTTTTCTTTTTTTTTGGCTAGTGAGTTTTATAATATGAGCGAACTACAACTATTTAGTAAAACTTAGTATTTGATTCGTTCTTCACGTATTATTGCGTTGTTGTAGTCTAAAAGTACAACTAAACAATAGTAAGTTAATCACTAATAATGGTATAATTAAAAATAGGCAAATAATGAGGTGAAGCAATGAAAGAATACTTAGATTTTTTACAACACGTAAAGAATGAAGGCGTGTTAAGACACAACAGAACGAGTGTTGATACTCTATCTACTTTTGGATATCAAATGAGAATAGACTTAGCAAAAGGCTTCCCACTTTTAACTACTAAAAAGACTCATTTAAAGTCTATAATCCATGAGTTATTATGGTTTATATCAGGTGAGACCAATGTTAAATATTTGGTAGACAATAATGTGTCAATTTGGAATGATTGGCCTTTTGAAAAATATAAAGTTTCAAGTGAATATGATGGTTGTACTTTGAAAGAATTTGCAAAAAGAATTAAGGATGATAATGAGTTTGCGAACACTTGGGGTGAATTAGGACCTGTTTATGGTTCTCAGTGGAGAAAATTTGAAGGACCAAATGGTTCTGTTGATCAAATTGAAAAACTGATTGATGGTTTAATTAATAATCCAAATTCAAGAAGACATATTGTTAATGCATGGCATGCCGCATTTGTTGACGAAATGGCACTACCACCGTGTCATATGATGTTTCAGTTCTATGTACATGATAATAAATTAAGTTGTCAACTTTACCAAAGAAGTGCCGACGCATTCTTAGGAGTTCCTTTTAATATAGCTTCTTATGCATTGTTTACAATGATGATAGCTGATGTAGTAGGTCTAGAACTTGGTGAGTTTATCCATACTTTTGGAGATTGCCATATTTATGTAAATCATACTGAACAAGTAGATTTACAACTTAGCAGAACTCCAAAAAAATTACCTACAATGAAGATTAAACATAGAAAATCAATCTTTGATTTCAAATATGAAGACTTCGAACTAGAGAATTATGAGCCATATCCTGCGATTAAGGGGAGTATTGCTGTATGATATATCTAGTTGTTGCTCATGATGTTAATAGAGTGATTGGAAAAGACAATAAAATGCCTTGGCATTACTCAGAAGATTTAAAATACTTCAAATCAGTTACATTAAACAAAAATGTGTTAATGGGATCAAATACACTTGATTCTATAATTTCATATTTAGGAAAACCGCTACCAAAGAGACATACCATTTTACTTACTAGTAGAAAAGAAGTATCATATGATGTTGAAATTGTGAATAGTGTCTCTGACGCAATTGAGAAATACAAAAATGAGGACCTATTTGTTGTTGGAGGAAAGTCAGTGTATGAGCAGTTTTTACCATTTGCTGATTATCTGTATATTACTTTAATAAATAAGGAATTTGTTGGAGATACTTACTTTCCAGAATACGATTTAGAGGACTGGGAGTTAGTTTCAAATGATAAACAAGATGTTTTAGAATTTAGAATATATAAGAGGGTAAAAAAATGATTTATTTTTATATTGCACTAGGAATAATACTTGCGCCATTTGTTTTTGTTTTAACTGCTTGGATACTTGGAATGCTGTATTTACAAATAAGGTATATGATTAATAAAGATATACCATATACTTCAAAAAGGATTCAAACGGCAATCAGAATATTTTCTTTACTTTTGATTAAATCGTTTAGACTCAAATATAAAGTAATAAACAAACATCTTATCCCTAACACAGATGCTGTAATGTTTGGTAATCATATATCTGCATTAGATCCTGTTGTCTTAGTGTATGAACTAAACCACACTCATGTTTCAGGATTAGCAAAAAAAGCAATCTTTGATTTTCCTGTTTTTAAACACTACATTACTGCTAGAAGAGTAATACCTATGGATAGAACTAACAACAGAAAAGACGCTGAAGCGATGATACAAGCTATAAAACAGGCTAAAGAAGGTCAATTGATGTTTGTATTCCCAGAAGGTACAAGGTCACGTGACGGTAATCTGCTTGAGTTTAGAGCTGGAGCATTTAGGTTGGCTACAAAATCGAAAAAGGACATTTATGTGTTTAAATTTGATAAAATGAACGAGCACAAATATTATCATTTATGGAGAAAGAAATGTACATTAAAGTTTTTCCCTGTTATAAAATATGAAGACTATAAAGATCTTACTACTATGGAGCTTAGCGACATGGTTAGAAAGATTATCGTGGAGGGTTAATATGAGAATCGTAGATATAATTGAAAAGAAAAGAGATAACTTGGTGTTATCTGAAAAAGAAATCACTTATGTAATAAAAAATTATTCATTGGGAACTGTTCCTGATTACCAAATGAGTGCACTGTTAATGGCTATTTACTTTAATGGTATGAATAAAGAGGAAACTTCTTACCTAGTAAGAGAAATGCTACTAAGTGGTGATGTTATTGACTTATCAAAACTTGATGGAGTTAAATTAGATAAACATTCTACTGGAGGAGTTGGTGATAAAACATCACTTGTAATTGGTCCTTTAGTAGCTGCGTGTGGAGCTAAGTTAGCTAAAATGAGTGGTAGAGGGTTAGGACATACCGGTGGAACTCTTGATAAACTAGAAGCAATTGATGGGTTTAACATTCATTTAACTGAAGAACAGTTTTTCAAACAGGTTAATGAAATCGGAGTAGCAATCGTTGGACAAACTAAGAATTTAGTGCCAGCAGATAAATTATTATATGCTTTAAGAGATGTTACAGCGACAGTACCTTCAATTCCATTGATCGCAGCTAGTATTATGAGTAAAAAACTAGCAAGTGGATCTGATAAAATTGTTTTAGATGTAAAAGTAGGATCTGGAGCATTCATGACTAATTTAAGTGATGCAGAAGATTTAGCACATGCAATGGTTGAAATTGGAGATAGTTTTGGAAAAGAAGTTGTAGCTGTATTATCAAATATGGACCAACCTCTAGGTGAAGCTATCGGGAATGCTTTAGAAGTAAAAGAAGCAATCGCTACACTTAAAGGACACGGACCAGCAGATTTTACTAAATTATGTTTTGAACTTACTGAAGAGTTATTAACTTTAGCGGGATTTACCAACGGTAAAGAATTAATTGAAAAAGCTGTATCAAGTGGTGCTGCATATCAAAAATTCTTAGACATGATAGAAGCTCAAGGCGGTTCGATTGAACAAATAGAAAGTGATAAACTTCCAAAAGCGAAGGAGATAGTTAATTACTACCCTACTTCTAATGGATATATTACTGATATTAACACTAAAGAAATTGGTAGAGCTGCAATGTTACTTGGAGCAGGACGCGCAAGTAAGGACGATGTAATTGATATGGCTGTAGGACTTATTTCTAAAGCTAAATTAGGGTTACTTGTTAACACAAAAGAAGCTTTAATCGAGATACATACGAACGGAGCTTACTCAGAAGTTGTTGAAGTATTAAACAATGCGATTACAATCGGAACTGATATTGTTAGTAAACCGATTATCTATAAAAAAATCAGAAAAGAATCTTAGGATTCTTTTTTTTTACAATTATGATCTTTTTTTCATATTTTACTTGGATTATTAGCAAAAATAGTTATAATGATAAAGGAGAAATTTTTTAGCTATTTTGGAGGCATTTATGAAAAAAAATCCGGTTACCTTAGAGACTTATATTTTCTTAGTATTATTTATGGGAGCTTTTGTTATTTTTGGCTCAATTATGGGGTTATCAAACTTCCTAAATACGTTTATTAATACAGCGTATTATCTATTAATGAATATTGTGTTTTGGATAATGTCAGTCGCCGTATTAACTGGTGCATTATCTGGTATGTTTTCTGAATTTGGTATCTTAGCTTTAATGAATAAGCTATTAACACCATTCTCAAGAGTGTTTTATAGGTTACCAGGTGTCGCAACACTAGGAGCGATTACAGCGTACTTTTCTGATAATCCAGCTATTATTTCAATGTATAAAGAAAAAGAGTTTAGAAAACAATTTAAACCTTATCAAATACCAGTTCTATGTAACTTAGGTACATCTTTCGGAATGGGACTAGTTATAGCAATAGCTATGATCAGTTTACAAGGAAGGTATGAAGGAGACTTCGTATTTGCTACTTTAGTAGGGATTGCCGCAGCTATTGTAGGTAGTGTTGTTAGTGTTAGACTAATTACTTATTATGCTAAAAAAGAGTATGGAATTGGAAATGACTCAAATCCTATCAAAGTAGTTGAAGGATTTGAATATATGAGAGAAACTAGGAAAGGCTCAACCTTTAATAGATCACTTGCTGCAGCATTAGATGGTGGTAAAAATGGTGTTGATATTGGTTTGCAGATCGTTCCTGGAGTACTTATTATCTCTTCAATTGTTATTTTATTAACTAACAGTATGCCTGTTGGTGGTTATACAGGTGCTGCTCTTGAAGGAGTAGGGTTCTTACCTTATATTGGAGAATACTTAATGTTTATTGTTAAACCACTATTTGGATTTACATCACCTGAAGCGATTGCATTCCCGCTTACTTCACTAGGGTCAGCAGGAGCGGCAGTAGGTTTTGTTCCATTATTCTTAGAAAATGGATATATTACTGTAAAAGATATTGCGGTGTTTACTGCAATAGGAACAACGTGGAGTGGTTATTTGGCTACTCACATTTCAATGATGGATTCTCTTGATTCAAGAAGTCTATCTGGAAAAGCGATTATGGCACACACAATTGGTGGAATAGTTTCAGGAGTAGTTGCAAACTATTTATATATTCTACTAACACTATTCTAAATTATTGATATAATATAACAGGAGGTCATTATGGATAGATTGCAAAAAGTAATAGCGGCAAGTGGTTACACTTCTCGTAGAAAAGCAGAAGACTTAATTGTCAAAGGTAAGGTCAAAGTAAATAATACCGTTGTGACTGAACTAGGAACAAAGGTATCTAAAAAAGATATGATTGAAGTAGAAGGTCATCTTTTAGAAAAAGAAGAAAAGGTTTATTATGTTTTAAATAAACCAGCTGGATTTATTTCTTCATTAAAAGATGAAAAAGGACGTAGAGTTGTTACTGACCTGATACGTACAAATAAAAGAATCTTCCCTGTTGGTAGATTAGACTATGATACAACTGGTGTATTAATTCTTACAAATGATGGAGAATTTTCAAATTTAATGTCTCACCCTGAAAAAGGGATTGAAAAAGAGTACTCTGTTACTGTTGAGGGTGGATTTAACTCATACCATAAAAGAATGCTTATGAACGGCGTTGATATTGGTGGATTTGTTACTTCAAAGGCAAGAGTTAATATTGTTAGTAACGATAAAAAAAATAATAAATCAGTTGTTGCTTTAGTTATCAATGAGGGTAAGTATCATCAGGTTAAAAGAATGTTTGATGCAATTGGGTTTAAAGTAGTTAGACTTAAACGTGTTAGATACGGTGTTTTAACTGATAAAGGACTAAGACTTGGTGAAAGTAGATTACTTAAGCCACACGAAAAAAAACAACTTATAGAATTAACGAAAAAAAGGTAGATTATATTTATAACCTACCTTTTTTTTATTAGAATAAACCTGTTCCAAATAGTCCAGCAAATACTAATGAAACAATAGTCATTAATTTAATTAATATGTTAAGAGAAGGTCCGGATGTATCTTTAAACGGATCACCAACAGTGTCACCTGTAACAGATGCCTTGTGTGCTAATGAACCTTTTTCACCATGTTGTTCAATTTCTTTTTTAGCATTATCCCATGCGCCACCAGCGTTTGACATGTAAATCGCTAACATAATACCAGTACCAAGTGCTCCACCTAACATTCCACCAAGTGCTTCAGCACCTAGAAGGAATCCTACTAGGATTGGAACTGTTATAGCTAATACTCCAGGTAATATCATTTCTTGTAATGCAGCTTTTGTTGATATATCAACACATTTTGCATAATCAGGAACTGTTGTTCCTTCACGAACACCTGGGATATCTTTAAATTGTCTTCTAACTTCAACAATCATTGACGTTGCTGCTTTACCAACAGACGCGATTGTCATAGAAGAGAATAAGAACGGTAACATTGAACCAATTAATAATGCTGCAGTTACTTTGGGTTCATTAAGTCTGATGTACTCAATTCCTGAAGCATTAATGAATGAAACAAATAATGCTAATGAAGTTAAAGCTGCAGATCCGATTGCAAACCCTTTTCCAATTGCGGCTGTTGTATTACCAACTGAATCTAATTTATCAGTGATTTCTCTGACTCTTGGTTCCATCGCAGCCATTTCAGCAATACCACCAGCGTTATCAGCAATTGGACCATAAGCATCAATTGCGATTGTAACTCCAGCTGTCGCTAACATTCCAACAGCAGCTAATGCAATACCGTAAAGTCCTGCAAAATGATAAGAACCTAAGATAGCTAGTGCTAAAACGATAGTAGGAATAGCAGTTGATTGCATTCCGATTGCGTTTCCAGCGATTATATTTGTAGCATGACCAGTTTGAGACTGTTTAACAATCTTCTTAACTGATGCATGGTCACCTGATGTATAAAGTTCTGTAACTTTACCAATAATAGTACCTGCTAGTAAACCTATAGTGATAGCCCAGAAGGGATCAAGTGTACCAAAGAAGTTCCTACTCATGAAGAATGCAGGAATAATTACAAGTGCAGCAGCACCATAAGTACCAAGTTCCAGTGCTTTTTGAGGTTTATTTTCGTCTCTAACTATTACAAGTTTTGAACCAATAACTGATGCGATAATACCGAATGTACCTAGTAATATTGGGAAGGCAATAGCTTCAGCGATGTAAGCTCCAGCCATATAAGTAACACTTAATGTTAATGCAGCGATTATTGAACCAACGTATGATTCGAATAAATCTGCACCCATTCCAGCTACATCTCCAACGTTGTCTCCAACGTTATCAGCGATAACTGCAGGGTTCCTTGGATCATCTTCTGGAATTCCAGCTTCAACTTTACCAACTAAATCAGCACCAACGTCGGCTGCTTTAGTGTAGATTCCACCACCAACTCTTGCGAATAATGCAATCGATGATGCTCCTAATCCAAATCCTGTTAATATTTTAATTGTTTCTGCGTCTGTATATGCGAATATTTGAGTTAAGGTGATAAAGATTATTAACAGTCCTGATAATCCTAATCCTACAACTGTAATCCCCATTATAGATCCACCATCGAAGGCAACTTTTAAGGCTTCTTTTAGTCCACCTTTGTTAGCAGCTTCAGCAGTTCTTGAGTTTGCGTTTGTTGCAGCTTTCATTCCAATGAATCCTGCTAGTGTACTAAATCCTGATCCAATTAGAAATGCAATTGCAGTTTCAATTCCTAATGTAAATGTTAATATGAAAAATAATACTATGACAAATATAAGCAATAACCTATATTCTCTTTTCAAGAATGCCATTGAGCCCTCTTTAATGTAATCTGATAACTCAATCATTCTTTCCGAACCGCGACTGTGCTTCAAAATTCCTCTATATAACCAGAAAGCATAAAGCAGTGCGAGTAAGGCAACTCCTAAACTAATAATGTAAATGTAATCCATATCAACGTATCTCCTCTAATAATTATTTTTTTAATATTACCACATTAATAGTTAGCATACAATACTATTCGTGAAAAGGCTTTCATTAATCGCTTTTTTCTGCAAAAAGTAAGTGTATTTACAACTACAAAAAAATCCTATTAAGTGTTGATAGTTAATGACATTACATATCTTTTACTGTATAATATAGTAGTTATGACCGGAGGGAAGTATTATGAATTTTCAAGTTGCGATAGATGGTCCAGCTGGTTCTGGGAAATCTAGTATTAGCAAACAAATAGCTAAGAATTTAGGGTTCAACCACATTGATACAGGAGCAATGTATCGTGCGGTTACTTTGGAAGCTTTAAATAGGGAAATTGACCTTTATAATGGTTCATATGATTTTGTTAAAGAAATCGTTATTGAATACAAAGACAATTCTATCTATTTAAATGGGGTAAACGTGAATGACTCAATTCGTGAGGAAAGAGTTTCGTTTAATGTTTCTGAGGTTTCTACTAAAAAGATAGTCAGAGAAACTATGGCTGACTTACAAAGAAAGGCTGCAAGCTGTGGAAATATCATTATGGATGGTAGGGATATAGGATGTAATGTCTTACCTGGTGCTGATATTAAAATTTATCTTGTTGCTAGCATTGAAGAACGTGCTAAAAGAAGACACAAAGAACATCTTAACAATGGAGTTAAGACTGACTTAGAAACAATTAAGAAAGAAATCGTTAGGCGTGATAACTTAGATTCCACAAGAGAGTTAAATCCTCTAAAAAAAGCAAGTGACGCTATCGAGATCGATACTACAAACCTAACAATGAAAGAAGTAATCGATAAAATTACTAGTTTAATTAAAAAGGGAGGCACTACAAATGGAGTTTAGTTTTAAGAACATTAAAATCGGGGATAAAGTAGATGCTAGAGTTTTACAAGTTAGAGATAACGAAATTCTGCTAGATCTAGATTATGTATTAGAAGGAACTATTTATATTAATGAGTATACAAACGAAAAAGTTGAGTCATTCAAAAAATTAGTTGCTGTTGGTGATTATGTTCAAGCTGTTGTTAAGAAAATTGATGAGGAACATGGTCAAGTTTTATTATCAAGACTAGGACTAATTAGAGAAGAAAACTTTTTAAAGATATTAGATTTACAAAAACAAGGAGTTTCTGTACAAGCTAAAGTTACTGAGGCAGTAAACAAAGGATTATTACTTGATTATTTAGGTATTGAAATGTTTATGCATGAATCACAAGTATCTTTAGATGAAACACCACTTGAATCTTTTGTTGGTCAAACTCTAGAAGTTAAACTTTCAGATGTAGATGCAAGAAAACAAAAAATCAAAGTTTCAAGAAAAGCATTATTGATTGCTGCTGAGAAAAAAGCTAGAAAAGATGAATTTGCTAGTTTTAAAGTAGGAGCTACTGTAGAAGGTAAAATCAAAGAAATACGCACATTTGGTGCTATCATTGAATTTAGCCTAATAACAGGTATCTTACCAATGGGTGAAATTGCTCATTATAGAATTGATGACGCAAAAACTGAACTTAAAATTGGTGAAACTCTAGAACTTAAAGTTATAGAAGTTACTATCAAGAATGGTAAAAACAGACTAAGTTTATCAAGAAAAGCATTATTACCAACACCAATTGAGGCTTTTGCTTCAGAATTTGGTAAAGGTTCTACTGTAAAAGGTAAAGTTATCAATAAATTACCATTTGGAATTATATTAGAACTAGCTAAAGATGTTAGTGGATTATTACATAATAGTGAAATCAGTTGGAATCCAAATGATAACTTCGCTGCAAGCGTTGTATTTGGAGATGAAGTTGAAGTTCACGTATTAGAAGTAGATAAAAAAAGAAATCGTATTTCTTTAAGTAAAAAATTCTTAGAAAACAATCCATGGGCTAAAGTAAATGTTAGACGTGGTGATGTTGTTAAAGGGATTGTCTCTGAAGTTGTAATTGGAAAAGGATTTATGGTTACAGTTCAGGGTGTTGAAGCATTCTTAGATGCAAAAGATATCACTGAAGAGAAAATTGGTAAATTAGAAGATATTTACGCTATCGGTGATGAAATAGAAGCAGAAATTACAAAAGCATATCTTAATGAGTGGAAAATTGAACTTAGTGTTAAAGCTGTTCAAAACCAAAAAGAAAGAGCTGAGTTTGATAAATATATTAAAACTCAAGAAACTCGTACTGTTACATTAGGAGATTTGTTTAAGAACGTACTAGATAAAAAAAGAAATTAAGAGGTGGTACCATGTTACCAGTCGTTGCTATTGTCGGAAGACCAAACGTTGGGAAATCAACGTTGTTTAATAGATTAATTGGTGAGAGATTATCAATTACAGATGATCAACCAGGAGTTACTAGGGATAGAATTTATGCCAAGTGCGAATGGCTTGGTAAAGAATTTAATATTATTGACACAGGTGGTATCGAGATTAAAGATGCTCCCTTTCATGTTGAAATAAGAGAACAAGCTGAACTTGCTATTCAAGAAGCAGACTTAGTTATTATGCTAGCTGATGGACGTGGGTTAATTACTCCAGAAGATCAATTAGTTGCTAGGATTCTTCAAAGAACTAAAAAGCCAGTTATTCTTGCAATAAACAAAATCGATAGTCAGAAACATTTAGACAACATTTATGAATACTACGCATTAGGTTTAGGTGAACCAATTGGAGTTTCAAGTTTACATGGTATTGGTGTTGGGGATTTACTTGAAAAGGTAATTGAACAACTTCCTGTGAAAACTGATAACATTCCTGAAGATACATTAAAATTCTGTTTAATCGGAAGACCAAATGTAGGGAAAAGTTCTCTAGTTAATGCAATTCTAGGTGAAGAAAGAGTTATCGTTAGTGAAATAGAGGGAACTACAAGAGACTCTATTGATACACTATTTAAAAAAGATGGACGTGACTTTGCTGTTATTGATACCGCTGGTATTAGAAAAAGTGGTAAAGTAATTGAAAAAGCAGAGAAATACAGTGTATTAAGAGCAATGCAAGCTATTGATAGATCAGATATTTGTGTAATCCTAATTGATGGATTCCAAGGTATAAGAGAACAAGACAAAAAAATTGCCGGATACGCAAAAGATGCTAATAAAGGTGTAATCCTAGTTATTAACAAATGGGATTTAGTTGAAAAACACGATAAAGTAACAAAAGAGTGGATGCAACAACTGAGAGTTGGTTTCCAGTTTATTTCATATGCTCCAATCGTTTACTTATCAGCTTTAACCAAAAAAAGACTACATACATTGTTTGAAGCAATAGAAAAAGTAGATGCAAATTATCATAAGAGATTTAAAACTCATGTTATAAATGATTTAATGGCAGACGCATTATTGATGAATCCTACACCTCTGTTTAATGGTGGAAGATTAAATGTTTATTATGCGACTCAAGCAGCATCTTCACCACCAACATTTATATTGTTTGTTAACAATCCAGAATTTGCACATTTCTCATATATGAGATATTTACAAAATACATTAAGAGACGCTTTTGACTTTGAAGGAACTCCAATTAAATTCCTTTTGAGAAAGCGAGAATAATATGGCTAAGATAGGTGTAATTGGTGGAGGTAGTTGGGGTACTGCTCTAACACAACTTTTGGTAGATAATGGACATGAAACCATTATGTATACAATTGAGGATGATGTAATTGACTCAATTAACAAAAACCATATTACAAAGTATTTTCCTGAAGTTGTACTTCATGAAATGCTGACTGCTACAAGTGATTTAGAACATGTTGTAGATTTTGCAGATTACTTATTACTAGTAGTTCCTACTAAAGTAATGCGAATGGTTCTTAAAAACATAAGCAGTTTATTAAAATCCAAAAAAGTGTTTATTAATGCAAGTAAAGGTATCGAACCAGATACTTTTAAAAGAATGAGTGAGATTGTTATTGATGAAATTGACGAAGCATATTTAGCTGGATTCGTATCATTATCTGGACCATCTCATGCAGAAGAAGTTATCTTAAGAATGTTAACAACTGTTGTATCTGCAAGTGAAGACTTAAAAGTTGCACAGGATGTTCAAAAGATATTCAACAATAATAATTATTTTAGAGTTTATACATCTACTGATGTAATAGGTGCTGAAATGGGAGCAAGTTTAAAGAATATTATTGCACTAGCTTCTGGTATTATCTCTGGATTAGGATTTGGAGACAATACACGCGCTGCATTAATTACAAGAGGTTTAGTTGAAATGATAAGTTTAAGCGTAGCAGTTGGAGCTAATCCAAATACGTTACTTGGATTAACTGGTATTGGTGACTTAATTGTTACCTGTACATCAAAACATTCAAGAAATTATCAAGCAGGATTTAAAATTGGAGCCGGTTCAGATCTAGGTGAAGCCCTGGATTCAATGACAATGGTAGTTGAAGGAGCAAGAAGTGCTAAAGCTGCATATGATCTTGCAAAATCACTCAATATTGAAATCCCACTTATCTCTGCAACGTATGATGTAATTTATAATAAAGTTGATCCTAAGATAAGTATGGCTCAATTAATGAACAGAGATTTAAAGAAGGAATATTAACAAAAAATGCGAATAACCTTGATTTTATGCGGAAAATCGCATATAATTTGGATAGAAAACAAAATAGGAGGGTATTATGAAAAAATTAGAATTAGTTGCTAAAATTGCTGAAAAAACAAACCTTACTAAAAAAGATGCTGAGATTGCTTTAAAGGCTATTACTGATGCAATTACTGAAGCATTAATTGCTGGAGAAAAAGTGGCGTTAACTGGATTTGGTACATTTGAAACAAGAGATAGAGCTGCAAGAGAAGGTCGTAATCCAAGAACTGGAGAGACTATTCAAATTCCTGCACAAAAAACTCCTGCTTTCAAAGCTGGTAAAGCTTTAAAAGACGCAGTTAAATAATTATTGATTAGAAAATGATGCGAAAGCATCGTTTTTTTTTTATATCTATCATTGTTGATACAGTGTTTTATTGCTATAATGTAATGTACTTAATACACAACAGGAGGAAAAAAATGAATTTAGATAAATTTATTGCTAATGTTCCAAATTTTCCAAAAGAAGGAATTCAATTTAAAGATATTACACCGTTGATGCAAGATGGTGAGGCATTTAAATATAGTGTGTCAAAATTTGTAGAATTTGCCAAAAAAGTTGGCGCAGAAGTAATTGTTGGTCCAGAAGCAAGAGGATTTATTTTTGGTTGTCCTGCTGCAGTTGAACTGGGTATCGGATTTGTACCAGTAAGAAAACCTGGTAAATTACCTAGAGAAACAATTGAAATTGAATATGAACTTGAATATGGTACTAACAAACTTAGTATGCATTCTGATAGTATTAAACCAGGACAAAAAGTACTAGTTGTAGATGATTTATTAGCTACAGGTGGGACTGTTGAAGCAACTGTTGAGATTATTGAGAGAATGCAAGGAGAAGTAGTTGGATTAGCGTTCTTAATCGAACTAGATTTCCTTGAAGGTAGAAAACTCTTAGGAGATAAAGAAATTTTAAGTTTATTACATTATTAATTCTTGAAGGAAGTGAAATCTATGGACCTTTCTATAAAAGAAGTCTTAGACAAAGCTAAAACCTATATAACCAACAAAAAGCATCTTGATTCTATTGAAGATGCTTTTCAATATGCAAAAAGCAAACATGAGGGTCAAATTAGAAAATCAAATGAACCTTATATGATCCATCCAATAGCTGTTGCTAATATACTAGCTGAATATCAATTTGGTCCCACTACAATCATAAGTGGACTACTACATGATGTTATTGAAGACACTTCAACAACTTTTGATGATTTAAAGGAAAAATTTGGTGTTGATGTAGCTACTATTGTTAGTGGTGTAACAAAATTAACTCAATTGAGTTTTACATCTAAAGAAAAAGCCATTGCTAAAAACCATCAGAAAATGATTTTGGCTATGACAGAAGATATACGTGTTATCATCGTTAAATTAGCGGATAGATTACACAATATGCGTACCATACACTTTATGCCACATCAAAAAATCATTATTAAGTGTAGAGAAACAATGGAAATATTTGTTCCATTGGCTCATCGACTAGGTATGTACAGAATGAAAGCAGAATTAGAAGATATTTCTTATAAACATCTAGATCCTGATGGTTACAAAGGAATAGCTAAGTCTTTAGCTGAAACTCAGCGTCAAAGAAATATCGACTTAGATTTAATTCTAAAGGATATAACAGTTAACTTGGACAATGAATCGATAAAGTTCGAGATTAACGGTAGAGTGAAGAATATCCACTCTATAGCGAAGAAAATGAAGAGTAAAAGTAAAAATTTCTATGAAATCTTTGATTTATCTGCATTACGTATCAAAGTTTTTAAAATAGAAGATTGTTATAAGGTTCTCGGAATAATTCATCATAACTATAAACCGATTCCTAAAAGATTTAAAGACTATATTGCTATTCCAAAAGCAAATATGTATCAATCACTGCATACAACAATTCTTACTGATACTGGTAAAATTTTTGAGATTCAAATCAGGACACATATGATGGATCAAGTAGCTGAGATTGGGATTGCTGCACATTGGGCTTATAAAGAAGGAAAATCAAGTATTGCGGAACAGAAAGAGATTGCTGCTTCACTAAAATGGTATGGAAATATAATTGAGCAAGCAAAAGATAAAGATGCTATTAAGGATGCTGATTTCCTTGAAAGTATAAAAGAAGATCTAACCGCTAATGTATTTGTGTTTACTCCTAATGGAGATGTTCACATGCTTCCTAAAGGTGCTACACCAATTGATTTTGCATACAGAGTACATACTAAGGTTGGGGAAGCTTGTGTTGGCGCAATTGTAAACAATAGAATGGTACCGCTTGACTATACACTTGATACTGGCGATATTTGTAGTATTAAAACAAGTAAAAATTCAAAAGGACCATCTAATTCTTGGCTTACTATAGCTCAAACAAGCCATGCAAGAAGTAAAATTAGAACTTTCATTAACAAAAGAGATAAAGAGTTCTTAATTGAAGAAGGAAAAAGAAAAATTGATGATGCTTTACCTGAGTATAATTTTGAGAAGAAAATTGATGATACTTTAGTTAAAAAATACTATAATACAACTGAGATAAATAGTGTAGAAACTCTTTATTATTCAATAGGTAAATCAAATATATCGGCTAGAGCTGCACTTAATAAATTGTCAGGAAAAGCTGAAAGTATTAAGGATGAAGCTAAAATACTAGAACAAATTAATAAAGCTGCACCGAAAAGAAACCTAAATGTTCATGGGATACTAGTTGACGGATTAGATAATCCTAAACTTAAACTAAGTAATTGTTGCAACCCATTACCAGGTGACCCAATAGTAGGGTACGTTACGAAAGGTATGGGAATCGCTATACATAGAGATACTTGTAATAATATACTTAAGAATGATAAAAATAGATTTATCACAGTTTCATGGAGTAAGTCAGTAACTAGTAGTAAATACAGGGTTCACTTAAAGGTATTTACTTTCAATAGAAACAATATTGTTGTTGATTTAATAAATTTAACAAGTTCTCATGGTGTTGGAATCTCCAATGTTAATACAGCTACTAATAAAGATGGAGAAAATGTCATCAAGTTAGGTTTGGAAATTCAAAACCTTAATCAATTAGATAGATTAATGATTGCTCTTAGGAATGTTAAGGATGTCTTTGAAGTTGAGAGGCTTAATAAATAATGAGAATATTAGTACAAAGAGTAAAAGACGCTACAGTATCTGTTAATAATGAAATAGTTGGTGCTTGTAGTAACGGATTATTATTGTTTGTAGGTCTTACTCATGATGATACAGTTGATAAACTTGACTGGGTAGTTAATAAGATTACTAACTTGAGAGTATTTGAGGATGAACTTGGGAAAATGAATTTATCCTTAAAGGATGTCTCAGGAACGATATTGTCAATATCGCAGTTTACATTATATGGGGACGTATTAAAGGGGTTTAGACCGTCATTTACAGGCGCAATGAAGCCAGATGATGCTCTCACATTAATTAATGAGTTCAACAAACGACTTAGAGTCTTTATCCATACTGAAACTGGTGTTTTTGGGAGTGAAATGCAGGTCAAGTTCACTAATGATGGTCCTGTAACCTTAATGATTGAGAGATAAGTTGACAAATTTTGATACTTTATATAAAATTAAACATAACTTATAGATTATGAAAGTAAATTAGGAACATTTATTAGAGAGAACACACTGGGTGAAAGTGTTCATTTGTAACTGATTGAAAGACACATATGAAGGGATTTTCTGAAAATCAGTAGGAAAATACGTCTACCTCGCGTTAAGAGGCATAGTGCACATACGTGAACTAAGGTGGTACCGCGGATATTTTTTCGCCCTTAGAAATAGGGGCGATTTTTTTATAGGAGGATTTATGAAAGAGTTAATTACAAATAGATTAGTGTTAAGAGCATTTGTACTTACTGACTTAGATGATTTTTATAATTATGCGAAAAATCCAATCGTTGGCCCTATGGCTGGTTGGAAACCACATGAAACTAAGGAAGATACGTTAGTTATACTAAAAAGTTTCATTAAGAAACAGGAAGTTTGGGCTGTTTGTTTAAAAGAAACAGGTCAAGTTATAGGTAGTGTTGGTGTTCATAAAAAATCGGTTAAACCAATTTACGAGTTAGGTTATGTTCTAGCTATTGAGCACTGGGGCAAAGGACTAATTTGTGAAGCTTGTAGTGTTATAATTGACTATGTATTTAAAGAGTTAGGTGTAGAAGAGCTGATTGTTGAACATTTTGTTAGTAATACTCAATCAAGAAGAGTAATAGAAAAACTAGGATTTACATATCAAAAAGAAGTCAAACACTGTTACACAATGTATAATGGTGTTAAACATGACTGTAGAAGATACATTATAGAAAGAAGGGAAGTATAATATGCAAAAACCTAAAGGAACATATGATGTTTTACCAAAAGACATCAAAAAGTGGAATTATTTAGAAAATATTGTAAAAAGCGTATGTACTTATTACAACGTTAAGGAAATTAGAACACCAATATTTGAGAAATCAATCGTTTTTCACAGAAGTGTTGGTGAGGCATCAGATATAGTTAAAAAGGAAACATATACATTTAATGATCGTGGTAACAGATCAATGACTCTAAGACCAGAAGGAACTGCCGGAACTGTAAGAGCGTTTGTTGAAAACAAACTCTACGCAGACGGATTACCTCAAAAAGTCTTTTATTATGGACCTATGTTTAGATATGAACGACCACAAAAGGGTAGATATAGACAATTTATGCAATTTGGTGTTGAAGCACTGGGTGCTGAGTCTCCAGCGATTGATGCTGAGGTTATCTCTATGGCTTATCATAT
The DNA here is from genome assembly GCA_964589075.1 of uncultured Candidatus Izemoplasmatales bacterium. Classification (GTDB taxonomy): domain Bacteria; phylum Bacillota_I; class Bacilli_A; order MAG-NZ; family MAG-NZ; genus CAZPQU01. Next base: position 203,946 of record CAZPQU010000002.1, on the reverse strand, counting down.
ATATACTATGCTTGGATTAGATGATCTTGTAGTTAAGGTAAATACATTAGGAGACTCTGAGTCTCGTGAGAATTATAAAAAAGCATTAGTTGAATATCTTGAACCTCAAAAAGAGAGTTTATGTTCAGATTGCCAAGAACGTATTGTAACTAATCCTTTAAGAGTGTTAGATTGTAAGATAGATTCGTTCGATAACCCTCCTAAAATGAGTGATTATAGAACTGAATCGACTGCTGAATACTTTGAAAAAGTATTACATTTCTTAGATGCTCTAGAAATTCCATATGAGTTAGAAGAAACTTTAGTAAGAGGACTTGATTACTATAACCATACTGTATTTGAAGTTCAAACTACAATTGAAGGCTTTGGTGCACAAAGTACTTTATGTGGTGGAGGACGTTATAACGGCTTAGTTGCTGAGTTTGGTGGACCAGATATAGCTGGAATTGGATTCGCAATGGGTGTTGATAGAACTTTACTTGCTTTAGAAGCTGCTAATGTTGAATTCGGTAAAGCTGATTTCATTAATTGTTTTGTAGCTACTATGCCTGAAACTAAAACTGAAGGTATGAAAATAGTAAACGGATTAAGACTTAGTGGTTTCATAAGTGAAATAAGTCATGAAGATAAATCATTAAAAGCACAACTTAAACAAGCAAACAGATTAAACGCTGAAGTAATCCTTATTTTGGGTACTGAAGAGTTTGCGGATAATAAAATTATTGTTAAAAACAAAGGTGAACAAAAAGTAATAGAACTAGATCAATTAATAGACTACTTAGACGGATTAGGATTAGGTGATATACATGAATAGAACTCATAATAATGGCGAATTACGCTTAACAGACATAAATAAGACAGTAGAATTAAAGGGTTGGGTACAAAAGAACAGAAATTTAGGTGGACTTATATTTGTTGATTTAAGAGACCGTTCTGGGATAACTCAAATAGTAATTAATCCTGAAAACCCAAATTATAAACTTGCAGAATCTTTAAGAAATGAGTTTGTAATTTATGTAAAAGGGATTGTAGTAGAAAGAGTTAGTAAAAATAAAAAAATACCAACTGGAGAAGTAGAAATTGTTGCGAGTGAAATCACGATAATTAATAAAGCAGAAACTACTCCAATGATTATAGCTGATGAAACGGATGCTTTAGAGGATACAAGACTTAAATACAGATACCTAGATCTTCGTAGACCTGTAATGCAAAAGTTCTTGATTACAAGACACCGTGCGATGCGAGCAACTAGAGATTTCTTAGACAATAACGAGTTTATTGAACTAGAAACACCAATATTAGGTAAATCTACTCCTGAAGGAGCTAGAGATTATCTAGTACCGTCACGTGTAAATAAAGGAAGTTTCTATGCCTTACCTCAAAGTCCACAAATATTTAAGCAACTATTTATGGTAGCTGGATTTGAAAGATACTATCAAATAGCTAAATGTTTTAGAGATGAAGATTTAAGAGCTGATAGACAACCTGAGTTTACTCAAATTGATATTGAGACTTCGTTCTTAACACAAGAAGAGATTATGGCTTTGACTGAAGCTATGCTTATCAAAATATGGAAAGACTCAATTAATGTTGATATAGAAGCACCATTTGATGTTTTAACTTATGCTGAAGCGATGAACAAGTATGGTTCAGATAAACCTGACAGACGCTTCGGAATGTATTTAAATGATATCTCAGAACTAGTAAAAGACTCTGAATTTGGTGTATTTAGTGGAGCTATCGCAAGTGGTGGAGCTGTTAAGTGTATTGTTGTTAAAAATGCAGCTGATAAATTTTCAAGAAAACAAATTGGGAAATTAGAAGATGTTGTTAAAACATATAAAGCTAAAGGATTGGCATGGCTTAAGTATACTGAAGACTTTGCTGGACCAATTGCTAAGTTTATTACTCCAGAGTTAAGTGAGAATCTTATTAGTGAATTAAATATAGAAGCAAATGACCTTTTATTGTTTGTAGCTGATAAATTAAGCATTGTTAGTAACTCACTTGGTAGTTTAAGAGTGCATATTGCTAAACAATTAGATTTAATAAAACCTGGATTCGATTTTTGCTGGGTAATTGACTGGCCATTATATGAATACGATGAAGAGTCGAATAGTTTCTCGGCAGCTCATCATCCATTTACAGCTCCAAAAGAAGAACATATGGAACTTATGACAAGTGACCCGGTTAACTGTTTAGCTAATGCATACGACGTTGTTTGTAATGGTTATGAACTAGGTGGAGGATCATTAAGAATATTTGATCAAGACTTACAAGCTAAAATGTTTGAAGTATTAGGGTTTACTGCGAAAGAAGCACATGCTCAATTCGGATTCTTTATAGACGCTCTTAAATATGGAACACCACCTCATGGTGGGATTGCGTTAGGACTAGACAGAGTTGTTATGTTATTAACTGGAACACACAACATAAGAGACGTTATTGCGTTCCCTAAAACTACAAGTGCTCAAAGTCCAATGACTGAAGCTCCTGGTAGAGTTGATACTGATCAACTTAATGAACTAGGGATTAAGTTAAATGAATAATCTTTATACACGTTCTGAACTTGTATATGGTGACAAAATGGAACTTATCAAAAATGCTACTGTCATGGTAGTTGGTGTTGGTGGAGTAGGAAGTTATGCGGCAGAAGCGTTAGCTAGAACCGGTATTGGTAAATTGATTTTAGTTGATAAAGACGAAATTGATGTAACTAATATTAATAGACAGCTTCACGCACTTCATTCAACAATTGGCAAGCAAAAAGTAGATGTAATGGAAGAGCGACTTAAAGATATCAATCCAGATATAGAAATTGAGATAATAAATCAATTTGAATTAGATGAAACTCTTTTGAGAATAACTGATTGTGACTTTGTAATTGATGCGATAGACACAATCACAAATAAAATTATATTGATTCGAGCTTGTCTTGAAAATAACGTCAAATTCATTTCAGCAATGGGTGCTGCGAATAGAGTAGACCCAACTAAGTTTAATATCGCAGATATTAATAAAACTAAATTTGACCCTATGACTAGGGTAATTAGGAAAAAACTTAGAAGATTAGGTGTAAAAGGCTCAATACCTGTTGTATATTCAACAGAAACACCTATGAAACAAGAAAAAGTGTTATCTGATTCCAATATTCGTAAGCACAGAACACCACCTGGGTCGTTAGCTTTTGTCCCAAGTGTTGTTGGATTAATATGTGCATCATACGTAATTCGTAAAATAACTGATTAAATAAGCAAAATCATTGATTTTGCTTTTTATTTTGTCGTTTTTGGTATAATATAAGAAGAGAAAAAGGTGATATAAATGAATAGACATGAAGAGAGAATATCTATAATTCAGGCATTATATATGATTGATATAAGAAAGTGCATCGTGGAAGACAGTTTCCTAGCTGTACAAATAACTGACTTTGTTGTAGAAAGTGTTAGAAAAGTTAATGAATACCTATTAGAAATAGATGAAATTATTATTTCTAACTTAAAGAACTGGTCTTTGAAACGATTAAATTATGTTGATAGAGCGATAGTTAGATTGGCTGTGTATGAGATGAAATATACTGACACACCACCAACTGTAGTTTTAAATGAAGCGATTGAGTTAAGTAAAGAATTTACACAGACAGAAGACTTTAACTCACAAGCATTCAACAATCGTCTCCTGGATGACATATATAAAAATCTATAAAGGGGTGACCATGATGAATAAAGAGTTTTTCACAATTTCAGAACTTACGACTCGGATCAAGAGATTATTTGATTCTAATGCAGATTTAAAAAGCGTAAAACTAAAAGGTGAAATTTCAAACTTTACACATCATTCTAGAGGTCACTTTTATTTTACTTTAAAAGATGAATCAGCTCAGATTAAGGCTGTTATGTTCTCATCAAAGGCTCAATCAGTAAAATTTAAGCCGGAATCCGGAATGGAAGTAATAGCAAAAGGGTACGTTACAGTCTATGAAGCAAGTGGGCAATACCAAATAATTGTTACTTCGATGGAACAATTTGGTAAAGGTAATATATTTGTTGAGTTTGAGAAACTAAAAGAAAAGCTAAGATTAAGCGGTAAACTAGATAAAGTTCATAAAAAGGAAATACCTAAATTTCCAAATGTAGTTGGAGTTATAACTTCACCAACAGGTGCAGCTATTAAAGACATCTACAATACGATAGAAAGAAGATTTCCATTAGCTGAAATCCATTTGTATCCTACTCTTGTTCAAGGAGTAGACGCAAAGCATTCGGTAGTAAGATCAATAGAGTTAGCGAATAGACTTTCAAAAGCTGATGTTCTAATCGTAGGCCGTGGTGGAGGAAGTATTGAGGATTTATGGGCATTTAATGAGGAAATTGTAGCTGACGCTATTTTTGAGTCTAAAATACCTATAATTTCAGCAGTAGGTCATGAAACTGACTTTACGATAAGTGATTTAATCGCTGATGTTAGAGCAGCTACACCGACAGCTGCAGCTGAACTTGCTGTTCCTGACAAGGTATCTTTAATGCAGGGACTTAAGAATGTTGAAAAACATATTACTAGAATTTTAAGTAGTAAAGTAAATTTACTAAGTGAAAGACTTAAAAATGTGACATCATCATACTTGTTTGAGTCTCCTGAAAGACTATATGACAAACAAGAAATGAAACTTGATAACTTAGTTACAAGACTTCACAACAAGAATCCAGATAAACTTATACAAGAAAACATACACAAGGTGAATTCTTTTGAACTTATTTTAACTACTCAATACACTCAGTATCTTAATAATTATAATAATAAACTTGTAAGGGTTACGGATATATTGGGAATGTTAAATCCAGCTAAGAAGATTACTGACAATATAGAAGAAGTAATGAGATTAGAGATTAATTTAAGAAGTCAGGCTTTAATACATCTAAGAAGTTATGATAATAGAATAAAAAGTAGCATCGATAAATTGAGATTGCTAAATCCTATTAGAAATATTGTTATAAATATTGATAAAGTGACAAAATTAGAAAACGATTTGAGAAGTTACTTTAAAACTAATCTTTCAAATTATAAAAGTAGACTTGCAAGTAGCCATGATAAATTGGAACTTTTAAATCCACGAAACATTATGAGCAAAGGGTATTCCATTGTTAAAATGGACAACAAAGTTATTACTGACACCAAAGATATAGTTATTGGTGATAATCTTGAAATTATTCTAGCTAGCGGATTAATTAGAGCTGATGTCAAAAAAAAGGAGAAAAACAATGGATAAAACATTTGAAGAAATTATGTTTGATTTAGAAAGTATTGTTAAAGAACTAGAAAACGATAGTTTACCACTTGAAGTAGCACTAGAAAAGTATAAGCAGGGAATTGAACTTAGCAAAATGTGTCATGATAGACTAAGTAAAGCTAAGGACGTAATTGCTAAAAAAATCGAGGGATAATATGGATTTATTTTCTATTAAATCACCTGAGTTTCTTAATAATTTATCGAATGATGAATTAATTGAGGTTTCAAGTGAGATTAGAGAGTTTCTAATTGAATCTATTTCTAAAACAGGAGGCCATTTAGCCTCTAATTTAGGCGTTGTAGAGCTGACAATCGCTTTGCACAAGGTTTTTGATATGCCAAAAGACAAAATTATATTTGATGTAGGACATCAAGTATATACACATAAAATATTAACGGGAAGAATAGATAGATTTTCTACTCTAAGACAATTTAATGGATTAAGTGGTTTTCCTAAAAGAGAAGAGAGTTTCTATGACTCATTTGAGACCGGACATTCATCAACTAGTATTTCAGCAGCAGCTGGAATAGTTAATGCAAATATTCAGGCTGGCAAAAATGATCAAGTAATCGCATTAATCGGTGATGGATCAATGACTGGTGGAATGGCGTTTGAAGCAATTAACTATTTTGGGCACACTAATCAAAAGATGATTATTGTACTTAATGATAATGAAATGAGTATTTCAAGCAACGTTGGTGCTTTAAGTAGATTACTTAAAAACATCCGTTCTAGTAAGAAATACATCAATTTAAAGAAATACATGCCAAAACTATTGAAAAAACCAATGCATAAACTAACTGATGCATTAAAATATACAGTAGAAGGAACAAATATCTTTGAAACGCTTGGATATAAGTATTATGGACCAGTTGACGGACATTCTATTCCAAAATTAATTAAAATACTAGAAGTAGCGAAAGCATCTACTAAACCTGTAATAATTCACGTAAAAACTAAAAAAGGTAAAGGATATGCTCCTGCTGAGAACGATCAAACTAAGTATCATGGAATTGGATTTTATGAAGTTGAGAATGGAAATACTATTCCTAAAGGACTTTCCTGGAGTGAAGGTATATCAGCGGCTATAAACGAAATAGTAACTGAACCATTAACAATTATAACTCCAGCAATGATCCACGGGTCTGGTTTATCAGTATTTTCCAGTAGAAACTTGATTGACGTTGGAATAGCGGAGGCACATGCCTCTACAATGGCTGCAGGAGTAGCTGTTAGTGGGCAACTTGTATATTTACCTCTTTATTCAACATTCGCTCAAAGAGCATATGACAGCATCTTACATGATATAGCTCGACAGAACTTACATGTTGTAATAGGTATCGATAGATCAGGTATAGTTCCACAGGACGGAGATACTCATCAAGGAATATTTGATGTATCAATGTTCAATGCTATGCCAAACATGGTTATTACTATGCCTAAAGATTTAAATGAAGCTAGAGAGTTAATAAAATATGGATTTTACAAGAATGATTCTCCATTTGTTATAAGATATCCTAAGGGAGCCGCTTATAATGGTGTAGTTTCAAGTGAAATAATTGCTCCAAGTTGGTTATATGAAGTAAATGGAGAGAAAATTAACATTATTACATATGGTCCAAACGTAAATAGACTTATAAAAATTACATTAAATAGCGGAATTGACGCTAATATTATAAATGCAAGATTTATTAAGCCTATGGATTATTCTACTCTTGATAAAATTATAGATAATGAGTTACCAATATTAATAATTGAAGAAGTTGTTGAATCAGGTTCGCTTGGTCAACAAATCGCAACTTATATTGCGAAAAAAACATTTAGAAAGTTAAAATTAATGAATATTTCATCAATACCTCAGCACGGTGATGTTCTGAACTTAAGAAGAGTCCAAGGACTTGATGATAAGAATATTCTTAAAGAGATAAAGAAATTATGCGATTAGATCAATATTTAGTACAAGAAGGATTTTTTAAATCAAGATCAAAAGCTCAAGAAGCGCTTAAAAATAAGGCTGTTACAATTGATGGTGTTATTAGAAAAGCTAGTTTTGACGTAAAAGATACTGTTGAGGTAGAAATCACTGGATTTGTTAATCCATATGTTTCTAGATCAGGATTAAAGCTAGAAAAAGCTATTAAAGACTTTAATATTGATTTTAAAGACAAAATTGTCTTAGATGTAGGAGCTGCTACTGGTGGTTTCACTGAAGTTTCATTAAAGTACGGTGCAACTATGGTTTATGCGGTTGATGTTGGTAAACTTCAACTAGTAGATAAATTAAAAGAAGATGCACGAGTAATTTCTTATGAAAGTACAAATATACTAGATGTAGATGAGACTCATTTTACAGCTGGACCTCCTGACATAATCGTTATGGACGTATCTTTTGTATCAATTACTAAGATATTACCTAAAATAAAGCAGTTTGCAGATAAAGTTGTGGTTTTAATTAAACCTCAGTTCGAGTCAAAGGGTAAATACTTACATAATGGTGTAATTAGAGATCAAAAACTTGTAGATGTAGTTGTTGCTGGTGTTCAAAAGTTCATTAGAGACGAAGGATTTACAGTTAAAGGAATTACTAAATCACCAATCAAAGGAAAAGAAGGTAATACAGAGTACGTTGCGTACTTAATTAAGAAATAAAAGGTGGCTTTATGTTAGAAAGCATTAGAATAAAGAATTTTGCGATAATCGAAAACACTGAAATCGACTTTAAGAAAGGTCTTACTGTCCTAACCGGGGAAACTGGTGCTGGAAAGACTATTATTATTGACGCTATCAGTCTTTTGCTTGGGGAAAGAGCCTCGACTGAAATGGTCAGACATGGCGAACCTAAAGCAATTATCGAAGGTATTTTTTCTATTACTAACAACAAAGTTAGAGAACAACTAAAAAATCTATTAATTGATGTTGATGACAAACTAATCATTGTAAGGCAAATATTTGCGAGTGGAAAGAGTACTTTAAGAGTAAACGATAGTACAATAACACTTGCTAGTTTGAAACAAATATCAAGATACTTACTTGATATTCACTTACAAAACGATGCATATAGACTAATTGACCCATCAAATTATTTAGAATTACTTGATGGTTTTTCAGATATTAACATGGATGAATATAATAATAACTATGTAGATTACTCAAAAGCAGTCTCTGAGTACAAGAAAATACTGAATTATGCATCTAATATTAATCAAGAAATTGATTTTCTTAAGTTTCAAAAAGAAGAACTTGATTCAGCTAAATTAAATGTTGAAGAAGAGTATCAACTGATTGATAAGCAACAGAAACTGGAAAATTTTGATAAGATATACCAAAATATAGCTGATGCTTATAGTTTCCTTGATGGAAATACGATGAATAATTTGTATAGTGCAAAGCTTGAACTAGAGAAACTTAGCAAATATGGTTCGAATTATGAGGAATTAGCTACTAGACTCGAATCTACCTACTATGAAGTAGAAGATATGGTCTCAACATTAAAGTCTGAGGTAGCATCACTTGATTTTAATCCAAATGAGTTAAGTAGAATACAGTCTAGATTAAACGACATTAATAGACTTAAAAGAAAATATAATCTAACAATTGAAGGTTTAGTTGAAAAACTAGATGATATAACAAGAAAAATAAATGCACATGAAGATAAAGACCATTATGTCGGAGAAGCCCTTAAAAAAGTTGATGAAACTTATAAATTAGTTAAAGCATCAGCAATTGAACTTACTAAAGTTCGTAAATTGAGTGCTAAAACACTTCAAGAAGGTCTGATGATACAACTAGAAGAACTTCATCTACCAAATGCTCAGTTTAAAATAACGTTTAATGAAGTTGTTTATACTGATTCGTTGAAATCAAGTATGTTTCATCCATTAGGAGTAGACGAAATTGACTTCTTAATCTCTACAAACAAAGGAGAACCAGTTAAATCTCTTTCAAGAACTGCCTCAGGTGGTGAAATTAGTAGAATAATGTTAGCACTTAAGACAATCCTTCTAAAATCACAACAGTTATCAAGTATTATATTTGATGAGATAGATTCAGGAGTTAGTGGTAAGGTAGCACATGGTATCGCTAAAAAGGTTAAATTAATCTCAACAGATACTCAAGTTCTTTTAATAACACATCTGCCTCAAGTAGCAGCTATTGCCGATAATCACCTTTATGTTAGCAAAGAAGTAGTTAATGATAGAACAATATCTAGCTCAGAGTACTTAACACTAGATGAAAGAGTCTACGAAGTGGCTAAAATGCTCTCTAACGAAGCGGTTACAGAGTCAGCACTGATTAACGCTAGAGAGATTATCAATGAGTATAGATAAGAATACTAGGCTATTCGTTCTAGACTTTGATAATCATTTAGTTGAATTATTAAAAGAATATAACATAATAAAACATAGTAATTATATGAGTGATCTTCTAGATTATGATTATAAAGTTGATGAGTTAATATGTGATTTAGTTTATAAAGACGGGGATATATTTTCGCTTTTAAAGTTATATAAAGGGAAACCTTACATCTTAGATACTGATTTATCGATAAATCAAATCCTCTTACTTAAGAAGAAGATCAATTTAATTTCTAAGAATGAACTTTTTCTAGAAGAAAATTACTTACATATTGAAAGTAGCTTAGCCGGTTATGAATTAACTCTGCTTGCTCTTAAGTATTTACTACTAGATCATGAGAATATAGCCAATTTAAATAGTGTATATAAGTATGTTGAACAAAAATCAAAAAAAAATATCGCTTCTATTGAAAAAGCGATTAGATATTATAAGGAATATCTGTTTAATGCAGGAATTATTAGTAGTGAAACCACTAAATTCAATAAAGAATTCCCAACAAATACTGAGTTTTTTAGATTATTACTTAAATTATATAATGAAAAAAAAATAAAAGCCGATTAATCGGCTTTTTGTTTTATATAGTTGACATCATATCAATTAAAGCGAATATTAATGCAACAACTGGTAGCACTATAAATCCAATTAAAATTACTATTCCAGCAACTTTACCAAATGTAGTTTTAGCGGGGTTTTTTCTAATTGCAACTTCAATAGTGTTGTCTCTTTTTCTAATAACTTCTACAGACTTTTTTACAGACTTTTTATTACTCATCAAATCACCTCAATATTATTATCTTCTATAATTATAAAGAATATCTAACCAAAATGCAAACTATTTTAATCTCACTATATCTGATGGTTTAATTTCCGACTTAAACTCATCAATATTAGGATATATTTCAAGATATCTTATTACTTCATCTACTAATGGTTTAGGAGTAGAAGCACCAGCAGTTACTGAAATGTTTTCATATTTATCTAGTGAAATATCCTTAAGTTCTAGATATGATTCAATTAGTATTCCATTTTTATGTAATTTTGCCAAATTATTTGAATTGTTGGACTTTACATCACCTACAACTATTAATAAGTCAGCTGCTTCCTTAATAACTGCCTCTTGTCGTCTACGAGTTGCGTTACATATCTCGTCGATTACTTCAATATCATCAAAATTATCCATGGCGTAGTCATAAATGTTCTTAACATCTATTATACTCATGGTAGTTTGGTTGGTAATTGCGTATTTTTTTTGTTTATCAATACTTTCTAGATCAGTAATACTAGATATTAAATGGACTCCGTCATAGTTAGTAGCAGCAGTCGCCTCAGGATGTCCTGGTTTTCCAATATATAATACTTGAATACCTTCATCTAGGTAATCTTTAATAATATTAATAGTTCTAGTAACGTCTTTACATGTAGCGTCAATTATATGAAGTCCAAGCTCACTAGCTCTTTCTTTAACAGACTCTTTAATACCATGAGCAGTGAATACAACTGTCCCTTTTAGGGTATCAAGGTCAGTAATTACTGGATCAATAATTGTTTTAACGCCTAATTCTTTTAAAGAATTGATCACAGTTTTATTATGAATCAACATTCCATAAATTGTGATTGGTCTTGGAACATCGTTTTTAATGGCATTTAACACTAAATTTATCGCATTTACGACACCAAAACAGTATCCACTAGGTCTAATTCGTGTAATATTCATCTAATCACCCATTCTTTTCAATTTATTGTAGCATAACGTTCCAAATTTAACACAAATAATATATAATAGAAATACTGAAAAAGGGAAGTGAAACAATGGAAAATTTAAATGTAAAACAATATATTATCGATGCTATTGAGAAAATCGGATTTAAGGAACTAACAGAAATCCAAAAACAAATTATTCCTCTTATAAAAAAGGGTAAAAGTATCGTTGGTACATCTCAAACTGGTAGTGGAAAAACGCATGCGTTTTTGATACCTTTGTTTGATAAATTAACAGATGCAAAAGAGGTACAAGTTGTAATTTCAGCACCCACTAGAGAGTTAGCTGAACAAATTTACAAAGTTGCATCTCAAATCAATTCGTTTAGTGAAACGCCTTATGACATAAGAATGTATACAGGTGGAACTGATCGTCTGAAAGAACTAAAACAATTAAATAGACAACCACAAATAGTTATCGGTACTCCCGGTAGATTATTTGATTTTGCGGTTAAAGAAAGAAAACTAATGGTTCATACTGCTAAATCATTTGTTGTTGATGAAGCTGATATGACTTTGGATGATGGATTCATCGAGCATTTAGACTTAATTGCTGGGCTTATGCCTCGTACTCTACAAATGCTTGTATTTAGTGCTACAATCCCAGTTGGATTAGAGCCATTCTTGAAGAAATATATGAACAATCCTACATTCATTAAAATTGATGCGGATCAGTTAAGTAATATCAATATTGAACATATATTAATACCTACTAAATATAAGAATAAAGAAAAACTATTATTAGAGTTACTTGAAATTCTAAATCCATACCAAGCTATCATATTCTGTAATACTAAATCAAATACAGTTGCTTTAGCTGAGTTTATGAGAAGTAATGGTCTTAAAGTTGGGGAAATCCATGGTGATTTACCTGTTAGAAGTAGAAAGCAAATGATGCGTAGAATCAATAATTCTGAATTCCAGTTCATTGTAGCTACTGATATTGCTGCTCGTGGGATTGATATTGCTGATGTATCACATGTTATCAACTTTGAGTTACCTCTTGATGTTGAGTTCTATGTTCACCGTACTGGTAGAACAGCAAGAGCTAACAAATCAGGAATTGCGATTAGTTTCTATGATTATGATTCATATGAATACTTAGATTCATTAGAAAAGAGAAAAATCAAATTTAATTTCAAACAAATTAAAAATGGTGAGTTAATTGAATCTAAAGTACGTAATGAAAGACATAAGAAGAATTACAAAAATGAAGAAGTAATTGAAGCAACTAGATTAATACGTAAAAAAACAAAAGTTAAGCCAGGTTACAAGAGAAAAAGACAACGTGATATTAGAATTCTTTCTGATAGAATGAAACGTGTTAGAAATAGAAAAAAATAATGTACAAATATAATGTTCCCAAGGTCTTATATTTTATCTTCATTGGTAAAATATTTATGGAGCTTGGGAATTATCTTTGGCCGTTGTTTACTTTTATTGGTGAGACTTATTTTGGCTTTTCAGCTACAGTAATAGCTTCATTCTTAACTTTGTTTACAGTTTTAGCACTTCTTGGAACAATTCTTGGAGGAAAGTTAACTGATACTATAGGTAGAAAGAAGACGTTTACTATTTTTATGATTCTATCTGGTGTAATATGCATCTCTGCAGGACTATTAGATGGTACTGTTGTTATTGTCTTACTTACAGTTAACGCATTCGTTATAGCTATTGGTGGCTCAGCTACTACAGCTATGATTACTGACTTAACGCCAATCAATCAAAGAAAAGATGCTTTTGCTTTGTATTACATAGCGATGAATTTTGGTTTCGCTTTCGGTCCACTTTTGGGTGGCTTTTTATATGACCTTGGTTTATTAAGATGGTTATTTATTGGAGATGGAGTAACAACTCTAATGTTTGCAGCAGTAGTATTGTTGTTTGTACCTGAAACTTTACCAAGTAGAGAAGACAGTATGACTGTTGAAGGTACTTTAGAAGAAGCAAAACAAGGAAGTGTAATAAGAGTATTATTTAACAATAAACCTTTACTAATATTTTTATTCGTTAATATAATGCTGTTTATCGTATTTAGACAGTTTACATTTGGTATTCCAATGCAGTCTAAGGCCTTGTTTGAGAATCCAGGGACTATATTTGGAATTGTAATGACGGTAAATGCTGGAATTGTGGTTGTATTAACAACACCTATTATGAAATTAACTGAAAAACTAGCTACTGAGACAAAAATAATGATAGGTGGATTCTGTTATCTTATAGGATTCGGATCATTAGCATTTATAAGCAATGTGTACTTGTTTATCGCTGCAGCTGTAGTTTGGACAATTGGAGAGATATTCATAGCTCCAACAACGAAACTGTACATCGCAAACCATTCACCAATAACTCACAGAGGTAGATTTAACTCTGTATTTGATATTGTAAGAAAACTTGGTTCAATTATGGGATTCTATATTGCAGGATACTTAATAGAAGTTTATGGTTTTGATATAATGTGGTTAGGGATGGCTCTAATTAGTTTATTAGGTATCATCTTAATGTACTCAAACAGGAGGTATAAGAATGCTTAAACTAGGATCACACGTGGGTATGAGTGGAAAAGAAAAAATGCTAGGGTCAGTTAGAGAAGCTATTAGTTATAACGCAAATGCTTTTATGATTTACACAGGTGCTCCACAAAATACGAGAAGAAGTCCAATTGAGGACTTAAATATAGAATCCGCTCATGAACTTATGATTGAAGCTGGAATTCCTTTAGAAAATGTCGTAGTTCATGCACCATATATAATGAATCTTGCAAATCCTGATCCAGAAAAAAGAGCTTTTGCGGTTAGGTTCTTAACTGAAGAAGTAGTTAGAACAAATGCAATGGGTGCCTCACAAATTGTACTTCATCCTGGAGCACACTTAAAACAAGGTCCAGAGATTGGTCTTAAGTTTGTAGTTGAAGGACTTATCAAAGTACTTGATAATACTAAAGACTTAACTACTAAGATTGCTTTAGAAACTATGGCTGGTAAAGGGACTGAACTTGGAAGAACTTTTGAAGAGATAGGTTATATCATTAAAAATGTAGGATCATCTAGATTATCAGTATGTTTTGATACATGTCATACAAATGACGCAGGGTATGATTTATCTGATTTTAATAAAGTGTTAGAAGAGTTTGATAAACATGTTGGTAGAGATAAGATATCAGTATTTCATATCAATGATTCAAAGAACCCTTTAGGTGCGGCAAAAGACAGACATGAAAATATCGGGGTTGGTTATATTGGCTTTGATATATTAATGAGTGTTATCTATCATCCTGATTTTGTTAATATACCAAAAATATTAGAAACTCCTTACGTTACTGAGTTTGAAGATAGTAAAAACAAAATGTATCCACCTTATAAGACTGAAATTGGAATGATTAAGGAAAAAAGCTTAATAGAAAATTTACAACAATTAATTAGAGACAAGTAAAAAAGGATGATAAATCATCCTTTTAGTTTGCATAAACTAATACTTCACATATAATTGGGTAAAAATCGTCTTTTGACTCGTATGGTCCATCATAATTGTACGCAATATAATCTATTTCCTTAATTAAAACATCCCATGATGTAAATACGTAACTAAAATCATAATCAAGTGCTTGAACAACATCCTCAGAATCTATGTATGTACATGCAACATCATATGTTAGCATTTTCATTTTCTTTTTACTACTTTTATAAATAATTTTACCAAACTCATCTAATTTTGTAAGTCCAGTATTAGAATCGAAGTTTGGTGGATATGATGAGCCATTAGACTTGCTTACATTAGCAACTGAGCATATAACTCCATTATTGGCTAAACGTTCATAGTATGTGTCAAGTTCAACTTCAAAGAACTTCTTTATTTTCTCATCCTTAATACTTTCTAGATTCCTACCGCCAATCTCGTATTCTACGATGTCCTTATTGACTAAATACACAAGTAGTTTCTCTACCTTTGTAGTGTAAAAATCCCATTCCTGTGTCAAATAGTGATCGTTATCATAAAATGAGGACTCAATTTCTTCAATAATTCCAAAAACAAGTTCTTCAACAAGTCCTTCAACGGGATCGCGTGAAAATACAACATCTTGTATTTCAACTGACTGTACAGTTTTACTACTGATATTTATCAAAACAACAGTTGTTAAACTAAGGACAAGGAGCGAATTAATGAGAATGTTACCAAATTTGTTCAATAGTTGATCCTCCTACTTTCGTGTGTTCTAGTAGATTTTTTATAAACTAATGATAACATATAGCTGTTTGTAAAGAAAACAGACGTTTTCTTTCTCATTCCACAAAGTAGGTAAATAAGGAATAATCACGACATAAGAAGAACTTTTATTTCTTCAAGTATATATTTTTACAAAAAAAAAGATGTATAAACATCTTTTTAGTTTGAATTAACATATATCTCAAATGTTATAGGGTAAAAATCATCTTCCTCATTATGTGTATGGTCACCATGATATCTAAGATACTCTACCTTCTTTAACTCTATTTTCCAGGCAGTATATACGTGATTAAATTCATAATCTAAAGGCTGTTCAACACCTTCAGCGTCAATAGTAGTACATGTTACGTTATATGAGAGCCTATTAAAATTCTTTTTCTTAGTCTTGTAGATCACATCTCCATTACCATCTAGGACAGGAAGTCCTGTGTTTTTGTCAAAATCAGGAGGATATGCTTTCCCTGAAGATTTAGTTGCATTACTTACATCGCAAGTAACCCCATTATCGTAAATAAGTTCGTATAGTGATTCAAGTTCACTCAAGAAAAACTTTTTAAGCTTTTCGTCTTTTATATCCTCGAGTTCTCTTCCATTTATTTCAAAATCATCAATATCTTTGTAAGCCATATATACAAGTAAATGTTTAACTTGTGAGGAATTTCTTTTAATTTCCCACTCTTTAGACAAATGATAACTGTTGTCATAAAATGTTGATTTCAAAACATCGGCTAGTTTAAACACTGATTCTTCAACTAGTTCCCCGCTTATATCACGCGAAAATACAACATCTTGTATTTTTGCTGCTTGGACAGTTTCGTTACTTATATTAATCATAACAATAGAAGTTAGACTCAAGATAAGTAGCGAGTTAATTAGTACATTACCTCTAATATTCATTTGATAATCCCCCAGACATTTTACTTATAAATTTTGATAAAAAGTTACAATACAATCACCATATCAATTTTATGGTCAAAATATCAGTACTTTAAGCACTTATAGTATACCTTTTCGCTTAGTACATATCATTAAAAACAGCCTACAAAATTCACTTTTGCAGACTTGTATTAACTACCTAGCAAATATTACATATATGTTATATTATCATAAACTAAGGAAATTGCATCACGATTGACGTAACTGGAAAGCCCAATATTAATTATATTCTTGATGTATATTCAATTATATTGAAGCATTTTCGCGCTACTGCGCCATTTATGTGAGAAGAATACATTTACACATCTGAATCTAAAAGTAATCCAGTATATGAAAAAAAGGATGTTTCAAACATCCTTTTAATTAGGTATTATATATATTTCAATTACTATTGGACTAAAGTCAGTTTCCTTATCGACAATTTCATCTTCTTTATATTCTAAATGTTTTACCTTTTCATACAAAACATCCCAAGATGTTAATACATAACTAAAATCAAACTTAAGTGGTTGTTGATCACCTTTTGCATCAGTGTATGTACAAGTTATATTGTATGTAAGCGATCGTGTGCTCTTTGGTGAACTTGTCTTGTAAATAACGTAACCATTTGCATCTAGATCAGGAAGACCAGTATCAGCATCATATTCCGGGGGATAAGAATTACCGCTACTTTCTACTGCGGTACTTATATTACAAGCTAATATGTCAGTATCAAGAACGCTATACATATTTACTAAGGTATCTCTGAAAAATCTGTCAAGCGTGTAATCTTTCATTTGTTCTAACGTACCACCACTAATTGGGTGATTAGGAAAATTACTCCACTCGGTGTAAATAAGCAAATCTGAAACATAGGAATCCTCAGTTATTCGCCATTTTTGTGTTAAATATATATCATCTTCATAAAATGAATTTTTATTTCCATTTAAAAAACTTAGTGACAATTCCTCTACCAGTCTTTCAACGGGGTCACGTGAAAATACGACATCCTGAATTTTGACTGCTTGAACAGTTTCGTTACTAATATTAATTAAAATAATTGATGTAAGACTAAGAACAAGTAAAGAATTAATTAAAACATTACCTATTTTGGTCATCTAAATCACCTCTTTAACTCTATATGAAGCTCTATAGTACGTAATTACATCCTCCTGAGTAAATGTATTTTGCCTTTTTAAACCAAATTTTAGTACGAATATTCCGTTACTAGAACAATTGGAGCAATCACTTGGTGTAAATGACGCTTCAACTATTTCACTAGACAAATTAAGTACTACATCATCCATTTTTATAGTATTTTGATTCACTATTTCAATTGTAAAATTAGCTATTACTCCATTACATGTATAAATACCAGCAGAAGGAGTATCTGCTAAACACTCATAAGGCAATGAACTATCAAATGCTACTTGAAAATCATTTAGTAAAATTGCACTTTCGTTCATAACTCTTGAGTTCAATACAGTTTCTTGCTCAACGTTCAAGATAAAAACAAAAATCCTACTTATTGTTATTAGAATGATACTAGAAAGCACTAGTGAAGCTAGCAATCCAGCTAGTGTTGCACCCTTATTATTCATCTAAGTTATCTCCAATTCTACAATAGAGTGATACTCGACTACTCTATCATCAATATAGTAGATAAATAATGATATTCCATATACTTTAATTCCAGGAGAAGAAAAGTATTCAGTATTAGTAATTATTCCTTGTGCATAATCTATCATAGCATCAGTTGATTGATTACTATTTACAATTGCATCAAATCCGTCAAAATCATGTGTATACAATAACAGGTATGAGTCTTCAAAATAAGTAGAAGTCATAAGGTCAGTACAGTACGTAATATCCGCTGCTTTAGTTGATGGTTGACCATCCCAAAACACATTTAATAAATCTTTGTTTTCATCTGAACAATCGATTGGCAAGTAAATTACCAAATCATTTGCATTGATATCTGTGACGAAAGAAGAAGTATCTCCGTTCACTATATGGTTATATACATCTTCTGCATGATAAAAAGCATTTTCTCTTCTTGAAAGATTTTTATTATTAGCCATCATACTAGTAACATTACCAATAACATGCATCAAAAAATAAGACAGAATTAAAGATGCTGCTAGAACTTGTAACAATGTGTTACCTTTGTTATTTAATTTCTTCATAATGATAACACCTCCAAGAAATAACCAAACCCATATATTTATAGGTGTTTGTAGTGCTTTTATTATACACCTTCTTACTATTTTCCGCAATTTACAAACACTTCAAGATGATTGTAAGAGTACAACTATTATGATAAAATAATGTAAGTAAGTTAGAAAGAATGGTGACGAAATGGGTAAGTTCATTACAATACTAAAACGAGCAACAGCAATCATATTGGCATCAGTTATGATAGGAATAATGATTATTTCCTCTTTTAACAGGTTTTTAAACCAATATTCCAATAATACTATCGTTGGAAACATCAATTTGAGTGGTGAACTAAAATCAACCGCGAGGATTGAAGTTTTGGATAATGTTACAACTTATTTAGATGATTTTCGTATTATATTCGAATTCAATAATAGAGTATATGAAGTTCCATCTGACATAGTTACACATGATTTAAACGATACATTAAGTATGATTTCAAATGGTAAACAATCGTACATTAGCTATGTAATTAATAGCGACTTATTATTTTCAGATATTGGGAAACAAATCCCAACAGAGTTTCTAGATGTTTTATCCGTTGATGAAATTTTACAAGAGGTCAATAAAAGCCTCTTTAACAACGAACCAATATTATATATTCATCTTACTGATTATATTGAAGAATTAGACAAATTAACTAAATCTATTAATACGTATGTATATACTGTATTAATAAATACTGATTTAATCAAAAATATTGAAGATACTGAGTTTATTATAGAACCAAACTCACGATTTTCCTTTCTAACCGCTTCTAATCAGTTGTTTTTAACTAATGACGAACTAAGTATATTAGCAACTGGCGTTACAGCAGTTGTTATTGATACAAACTTTGTTAGTTTTATCAAAAACAATCACACTAATACTACAAACGATACTCAAAATAATTATGATTATTATGATACTTATATTAATAGACAACAAGGAAAAGACATGGGATTTTATAATCCATTTGATTTTCCGTATAAAGTAACTGTTACAAAAACAGAACAATCAGTTGTTTTCACACTAGTGGGAATTGAGTTTGATGATGAATATATCCATAAAGTTACAGAAACACCAGTTGAGTATCTTACAATTGTAGCTGCAGGTGAAAC
The DNA here is from genome assembly GCA_964589075.1 of uncultured Candidatus Izemoplasmatales bacterium. GTDB lineage: Bacteria > Bacillota_I > Bacilli_A > MAG-NZ > MAG-NZ > CAZPQU01. The sequence goes on along the minus strand of CAZPQU010000002.1, from coordinate 184,088 downwards.
TACTGTTGGTGTTGATGGTGTTTTATATGAAGTGAAAAGATATATAGTGAGAGACGGTATAGAAATATTAGATCAAATTCTTTATACTAACTTTTATGGACCAATAAATGAAGTCATTAATTGATAGAGGTGAATCATGGCAGAATTAGTAAGAAAAAGGTTTGGTGAAATTTTAGTTGACGCTAAAGTTGTTACCGAAAAAGAAGTTGAATATGCTCTTTCTAACAAGATTTCTGGTGAAAAAATCGGAGATGCTTTAATACGCTTTGATTTAACTACAGAAGCAAAAGTGTTAGATGCGCTGCAAGAAGCAGCCGGTGTCGGAAGAGTAAACTTAAAAGGACTAGATATTGGCCAAGATATGACTTTATTAATTGATGAAACATATGCAAGAGATAAAGCAATAATGCCAATCGAGTATGAAGGTGAAAAACTAGCAATCGCAATGGCTGACCCAATTGATTATATGACAATTGATGACGTTAGAATGATGATAGGTAAGAATATTGTTGTTTATATAGCTACTAAAACTGAAATAATGCATACAATTGAAAAATATTATGGATTTACTAAAACACTTGACGCTTTAGGAGTAACTCAAAAAAGAGAAATTGCTAAAAGGATTGAAATTGAAGAAGATGAAGATAAAAATCCTATGGTTGAGCTAGTTGATCAAATATTAACGAATGCTGTTAATGATAAGGCTAGTGATATTCACATTAATCCGTTACCTAACTTAGTTGAAGTTAAGAACAGAGTTGATGGTGTATTAAGGGATGAAATGCATTTGCCTATAGAACTTGCGTCACAGTTGATCGCAAGAATTAAGGTTATGTCTGGAATGAACGTTACTGAAAGTAGAGTTCCTCAGGATGGTAGAATTAGAACTCAAGTTGATGGTAGAGATATCGATTTACGTATATCAACGATTCCCACAGTAAACGGGGAAAAAGTAGTAATGCGTGTACTAGATTTATCTGTTACATCAGATGATTTTGGTGAACTAGGGTTTTCAAAAAGAGATCAAAAACTATTTAATCAAGTAATCGACAAACCAAATGGGATAGTTTTAGTATCCGGTCCCACTGGTAGTGGTAAAACATCTACATTATATGCAGCACTAAGTAAAATGGATTCAGTTGCAGAAAATATTATTACAGTTGAAGATCCGGTGGAACGTCAAATTGATGGAATACATCAGATTCAAGTTAGAGAAGAAGTTGATATGACATTTGCAAACGCTCTTCGTTCAATATTACGTCAAGATCCTGACATTATAATGGTTGGGGAGATTCGTGACTCTGAAACAGCAACAATCGCTGTTAGAGCAGCGTTAACAGGACATCTTGTATTATCTACTATTCATACGAATGATGCTTTATCGACTATTCCTCGTCTAATAGACATGGGAGTGGAACCATTCCTTGTAAGTGCTTCATTAAATACTGTTGTAGCGCAAAGACTTGTTAGAATGGTATGTGCAGAATGTTCAATTTGGGATGATGTTCATCCGAGTGAATTACTTTTGTTTGAAAAAAGAGGTATAAAAGTAGAAAAGGTTAAACGTACAGTCGGTTGTACTCACTGTAATAATACTGGATATAGTGGAAGAACTGGAATATATGAAGTTCTGGTTATAAATGATCTTATGCGAAGAATGATCAGTGAGAGAGCCACTCAATCTGACATTAGAAAAGAAGCTATAAGAAATGGAATGAAATATTTGATTGATGATGGGCTAAATAAAGTAAAAGCTGGTATTACTAGTGTAGAAGAGATTCTAAGAGTATCAGTGGATCCTGAGGGATAAAATATGATTAATTATTATAAATATTCAGCCAGAAACAGACTTGGTAAAGTTATCAAAGGTGTTATGGAAGCTCCAAGTAAAGAGATTTTAGCTCAGTTTCTTTATGACAAAGGACTTACATTAAAGGAAGTAAAAGAAGATACTTCTTTCTTAAGAAAATTATTAGGTCTTCAGCTTGGTAAAGCAATTAATGAAGAGAACTTAATATTCATTCTAAAACAACTCTCAGCAATGCTTAGAGCAGGGATGAGAGTGGCGGAAGCAATCGAAGTACTAGCAACTCAAACTAAACAAAACTCAGTTAGAAGGATAATGTTCGATATTTATTTCAACATAGATGCGGGAATGTACTTATCAGACGCAATGGCAATGTATCCAAAAGAATTTCCAAAACTGATGACTAATATGATTAGAAATGGTGAATCAGCAGGTGATTTGATCATGGCGATTGAAAATATATCTGATTATTATTTAGAAAATAGAGAACTAAGAAGAGATATATTAGGAGCACTTACTATGCCTGTGTTATATATAATAATGGGTATAGCAGTTACTGTAATCATGATTACATTCGTTTTACCAAACTATGTAACATTATTTGCATCAACGGGTGCAACTTTGCCTACTCCAACACTAGTATTGCTAAATATAGGTAATTTCTTTTCTAGCTACTATCAAATAATGGGAATAATATTCTTATTATTTGCAACAGCATTCTATTTTATTTTCTTCAGAACAGAAAAGGGAAAAAGATGGTTTAGCATATATGCGATTCGAGCTCCTATTACTGGGCAAATTGTTATAATGTATAATCTTAGTAATATAGCTTCAACCTTAAATCAAATGGTTAGAAATAAGATGAAACTATTAGATGCGATTGAATCAGCAACTAGAATAGTAAAAAACGTTATTTATAAGGAAATATTAACTCAGACTGTAGAAAACGTTAAGAATGGACTTCCAATATCACTAGCTATGGCTGATCATTATGCCTTTACACCAATATTTGTAAAGATGATTGCTTTAGGTGAAAGATCGGGAAGTTTAGAGGAAATGCTAGGTAATTTAGCAACATTCAATAGAGAAGATGTAAAACTAAAAATCGCTAGACTTAAAAAGTCCATTGAACCTATGATTATGATTTTTATTTATGCTTTAGCTGGAGGACTTGTACTAGCAATTATGCTTCCATCATTAACTATGATTCAGTAGGGTCAGAAATATTACACATGAAAACTTGTTAGTAGATAAGGATTCAAAATCATGTTTCTAAAGACGTTATCTAATATGATTTGGTTGCTAATTAAAATCCTTACTACGGAGATTTTCGTCTTTGCATGGAGGAAATAGTGTAAAAACCGTACTGTAAGAGTGATAAATAGGTCGCACAGGAACAAAAAAACGGCCAAATGGTTGACCATTTAAGATTATAAGTGTAAAATGAAACTAATAAATGAAGGAAGTGAAACTATGAAAATTTTAAAAAATAACAAAGGTGTTACGTTAGCAGAATTACTAGCAGTTATTACTATAATGGGTATTATAGCAGCTATTGCAATTCCTGCCGTTGGTAGAGTTATTACAGGGGCAAGATTAGGTGCAGCTGAGTCTGATGCAATCGCTATATATGAATCAGCACGTATTTACTGTACAATTGAAGATTGTTCTTCAGGACTAACAGAAACTGAGTTAGGTGCTTACCTAGACGGTGGAGTAGAAGGTACTTATGTTGTTACAGTGGCAAACTCAAAACCCACATTAGTTACATATACGATTACTCCAATATCAGGTTCTGGAATCGTTACTTATTCTAGTGCTGGTGTAATTGCGTGGACAGGATAAAAATTTAAGGCTCTTTTGAGCTTTTTTTTTTGCAATTTTTTATGAGATGTATGCTTTTAATTAAAATACGATTACTCATTAATTTTGACGAAGAATTTATAAGAATGAGGTATTACTATATTTGAACCAATTGTTGTTTTCCCATAATTTAGAGTAATTGCTTCTTTTGCATTGCTAGCAGTAAGCAAAATATTTACAACTGATTAATAAGCTATTAGAAACTAATGTTGTAAGTATAGCCGAGTCTTTTCTTTTGCAATAAGGTTTCTTACAATATATAATTAGAATAGTTATAAATTAAATAGAAGAGGGAATTACTTATGAATAAGAAAAACAACAAAGGCGTTACTTTGGCTGAATTACTAGCAGTAATAACCATAATGGGAATTATCGCTGCTATCGCAATTCCTGCAGTTAGCAATGTCATAACAAGAGCAAGATTAGGAGCAGCTGAATCTGATGCTGTAGCTATATATGAATCATCACGAGTTTATTGTACTATCGAAGATTGTTCTTCAGGACTTACGTCAACTGAACTAGACGCTTATGTAGACGGAGCAATAGATGGAACATATACAGTGACAGTTACACCAGCTGGAAAAGCTGATACTGTAACCTATAATTTAAACAACGATATAAATGGTTCTGGTGTGGTTACTTATAATTCATCAGCCGGTGCTGTTTGGATAGGTTAAATATTAGGCTCAATTGAGCCTTTTTTTTATTGTAAAACCAGTACAATATATATATAATAAGATTAGGTGATTATATGATAGTTAATATACTAATAGGTACTACTGTCGGACTGCTCTCTATATTTATTGGAAGCAATATCGACGATACATTTAATATTTTTAAAGGAATTAAATGTAGTAAATGTTCTAATGTAGGCTATTCTTTAGTTTGTAAATGCGGGCACAAGAGATGGAATCTATTATCATTTGTATTGATAGGTGCACTTTCTGGTGCAGTTATTTATCTCTTAGGACGTGACAATTTTGTTATTACATATTTATTCTTGTTACTGTTATTAAGTGTGTCAGTCAGTGATTTAATAGACAGAATAGTTCCTGACAAACTAATCCTTATATTTCTACCATTATTATTTACTTTAAGAATGTTTTACCCCTATACGACCATTATTGATTCAGTACTTGGAGGATTGATTGCGTTTGGATTGTTTTTCTCCATTGCCTTTATAGGACAGAAACTTACTAAACAAGAAGTTCTTGGTGGAGGAGACATTAAGCTCTATGCTATAATTGGAGTTGTATTAGGAATTAAGTTGGTGTTACTATCAATTTTTATAGCCTCATCTATTGGATGGATATATACGAAAATATTTAAGTATAAAAATAACGATTATTTGCCATTCGTTCCCTTTATTGCATTTGGATCGATGGTTTCATATATTTACGGATTCGAGATATTGTATTGGTATTTTAATTTATTTTAAGAGGAGATCATATGAAGACTCTAAGTATGTTTTTTACAGATAGTGATTTTACTTTTGTCGAAAAGAACAACGGAAAATCAAAACTAATTGAATACGGGACTGTTAGATTACCAGAAGGTTACATTAAAAACGGTATTATTGCCGAGTTTGATGAACTAGCAACTTTCATTGAAGGAATTTTATCAAGAACTAAAATAACTTCTAAGAGAGTTAATTTATTGTTACATGAAAAAGCGGCTACAGTTAAAGTTTTTCCGCTACCAGAAGACTTGAAAGAGAATAGAATTGGGAAATACCTTTATTCTATGCTTGATACAGAGTTAGTTTTACCTTTTACTGATCCAATATTAGACTTTGAAGTGTCACATCTAAACGGTGTTCCTGAGGCAATTGTGTTTGCGGCTAGTAACAAATTAGTAAGTGACTACATTGATCTTTTAGCTGTTGTAGGTTTAAAGGTTGTTACTACAGATATACCTGCTTTATCAACTCATAGGTTACATCAAGTTACTAAAGAAGGTTTTGTACCTGATGACGATGAAACTATGTTTGTAAATGTTTATGATAATCTAATTAGTATAAACATTTTTAACAGAAGATATCCGATGTTTAATACTGTACTTGATAAAGATGTTGATATCTCTACCGGTGAATATGCTGAGTTTATTCAGGATGTTCAAGATGAAATATATAGAATGAACAATTATTATAAGTGGAATTTGAATAAAGGAAAATCCAATGTTACTAAAGTTGTTATAACACCAATGTCATCTCAGGATGAACTTAATACTGAAATTGAAAGAGTTATGACTGAAAATAATATGTCTGGAATAGAGTCTGTACATTTTTATGATAATAATGATATAAATAATATATATGATGTAAATGTAAGATACTTAATTACAATGTCTAATACTATATAGGGGGAAACATGAAAAACGACTTAATAAAAATCAATCTTCTCCCTGGATTCAAAGAAGATAAATTTATTTCGGGCATTATTTACCAATCTGTTGTTTTGGTTATCATAGTATTTGTGCTATTTTACTTGATTTATTTACCATATAAATCTGCAACAGATGCAGATGCTATTGTAGACTTTAACTACATAGAATTGCAGAAGGAAAGTACTTTCTACTCTACAAAAACAAACCAGTTTGTTATACCGGAAATAGATATCGTATACCAAGATACAATAAATTTAGTAAATGAAACTAGAATTAACCTTAGAATTAGAAGTGCTCAAATTCTTTCTTTAGATATTGATGGATTTACTTTGGACTATTATGAGTTTAATTTGGATGGAAATAGTATTGATATATCTGGAGAAATAAACAGCGATACAGCACTATTGAAATTAGAAGAAGCTCTTTGGAACATTTACTGGGTTAATACTGTTGAGCTCACAGGCGGTGGACCAGGTCAGGTCAGCGCAACTATAACGTTTACGGTAGGTGATATAAATGAAGAGGAATAATATAATAAAACTTGTTATTATCGCAGTACTGTTAGGTGCAGGTTATTACTTTGCAAATGATTATACAAGCGGAATAATTGAAGAGACTGCTATGCAGACTGCGATTAATGAATCGATTCAAGCTAGTATTAATGAAACAAAAACAGAGATAGTATATGTAAATAACGTGATTGATTCTATAGCTTCGCTTCATAAAGTTATTCCAGCATCATTTAACTGGATAGAGACAATCCTTCAACTAGAGGCAATTGAATCACAGTATGGGATGGAATCTCAAAAAAGTTATACCCTAGTAGATAAATCTACTTATACTGAATATAATACAATTGACGAGAAAATCAGTATTTATTCAGTATCTTTAAGCACAGTAATACCACAATCAACTTTAAATGCTTTACTAAAAGATTTTTATGAAATAGACCAGTTAATCATTGTTAACTATATTGAATATTTACCGACAATTGATGATTTTGCAGTTGAAATCGAATTATTATACTTTGTTGGAAACTAAAAAACACCTTTTAAAAGGTGTTTTTAATAGGCTTCAATCTCTTTAATGAATTCAGCCACTATATTTTCTTTTATTTTTCTTATCTGGATGCCATCTTTTACAAACAATACTTCATTAACTCCACCAATCAGTGCTAAGTCAGCTTGTTTAGCTTCACCTGGACCATTAACTGAACAGCCCATAATAGCTAATGTAAGACGTTTGTTTGATTTTTGCATGTACTCCTCGATTTCTTCTGCAATTTCGACCATATCGTATTGTAGTCTTCCACATGTAGGACAGCTTATCAATGTATATGAATCATATAGTCCAAAGTTCTTTAGAATCTCTTTACAGTACTTGATCTCTTTTACTGGATCTCCTGTTATAGATACTCTTAATGTGTCTCCTATACCCTTGTTTAATAGTATCCCAATCCCAATAGCGTTCTTGATACCACCTGAGAACTCTGTTCCAGCTTCAGTTACACCAATATGTAAGGGGTAATCCCATTTACTTGAGGCAATCTCGTTAACTTCAATAGTTGTTGCTAGATTAGAAGACTTAAATGATAAAACAATATCTTTAAACTCCAATTCATTTAGTAAATCTATATTATCTTGAGCATACTCAATCATTTTATCGACTACATTATCATGATTCTTAAAAGAACCACTGTTAACACCGATACGAATCGGTATTTGCTTTACTTTGCATAAATTTACAATTTCTTTTATATGTTCTTTATTCTTAAGGTTAGCTGGATTGATTCTTAATTTATCTATCCCTTGGTTAACTGCTTCAATTGCTAATCTGTAGTCATAATGAATATCAGCCACTAGAGGAATCTGAATCTGTTCTTTAATACTACCTATAGCCACTGCATCTTCCATATTTAATACAGCTATTCTAACAATTTCACAACCAGCACTCGCTAAATCGTTTATCTGATTTACAGTAGAAGTCACGTCGCGAGTTCTAGTATTAGTCATTGATTGGATAGCTATTTTATTTGTCCCACCAATTGAAACATTGCCAATTGATACTGTATTTGTTATTTTTCTTTTCATAAGTCACCTCATATAAATACTCTACTCCTATTATACATAAAAAGGGTATATTTATCTTGCATTTATATATAATTAATGTATAATAATGAAGTAGAAATACTAAAAAAAGTAGAAACGTTTGGAGGTATAAGTTATGCGCGTAAATATTACTTTACAATGTACAGAGTGTAAAGAGTGGAACTATATTAAGAAAAAGAACAAACAAAACAATCCAGAACGTATTGAGATGAACAAATTTTGTCCTAAATGTAGAAAACAAACTTTACATAAAGAGAAAAAATAGTTACCTGTTAGGTAACTTCTTTTTATATGAAGATAAAAAAATACGAACAGTTCTTTGATCAAAGTTTTAGTGAAAACACATATTTGATTACTATTAATGGTAAATCAGTGTTAGTAGACCCAGGTATGATTGGTACTAAACTTCAAGAAGAACTAAGTAATACTGAATTACAGTTTGTTATCTTAACGCATGGACATGCAGATCATTTCTTAGGGATTAAAGATTTAGATGTACCAATATATATAAGTAATTATGATAAAACACTTTTGAACAACCCAAGTTATAGTTATGCTAATACATTTAACAATAATGATTCATTTAAACATAAGGATATTCGCAATATCGAACAGTTACCTACTTTCGAAGGGAAGAAGTTTAGAGTCTTTTCAACTCCTGGCCACACAAAAGGGTCAGTATGTGTTCAATTAGAGGATAGATTGTTCTCTGGTGATACATTATTCGTAGATACTGTTGGGAGAACGGACCTTTTTAGTGGTAACACTAATGAATTGATGAAATCATTAAAAATGTTGGAATCTAAGATTAGCAATAATACTTTAATTTATCCAGGTCATGGTGGGTATGCAAAGTTCAAGATTATCAAACAAAAGAATCCATATTTGAAGTAGCTAACGCTACTTTTTTTATTTTTAGCACTCTTCGTTTGACTTTGCCAACGTAGTTTGTTATTATTAGTTAGCAATCAAAAGACAAGAGTGCTAAAGAGGTGATATTGTGTTATCAGAAAGAAAATCTTCAATCTTAAGAACAATCATAGAAGAGTTCGTTAGTACCGCTGAGCCTATTGGTTCAAATGGTGATATATGGGACTCATTTAACTGTTCTAGCTCTACTATTAGAAGTGAAATGGCTCAGTTAGAAGAATTAGGCTATTTAGAGAAGACACACACATCAAGTGGAAGAATACCTTCAGAAACTGGTTACCGCTATTATGTAGATAACATATTAAAGATCAATGAACCTAGGGAAAGTAATTTTCCTAAGGTTGATGAAATACTAGGAAGTTATATCCTAGGTAATGATGATGTAATCAATAGAGCACTTAAAATGATAAGTGATTTAACGAATTATACGTCAATGATTCTAGGACCATCTAACGCTAGAAGCTTAGTTAAGAAGATAGAGTTAGTTAAAATAGCTCCAAATGAAGCTTTAATACTTATCATTACTGATACTGGGCATGTAGAAAAACGAAAAATGTTTTTAGACGGCTTAAAAATGGACGACTTACAAAATGTAATTAGGATACTTAATGACTTTTTAGTAAATGTACCTGTTGGAGATATCTCCAAGAAGTTAGCATATGAACTTAAAAGCAGTGAATTAAAAGAGTATCTTCAGTATCATCAAACGCTGATAGAAGCCTTTATTAGAGCGTTCAGTAAATTTAACGAGGAACAAAGGTTTGTTAGTGGGCAGTACAATCTACTGTATGAACCAGAATTCAATGACATTACTAAGGTAAGGTCATTTATAGAAGCATTAGACAAACAAGAAATCTTCAGTATCATCGATAGACATTCTAAAGGGATCACAGTTAAAATTGGTTCAGAGAATAGGCTACAGTTTATGGAAAACTGTGCTGTTATTACTGTACCGTACCAAGTGCCTACTGGCGAAATTGGTACTATAGCTGTGGTAGGACCTAAAAGAATGAATTATAAGAAGGTAATACCATTACTTGAATATATCGCGATGAACATGAGTGATTTTGATAAATAAGGAGATTGTATGGCTAAGAAGGATAAAGATATCGAACAGGTTGAACCGGAAGTAGTGGTTGAACCAGTTGAAGAAATCAATGAAATTGATTTATTAGTTGAAGAACTTACAGAAATGAAGGATAAATTCCTTCGTAATCAAGCAGAGCTTGAAAACTTTAAAAGAAGAACTAATGAAGAACGTATTAGAGAACGTAAGTTCGCACAACAGTATTTACTAATGAAGTTTGTTGAATTAATGGACAACTTCGAAAGAGCTGTTAAACAAGAATACAAGTCAGTAAAAGTATTAAAAGAAGGATTAAATATAATAATGACACAGTTCCATCAGATTCTTGCTGAAGAAAGAGTAGAGAAAATCGAAGCTCTTCATGCAGAATTTGATCCTAACTTTCACCAAGCTGTCATGACAAGTACTGAAGAAGGACTTGAAGATGATATCGTTAGTGAAGTATTCCAAACTGGATATATGTACAAAGACAGAATCTTAAGACCATCTATGGTCAAAGTTAACAAAAAAGGAGAATAATTATGGGTAAAATTATAGGTATCGACTTAGGAACAACGAATTCATGTGTATCAATCATGGAAGGTGGAGAAGCAAAAGTTATTGCTAATCCAGAAGGTGGAAGAACTACTCCATCTGTAGTAGCATTTAAAGGTGATGAAATTCAAGTTGGAGAAGTAGCTAAAAGACAGGCTATTACTAACTTAAACACAATCCAATCAATTAAAAGAGAAATGGGTACTAAACATACTGTTGAAGTTAATGGTAAAAAATATACTCCACAACAAATATCAGCAATGGTTTTACAAAACTTAAAAGCAACTGCTGAAGCTTATTTAGGAGAAAAAGTAACTGAAGCAGTAATTACTGTTCCTGCTTACTTCAATGATGCTGAGCGTCAAGCTACTAAAGATGCTGGTAAAATCGCTGGTTTAGACGTAAAAAGAATTATTAATGAGCCAACTGCTGCAGCATTAGCATATGGTATTGATAAACAAGATGAAGAACATACAATTTTAGTATTTGACTTAGGTGGAGGTACATTCGACGTTTCAATTCTTGACTTAGCTGAAGGTACATTCGAAGTACTTTCAACAAGTGGTAATAACCGTTTAGGTGGAGACGACTTTGATCAAAGAGTTATTGACTGGATGGTTGCTGAATTCAAGAAAGAACAAGGATTCGATCTTGCAAAAGATAAAATGGCTATGCAACGTCTGAAAGACGCTGCTGAGAAAGCTAAAAAAGAATTATCAGGTGTTACTCAAACACAAATTAACTTACCTTATATCACTGCTGGTGCAAATGGACCAATGCATTTCGATATGAGCTTAACAAGAGCTAAATTCAATGAGTTAACTTCTGATTTAGTTGAAGATACAATTACACCAGTTAGAAACGCGTTAAGAGACGCTAAAATGACTGCTAACGATATTGATCAAGTATTATTAGTTGGAGGTTCAACAAGAATCCCAGCTGTACAAGATGCAATTAAAGCTGAATTAGGTAAAGAACCTAATAAAGGTGTTAACCCTGATGAAGTAGTAGCAATGGGTGCTGCGATTCAGGGTGGAGTGTTATCTGGAGAAGTTAAAGACGTATTATTATTAGATGTAACTCCATTATCACTAGGTATTGAAACTATGGGTAATGTATTTACTAAACTAATTGAACGTAATACAACAATCCCAACATCTAAAGCACAAACATTTAGTACAGCATCAGATAATCAACCTGCTGTTGATATCCATGTACTACAAGGTGAAAGACCAATGGCTATGGATAATAAAACATTAGGTAGATTCCAATTAACTGATATTCCAGCTGCGCAAAGAGGAATTCCTCAAATCGAAGTTAAATTCGATATTGATGCAAATGGTATTGTACACGTTACTGCTAAAGATTTAGGAACTCAAAAAGAACAAAAAATTACAATTCAATCAGACTCAGGATTAACTGATGCTGATATCGATAGAATGGTTAAAGAAGCTGAAGAAAATGCTGAAGCTGATCAACTAAGAAAAGAAGAAGCTGACTTAAGAAATGAAGCTGACCAAATGATCTTCGCAGCTAAAAAATCAGTTGATGATTTAGGTGAAGGCGTTACTGATGAAGAGAAAAAAGATATTGAAGATAAAACTGCTGAACTTAAAACTGCTTTAGAAGGTACTGATATTGAAGATATCAAGCTTAAAAAAGAGGCTTTAGAAAAAGTTGCACAAGCTGTAGCTCAAAAAGTTTATGAAAAAGCTCAGGCAGAAGCACAGGCAGCACAAGCTGAACCAACAGAAAATGGAAAAGCAGATGCAGAAGATATTGTAGATGCAGACTTTGAAGAAGTAGAATAATAATAGGGCCTTAGGGCTCTTTATTATCGAGGTGATAAACTATGAGTAAAAGAGATTATTATGATGTTCTTGGCGTGCAAAAAGGTGCTGATGAACGAGATATAAAGAAAGCATTTAGAGCTAAAGCTAAGAAATATCACCCTGATGTTTCAGAAGATGCTAATGCTGAAGAGAAGTTCAAAGAAATCCAAGAAGCTTATGCTGTATTAAGTGATACAGAAAAACGCGGAAAGTATGACCAATTTGGTCATGAAGGAATGAACGCTCAAGGTGGCTTTGGAGGATTCCAAGGTGGCGGATTTGGCGGGTTTGAAGACATATTTTCATCATTCTTTGGTGGCGGTGGAGTCAGAAGACAAGATCCTAACGCTCCACGTCGTGGTAGCGACTTACAAAAGCGTATGACTATTAGCTTTGAAGAGGCTGCGTTTGGTGTTAAGAAGAAAATTTCAATTAATATTGAAGAGGAATGTACAGTTTGTCACGGAAGTGGTGCGCATTCAAAAAGCGATGTTACTACGTGTAAGCAATGTAATGGTTCCGGTATAGTATATAGACAGCAACAATCAATCTTTGGTGTTCAAAGAACGCAAGTGGCTTGTCCTCAGTGCGGTGGAACTGGTAAGGAGATTAAACGTAAATGTACTAAATGTTATGGTGATGGAACTGTTGTAAACACTAAAACAGTTGAAGTTAACATCCCAGCAGGAATTAACAACAACCAACAAATTAGATTATCTGGTAAGGGTGAAGGTGGTCATAATGGCGGTCCTAGTGGTGATTTATACATTGTTATTAGTGTAAAACAACATGAACTGTTCATTAGAAGAGATGATGATATCATATTAGAATTACCAATTTCATTCTCTCAAGCAGCACTGGGTGCTGATGTTCAAACTCCAACTTTACATGGTAATGTGAAATTGAAAATTCCAGCAGGAACACAGTCTGGAGCTAGATTTAGACTAAGAAATAAAGGTGTTAAACATTTGAACAGCTCATATATGGGTGATCAACATGTTATCGTAAAAGTAGTAACACCTGAGAAACTTGACCAAACACAACGTTCATTATTCAAAAAGTTATCTAAAACTAATGAAATGAGCTCAAGTGCTTGGACGAAATTCAAAAATATATTTAAATAATATGATGCCTAACTTTTGTTAGGCATTTTTGTTTGTATAATAGATTAATGTTATATTACTTATAGGAGGATTTATATGAAACTTATTAAAAATTGTTTATTAGTCTCTGCTGCTGAAATTAACTATGAAAAAGCAGATATTTTAATTGAAGATGGTAAAATCATTAAAATTGCAAAAAGTATTGATGAGGATTGTGAAATTATTGATGCATTAGGAAGAATGGTTACTCCTGGGTTAATGGATCCCCATTGTCATATTGGCCTGTGGGAACAAGGAATCGGATTTGAAGGAGCAGATGGTAATGAAGCAACTGACCCGTCTACACCGCATATGCGTGCTATTGACGCTATTTATCCGTTAGATGAATCATTTGATGACGCTATTAAGAATGGTGTAACAGCTGTTGCTGCTGGACCAGGTAGTGCTAATGTTATAGGTGGTACGTTTACTGTGCTTAAAACATATGGAACTAACGTTAAAGATATGATTGTTAAAGAAGAAGTTGCGATGAAGATGGCTTTAGGAGAAAATCCTAAGAAATTCTACAATACAAAAAATATTACTCCATCAACAAGAATGGGGTCAGCTGCGATAATGCGTAGTGAATTAAGAAAAGCTAAAGATTATTATGAAAAAATGAAAGCTGCAACTGAAATTAAAGATAAACCAACGTTTGATCCTAAATTAGACTCATTGGCTAGAGTATTCGATGGTATGATCGTTAAGATTCATGCTCATAGAACAGACGATATTCAGACAGCTATTAGAATAGCTACTGAATTTAACCTTAATTACACGATAGAACACGCAACTGAGGCACATTTAATGGTTGAAGACCTTATAAGAGACAATGTTAAAGTTATTATTGGCCCTACATGGGGTAATAAGAGCAAATATGAGTTAAGAAACAAGTCTTGGGTAACAGCTGGTATATTAGAAAAAGCAGGAATTGAGTTTGCTATTATGACTGATGCACCTGTTGTTCCTATAAGTGAAACAAGAATCCAAACTGGAATAATGATTAGAGAAGGGTTATCTGAACTACAAGCAATTAAGGCTATGACTATAAATGCTGCTAAACTTAATGGAGTTCAAGATAGATTAGGTAGCATCGAAGTAGGAAAAGACGCAGATATCGTTATTTGGAACGGAAATCCATTCGAAATAATGACAAAACCTGCATATGTATTTATTGACGGTATAATAAGACATATCGGATAAAGGAAATGTCACAATATTCTTTTATGATATAATATTTTAAAAAGAAATAAGAAGGTGAATAAATTGCCAAGAGTTGCGTTTTACACCCTGGGTTGTAAAGTTAACACATACGATACAGAGAGTGTTTGGGAAGTATTTAAAGCTGATGGGTTCGAAAGAGTTAGTTTTTCTGAAAAAGCTGAAGTATATATAATAAATACATGTACTGTAACGAACCAATCTGACTCTAAATCAAGAAAAATAACAAGACAAGCAGTTCGTAGAAACGAAAATGCAGTTATTGTTGTTATGGGCTGTTACGCTCAAGTTGCTAGTGAGGAACTAGCTAAGATTGAAGGAGTAGATATTATAACCGGTACTAAGAATAGAAAAGAAATTCTAAATCTGGTTAAAAAAATCTATGATGAAAGAGTTCAACTTAATGTTGTTTCAAAATTAACTAAGAGTTTTGATGATTTAAGTGTTAAAACATATAAAGAGAACACTAGAGCTTTCTTAAAGATACAAGATGGTTGTGATAATTTCTGTAATTACTGCATTATTCCATTCGCACGAGGAGAAGTTGTAAGTAAATCTTTTGATAAAGTGATTAGTGAGGCAACTGAACTTGCTAAAAACGGTTATAAAGAGATTATCCTTGCTGGTATCCATACTGGTAAGTATGGTCAAGACATTGATTCTAGTTTAACTCTTTTAGTAGAAGAGTTATTGAATATAGATGAATTAGTAAGACTTCGTATTTCTTCAATTGAAATAAACGAGTTAACT
Organism: uncultured Candidatus Izemoplasmatales bacterium; assembly: GCA_964589075.1. Classification (GTDB taxonomy): domain Bacteria; phylum Bacillota_I; class Bacilli_A; order MAG-NZ; family MAG-NZ; genus CAZPQU01. Next base: position 168,429 of record CAZPQU010000002.1, on the reverse strand, counting down.
GACAAATTAATTGAATTGTCATATACTAACGATAAACTAGCTCATCACTTTCATATCCCACTTCAGTCTGGTTCAAACCAGGTGCTAAAAGATATGAATAGACAATATGATAAAGCATTCTTTTTAGAAAGAATAAGGAAAATAAGATTAAACAATCCTGACATTTCAATTACTACAGACGTAATAGTAGGGTATCCGACAGAAACTGATGAATTCTTTAGTGAGACATATGATTTCATCAAAGAAGTAGGATTCAATGAAATGCATGTATTTCCGTTCTCAAAACGTAACGGAACACCCGCTGCTTCATTAAAAGATCTTGATAAAGCAGTTAAAACAAGTAGGGTATCAAGACTACTTGAACTTAATAAAGAATTAGCAGATAAATATGCTAAGAGATTTAATAACAAAGTTCTTGATATAATTATTGAGAAGGAGTCACCAGCTACCGGTTATAGTAGTAACTATTTAAAGGTAGAATGTGGGACTGACTCTATCAAAAACACTATTCAGACTGTTCTAATTGCTGATGGTAAATACCCAATATCAAGGGGTAAAATAATAAGTAAATAATCCTTTACATCCATAAGTATATAAGTTATAATTTTATGTAGACCAAATCGAAGGGAGGGACACAAATGCCTAAAACTCAAGTTCGTGACAATGAAACTATAGATGATGCTTTAAGAAGATTTAAAAGAGACTTAATTAAGTCTGGTACTTTAAATGAGATTAAAAAACGTCGTTTCGGTTACGTTAAACCTAGTGTTTCTCGTAGAGAGAAAATTAAGGAAAATGCACGTAAAAAGAAATTTTAATTAATAATAAGAAGAGTATAGTTAAATATACTCTTTTTTGTCCCTTTATATTGTAGTGATTTGCTATAATATAGATAAGGAAATGGGTGATTAAATGGTTCTTAATAAACTTAATGTTAAATTTGGTAATTTTAATGAGGCTCAAACGATTGTTGGGCAAAATGACAGTTACCTAAAGATTATTGAAAGACTCTTTAACGTTGATATTTCAACAAGAGGCGAAGAGATATTTGTAAGTTCTGAATCTGAAATTACATTATCGAGAATCGAAGGTGTTTTCTCTGCTCTAAAAGATATTGTAGCTAGAAACATTTCAATTAACGATAGAGATGTCACTTATCTTGTTAACATGTCATTAAATGACGATATAAAGTCAGCTTTGACTCTTTATTCAAAGAGAGTTCCTATTGTAAGGACTTATAAAGGTAAAACAATGTACGCAAAATCGCTTCAACAAATAAAATATATGAAATCCATTGATAAGAACGACCTTGTGTTTGCAACTGGACCAGCCGGGACTGGTAAAACATATGTAGCGGTTCTACATGGATTAAATAAACTCAAGAATAATGAAATTACAAAAATAATACTTACTAGACCAGCTGTTGAAGCTGGTGAGAGTTTAGGATTTCTTCCTGGAGACTTAAAAGAGAAGATTGATCCTTACTTACAACCTTTATATGATGCATTGAATGACGTTTTAGGAAATGAAAACGTTGAAATGTACTTAGAAAAAGGAATAATAGAAATTGCACCACTCGCGTATATGCGCGGTAGAACGCTAGAAAATGCATTAATCATTCTTGATGAGGCTCAAAATACTACTGAAAGACAAATGAAGATGTTTCTAACAAGATTAGGACATAATTCTAAGATGATTGTTACAGGTGATACTACACAGGTAGATCTACCTATTAAAATCAATTCAGGGTTAATTGTTGCGGCGCGTCTGTTAAAAGGCGTTCAAGGAATTGGACAGATAGAATTTAGTAAATATGATGTTATTAGACATCCACTTGTCCAAGAAATTTTAAGAAAGTATGAAGAATACGAAAATGATAGAAGTTAATTTTTTCAACAAAACAAAATACGATGTAGAAGCTTTTGAAAAACAAGGGGAAGTAATTGTTCAAAATGCTTATAAATATATGAATGTAGCAGAAGATAAGGAAATCAGTTATATATTCCTTAACAATGCTGAAATTCAAACAATGAACAAGGATTACCGCAAGAAGGATTACGCAACTGACGTTCTTACATTCCCTGGTGAAGACGAATACCTTGGTGATATATTCATATCAATCGAGAAAGTAATTGAACAAGCAAAGGAATTTAATCATTCTGTGGAAACAGAGATGAGTTTCATGTTTGTACATGGATTCTTACACGCTATTGGTTATGATCACATGAATGATGAAGATCATGAGGAAATGTTTGATCTACAGGACAAAATATTAGGTGTTAAGAATGACATATAGACAACTAATAAAGACTGACTTTCAAAAATGGTCAGTACTGATTCAAGAATTATGGCCAATGAATGGAACAAAACTAAATAATGAATTTGCTGAGTTATTTTCAAAACAAACAGGAATATGTACATTTAATGGCGATAATCTAGTTGGAGTCGTGCATGTAGCGATAAGAACTGACTATGTTGCAGGTACATCTACATCACCTGTAGGATATATAGAAGGAATTGTAGTAACTAAATCAATGAGAAAGCAAGGAATTGCTTCTGAATTACTTAATCAGGCAGCATTATTTGCTAAAAGCAAAGGATGTTCTGAAATGGGAAGCGATATAGAGATAGATAATTTGGAAAGTTTAGAATTCCATATAAAAAATGGGTATATTGAACAAGAACGAGTTGTTGCCCTAAGTAAAAAGATTTAATGGAGGTTAACATGAACAAATTAATTGAAGCGGCAATCGCCGTTACCAAAAATTCATACTCACCATACTCGAATTATCCAGTTGGTGCAGCTGTAGAATTAAAAGATGGAACTATAATTACTGGCGTTAATGTTGAGAATGCTTCATACGGGTTAACGAACTGTGCTGAGAGAAGTGCATTATTTGCAGTAGTGTCTCAAGGTTATAAAAAGTCAGATATAGTAGCTATGAGTATAGCTGCTGGAGAAAAAGAAATAGGAGCTCCTTGTGGAGCTTGCAGACAAGTAATAAATGAATTAGTACCTAAGAAAGCTAGTTTATATCTTACGAATTTACATGGTAAACACTTTGAATCAACAATTGAAGAGTTATTACCGTTTTCATTCGGACCGGAGGATTTAGATGTTTAAGTCAGGATTTGCAACAATAGTAGGAAGACCGAATGTAGGAAAGAGTACATTCATAAATAGCGTTCTAAAGCACAAAATCGCTATTATGAGTGACAAGGCTCAAACTACAAGAAATACAATTCAAGGAGTATATACGGACGATGAAGCACAAATAGTATTCATTGACACTCCCGGAATTCATAAACCAAAACATGAACTTGGAAAGTTAATTAATAATATGGCTACATCTAGCGCTAATGACGTAGATGTAATACTATTTATGGTTCCTTTTGATGAGCCACTAGGACAAGGTGATAAATTCATCATGAATATGATGAAAGAGAAGAAAACACCTATATTTTTACTAATTAATAAAATCGACCTAGCTAAAAACAAGAATGATGTTCTTTTAACGATTGCTAAGTATAATGCGCAATTCGATTTTGATGAAATTATACCTATCTCAGCTAAGACGCTAGATAATATTGATCATTTAATTAGTGTAATCAAATCTAAATTAAAAGAAGGACCTAAATACTACCCAGATGGTGTTCTAACAAATCATCCAGAGAGATTCATTATTCAAGAGATTATTAGAGAGAAAGTGTTGCAGTTAACACGTGAAGAGATTCCTCATGCAGTAGCTGTTCAAATATTATCAATGGAAAATGATGATGATGGTTATTTACATATTAATGCAAATATCATTATTGAAAGAAAATCTCAAAAAGGGATTATAATTGGTAAACAAGGATCAATGCTACAAAAGATTGGTACTAGAGCTAGAAAAGAAATCAGAAGAAGACTGGGAACTCCTATCTTTCTAGATTTATGGGTAAAAGTCCAAAAAGACTGGCGTAATGACGAATCTAGATTAAATGAATACGGTTATAAGTTTGACGATTTTTAATGAATAATTTCGAAGGTATCATTCTTAAATCTATTAATTACTCTGATTCTAGTAAGATAATTTATCTAATAACTCCTACTGGTATAGAAAGTTTACTAGCAAAAGGTGCGAGAAAAACAAAGAGTCGAATTAGACATTTGACTCAAATAATGACGAAAATCTCTTATAATAAAACAAGATCAACTAATTTACCAATTCTTACTGGTGGAGATATTGTAAATGACTACAATGATATCAAAATTGACTTAGAGGCTCAAACATATGCGTCACATATCTTTGAGATAGTCTATAAAACATCAGCAGAACTAGATTTTGTTAAACTTTATGAGTTTCTATCTAAAATTTTAGATAATATCATAGAATATAAGGATCCCGAATTTATGAGCTTTGTATTTGAACTTAAATATCTCTATTTAATGGGATTAGGACCTATCTTTAAGCATTGTGCCGAATGTGACTCTGTTGAAAGAGTTGGATTTGATGTTTATAAGGGCGGCGTAGTCTGTAAAGAACACTCAGGGACATTTACAATTACTAAACAAAGCATTATATTAGATTTATATAAACTATACTTTTATCAGTTTGATGGTTTATTCGATATAGAGAGACGTCAGATTAGAACAGTGATAGATAATTATTATGATCACTTCTTAAATTATAAAAGTAAGTCCAGAGAAATAATTAAGAATATATACGGTTATTAAGGTAAGATTTTCTTACCTTATTTACTTGTAAATCATAGAATAGATATTGTTAATATGTTATAATAAAAGTTGTTAAATAGCGATAAATTAATACTTGGAGGAACATTATGTCAAAGATTACAATGGAAAAATTAACTGCTTTCTGTAAAACACATGGTTTTGTTTATCAGGGAAGTGAAATATACGGTGGTTTAGCCAATACTTGGGATTATGGTCCTTTAGGTGTAGAGGTTAAAAACAACATAAAACGCGCATGGTGGCGTAAATATATCCAAGAAACACCTAGTAGTTACGGGATTGATGCATCAATACTGATGAATCCTAAAGTTTGGATTGCTTCAGGTCATGTTGGTGGGTTTAGTGATCCATTAATGGACTGTAAAGATTGTAAGACTAGACATAGAGCAGATATCTTGATTGAAAATCATGATGATTCTGTTTCAGCTGATGGATGGTCGAATGAAGAAATGGCTACTTACATTAAAGACAATGATATAAAATGTCCTAAATGTGGTTCAATCAATTTCACTGATATTAGAGAATTTAACTTAATGTTTGAAACACATAGGGGAGTTACTGGTGATAAGTCAGTAATCTACTTAAGACCAGAAACAGCGCAGGGTCAGTTTGTGAATTTCGCAAACATACAAAGATCAATGAGAGCTAAAGTACCATTTGGAATCGGTCAAGTTGGTAAGGCGTTTAGAAACGAGATAACACCCGGTAACTTCACATTCAGAACAATTGAATTTGAACAAATGGAATATCAGTTTTTCTGTAAACCAGGTACTGATGATGAATATTATGAGTATTATAAAATTTATGCCCTTGATTTCTTTAAATCAATAGGTATTAAACCAGAAAACATGAGATTTAGAGATCATGAGAAGCTAGTATTTTATGCAAAGGCTGCTGCGGACATAGAGTATCTGTTCCCAATGGGTTGGGGAGAGGTTAATGGAACACATAATCGTACTGATTATGATTTAACTCAACATAGTGAGCATTCAGGTAAGTCACTACAATATATGGATCCCATTACTAATGAGAAATACATTCCATTCGTAATCGAATCTACAATCGGTGCTGACAGAGCTGCTCTTATGGTAATAGCTGAGGCGTATGATGTTGAACAACTAGAAGACGATACTACAAGAGAAGTTCTAAGACTTCATCCTAGTATTGCTCCATATAAAGTATCAGTATTACCATTAATCAAGAAATATCATTCTGATAAATCAAAAGAAGTGTTTAGTTTATTGTCAAAAGAGTATATGACTTCTTATGATGACACGGGTAAAATTGGTAAGAGATATCGTCGTCAAGATGTTATCGGTACACCTTTCTGTATTACTATCGATGATAATTCGATGACTGAAGATACTGTAACTGTTAGAGATAGAGATTCAATGGAACAAGTTACTATTAAAATAGATGAATTAGTAGAATTTATTAGACTTAAACTAAGATAGAGGTGTCTTATGCAAATATCACCAAACGTTATTGATGAAATACTATCGAAAACCAGTATAGTCGATATCATAAGTGAATATGTGGATCTTGAAAAGAAAGGCAAAAATCATGTTGGTCTTTGTCCTTTTCATGGCGATACCAACCCTTCAATGAGTGTTAGTGAAGAAAAGAAGATATTTAAGTGTTTCAGCTGCGGTGCAGGTGGAAATGCTATTAAGTTTGTTCAAGACTTTGAAAAGATTCCATTTGTTCAAGCAACCAAGAAAGTTGCTGAAAAGGTCGGAATTACTTTAGATGTTAGAGAAAGCAAATTTCATAAATATCATCTAATCAATGCTGAAGCGACAAAGTTTTATAACTTTTACTTAAATAACACAACTGAGGGTGTTTCGGTTAAGTCATATCTACAGGGTAGAGGTATAACTGATGAGACAATAAAACAATTTGAAATCGGGTTTGCACCTGAAGGAAATTTATTGTTTAAGTCTTTTCAAAATAAGAATATAGAACCACTAGATATTATTACTATTGGTTTAGCACATAAATCAGAGACAAATTATTATGATTACTTTAAAAAACGTATTATTTTCCCAATCTGGGATGCTTACGGAAATACCGTAGGATTTTCAGGAAGAACAGTTGGTAAAAGCGATTTGGCCAAATATGTGAATTCAAGTGAATCTGCATTATTTAAAAAAGGTGAAATATTGTACAACCTCCATAAAGCTCAAAACGCTATTAAAATAAGCAAAAGAGTTATCCTAATGGAAGGGTTTATGGATGTAATCGCTGCATACAATGCTGGTATTAAAGAAACAGTAGCCACAATGGGTACTGCGTTAACTAAACAGCATATAGCTAAGTTAAAACGAATTACAGAAAGAATAATTATCTGTTTTGATGGAGATTCTCCTGGTCAGGCAGCTGCATATAAGACTCTAAATCACTTAAGAGACTTTGATGTTAGAGTTGTTACATTGCCTAACGGACTTGATCCAGATGATTACATAAAAAAATACTCGTCTGAAGCGTTTATAAAAGAAATAGACAACGCTAAGGATGTTATTAGTTTCATATTTGAACATAATTTATCTAAAGTTGATAGAAAAAGTGTTCATGAACTTGAACAATTCAAAAATGCAATTTTCTCTTTGATTCAAGGTTCATCAAACGTTCAAATAGAACTATATTTAAACAGATTAGCTCAGGAACTTGGAGTTAGTTATGAATCTATCAAAAACGATTTCTTAATAAAAAGAAGTGGTTCAGTTAAAAAGGAAGAAAATAAGACACAACATAAGAAATACTATAATGCAGAAGTAATACTTATCTCAATAATGATGACAGATAAGAAGAAAGCTCTTATTATAGATAGAAACCTTGCTGAGAAGCATGTTGAGTTAAACAATGACAAATTAAGAAGAGAACTTATGAAGTATTACCGCAAGTTTTCGCAATTTGATTCAATTAAGTTCATTGAACAATTGCCAAAGCCGTTAAGTGATCACTTTATCAGTAATCAATTTACGGAAGTTAAGTATATATCAGAGAAACAAATCAGTGACTGTGTAAGAGTTATTGATGAGTTCCAAGTAGTTAAGAAAAAAGAGTATATAAATAATCAGCTGAAGCACTTAACTGGTGCAGAGGCGTTAAGTTTAAAAATAGAACTGTTACAAATAGAAAAAATACTTAAAAGGGGTGGAAGTAATGAGTAAGAAAAACAAACCATTGAATCCGTTAGACGTTTTATTAGGAAAAGGTAGATCAGAAGGATTCATTACAATCAATGATATTAAAAAAGTGTTCAAAGAAGAAAGTGAAGACTTTGAAAAATTCATTAAAAAGGTAAGTTCTTTGGATATTGATGTTGTAGGTGACGATGACTTAATCGATTACGCTATATCAGGTGACGCTTTAGACGATTTAGATGTTGATGTAGAAACTTTAGAGTCTGATGATATTGTAAAACAATTAGAAGAGGACTATCGTAAATCAAAAGCTGCTAACATCGTAGATTTTGTTAAAAGTGATGATCCAGTAAGAATGTACTTAAAAGAAATCGGTCAAGTAGACTTACTAAACTCTGCTCAAGAAGTAGCTATTGCTAAAAAGGTTAGAGACGGTATGGATGCTACATTAGAGTTAGCTGAACTTAGAGAACTAGGAACTGAAATTTCTCCAGAAGATAAGCAACAATTAGATATTAGAATTGGTACTGGAGATGTATCTAAAAACCATTTAGTTGAAGCAAATTTACGTTTAGTTGTTTCAATCGCTAAAAAACATGTAGGAAAAGGTCTACAATTCTTAGATTTAATTCAAGAAGGAAACATTGGATTAATGAAAGCTGTATATAAGTTCGATTATACAAAAGGTTACAAATTCTCTACATATGCAACGTGGTGGATAAGACAAGCTATTACTAGAGCTATTGCAGATCAAGCTAGAATTATCAGAATACCAGTTCATATGGTAGAGCAAATTAATAAAGTAGTTAGATTACAAAGAAAAATGACTCAGGAACTTAGAAGAGAACCAACTCCTCAAGAGCTTGCTGATGAATTAGGTATTACTGTAGAAAAAGTTAAAATTATCAAAAAAATCTCACAAGATCCAGTATCTTTAGAGTCACCAGTTGGTGAAGAAGAAGATTCTACATTAGGAGATTTCATTCCGGATCAAGATGCACTTAATCCAATTGAGTACACGACTAAGGAAATGCTTAAAGTTGAATTAGATAAGGTATTAGAGACTTTAACTGACCGTGAAGAAAAAGTACTTAGAATGAGATTTGGGCTATTAGACGGGAAAACAAGAACATTAGAAGAAGTAGGGAAAGAGTTTGGTGTTACTAGAGAAAGAATCAGACAAATCGAAGCAAAAGCGTTACGTAAACTTCGTCATCCTTCTAAGAGTAAACGCCTAATGGACTTTATTCATAATCAATAATGAAAATATCATCTAGATTAGTTGAATGTGCTAAGCAAGTCGTTCCTTACAGAAGAATAACGGATGTAGGAACTGATCATGCATTATTACCTATTTATCTTATTAAAGAAAATTTAGCTGATAAGGTAGTAGCGTCAGATGTACGAGAAGGACCTCTAAAATTCGCTAAAAAGAACGTTTTAGCTGAAGGTTTCACTAACATTGACGTTATTTTAAGTGATGGCATAAAGCATTTAACAGACGATATAGAGGTTGTAATCATAACTGGTATGGGTGGTAAATTAATAGCCGATATCCTAAATGATAATCTAAAAAAAGTAAAAAGACTTATACTTCAGCCCAATGTGGCTGCAGATACATTAAGAAAACATCTTCAATCAATTGGTTTTAACATCATTTTTGAAACAATCATCATGGATAATAATATTTATTATGAGATTATTGTTGCTGATAAGGGTGATTCATTCCTTACAGAAAGAGAATTTATGTTTGGTCCAATCAACTTGAAGAATAAAACAAAACACTTTATTAATTACTGGACGGCTGAGTCTAAGAAATTATCAATTACTCTTGCTCAAATTCCAGTTGCTAATGAGAATCACTTAAAAATTGAAAATATAATTAAAATGATAGATTTGGAAATATCTTAAAAGGCCCAATGGCCTTTTTTCCTTGTATACTGGAAAAGGAAATCTTGTTTAGAGCCTTATTTATAATGTTACTAAATAACTTGCATACGAATGTTAGGTATGCTAAACTTTCTTTGTGTTAGAAAAATATAGAAAATCAAGGGGTAAAGATATGAAGAAATTATTATTAATTATGTTGGTGCTTACGACTTTTGTAATCACAGGGTGTACAGAAAAAGAACAAGTTGTTAACTTATATACAAGTAGACATTACGATGCTGATCAAGCATTATTAGATACTTTCACTGAGGAAACTGGAATCAAAGTAAATGTAGTGAAAGATGATGGAAGTACATTAATCACAAGATTAGAAACTGAAGGCGAAGATACACTTGCTGACTTATTTATTACAAGTGATGCAGGAAATTTAGAAATAGCAAAATCAAAAGGTTTATTACAAGCTGTTGATTCAACTATTTTAAATGAAAATATACCAGCAAATCTTAGAGATGATGAATCATTCTGGTTTGGACTTACTGTAAGAGCTAGAGTATTAGTATATTCTCTAGAAAGAGTAAATCCTGATGAGTTAACTACTTATGAAGACTTAGTTAATGAAAAATGGAATGGTAGAATCGTAGTTAGATCTGCTTCAAACATGTATAACCAATCATTATTAGCTTCATTAGTAGCTATTAACGGTTATGATTCAGCTAAATTATGGGCTGAAGGAGTTAGAAACAACATGGCTAGAACACCTGAGGGTAATGACAGAGCTCAAGCAATCGCGGTAGCTGCTGGAATTGGTGATGTAGCAATCATGAATACTTATTACATTGGTAAAATGATTAATTCAGATGATGCAGAACAGTTATTAGCTGTTGAGAAGGTTGGAGTATTCTTCCCTAATCAAGGTGCTGGTGGAACTCACATCAATATCTCTGGTATTGCATTAACTAAAAATGCTAAGAATGAAGAAAATGCAATCTTACTTATGGAATTCTTATCAGGAACAGTTGCACAATATACTTATGCATCAACAAACTATGAGTATCCTGTAAATCCAAATGTTGAACCAAGTGATTTATTAAAATCATGGGGAACATTCGAAGTTCAAGATATTAACCTAAGCTTATTAGGTAAACATAATAAAGATGCAGTTACTATCTTCGAAGAAGTAAATTGGGATAACTAATTTTATAAATAAATTTTGTAACTAAAGAAAGGAGGTATGAATATGAAACATGATCTAAAGACTTGGAAAATAGTTTCAGGAATATTATTAGTAATCCTAATAATACCGATATTCATCCTCCTGATTTATTTATTTACGCCAACTAGTGCTTTCTTCAAGACTATTGTAGATAACACATTGGCTAGTTATGTAAAGAATACGCTGGTATTAGGTCTAACAACGGCCTTTGTATCAGCTTTACTTGGTTATTCACTTGCTTACTTAACTACTTATTATAAATTTACATTTAGTAAGTATATGGGTCTATTACTAGTGTTGCCACTAGCAATCCCTACTTATATAGCAGGTTATACTTATGAGGGTATGCTTAACTACATTGGAATAGTACAATCTACTCTAAGAAATATAGGAATAACTCCAAATCAGAGTTACTTCGATATATTAAGTATGCCAGGAGCAATATTTGTGTTTTCAATAACACTTTATCCTTATGTTTACTTAATCACAAAGAGTTATTTATCAAAACAAACAGCAGGATATATCGAATCTGCTAGAACATTAGGAAGTTCAAGTTTTAAAATATTTAGAAGTGTAATATTACCTATTTCTAGACCGGCAATAGTTGCGGGGAGCACATTAGTGTTATTAGAAGTATTAGCTGATTATGCTGTTGTTACATTCTTCGGTATTCCGACGTTTACAAGCGCAATATTTAAAACATGGTACGGCCTTGGTGAACATGATTCGGCTATTAAGTTAGCACTTATCTCAATGATTATTGTTATCTCAATATTATTAGTTGAAAGACTATTAAGAGGTAGAAAAGTATATTTCAGTTCCTCAACAGTAGTTAAGAAGGTTAAGAAGATACAGTTAACTGGTTATAAGAACCAATTAGCGATGTTTTTTACAAGTATAGTTCTGTTCCTAGGATTTATCGCACCAGTTGCGATGCAAATATATTGGTCAATAAAAGAAATAGACCGCTTCAAAAGCACTGGTATCTTTGGATTAATCATTCAAACAGTGTCTGTTGGTCTTATTTCTACAATAATCATTATAGTAATAGCACTTATTATTGCTAACGCATTAAGATTATCTAAACCAATCTATAAAAGGCTAGCTGCCAATTCAATACTACTTGGATATTCGATGTCTGGAGCCATTATTGCTCTGGGTGTGCTAATAATATTTGTATTCATTGATAGAAATATGGCGTGGTTATATAAATTAATTAATCCCGAAAGCAGGACACTACTATTAACACTAAGTCCTTTAATACTTGTATTTGCCTATATGGTTAGATTTATGAGTGTTGGATTTAATAATATATTGTCCAGTTTCGATAAAAATGGTAATAAATACTATGAAGCATCTAAGACTCTTGGTATGAATACTACTAAAACATTCTTCAAAGTAGACTTACCAATGCTTAAAGTAACAATTATCAACTCATTTATATTAGTTTTTATTGATATAATTAAGGAAGTAACAATTACTTTAAAACTAAGACCATTTAATTATGATACTCTAGCTACAAAAGTGTATCAGTATGCTACTGATGAACTTATTAGTGTAGCATCGTATCCGTCACTAGTAATAATAGCTATATGTATAGCGGCTATACTAGTATCACACAGTCTTAAGAAGGAGAAAGCATAATGTTAAAATTAGAAAATATAAAATTTAAATATGACAACTCCAACGAGCTGATTCTAGAAGGATTTAATCTGGAACTAGCTGAAGGTGAGACTTTAGCAATACTAGGTGCATCTGGTTGCGGTAAATCAACAATACTTAGAATAATTGCTGGTTTAGAGATTCCACAAAAAGGTTCAGTTTATATTAACGGTGTTGATGTAAGTAAAGTACCTACTGAAAAGAGAAATGTTGGGTTTGTATTCCAGGAGTATGCTTTATTTCCACATATGACAGTTTATGACAATATAAATTACGGTCTAAACTCAAAAGGAAATAAGAAAAAAATAGAAGATGTAGCCAAATTAGTTGGTATATCAGAGTATCTTAAAAGATATCCTCATGAATTAAGTGGTGGTCAAAGACAACGTGTAGCGTTAGCTAGATCAATTGCTTACCAACCAAATATACTATTACTAGATGAACCATTCAGTAATTTAGATACGGAACTTAAAGACCAAATAAGAAATGATCTAAAGAATATTCTTAACAAAACTAATATTACAACAATACTAGTTACTCATGATAAGGATGATGCAAATGTGCTTGCTGACAAAATACTAAGTCTATAAAATAGGCAAATATATTAATTATGATAAAATGTAAGTGGGTGATATTATGGATAGATACGAAAGTGTATATGAGGATCTTCGTAAAAAGGGATTGAGAGTTACTAAACAAAGAAAAGAAATCATCTCAATTTTGGAAGGTCAACATTTAACATTCCAAGAAATAAAAATACAATTAGTTAAACGAGGTTTCAAAAACCTTGCAACTCTTTATAATAATATTGATTTTCTTCTTGAAAATAAAATGATAATAGAATTACATATAAATAATGCTAAGTACTATGACTTGTCTATTGATGAGTTAAGTCATGATGCAAACAGTCATATTCATATTATGTGTAGAAGAAGTGATCTGATAGTAGAAATTAATGATAACTCGATTCTTGAGATGATTAAGTCTCATCCGAGTTTTAATGGTTTTGAAGCAGATAAGATACAAGTTGTTATAAATGGTAAATGTGCAAATGAGGATAAAGAGGTATGCGACAGTCATGAATCTCTGTGTTTCCTCAAAAAAATAGAAAAAGCAAAAAAAAATGAGGCGTAAGCCTCTTTTTTTTATATTATCTTTCGTGAATTGCTTCAGTTGGACAAACTTCTTCACAAGCACCGCAATCAGTACAAACTTCTTCATCGATTACGAAGATATCTCCTTCAGCAATACAATCAACTGGGCACTCAGCAACGCAAGCACCACAAGCAATACATTCTTCATTTATAAATCTAGGCATAATAGTCCTCCTTCAAATAATTATAGTTTATTTTACCATAAGATTAGCGAATGTAAACACTTTTTAGAAAAAAACTCTCAGTCTACAATTTTCTTGAAAATCTGAACGATTTCGTGTAAAATAATAGCAGGATTAAGAGGTGAAAATTATGGATATTCAAATATGGCTATTAGCAATAATAATCGTCTTAACTTTAGTAGTAGGTGGGGGCTTAGGATTTTACTTCTCACAAAGATATACTAAAAAATATTTGGCGGAGAATCCTCCAATGAATGAAAAAATGATAAGAGCAATGTTAAGTCAAATGGGTAGAACGCCTTCTGAGAAGCAAGTTCGCGCAGTTATGTCTAGCATGAATTTAAAGAAATAAAAAAAACCCATTGTAGAGTTGACTCTATGGGTTTTTTCTATTATCAATTTATAGTTTAGCTTTGCTTTCAGTTCCAGATATTAATCTTTTATAATTTGGGATATGTCTAAACATAATAAATAATAGTAACAGTATACTTGGTAGTACTGCAGCTTGGTTACCTGTAATTAAGAATGATACAATAATTACAATACCAAATACTGTTGAACCAACACTTACATATTTTGTAAGTTTAATAACAGTAAATGCAATTGCTGCGGCTATTAAACCAATAATAGGTGAGAATGCCAACATTGTACCAATTGATGTTGAAACTGCTTTTCCACCTTTAAATTTAGCAAATATAGGATAACAGTGTCCCGCTGATGCGATAACACCTAAGTATAATGGGCTAAATTCAAAGTTAATAACACCAGTTCTTGCTAGTATTACAACAACAAATGCTTTTGATATATCTAAAATCCCAGCTGGTACCCCTAATTTAGGACCTAACACTCTTATAGCGTTAGTACCACCTAAATTACCGCTACCAAATTCTCTAATATCAATGTTTTTAAATAACTTACCAACAATTAATGCAAAAGGAATTGATCCTATTAAATAGGATACAATAATCCATAAAATATTCATTTTAGTACCTCCAATATCAACTACATTTTACCACAAATACAGTATATGTAAACATAAGGAAGTGAAATTATGATCAAAGAATATAATGCTAAAAGCATCCAAATACTAGATGGTCTTGAAGCAGTTAGAAAACGCCCAGGAATGTATATTGGCTCAACTGATTCTAGAGGACTACATCATTTAGTATGGGAAATAGTGGATAACTCAATCGATGAAGCATTAATGGATGTCGCTGATGAGATCAAAGTAACGATTCATGAGGATAATTCAATAGAAGTTAGTGACAATGGTAGGGGAATGCCTACAGATATGCATGATTCAGGAGTTCCTACTCCTGAGGTAATTTTCACACAGCTACATGCTGGAGGTAAATTTGACAGCTCTAGTTATAAAGTAGCAGGTGGATTACACGGTGTTGGTGCGTCAGTTGTTAATGCACTTAGCCAGTGGTTAATAGTTACAATTCAAAGTAAAGGGAAGATCTTCGAACAAAAATTCAAAGATGGTGGTAAAGTAGATACTACCTTACTAGAAATCGGAACTTCTAGAAAAACAGGTACTACAGTTTGGTTTAAGCCTGATCCAAAGCACTTTTCAACAACTTTATATAATTTTAATACAATAAAGGAAAGACTTAGACAATCAGCTTTCTTAGTTAAAAACTTAAAAATTCATTTAGAAGATAAAAGAAGCAAAGAAAAGATCATTTTCCATTATGAAGATGGAATTAATGAGTATGTTGCTTTCTTAAACGATAAAAGAAAAACTTTTCATGAGCCATTATATTTCTCTGGTGTTAGTAACTCTATAGAAATAGAAGTGTCTATGCAGTTTACTAGGGGTTATCATGATACATTAATTTCATTTGTAAATAATGTAAGAACTAAAGATGGTGGAACTCATGAGACTGGTTTTAAATCTGGACTTACTAAAGTGTTCAATGAACATTCAAGAAAAATAGGATTACTTAAAGAAAAGGATCAAAATCTTGAAGGTGTAGATATTAGAGAAGGTCTTACAGCTGTTTTAAGTGTTAAAGTCCCGGAGACGTTCTTGCAGTTTGAAGGACAAACAAAGTCTAAACTTGGTACTCCTGAGGCAAGAAACTCTGTTGAAACAATCATTTTAGAACGTTTCAAGTATTTCTTAGAAGAGAATGCTGAATTATCAAACAAACTTATCTCAAGAGCTGTTGCTGCTAAAAGAGCACGTGATGCTGCCAGAAAAGCAAGATCTGATGCTAGATTAGAGAAGAAACGTGGTAAAAAGGAAACTTTGTTAAGTGGTAAACTTTCACCTGCTCAAACAAAGGACGTTTCTATCAAAGAATTGTTCTT
This sequence comes from uncultured Candidatus Izemoplasmatales bacterium, assembly GCA_964589075.1. GTDB lineage: Bacteria > Bacillota_I > Bacilli_A > MAG-NZ > MAG-NZ > CAZPQU01. Next base: position 152,128 of record CAZPQU010000002.1, on the reverse strand, counting down.
AGTAGAGGGAGATTCAGCTGGTGGGTCAGCTAAACAAGGTAGAGACCGTAAATATCAAGCAATCTTACCCTTAAGAGGTAAAGTAATTAACGCTGAAAGATCTAGTATTCAAGATGTTCTTAAAAATGAAGAGGTTAGTACAATAATTCATACAATTGGTGCTGGACTTGGTCAGGATTTTGAAATTGATAAAGCAAATTACAATAAAATCATCATTATGACCGATGCAGATACTGATGGAGCACATATCCAAGTATTGTTACTGACATTTTTCTTTAGATATATGTCCGAGTTAATCAATGCAGGGAAAATCTATATCGCACAGCCTCCGCTTTATAAAGTTACATTTGCGCGAGGAGCAGAAAGAACTGCTTACGCTTGGAATGAAGAACAACTTACAAAACTTACTAAAGATAGAAAATTCACTATCCAAAGATTTAAAGGTCTGGGTGAAATGAACGCAGATCAACTATGGGATACTACAATGAATCCGAGAACCAGAATTCTTATTCAGGTAACTATAGATGATTTATCTGAGGCAGAGCAAAGTATTTCAACATTAATGGGTGATAAAGTTGAACCGCGTCGTGAATGGATTGAAAACAACATTTCGTTCGGTAACGAAGATGACTTTATTATAAACGGTGATAATAATGGCTAAAAAAATAACAAAAAAAATAGAAGAGTTCACTGAACTAATCCTACAAGAGAAATTAGAGTCAATTGTAGCTGCCCGTTTTGGTGCATATTCTAAATATATTATCCAGGACAGAGCATTACCTAATGTAAAAGACGGTTTAAAGCCTGTTCAAAGAAGAATCTTGTACGGAATGTATAAAATGGGGATGTTTAACAACAAACCTTATAAAAAGTCTGCAAGAATAGTTGGAGAAGTTATGGGTAAGTACCATCCTCATGGTGATTCATCGATTTATGACGCTATGGTGAGACTTTCTCAACCATGGAAGACAAATATGTTACTTATTGATATGCATGGTAATAATGGGTCAATTGACGGTGATAGTTCTGCAGCGATGCGTTATACAGAAGCTAGAATGACTCTAATTGCTGAGGAATTATTAAGAGATATAAACAAAAATACAGTAGATTTTGTACCAAACTTTGATGATGAAGAGTATGAACCATCAGTTTTACCTAGTAAGTACCCAAATATACTGGTAAATGGTGCAACGGGGATTTCAAGTGGTTATGCTACTAATATTCCACCTCACAATCTAACAGAAGTTATAAAAGCTACAATATTTAGAATAGATAATCCACATTGTTCACTTGAAGACCTTATGGTATTCATGAAAGGACCAGATTTTCCTACAGGAGGAACTGTTTACGGTGAACAAGGTATAATTGATGCATTTAGGACTGGTAGTGGGAAAGTCATCATCAGATCTAAAACTGCAATTGAACCAAGAAAGATCATCATTACTGAGTTACCTTATGAAGTTAATAAAGCAACTCTTGTTAGAAAAATAGATGAAATTAGATTTAATAAGAAGGTACAAGGTATATCTGAAGTTAGAGATGAATCGGATAGAGATGGATTAAGAGTTGTTATCGAGACTAAAAAAGATGCAAATATTGATTTAATCCTAAATTACCTTTATAAATCAACAGATCTTCAAAGACACTATTCATACAACATGGTAGCAATTAATAATAAAAGACCAATGTTAATGGGTATTGAAAGTATATTAGATGCATACATTTTGCATCAAAAGGATGTTATTACTAATAGAAGTAACTATGAACTTGAGAAAGCTACTAATAGACTTCATATAGTAGACGGATTAATTAGAATGGTTGATATTGTTGATGAAGTAATAGTTGTTATTAGAAAGAGTAATGACAAGGCTGATGCTAAAATTCAATTGACAAAAGAATTTAAGTTCTCTGAACTTCAAGCAGAAGCGATTGTAACTCTGCAGCTATATAGATTATCAAATACTGACATAACTATGCTACAAAAGGAAAATAAGGGCCTATCAAGAGATATTAGCAAGCTTAAGAACATCTTAAAAAGCGAAGATATGCTTAAAATCGTAATTAAAGCGGAATTAGAAGAAATAATGTATAAAATTAAGGCTCCTAGGTTATCAATACTTAAAGCTACAATTGATGACATTAAAATTCTTGAACACGAACTTATTAAAGAAGAGGATGTTATCGTCTCTACTACTATTGATGGTTACGTTAAACAAACTTCTATAAGATCTTATCAAGCATCTGACGAGAATATGTGCGGTGTTAAGGTTGAAGACACTATTAATGGTGTTTATGAGACTAATACACTAGCTACAATGATGTTTTTCACTTCTAAAGGTAATTACTTATACATTCCAGTATATAAACTACCAGAAGAAAAGTGGAAATCACTAGGAACACATGTTAGTAATCTAGTTTCTATAGATCAAGATGAAAAAATCATCTATTCTACAATAATAGAAGACTTTGATAAAGAGATTGATATCTTGATAGCTACTAAAAACGGACTAATCAAGCGAACTAGAGTCAAAAACTATCAAGTTCAAAGGTTTAGTAAGAAATTAAAAGCTATTAAACTGAAAAAAGATGATTTAGTTGTTAGTGTTGACGTTGGATATGGAGAATTTATATCTCTTTATACAGCTCATGGAGCTGTAAGTAAGTATTCAAGTGATCAAATAAGTGAATTTGGGATTAATGCGTCAGGTATGACAAGTATTAACTTAAAATCACGACCAGATGACTTTGTTGTTAAAGCAATGTTTACTGAACCGAATACTGACGCTCTATTATTAACATCACGTGGTAACTTAATTAGAATATCAATAGATGAACTTGAGGAACTATCTAGAACGAGAAAACCTCATCAAATGACGTCTTATATTAAATCTAACCCACATGATGTAGTAGATGTTCTAAAACTTCTTAAAACAGAATATAAGAACGATATCAAATTAACTATTCAGTTTGATTCTGCTAAACAAGAAATCGATGCATTTAGTATAAAATACTCAACATCCGGGAATGGTAAGAATTATATCGATCCATCTCTTGGACAAATTAAGTCTTTATCTAAGATTTCTAGACTAACAGACCATATTGAAGTAGTAATAAAAGAAGTAACTGAAGAAGAAATTAAAGAAAAAGCGATAAAACAAAATAAAATAGTTGAAAATATTGTTATAGATGATGATTCTGAGCAATTGATACTAGATTTCGAAGAATAAGAAGGAAGGGCATTGCCCTTCTTTTACGAGGTGGAACTTATGAGTCAAAGAAAAGGTACTTTGCTACTATTTATAGTAGCAGTTATATGGGGAGCAGGCTTTGTGGCCGTTAAATACGCTCTTAACACTGGTGTTACACCATTCTACCTAATAACATTTAGATTTGGTATAGCTGCAGTTACAATATATGTATTTGCAAGAAAAAGAATCAAACCACATTTGAAAAGTCATTTAAAACCAGGTATTTTACTAGGTTTATTCCTATTTTTAGGTTTTGCTTTCCAAACATTTGGTTTAGAATTAACGACACCATCTAAAAATGCCTTCCTAACATCAACGTATGTTGTTATGGCACCGTTTATTTACTGGGCAGTTTCTAAGAAGTTCCCTGACAAATTTACAATTATAGGAGCATTCCTAACCATAATTGGTATTGGTTTCTTAACACTAGATGCTGGTCTTAGGTTAAATACAGGTGATTTACTTACATTAGTATGTGCTGCATTCTTTGCGCTACATATTATCTTTATAGGTCATTATTCAAGAGCAGACAGCAAAATGAAGGCAGATCCGATGACATTAGTGTTCTATCAAATGCTATTTGCTACCATATTTGCACTTACCGCTGCATTAATATTCGAACCATTCAATACAAATCCTGATCCAATCGGTATAATAGCTATCGTTTATCTTGGATTATTCAGTACAATGTTGGCATTTTTCTTACAGAACTATGCTCAACAATATGTAACAGAATCTAGATCAGCTATTATTTTGGCTACGGAATCAGTGTTTGGAGCTATGTTTTCAGTCTTATTACTAAGTGAAGTACTGTCTAAAAACATGATAATTGGGTTCAGTATTGTCTTTATTGCTATTATCGTTACAGAGACCAAATTAAAACTAAACATCAAATAACGCACTCATTCTATATATAAATGATACTGTTTATGGTATATTTAAGTTAGAATTCGGGTCAATTACTATCAATAAATGTTCATAAGGAGTGCAAAATGAGTTGGATAAATAGATTAGAGATGCTCTTATTACCTAATGATATAATCATTGGGCTAACAGGAGTATATAGACACCAAGGAAGACAACTGTATCACGATGAAATTGTTAAAGGTGATATTAAAACTATAATAGAACAGACTGTTGAGAAAGATATCTACTATTTCAACAATTTGTTAGAGTTAAATGTACCTGATAGTCGTCTTAGAGCCTTATCAAGGAAAGATATCACAGCTAGAAACAATGCTGAGAAGACAATACTTAACTTTAAGGATGTTATTAAGAATATATTCAACAATTATCAGACATTTGAGTTCTCTACGAATGAAGTACAAGCTATTCACAGTCATTTGTTTAAGAATATAGCTAATACGAGGTTCGCAACCAAGGAAACAAAGACAAAGTTTACATCTCAACGCACTATAAACAAACGATTAGAACTAGATGACATGTTTGAAAAGGCGTTCTCACTATTCAAATCAAATGAATATGAAAAGCTATTACTTACTATCCTAGTATTTGTAGATTTCTACAATATAAAAGGTTTTAAGGAAAAGAACGAGTATACAAGTCTAGTATTACTACAGCTATTACTGTTTAAAAGTGGATTTGATAACTTTAAATACGTAAGTTTCTTTGAATACATCACAAATAACTTTGAAGAGTACAGAAGTGCTCTTATAGCCGCCTCTTTCAGCTATGAGGAGGGTTTATCACAACCATTACCTCTTATGAGATTTTTCATAAAAGCTCTTAAAGAGACGTTTATAGAAGTAGAACAGATTGTTAAGAATCATAAATTCGACCAAACGCTGAATAAATCATACAGTTTACAGAATACTATCTATAAATTACCTGAGATCTTCCAAAAGGATGACTTAAGAAGAATCCATCCCTATATTAGTGAGACAACGATCAATAGAACTCTACTAAGACTAAGAGATGAAGGGGTTATTAAACCTTTAGGTAAAGGTAGATCAGCAAAATGGATTAGAATCCAGGATATGAGTAAATTCGATGTTAAAGAACAAATGTCGTTTGACATGTTTGATGAGCATTAAAGCTAATTATCACAGTCACACTGCTCTAAGTGGTCATGGAGAAGGAACTGTTGAAGAACACATTATAGAAATGATTAGAGTAGGATACGATATAATAGGAATTTCTGAACATATCCCATTGCCAATTATAGAAGGATTCCCTCCTAAATTCGTACTAGAAAATAGAATGGAATTAGATGCACTTGATTCATATATTAATGACTTAAAGAGGTGTCAAAAAAAATATAAAAACCAAGCAAAAATTTTAATAGGATTAGAAGCAGAATACTTTAGTTCACATCTAGAATACATGAAAACACTTTCACAAAAAATAGACTATCTAGTATTCGGAAACCATGATATAGTAATTGACGGTAAAGCATATTCATCGTTCAACCTCACAAAGGATGAAGAAGTACTTGAATATGGCCGTAACGCTGTTGAGGCACTCTCAACAGGACTGTTCTCCATCATGACGCATCCCGATTTGTTTCTATTAACTTATCCATGGAATGCTGTAGCTGAAGAAGTTGCACATATGATTGCGAGAGCATCAATCAAATACGATGTACCTCTAGAATTAAATGCAAGAGGTATAAGACGTGGACTAGTAGATACTATTGAAGGTATACGATATAAGTTTCCTAGAAAAGAATTCTGGGAAATCATTCGAGAATACAATTGCGAAGTTATTATAAATTCTGATGCACACTTTATATATGAACATGACGATGATGAATTACATATAGCAAATACACTTGGTTTTGAATGGGGCTTAAATATCATATATTCTTTAGAGTAGTCATACTATGACTGCTCTTATTTTTACTTTTAAACCGATACAGTAGAAGAAGAATATAATAATATACGTCACGAATACGTTTATGGACATGAATAGCCAAAGAGAACTATATAAAAAAGACGTGCAATTATAACCATTCATTCATTCCATATACTTAACGACTGTATATTCAATGTTTTTCAAGTAACGAAACGAGTTCCTATAATATATATTATGTTAACCAATCACTATTGTGATACCTTAGCCAAATAAACATTATACGTTCGTAACGGCTTACACTGAGAAGCTTCTAGTTCTACTGCTCAATTAAAAAACAATTCCTGAGACCAAGTCTCCTCTAATAAATATAAAAACTTGAACTAAAACATTGTTGTGCGCTAACTTCGATGTTTTTTTCATATATACTCTTATTTTACAAAATACCTACAATCCTATCATTTTCAATTATCATGAATCCCCTGAAACGAATCGGCAAATAAAAAAGCGGATAACTATCCACTTCGATTTAGAGCTATTTTGCCTTATTTACTTCAATTATCGATTTAAGGTCTTTTTTACTCATTCCTGATAATTTCAACATTTCTATAATTAATTCAGTTTTCGCTTCAACATACTTATCAATGTCATTTGGATACAATTTACTATTTTCTTTTTTAAGTAGTGAATACTTCTCAACGTACTCTTGATTTGATTTTAAGAATTTACTTAAAGTCAGTAAATTTCTTACATGGAAGTTTTTATCAGATCCGCAGTATAAGTGGTGCTCATAAAATGTGCTCTTAATAAAATCATTCGGCAAAAATGCTTCTCTACCTTTTATACCTAAATCACCTCGATGAGAGTATCCTAGTTTTTCTAACTTTTGAATTACCGATTTAAGATCGTCTTCTTCAGTCAGTATGATTAAATCGACAATAGGTTTTGCAGCTAAACCCTCCACCGATGTGCTTCCTACGTGTACTATTTTATTCGACTCAATTTCTTTTCTTAGATACTGTTTTATTCTGTCAAACTCCATACTCCATTCACTCATATAATCTACTACTTTGATCATCACATTATCTCCTAACATTTTATGTATTTATGTTATAATCACAATGGTGATTATATGTTAATTAAAGATATTAAAAAAATACCTTTACTTGTATTTGCGCTATTCATTTTAGCACTAGGAATTGTATTAGTAAAGGAATCAAATTTAGGATTAGATCCATGGGGAGTTTTCCATGAAGGAATGAGTAATCTTACAGGATTATCATTTGGAATGGTTATAGAATTTATTGGATACATCATTCTTCTTTTATCCTTATTGATTAAAATATACCCTGGTATAGGTACTGTTATCAATATATTGATAGTTGGTAAATTTATAGACTTTTTACTTGAAACAAATTTATTTGTCTCCGGTGAAGTCACTAAGTATTTATTCTTTGTAGTTGGTTTTATAATTTTATGTTTTGGTAGAGCGTTGTACATATCCTGTAATTTAGGGTCTGGTCCAAGAGATGGTTTATTCGTTGGAATCGTTAAGTTTACCAAAATAGATATAAAGTACATTAAACCCGCTATTGAATTGATTGTATTCATACTTGGTATTATATATGGTGGTACATTTGGAATAGGTACTATATTACTACTATTCTTATCTGGGTATTTAGTAGAGTACTTCTTTAAAGTTCTTAAGTACGACCCTAAAACAAAGTCTCATTCTAATGTATTTATATACTTAAAAAAACAAAAAGCCTCTTAAGAGGCTTTTTTTGCAAGATAATATGCTCCATACATTCCAGAATCATTCCCTAATGTTGCTAATTTAATCTTTACAGATTTAAATGCTTCAAATGAGGTTCTAGAATAGAAAGAATCTTTTATTTTATTTAGTAAGTAATCTCCTGCTTTTGAAACTCCTCCTCCAAATATTATTACTTCTGGATTAGTAGTAACAGTTATTATATGGCACAATTTTGACAAATATCCTACATATAAATCTAATACGTCATTTGCTATTTTGTCACCATTTATGGCCAGTTCAAATATTTTAACTGTACCAAGTTCAGTACCTGATAAGGTTTTGTACATGTTTTTTAATCCAGTTGCGCTAGTTACTGTTTCAGCACATCCAGTAAATCCACATCCGCAATTGAAATTAAAATGTTCATCAAGTGGTAAGTGTCCTATTTCCCCACCTAACCCAAATTGTCCTTCAACTACTTTGCCATCTACAACAATACCTCCACCAACACCAGTTCCCAGAGTGATTAAGACAACACTTTCGTATTTTTCTCCATAATTATATTCACCCAATGCAGCAGCGTTAGCATCATTTACAACATATATATTTTCAAAATCAAGTTCTTCTTTTAAATAAGTTAGTATATTCATATTGCTCCAAGGTAAATTCGGTGCATTGAACATGTATTCCCCTTTAATAGGTGCAGGGATAGCTATTCCGATTGAAACTAATTCATTGAATGAAGCTAATTTGTTAATTCCTACTTTCAATACTTGGATTATATCCTTTGTTGTATCAAGTTCAATCTTCTTGGACAAAATATTGTTCTCAAATAATCCAAACTTGATCTTTGTCCCACCAATATCAATTCCAATATATTTCAAAGGAATATCGTCGGTAAGATGATTATCTTTTCTCCATTCAGGTGGATCGCTATTTTCTCCCCAGTATTCAGTAATTTCACTTATTGAATCGTTACTGAAACGAAAGATTGAGGTAACATACAGAGTAGTGTTTTCTCCAGATATTTTCACTATAGAAATCACTTCTTCATTTGAAACTAAAATCTTTTCAATCTTTGCATACCACCTTCCTGGATATTCAATATTGAATCGAATATACTTATCTCTAGAATCGAAAGTTTCTCCAGTATTTGGTAAAAATACTCTAGCATCCGGTGACATAACCTTTTCCAACTCTTTAAATTCCGCTTGATCAATATATTTCCAAAAATCTTCAATTAGTTTTAATCTCAAGTCGGCCACCTCTTAATATTATTTAAGTTCTTTAAGAAAACTCTTACCAATTGCTGGTAATGATACATTAAAATTATCAGCAACAGTTGCACCTAAGTCAGCGAAAGATTCTCTTATAGGAATAGTTCCACCTTTAAGTAGTTTATTATAAACAATTAATGGAACATACTCTCTAGTATGATCAGTTCCTGGTGCAGTTGGATCGTTACCATGATCTGCAGTAATTATTAGTAAATCATCATCTTTTAGCTTATCTAATACATCTTGTAACTGAACATCAAATTCCTCTAATGCTTTTTTGTATCCTTCAGGATCTCTTCTGTGTCCATATAGTGCATCAAAATCTACTAAATTAGTAAAACAGAATCCTGTAAAATCTTTGTCCATTACTTCTAAAACAGTATTCATTCCATCTTCATTTGATTTTATACTATGTCCTTCAGTTACTCCGCTATTACAGAATATATCACTAATCTTACCAATTGATATTACTTCAAGTCCTGAGTCAGCTATTTCATTCATTGTAGTTCTTCCAGTTGGCTCAAGTGCGTAATCATGTCTATTCGGTGTTCTTTTGAAATTATCTACATTTGTACCAATGAAAGGTCTAGCAATGATTCTACCTACTTTCCATTCATCTTTAAGTGTAATTTCTCTAGCAATGTGACAAATTTCATATAATTCTTTTAGAGGCACTATATCTTCATGTGCACAAACTTGAAGTACTGAATCAGCCGATGTATAAACTATTAAGTCACCTGTAGCTACATGGTGTTCACCAAGTTCAACAATAATTTCTGTTCCACTCGCAGCTTTATTACCAACTATTTTTCTTCCAGTTCTTTTTTCAAGCTCATCTATTAACTCTTTTGGAAACCCAGTGTCAGTGAAAGTAATGAATGGTTCAGTAGTTAATAGTCCCATCATTTCCCAGTGACCTGTCATAGTGTCTTTACCAACACTTTGTTCATCCATTTTAGATATGTATGCTAGTGGAGTTTTCTTTGAAACTCCTAAAACATCAGTAATGTGTCCTAGTCCAAGTTTTTCCATAACAGGTAGGTGGATTCCTCCTGTAACCTTAGCGATATTAGCTAAAGTATTTGATCCTGTATCTCCATATTCAGCAGCATTAGGTAATTCTCCAACACCTACTGAATCTATAACTATTGTAAATATTCTTTTAAATTTCATCTTCTTCATCCTCTCTAGCTCTCGGATGAGCTAGGTTATATACATCTCTTAAATGAGATTTATTGATATGTGTGTAAATCTGAGTTGTAGAAATATCTTCATGTCCTAGTAACTCTTGTACTAATCTTAAATCTACTCCATTTTCTAATAAATGGGTAGCAAAGCTGTGTCTTAGTTTATGTGGTGAAATGTGCTTTTTAATACCAACCATCTCACAATGTTTTGTTAAAAACTTCCAAAATGATTGTCTACTTATTCTATTTCCTTGATAATTTAAAAATAAAGCATCATGCACGTTATGTTTATTAAGAACTATTCTTGATTCAATAATATATATTCTTAAAGCGTCAATTGCACAATCGTTAATAGGAATAATACGTTCCTTATTACCTTTTCCTTTAACATGAATAAATTCATTAGTTAAGTGAATGTCTTCAACATTTAATCCGGTAAGTTCAGAAACTCTCATCCCAGTTGCATACATCAATTCAACCATTGCTTTATTTCTCATTTCAAGTGGCGTTTCACCCTTTAATTCATTTAAAATAAGCTCAACCTCATCCATTGATAACACTGTGGGTAATGATTTCACCTGTTTTGGTGTTTCAATAGAATTCGTAACATCATTCTCAACTATTTTTTCTAAAACCAAAAACCTATGGAAAGCTCTAATTGAAGAAAGTTTCCTTGAGATTGTTGATACTTTTGCCTGTTTTCTTTTTTCATTACTTAAGAACATTGTTGCATGTGTTTTATTAATTTTAATTGGGTTTGTTATTGAGTGAGTTTTATCGAGATAACTAGTATATAGTTTTAAATCATTAATGTAAGAGTTAACTGTATTTACAGAAAATCCTCTTTCAACTTTCAAATAATATCTAAATTGGTTGATAAATCTCTCCAAAACAAACACCTCCTAAAGTAATCTTACAAGTAGGTCATTATTAAATAATAGGCCCTTTCTTGTTAACTTAATTTTACCATTTTCTTGCTTTAAATACTGCTCACATACTAAATTTTTCAACTCAGGATATTGAGTAAAAACGTCTATTTTGTACCTGTCACTGAAATGTAAGATATCAATTCCATCTAATAGTCTGAATCCCAGCATCATATGGTTAAACATCTCATCCTTCTTTGTAACCTCATTTGATTCCATTATAGGTAACTTACCTTCATCTAGTGAACTAAAGTAGTCCTTAAATAATGTAAAGTTCTTATACCTAGTTTTATCATAGCCACTTGCAGCTAACCCGCAGCCGATGTATTTTTCGTTATTCCAATATGTTAGATTGTGAATAGATTTATGAGTTTTAGAGAAGTTACTTATCTCGTATTGTTCGAATCCTCTTTTTTGTAAATCCTCAATTATATATTCGTAAAATTCATTGTCTTCATTAAGAGTTATTTCATTGTTCCTAAGCATTTTACTAAAGATGGTTTTTTCCTCTAAAATTAGCGAATAATATGAAATGTGTCCAATGTCATTGGTGTTATCCAAATCAAATTTTACTTGGTCTAGAGTTTGTTTTGGTAAATTAAACATTAGATCAATACTCAAGTCAAAGTTGAATGAGTTTATTAGTTTAATAGCCTCAACAGAATCCTTAGAATTATGTTTTCTACCAATAGATTTTAAAAGCTCATCATCAAAAGTCTGAACTCCTAGACTTATACGTGTTACTTTTTGCTTAATCAATTCAAGAAGCTCAGTTGTAATATCGTTTGGGTTACACTCAAACGTGAATTCTTTAACGTCCGGCAACACCTTTAAGAGCTTATCAATTAATTGTAAACTTAAAGAGCTTGGTGTTCCTCCACCTATATAGATAGTTACTAAATCTTCTAGATTATGATAACTAAGTTCTTTAACAAGATAATCAATATATTTAATTTTTAATGGTTCATTTGCAATCCTTTTTGGAAAGTCACAATAGAAACAAATTTGATCACAAAATGGTATATGTATATATAAACTTTTCATAATTTACCTCGTTATATTTTACCATAAAAAGAATAGCACAAAATGTGCTATTCATCATTAACGTTAAGTACTGCCATGAATGCTTCTTGTGGAACTACTACAGATCCAACAGCTTTCATTCTTTTCTTACCTTTTTTCTGTTTTTCTAACAGTTTTTTCTTTCTAGTAATATCTCCACCATAACATTTAGCTAATACATTCTTACGCATAGCTCTTATGTTGGTTCTAGCAATAACTTTGTTACCAAGTGATGCTTGAATTGGTACTTCAAACATTTGTCTTGGAATTACTTTTTTAAGTCTTACAGTTATGGCATGTCCTCTTTTATAGGCGAAGTCTTTATGTACGATGATACTTAAAGCATCTACGACTTCTCCATTAAGTAGAATATCCATTTTAATTAATGGAGCTTCCTTATAGGCAATAAGCTCATAATCAAATGAAGCATATCCTTTTGTTGACGATTTTAATCTATCAAAGAAGTCAAATATAATTTCACTAAGTGGCATTTCATAATTTAGTGTTACTCTCATATCATCAATATAAGTCATATCAATATAAGTACCGCGCTTCTCTTGGCAAAGTTCCATTACAACTCCAACATAATCATTTGGAGTCATTATAGTAGTTTTAACCATCGGTTCTTCAACTTTGATAATTCTATCTACTGTAGGCATTTGAGATGGATTTTCTATTTCTATTACACCTTGTTTTATTGTGTGTACCTTGTATATAACACTTGGTGCAGTAGCGATCATATCAAGATTAAATTCTCGCTCAATTCTCTCTTGAATAATTTCCATATGTAGCATACCTAAGAATCCTGTTCTAAAACCGAATCCTAATGCTACTGATGTCTCAGGTTCAAACACTAATGCAGCATCATTTAGTTTTAACTTTTGAAGCGCTTCTCTTAAATCTTCATATTTAGCAGCATCTACTGGGAAGAACCCACAGAATACCATTGGTTTCATTTCTCTATAACCAGGTAGAGATTCTTTAGCAGGATTCTCACTTAACGTTATAGTGTCCCCAACTCTTACATCAGCAATCGACTTGATTGACGCAGTTAAGTATCCAACATCTCCAACTGACAAATAATCTTGTTTTTCTTCTTTAGGAGTATGAACACCAACTTCTAATACTTCAAACTCGGCACCTGTTTGCATCATTTTAATCTTGTCGCCTTTTTTAACTACTCCATTAACAACTCTTATATAAGGAATAATCCCTCTATACTGATCGTAATATGAGTCAAACACTAACGCTTGTAATGGCTCTCTAGGAGACCCTACAGGACATGGGAAGTACTCGATAGCTTGAGACAATACATCATCAATACCAATTCCTTCTTTTGCGCTAACTAATGGAATATTATCAGCAGGAAGTCCTATTATATCTTCAATTTCTTGTTTAACTTTTTCAGGATCTGCACTCGGCAAATCTATTTTGTTTATTATTGGTAAAATTTCTAAATCATTGTCTACAGCTAGGTAAACATTAGCTAATGTTTGAGCCTCAATTCCTTGAGCTGCATCAACTACTAGTATTGCTCCTTCACATGCTGCAAGTGATCTTGATACTTCATAAGCAAAATCAACATGACCTGGAGTATCAATTAAATGGAATATATATTCAACATCATCTTTTGTATACTTCAGTTGTACCGCGTTAAGTTTAATAGTTATTCCACGTTCTCGCTCTAAATCCATTGTATCAAGAAGTTGTGCTTTCATTTCTCTATCAGTAACAGCTTCTGTTAATTCTAGAATTCTGTCAGCAAGAGTACTCTTCCCATGATCAATATGTGCGATAATCGAAAAGTTTCTAATTCGCTTAACTCTTTCTTCTATTTTCTTGTAAAATTCTTCATTCATATTCTCACCCAAAATCGGTCTATTTTTTTAAAATTGGTACTTATACATTCTACATAAAATACGTCAATATAACAAGTAAACATAAAGAAAAAGGATATATAAATCCTTTTAATTTGCGCACTATAAGCCATGTTTTGTACCTTTACAGGTGATAATCATTTATCTGCGTATAAATACGCCTCTTTGATGGATTCATTTCTCCTCAAAAAGTTCCCCTACCTAAATTTGGGTTTCTAGCTCATGGGGTTTACCCGTTCCACTCTTCCCTTTCGGAAAGCTTCGTCACTGTGGCACTTTTAAAGGTTTCACCATACTAAAAGCTTAGGTGAATTACCAGCCGTCACAAATGTGCCTAAGGTTATTGTTTCCCTTAGCATGAACACTACAGACATCGCAGTCTGTGCTAGCATGGACTTTCCTAACTACAATGTAGCTCGATTATCCGTACGCATTACAATTATAAAGCAAAAGGCGAATTTGTCAATAAAATACGCCCTTATAATATGATATAATTTTTACATAAATTGGAGGGCTATTATGAAAAGTAAAGCACTGGAACTTCACAGACTTAATAAAGGGAAAATTGAAATAAAATCTAAGGTTCCTCTTTCTACTTCAGAGGATTTATCTCTAGCTTATTCTCCTGGCGTAGCTGAACCTTGTTTAGAAATAGTTAAGGATATTAACACTATATATGATTACACAGCAAAGGGTAATATGGTAGCAATTGTAACTGACGGCTCTGCTGTTTTAGGATTAGGAAACATTGGTCCACATGCCGCTCTTCCTGTAATGGAAGGGAAAGCAATACTTTTTAAAGAATTTGGAAATATTGATGCTTATCCTATTTGTCTCGACACCCAAGACACTGAGGAAATAATAAGGACAATTAAACTGATTGCTCCTGGTTTTGGTGGAATCAATTTGGAAGATATTTCAGCTCCAAGGTGCGTTGAAATAGAAACAAGACTTAAAAGTGAATTAGATATACCAGTATTTCATGATGACCAGCACGGTACAGCTGTAGTTTGCCTTGCAGCTTTAATAAACTCATTAAAAGTAGTTGGAAAAGACAAATCTAAAATCAGATTGGTAGTCTCAGGAATTGGAGCTGCTGGTAGTGCAATTATTAGAACCCTTCATACATATGGAGTTAAAACAATTATAGCCGTTGATATTGATGGAATACTTAGTACAAGTCAGAGTAGTAGTTACAACTTTCTTAAAAGAGAAATGCTTGATTATATAACTGATGAACAAGGTGATTTAAGTGATGCGCTTAAAGGCGCAGACGTGTTTATTGGTGTATCTGCACCAAATATCGTCTCCAAAATGATGGTAGAATCAATGAATAAGGATTCAATCGTCTTAGCTATGGCAAATCCGGTCCCTGAAATAATGCCAGATCTTGCGATAGAGGCAGGTGCTAGAATAGTAGGAACTGGTAGAAGTGATTTTCCCAATCAGGTAAACAATGTCTCAGCATTCCCAGGAATATTCCGTGGTGCATTTGATGCTAAAGCTACTATGATTACTACTGAGATGATGGTGGAGGCTGCATTAGCAATCGCCGGTTTCATTCCTGATAAGGAATTACATGAGCAAAACATCATTCCTTCAGCACTAAATAAGGAAGTTGCTAAGTTAGTAGCTGAAAAAGTGAAGCTTAAGGCTATTGAACAAAAAATAACGCGAAAAGAAAAGAACACTTTATAAAGTGTTCTTTATTTTTTTTATTTATGCTCTTCTATCAAATCTTCAAGTTGATCGATACATCCACCGCAAGCAGTTCCTGCTCCAGTTTCATCTTGTAATTTTTCAACTGTGTCAAAACCTTGTTTGATTTTAGATACAATAGACTCTTCGTCTATTTGCATACATTGACAAATTATGTTCATAATTTATTCTCCTTGTTCTTTTATACTTTATTCGCATCAATTAATTCATCTAAATCATCCATACAACCACAACATCCAGCTCCAGTTTCCTCTTTCAGTTTTTCAGTTGTATCGAATCCTTGTTTAACTAATGAAATAATCTTTGCTTCATCTAATTCATGACACTCGCATATTAAACTCATAATTGACTCCTTATTTAATTTCTTCAGTAGTTTCTTTTTTAACTTCTTTAACTACTTCAGTTTTTACGGGTTCTTTTTTGAATACTTTTTTAACTTCTCTAGGAAGTGTAGCTTTTCTTGATAAATCTAATCGTCCACGGTCGTCAACTAAAATCGCTTTAACAGTGATTTTATCTCCAACTTTAACTACTTTAGATAAATCTTCAATTCTCGTATGATCATACTTAGAAACATGAACTAATCCATCTTTACCAGGCCATAACTCAACGAAACAACCGAATTTTTCAACTCTAACTACTTTACCTAAGTATTGTTTACCAATTTCAACTTCTCTAGTAAGATCTTTTATTAATTGAATAGCATTTTTGATTGGTGCCATAGTGTGATGCATAACTACTACTTTACCATCTTGATCGATATCAATTTTAACACCATCTGATTTTTCAATGATACTTGAGATCATTTTTCCACCAGGACCAATTACGTCGCGGATCTTATCAGGATTAATGTTCATTACCATTACTTTCGGAGCGTACTCTGAAACTTCAGGTCTTGGTTTATCGATACATTCTAACATATTAGCTAAGATATGAGCTCTACCTACTTTAGCTTGTAATAAAGCTTCAGTTAATAATTCTCTACTTAAACCAGCAATTTTAATATCCATTTGTAATGCAGTGATTCCGTTAACTGTACCAGCAACTTTAAAGTCCATATCTCCTAAATGATCTTCCATACCTTGGATATCACTTAAAATTAAATAATCGTCTCCAGCAGTTACAAGTCCCATTGCAATTCCTGAAACAGGTGCTTTAATTGGAACTCCTGCAGCCATTAAACTCATAGTAGCAGAACAAATACTTGCTTGAGATGTAGAACCATTTGATTCTAAAATCTCTGATACTACTCTAACAGTGTATGGGAATTCTTCTTCATTTGGCATAACCATACCAATTGCACGTTCACCTAAGATACCGTGACCGATTTCTCTACGTCCAGCTCCAACATATCTACCAATTTCACCAACAGAATACGAAGGGAAATTGTAATGAAGCATAAATGATTTATACTCAGTTTCTTCTTTTAAACCATCAATAAATTGATGTTCTCCAACTGCACCTAGTGTTGTAATTGCTAAACACTGAGTTTGACCTCTTGTGAACAATGATGAACCATGTGTTCTAGGTAAAATATCGATTTGAGAATCTAAAGGACGAATCTCAGCACCTTTTCTACCATCAGGTCTTATCTTTTCAACTGCGATTAGTCTTCTTACTTCTTGTTTAACAAGTTTATCGAATACTATTTTAGCTGATTTAGTTTCATCTTCTGTTAATTCTGTTCCTAGTGCTTCAAAAGCATTAGTTTTAATTTCTTCAATAGCTTCACTTCTAGCATGTTTTTCATAAATTAACACTGCATCAGCTAATTTAGATAATGCTAACTCAGTAACTTTAGCTTCAATTACAGCATCTGGTGTGTAAGGAGTATATTCTCTCTTCTCTTTACCTACTTCAGCAGCAATTTCATTAATAAATGTAACTAAGTTTTTGATTTCAGCATGACCAAACATAATTGCGTCGATCATTTCTTCTTCAGGAACTTGTTTTGCACTTGATTCAACCATGTTGATTGCATCAAATGTACCAGATACGATTAATTCAATATCAGATAAAGCCAATTGAGCTTGAGTTGGGTTGATGATTAATTCACCGTCAACTCTACCTACAACAACACCTGCAACAGGTCCGTCGAATGGAATATCAGAAATTGATAACGCTAAACTTGAACCGAATAGGGCAGTCATTTCTGGTGTGTTATCAGTGTCTGCACTCATAACAGTGTTGATGATTTGCACATCATTTCTATACCCATCAGGGAATAGTGGTCTTAGAGTTCTATCGATTACTCTAGATGTTAATGTTTCATTTGTAGTTGGGCGACCTTCTCTTTTAAAGAATCCACCTGGGATTTTACCTGCTGCATACATTTTTTCAGTATACATAACTAACATCGGAAAAAACGGTAATGTTGATGGTTTTTTCGACGCTTGAGCTATACTCAGTAATACAGTGTCACCAAATCTTACTAATACACCTGCATCAGCTTGTTTAGCAACTTCACCATGTTCAACTGTCAAACTTCTACCAGCTAACTGGTATTCAAATATTTTTCTTGACATGTTTTGCTCCTTCTTACTTATAATTTTCTTTTTTTTTATCATCTAATATAATAACATAATTAGCCCTTTATTAATACCAAATCACGTCAAAACAAAAAGAAAACACCGCTTAAGCGGTGTTGTTATCTTCTTAGTCCTAAACGATTTAACAATGTACGGTAACGTTTTCCATCTTTTTTAGCTAGATACTTAAGTAAGTTTCTTCTTGTACCTATCTTTTTAAGTAATCCATGACGTGAATGGAAATCGTGAATATGACCCTTTAAATGTCCATTAAGGTTGTTAATCTCTTGTGTTAAAATAGCGATTTGAACCTCAGGTGAACCAGTATCATTTTCTTTTTGTGCGAAGTCAGCCATGATAGCTGCTTTTACTTCTTTAGTTAAGTTACTCATTTTAATTCCTCCTTATTTTATAGTCTAAACAAAACACAACGTGTAAAGCTGGAGTCGCAATAAACAACGTGTTAAGCCGTGTAACATTATACCGAATTATTAACTGGATGTAAAGTTATTTCCCTATAATTTTTCTTGATTTTACTTTATCTATTGTGATTTGTGCTAGAAGTTCATCAATTCCAGGGAATTTAATCTCATCTCTAATTCTCTCTATGAATTCAATTTTTAAATGATCACCATAAATGTCTTCATCAAAATCGAATATATTGACTTCAATAGTCATATTTGAATTGTAATTAAACGTTGGATTATGCCCAATATTACAAATACCATATAGTTCTCTTTCATCAAGCATTACTTTTACAACATAAACACCATTTTTTGGTATTTTGTACGGATAATTTAGTGCTAAATTAGCGGTTGGGAGACCAATTGTCTTACCTCTACCTCTACCATGTGTAACAAATCCATCAATTGTGTAGTTTCTTCCTAATAGTTCATTAACTTTATGAACGTCTCCAGTTTCAAGCATTCTTCTTATCAGTGAAGAACCAATTTTCTGATTATTTAGAGTTTTCTCTTCAATCGTGATTGGAGTTATTTTTCCACCCGAATCTGCATCAATAGTTTTGACAGAACCTTTTCCATCTAATCCATATCTATTGTCGTACCCTGCTATTACTGTTTGTACATTTAACGGTAATAAATAAGTTTCTACAAATTGCTTATGTTCAAGTAGAGCAGTTTCTCTGTCAAACTCAACAATAAATAGATAATCTAAGTCAATTTTAGCTAAGATATCAGCTTTTACCTCTAATGGTGTTAGAAACGTCGTAATATCACTCTTATTAAGAATGAATGCTGGATGTGGGTGAAATGTTACAACACCTGTTTTAAGTGATTCCTCATGTCCAACTTTAATTACTTTATTAATAAGATCCATATGAGCTAAGTGAATTCCATCAAAGAATCCTAAAGCAATTACTAGACCTTCTTCTATTTTTTCAATTTTATCAGTAATTTTTAAATTTACAATTTTCATATTATAACACCTTCAGTGATTTAATCATCCCAGGTTTATCAGGATGTGGTCCATATATTGCTAGTTCTACTTTTGCACATAGCAATGTTGGCTCTTTAATATCATATATGTTTTCTATTACAGCACCGTTCATAACTCTAAACTTTGTTATTTCATCTAATTCTATACTTTTCATTGGCAATGCATCTTTTATTGAAATTACAGTATAATTTCCAGACTCTATTTCTTCAAAAGTAAATGAATCATCTAGGTTAAATGAGCCAGACATTGTTCTGTTAAGTTCTGCCATATGAGCAGGATATCCAAGCATCTCACCAATTGTAACACAAATTGTTCTAACGTAAAATCCCTTTGTTCCTCGTATTTTAAAGTCAAATTCAACACATGAATTTGAATAAACTGGTTCACTCAATCTTTCAATAGATAAAATACTTATTTTCCTGCTAGGTCTATCAATTGTAATTCCTTGTCTAGCATACTCATAAAGTTTTTTACCATTAATCTTAACAGCTGAGTACATTGGAGGTGTTTGTTCTTTTAACTCCATTAGTTTAGACAATGCTTCATCAATACTTTTTAATGGAATATTCTGCACTTCCAAAGTATCTACAACATCGCCCGATTGATCTTCAGTGGTTGTTGAGTACCCGACACGTATTCTACAGATGTATTCCTTGTTTTCAGCAGTTAGATACGGAACTATTTTTGTAGCTTTATTTATACATATGGGTAAAAGACCAGTTGTATCTGGGTCTAATGTACCAGTATGACCTACTTTTTTCGTTTTTAATATTCCCCTAAGCTTGGCTACACAATCATGAGACGTGAACCCTTTAGGTTTGTTTAATAAAATTACACCATTCATATAATCACTCCAATAGTATTTTATCACAAAATAAAGGAAATCAAATATGATTTCCCTCAATTATTTAAGTAAGTTTTAAGAACTTTTCAATATCATCTTTTACTACTTGAAGTGAAGCGTCCCAAAATTCTTTATCAAGCGTAATTCCTACACTCATCGCTGCATCTTCAACTGTCTTTTGACCAGTTAAACGTAACAATTCATCGAATTTCGGTACAAATGATTCACCTTCAGAAAGGTATCTTGCATATAACCCTTTAGCAAACAATAATCCGAATGCATATGGGAAGTTATAGAAACTAAGATTCTTTGAATAGTAGTGTCCTTTTGGAATCCACATGTATTTATGAAGTTGTTTAGGATCTAGTCCATCTCCATAACTATTGATTTGTGCTTTTTCCATTAAATCATTTAAGATATTTTCATCTAATACTTGATCTTCTCTTAAACTGAATACTGATTGTTCAAATAAGAATCTACTATAGATGTCTACTACAACTTGTGTAGCATCTTGAAGAGAACTCTCAATTAGAGTTAATGAGTTAGCCCCAGCTTCTTTAATAGCTTTATTCATAACGATTGTTTCAGCCATAATAGATGCAGTTTCCGCTACAGGCATAGTATAACTAGTATTAAGCGGAGACTCAACGAATATTTTATCACCGTGATAAGCATGACCTAATTCATGAGCAAGCGTTAAAACATCAGAGAAACTACCTGTAAAGTTAGATAGAATTCTAGATTGATTTAAGAATTGAATGTTTGCACAAAATGCACCACCCGATTTACCTTTTTTAGGTAAATAGTCTATCCAATTATCACTAAAAGCTCTTTTCGCTAAATTACCTAAGTCACTACTGAATGAATTAAAGTTAGATACGATATACTCCTGAGCTTCTTCAACAGTATAAACAGTTGAATCTTTTCCAATTGGAGCAAATAAATCATAAAATGGTAATCCTTCATTATGTCCAAGTATAGTTGCTTTTCTTTTTAAGTATTTTCTGAATGTAGGTAAAGCTTCTTTAATCGATTCAAGCATCGAATCAAGTGTTTTTCTGTCTAATCTAGAATCAAATAACGCTTTATCTAATGGAGAATCATATCCTCTAAGATCTGCAACTGTATTAACGTATCCTTTAATTGAATTAAGCGATAATGCAATACTTTTTTCTATCGCAGGATAAGCAGCAATTTCAGCATCATATGCAGATTTTCTTTCAGATTGGTCAGCACTATATGCAAGATTTCTTATCTCTGATAGTGTTTTTACACCCTCTAGATATGGTACATCTAGAGTTGAGGTAAGTAAATCATGTTGTCTTTCAAATGCAGACACCCCATTTTGATTGATCTTAGAAATAATTGCCTCTACTTTAGGGTCTAAGTTGTGCTTACTATGTAGTTTTATTTGATTTAGATAAAACTTATGATCATTTAGAAACTCATTGTCAATCTTATTAAGATCAAATGAAGATATCCATTTATCAGCCAAAATTGAAGTCTCAGTAAGTTCTGTTAATTGTTTAGACAACAAATTAACTAGATTTAAAGCATCATTATTTGTTGACTCAGTAGCTAAAGTTAAATTAGCAAAACTATATAGTTTCCTAACTAACTTGTTAAACTCGATTTCAAATTTTAAAAATTCTACTAAATTCGATTCAGAATTTGTAAACTTTTCTTTAAATCCGTTGTACTTTAAAATTGAATCTTTTAATGTTTCTAAATCTTTTTTAAGTAAATTGTCGTTGAATGACTTATAGAATACTGTTAGGTCCCAGTTCATAGCTTTTAAAAAAAAGAGACAATGTCTCCTTTTTTATAGTTGTTCCTCAATCATTTTGTTTAATGCAGCTTTTGGAGCAAATCCAACGTGTCTTTTAACTTCAACACCGTCTTTCATTATTAGTAAAGTAGGAATGTTCTTAACTCCTGCTTCCAATGAGATTTCTCTATTTTCATCAACATTTACTTTTACAATTTTAACATCATTTCTTTCATTAGAAATTTCTTCTAAGATAGGTCCAATCATTTTGCAAGGTCCACACCAATCTGCGTAAAAATCTACTACAGATACACCTTTTTCAATTTCTTCTTTATAGTTTTCACTTGTTGCATATACTAACATAATCTTCCTCCTCTTTATTCTTCTTAATTATACATAATAAAATTACATATTATCAAGTAATAGACTACTTCAAATGGATTACTGTAACTCCAGATCCACCTTCTCCTTCTTTACCGTATGCATAGCTTTCGATAAAGGTGTTTCTCTTCAAATACTCATGTACTCCCTTTTTCAAGGCATTGGTACCGTGTCCATGGATTATTGTTGCTTGCCTCATTTTCCCAACTATTAAATCATCGATGTACTTTTCCATCTCGATCATTGCTTCTTCGAAGCGATAACCTCTTAAATCCAGTTCAATTCCAACATTTGATTTAATTTTAAATGAAATATGACTCTTGATTTTCTTTTTAGGGTTAGCTTCAACTAATTGTAGATCACGTCTACTTACATTTGTAGTAAGTATCCCCATTTTAACTTGGAACATGTTTTTTGGCAACAATTTTGTTACCACAGCACTTTGTCCATATGACAACACTCTAACTCTATCATTTACTTGATAATTATGTGTGCTTTTTGCTTTTGGTTTTTCATCTTCTCCAACAATGTTCTTTAGAGCAGTCTTTTTCTCAAGTAATGTATGATATTTTACGTCCTTAGAATAAGCAAGTAACTCGTCAATTATTGTCTGAGCTTCTTTTTGAGCTTTACGAACAAGCTCTCTAGCTTCTTCTTTAGCCTCATCACGCAATTTAAGTATTTTCTTATCAAGTTTCAGGTATTCCTCTTTAATTGCATTTTGAACTTTTAATTGGTCTTCATTTAATTCTTCATAATGAAGTATTTTCTTATCAAGTTCATGTGACTGGTCCTCAAGTTTGTTTATTAACTCAGAAACCTCAGTATTAGATATATCTAATTTACTTTTCGCATCAGTTATAATCATCTCTCTAAGTCCAAGTCTTCTACTAATTTCAAAAGCATTAGATCGACCTGGTATACCTATAGAAAGTTTGAATGTTGGAGATAATGTATCTATATTAAACTCAGTTGATGCATTTATAGTATCTGGTGCATTATAGGCATACGCTTTAAGTTCTGGATAATGTGTTGTAGCCATTATATATGACCCTCTAGCCTTAATGTAGTCAATTAAAGCAATTGCTAGAGAAGCTCCCTCTTTTGGGTCTGTACCACTACCTAGTTCGTCTAACAAGACAAGACTATTAGTAGTTAGATTATCAACAATTCTAATTAGGTTTGTCATGTGAGATGAAAATGTAGATAAACTTTGAGCAATTGATTGTTCGTCACCTATGTCGGCAAAGATATTATCAAATACTCTTATCTTACTTCCTTCATTAACTGGGATAAGCATCCCTACTTGAACCATTAATGCCATAAGACCAAGTGTTTTAAGAGCAACTGTCTTACCACCAGTATTTGGTCCAGTAATAATTAATACTTTGTACTTATTATAGAAGATATTGTTGGCCACAATTTCTGATTGGTCAATCAAAGGATGTCTTGCAGCTACAAGATCTATTTCCTCGCATAACTCAGGTTTAGTACAATGATATTCCTTCGCGAATCTTGCTTTTGCGAATACAACATCTAAATTAACCAATATTTTTAAGTTTTCAGTCAATTCATTAACATATAAAGCTACTTCATATGATAATTCAATCAAAATTCTAGTTATTTCTTCTTTTTCATCAGCTCTAAGAAGTTGTATTTTATTAGCTAACTCGGTTACTGCCTGAGGTTCAATAAATACAGTTTCACCAGATGCTGAATAATCTTGAATTATTCCTTTAAATTTATTCTTATATTCTAATCTAACAGGTACAACATAACGGTCATTTCTTTTAGTTATAACCGTATCCGTGAACTTTTCAGACTGAGTTTGTATTATCGATGTAAGTTTGTCTTCCAACTTACCTTGAGTTTGTATTATTTTTCTTCTAATACCAGCTAATTTAGCTGATGCTGAATCAAGTATTTGAGCATCTTCATCAACACACAAGTTAATTCGTTGATATAAGTCTTTAAAATAAACTAATGAATCAATTTCTTCTTTAAAGAATCTTACTTCGACATTTTCTGCTTTTGCGTTTATTAAATAATTTTTATTTAATTTAACAGCTAGTAAATGCATAGCTATTTGTCTTAATTCCTTAGCGTTTAATGACCCACTTAATTTAACTCTTCTCAAATGAGGGTTTATATTGTAAATGTTAGCCAAAGGTGGCTGACCAATTTTATATAATAGGACTAAAGCTTCGTCTGTTCTTTCAAGTTGCTCCAAGACTTGCGCCTCATCGCTTGAAGGAAATAGATTTGCTAAGTACTCGCTCGCTTGCTCAGTAAAAGCATAATCTGTCAAAAGATCTGTGATTTTATCAAATTCTAATGTAATCTTATCTGCAATCATTTAAATCACTCCTTACCGCTACTATTTTATCAAAATGTTTGTTAAAATGATAGACAGGAGTGATAATATGAATTATATCTTAAGCGTAACCGCAGAAGACTTTAAAGAAATTAAGAACCACTACAAAGATTCACTGGTAAAACCACCTGTTGAACACATAGAGTTTATGTCGCAAACAACAGCCGTAACTGTTACTGGATTCACTTCTTTAAAAGTGATGTTTCAAGGACCAATCGCAGAAAGCGAATACATGACTTGGCGTAAGAATTTTAAAAAAGAGATTGATATGATAGGTTCTGACGAAGTAGGTACAGGGGACTTTTTTGGCCCAGTTGTTGTAGTTAGTGCATATGTTAATGAATCACAGGTATCATATTTGAAAGATTTAGGTGTCGGAGATTCGAAATCAATAACTGATGAAAAAATATACAAAATTGGTAAGGAAATTAAAGATGTAATTGCACATAAAGAGGTTTTCCTTGAAAACAGCTATTATAATAAGTTACATTTGAAAACAAAGAACTTGAACAAAATTAAAGCACTGATGCACAATAGAGCATTATTACAATTAACAAAATTTGTTAAATGTCAAAATGTTGTTGTAGATCAATTTGCCCCAGAAGCATTGTATTATCGTTATTTAGAGGATCAACCTGAAGTATTTGAAGATATTACTTTCGAAACTAAAGCAGAAAGTAAGTATATAGCCGTAGCAGCAGCATCTGTATTGGCTAGATACTATTTCTTAGTCTTATGGGCTAAAATGGAAGCTGATATTGGGATGAAATTACCAAAAGGGGCTGGAAAACTAGTTGATATAGCTGCAAGAAATATTATAGATACTCTTGGAGAAAAGAGTTTATATAATATTGCTAAATTACATTTTAAAAACTTGCAAAAAGCCAAAGCGCTGTAATAAAAAATGTTATAATTATTTGTGGAGGATAATTTATGTTAAGTAAAAAATTAGAAAAAATGTTAAACGACCAAATGAATTTTGAGATCTATTCTGCTCATATCTATCTTGCAATGGCTGGATATTGTTCAGAAATTGGATTAAACGGGTTTGAGAACTGGTTCACAATTCAGTACGAGGAAGAGTTATTCCATGCGAAGAAATTCTTTAAGTACATCTCAAGTAAAGGTGGAAGAGTTCAGATAACTGGATTCGAAGATATGGATAACCATTATGAATCAATAATGGATGCATTCAAAACATCGTTACACCATGAGCAAATTGTAACTAAAAGAATCTATGCATTAATGGATTTAGCTACTTCTGAAAGAGAATATGCAACAACTTCATTTCTTCAATGGTTTATTGATGAACAAGTTGAAGAGGAAGAAAATGTTGGAGATTTAATTCGTAAAATCGATTTAGTTAAGGATGCAGGTTTATACTTGTTAGATCAAGAAGTTGCTCTAAGAACGTTTGTTCCACCAGTTAAATAAAAAATAAAAAGACGAGAAATCGTCTTTTTCATTTGTATTCATTTAGTATATCTTTTATTTGCCTACTACAACACTTACCAGTAGGACTATTGTGAATACAATCGCTATCGTTCATAGCTGTTGTATTATTAACGACTTCTTTTACCGAAGATAAATTTAATGTTTCAATTGCGTTTCTTACCTCAACTTCAGAAGTTTCACTACAATAGCATACAATTCTATCTTCAGGCTTAGTTTTTGTCCAAACACCAACCTTCACTTCACTTTTTCTGTACACTTCATTTGAATTGTAATAAACAGCATCACAATCAGGTGTAAGGCATATCGAATAATTATCTGTTAACTGTGTATCATTCTTTAACAATGACTTAACAGTCACATTACTAACTACCTCACCTATTTTATTACATAATGGACACTTCTCTATTACTTTAATACTGTCTCCGCAGCAATCTTCCATGATATTTCACCTTTTCTCTAATAATTCTTTGAATTCTTCTTTAATTATATCATCTAATGTCTTTGTAGGTCTCCATCCAAGCACTTGAAAAGCGTTCATAAATGAACCAACTGATCTTATCGGATCTCCTGCTCTTCTTTTTGTAACTTTTCTAATAAAATAGAATCCCGTTAATTCTTCTACCTTATCTATAACTTCTATAACTGAATATCCCTTACCTGTTCCCAAATTAAGGATTTTGTTAACAGCTCTGTTAACAAGCCTTTCAGCAGCCAATGTATGAGCTTTGACGATATCATCAACATGTATAAAATCTCTTACACAATATCCATCTTTAGTAGGAAAACCAGACCCAAATATTTCTGCATCATGATTATTATTAACAATTTTATCTAATAAAGTAGGAATAAGAGTCATCCTACTACTTAAATTAGCACCAATTTTAATTCTTCCAGCAGCATTAAAATATCTGAATATAATATAATCAAGTCCACTGTGTGTAATTAACTCTTCAACTGCAAGCATTGATTCTGCATAAGGAGTCTCAGGATGAGTTTCACTAGTCTCAAGAAGTGCTTTATCCATTTTGTTAACACCATATACCGAAGCAGTTGATGAAAAGATAATTTTCGGTATCTTATGCTCTATCATACTATTTATTAGGATTTCTGTATTATTAAAATTGTATTTCCAATGAACATTATTTTTTCCAACATCATGCTTTTGAGACACACTAAGTGCTAAGTGAAATACTAAGTCTATAGAATGTTTTTTGAAAATTTTATTAAGTAATGATTGGTTTCCAACGGAACCATCATAAAGTATTACGTCCTTTGGTAATGCTTCGATAAATCCAGAGGAAAAATCATCAATAACAACAACATCATACCCTTCCTTAATCAATTCCTTAACTAAGTAAGATCCTATTAGGCCTGCTCCACCTGTTATTAGAAATTTCATTACCAATTCACCCTATCCTTAAGTGACTTATTAGCTTTAAATTTTACAACATTATGAGATTCGATATATATTACTTCTTTTGTAGTAGGATTTATTCCTTTTTGAGCATCTCTGAATTTAAGTTTAAATTTACCAATCTCAGGGATACCAATTACCTTATTAAGTATTAATTCTTCTTCGATGATTTTAGTAAAAGCATCAAGAATTTCTTTTGAATTACTTATTGGTAAATCTAGCAAAGAGGATATAGTTTCAATTATATCGGTTTTACCAACTGGTCTCTTTTTGATATCTCTATTAACATAGTTATATAGTACTTCCTCGTATCTAAATCTTATCTCACTCACAGGTTCAGCATCTGCTGATTCACCTGGTGAATCAACCAACTCAAACGATCCAATTTCTGGAATATAACCGATAGAATTAGTGATTTCAGAAGTAACTATTTCAAGTAAAGCATTTAAACAGTCATGAATCTCTTTATTACTAAGTTCAGTCCTTCTATGTGATAACTCAATGATATCTAACTTATGTACAACTACCTCACTAGTATAAATTTGTTTAATTGTATTATTAAGTTTTTCTTTGATTATTTGATCTGGTTTATAAGTAACAGTATTAAATTCTGGGATAGTTATAGGCTTGCCTGTATTAGGATTAGTCCCAACTCTTTTTGCTCGGTGCTTTTTAGTGAATTTACCTAAAGAAGGTATTTCAATATAATCATTCTGTCTAATTTCATCTTGTGCAATATCAATCAAGGAATTAAGAGCTAGTGCTGCTTTATAATCACTCAATGTAGTTCTTTCTGCCACTAATTTACTAATTTCAGATTTGTGAAGAACATTAGCTTTTTGTATTTTAACTTTAATATCCTTTAAAAAATCTGGTTTCATTATTATTCTGTGATGTTCATTATTCGGCTCACTAACAGCATTATCCTCTTTTAATTCAGAGTTATTTACTAGTTCATATAATAAATCGTCATATTTAAAAGTAACAGTGTTAAATTCAGGAATTACTATTGCATCTCCTGAATTAGGATTTGTACCTTTTCTAGCTGCACGATGTTTTTTAGTGAACTTACCAATGAATTCGATATTAATATTTCCAGAATCACGAACCTCATCTTCTATTATTTGAATTAAGGAATTAATCGCTTGTAGAGATTTATACTCAGTTAACTCGGTATTTATAGAGACGATTTCAGCTAATTCTTTTTTGTAAATTGTCTTTGAAACACGTTTAACTGTTACTTGTTTTACAGTTACTCGTTCAGGTGCTTCATAATCAATGATTGATACTTCATTCTTAGACTCATTAGTTTGATCAATAATTAATTCTCTTTTATTGTCCAGAATAACAGTTTCTTCAATTGACTCTTCTATTATTTCCTCTTTATTGTATAAAAATAGTACATAATATATTACTACAGTAGATGGAACAATAATTGAACTGATAATTACTATTTTCCAGTCAAACCATGTTGAGTTTATTATGTCAGACACAAGATCGATTGCTAGTCGAATATAATCCAAAATAAAAATGTACGAATTTGAGTAGTATCCCGTAACAGCTTTGAAAAACATTTCAAATCCAAAATATAGAAACACTACTATTGCAGAAGCCGTCAGAACTTTTCTCATAATAACACCTCTTTCGTACAATTTATTAAATTATACTATATATCTTGACTTAAAACAATTTCAAATACTTCCATAAAGGCGATGAAATATAAAAAAAGAGAGACTAAGTCTCTCTTATCGAATCCATGAAGTCCGTAAAGAACTTAGGTAGTTCTGAATTAAACTCAATATATTCATTTGTTCTTGGATGATTGAACCCTAATGTCTTAGCATGTAGGAATTGTCCATCTTTTCCAATTACTTTTCTTCTACCATACATAGGATCTCCAACTACAGGATAACCGATGTATTTTAAATGTGCTCTTATTTGGTGAGTTCTACCAGTTTCTAGTCTACACTCTAACAAAGTAAACTCTTCAAAACGCTCTATAACTTTAAAGTGTGTAACTGCTTCTTTACCACCATAAATAGCTGTCATTTTTTTTCTGTCTTTAGGGTCTCTCCCTATTGGTGCGTTGATTTTTCCGAATTCATGAGGTATTGTCCCCTGAACAAGTGTCATATATCTTCTTACAACAGTTTTATCTTGAAGTTGCTCCACCAAACTTTGGTGAGCTGTATCGTTTTTAGCAACCATTAGTAGTCCTGATGTATCTTTATCAATTCTATGCACAATTCCAGGTCTCTTAACACCGTTTATCAGTGATAAATCCTTGATATGGAATAAAAGTGCATTTACCAACGTATCATTATAATGACCATGCGCTGGATGTACAACCATCCCAGTAACTTTATCAATGATTATTACATCTTCGTCTTCGTAAACAATGTTAATTGGTAAATCAACAGGGTTTATCTCAATGATAACTTCTGGTAACTCAGTATATTCTATAACATCATCAACTTTTATTTTATAATTTGCTTTTGTTTTAAGCTCGTTTACAAGTACAACTTCTTCAATAATCATCTTTTGGATTGTAGCTCTAGAAAAATCAAGTTCTTCTGACAAGAACTTATCTAGACGCATTCCTTTTTCTTTTACTATAATTTTATTCATGTATAAACACCGCAATCATGAATAGGACCAAACCAACATTAAGAGCTGAATCAGCTACATTAAATACTGGGAAGTCGTATCCGAATATATTAAAATCTAGAAAATCAATAACACCTTTAATTCTTATTCTATCTACAAAATTTCCAAGTGTACCAGCAATCAGTAGAGAAATACCAATTGAGTACATTTTTTTTGTTTTAAAATTGATATCTTTGAAATAATAACCGAAGATAACAAGTGCAACAACGGTTATGATGTAAAAAACAGTCATCTGACCGGAGAATACACTCCAAGCAGCTCCATCATTTACTCGATGTGTAATCGAGAAAAACCCTTTGATTACATCGATATTTGCTCCATAAGGAACTTGAGCAACAATTACTAGTTTAGTTATTTGATCTAGTAGTAGTAGTCCAATTATAATAATAAATCCAATTAACATTAAATCACCTCAATAATAATAAATACAACGCCAATTAATCCTGATATGCTGGCTAATATAGTATAAAATATTAAAAACTCTCTTTTATATACGTTCAATGAACCTAATCCAGCAAATTTTATAAAGAACTTATCTACTGCCCAAAGACACATTACTATAAAGTATATCATCATATAGCCAATTATAATAGCCCAAAATGATTTATATAATACTAAGATGATAAACGTGTTTATTAGGACAATTAATACAGGCATTGAGAAAAATAAAACAACAGCAATTGCCTTTAAAGCTGCGATTAAATAGTCCTTAATCCCAATATTATTAGTAGCCTCAATTCGTTCTAAATGCTTATAGAATTTCATAAACTTATTCATTATTATCACCATATTCAATTAAATAGTTAATTGCATCATTAAACATTTTAATCTCTACTATTTCGAGGTTGAACTTCATTTTCTCATTTACTTCAATAGCTTCCGCGTAATTCTCGCTTGGAACAAAGAATATATCGACCCCTTCTCTGTCTGCTGCGATTATTTTTTGTGTAACTCCACCAATTGGACCAACGTATCCACTAACTGCTAATGTTCCTGTTCCAGCAATTGTAAGACCGTACGTATAATCAAACTCAGTTAGAGAGTTAAAGATGCTTAAAGTCTGTAAAAGTCCACCACTACTACCTGAAATTGAAGTTTTCTTAATCTCGTAAGTAGGAGTAGTATTGTATATTGTGTAGTTTGGAAGTATTACAAACCCAAAAACTCCACTTGTTCTTGTTATTTCGTAGTCTATTGTCGTTGTATTTAGTACAACTTGATCTTTACTTGATAAATAGTCAAGGAAACCTGTATAACTAAATTCTAGCCCGTCAACTCCTGTAATCTCTATTCCAATGTCTAAGTCATTATAATCTGGATCATAGTAGATTATTGTTATAGTTTCTAAAAAGTAACTAAGATCTGCTCCTGCAGCTTCATACGCTTGTATTAAAGAATATTCTAAGCCTGTATCATACAACAAGTCGCCTCTTTTGCGCATTTGGGCATTTGATAATTTAGAATAGGATGTACTCATCTCGTATGAGTAAGCTCCTGTTAAATTATCAGCTATGAAATTCATTATTCTAGTAGGTCTATCTAATGAGTAAACAAAAACAGAATTAAATGAACCTTCTGCTATATTGTCAGTATTTACAACAACCTTATCTTCTATCTCAGAGATACCACCAGGAAGTAATATTCCATAATCAACTCTAGAAACACCATAATAAAAAGCAGTTATATTGAGTATAATGAATACAAATATAACTATTTTCTTTAGCATGCAGTTATCCCAATACTAACGTCAGCCATGATTCTAGTAGTCACTCCAGCTGATTTCAGCATTCTTTTAGAAGCTCTTGTACTGTCTAAGTGCTCATATTTATCAGCACCATATACAATTTGTTTAATTCCAGATTGAATAATTAGTTTTGCGCATTCATTACATGGAAATAAGTTTACATAAAGTGTACAGTTCTCTAATGTAGTAGTAGAATTCAAGATAGCATTTGCTTCAGCATGAACAACGTAAGGGTATTTAGTATTTAAATACTCTCCACTATTCCCCCAAGGGAAATCATTGTCATTACAACCTACTGGGAATCCATTATAACCAATCCCAACAATACGTCTTTTATCATTAACAATACATGCTCCTACTTGTGTGTTAGGATCTTTACTACGCATACCACTTAATGTAGCTACACCCATAAAATATTGGTCCCAATTTAAAATCATATTATCACCTCAACTACACTGATTATATCACAAGAAAACATAAAAAAAAGAAATCTAAAGTTTCCTTTAGATTTCATATTCACAATCTTCTTCAACGTTACTCAAATGTCTCTTAAGTTCATCTTTTACATCTCCTGGATGCTGAGCGCATGATGTAGTGCTACAAGAGCTACATTGTTCAAGTGGAATTATACCCTCAGGCACTGGAGTGTTTTTATTTAAGATATAAGATCCAATATAAAGTCCTATTACTCCTACTAACACTAATACTGTTACTAAAATTTGCATCATTACACCTTCTTTTCTTCAGGTTTTGCCAGACTCATATCAATATGACAATAACCTCCTGGATTTTTTTCTAAATAATCTTGATGAAACTCTTCTGCTAAGTAAAACATACTCTCAGGTTTTACCTCAACAGCAATAGGTTTATCGTATTTTTTTTGAACATTTTTAATATATTTAATAATTGTTTCTAAATCTGATATTTTTGAGAAATAAATACCTGTTCTATACTGAATACCTTCATCTGCACCTTGTCTATCAACTGCAGTCGGATCAATTATTCTAAAATACTGATCTAGCATTTCTTCTAATGTAATACCAGTATAAAATATTTCAACAGCTTCTGCATGAGTAGCAACATGAGAACATACTTCATCATATGTGGGATTACTTTTATTCCCATCAATATAACCAACCTTAGTAGCAACTACGCCCTTTAGTTGTTTAAAATATTCTTCAACGCCCCAAAAACATCCACCTGCAAGAATTATTTTTTTCATAAACATACCTCTTCTATATTATAACTTATCTCTAGGTTCCTTTTCAATTAATACATCTTGAGCAGTCTTAGTATATACAAAGCCTATCTTATTATCAATGATAAATTGTAAGTCTCTTTTATTATCAACTTCAAATATAGGAATAATGTGTTTTTCTTCTAATTTACCTAAAAAATCAATATATTCGTTACTATAGTCTTCATAAACGATGTTTTGAAAGATAAAATCAACAGTTTTTTCCTGTTTATATAAACTTTCAACACTTCTTCTAGCTATCTTAGACTCTTTTTTAACTAAATACGCTTCAGCTTCAGTACCAACTGAATCAAAGATAAAGAATATTCTCTTAAAGAGTTCAGTATTTTGTCTGAATTGTTTAATTACTGTTAAAAATTCATCACTCTTAACTAGTTCTTCACTAATGTCTATAAAGAAGTCTACTCTCTTCTGAACTCTTTTAATTGTTTTAAGCGTATATTCTGTAATTAAGAGCTCAATTCTTTTATCTTTTATTGTTTCCGTATCAATTCCATGTGTTACAAGGTACCCTTCAAGTTGATTTTTAGTATTTACTATCGGATGAAACTTAAGTTCATATGATTCATTACTTATTTTATCAATTATTACCCTTTTAGTTACTAATACGTTAACAATATCAATATGATCCGTTTTATCATAATAATCATGATCACTTATCGTTATTATCTTTAAAACCTTAAGGATATCTTTTTCAACATCATGAGGTACTCTAATAATCCCAAACTGATACTCAAATGTCATTATATTTCCAAGTGACTCCTTAATTAGTCGCATTGCCTTATTTAGTAGTCGTTTATCAGAATGGTCAAAATAAACAAAGATAGATGACTCACTTCTAAATAATTCGCTTCTTTTGAAAAGTTTCAGCATTGATTTTGTTACATCAAACAGATAAACATCTTTAAAAGTAATCTCAAGAACAGAAAAGTTCTTATTAGCATCAATCATTCTTTGAAGCTTGTTAATATTATTTAGTTTTGTATCAGGATCTTGATACGCAAGGGACTCTGATATCTTTAATCCGATTTCAGTTGTGATATCAGCCAAATAACCACTTGCAGAATCCATTTTAATTAGCTCATAATATTTATTGTCATTCTTAATTGTTTTAGTCTCACCAATTTTTGTATTATTATGATGATTTAACAGTTCTTCTGATATATCTTTGCCTATTTTATAGGTATGTACTCCCTGTTTTAACAAAATCTTCTTAAGTGTTTCTTTTTCCTGTAACTCATGTTCAATTGAGTTCAACATTGTTAATTTAATGTTAATGAATTCTACAAAACTTGATAGATCAACATCTAATTCATCTGCAAATGAGAAAGTAATAATCCCATTTAGTCTATTACCGTCTATTAATGGATAAGCTAACACTAAATTAGCATCCAAATCAAAATAGTACGAATCTTTGGCCATGCTCTTCTTATTAAATAGATCACTAGAGTGAACAGACACTTTTTCTTTATTTACAAAGATTTCTTCTACTAAAGTATTATCCATATCCTTGTAATCAAATGACTTTTCATAAAGTCGACCTTTTATATATCTAAAACTATCAATTTTTCTGATGAACGGAGGAAAAATGTATACCTCAGCTGCATTAAATTGATAATCAATTGAAAGCGCATTAAAAAAATCCATAAATAGATCTCTTGAGTTGTTTTGTTTTAATATGTTTGATAGTTTATTTATCATATCTTCACCTAATAAAATCTTATCATAAAAAAAAGGATAATATATCCCTTATTTTAGTGTTGAGAGTAAGTTATTAGCTTTCTCCAGATATTTTCCTGAAACAAACAGGAAATCTACGTTCAATTCTTGACTTAGTCCAATTTTATCTTTGAAAAGAGCCACATTATGCCATTGTAAGCACTGGAACGTTCTCCATAACGTTAGTCTATTGTATTCTTCAACAGACGGCGCATGACCATTATACTCTTCCAGAAGAGCTAATGCATCATTGTAGTCTACGTTACCAAAACAAGCTATGTCATAATAATAATCATTATTTCCAGCAAACTCCCAATCTAGTAAATAACATGTATCACCGATTACGAAATTTGATTTTTGTGAATCACCATGTGCCATTACTTTTGGTAGGCTCATTAAGTAATCTTTATGTTCAAAGAACTTATCTCTAGTTATATAGTATCCTTCTTTTAAATTGTCATTAAGACTCTCATAATGATCTAATCTATCAAAAGGTGCATAATCTTTTTCAAATGACCCATCATTATTATGTAATTTCTTCAAAAGACTAGTTACTTCACTTAAATGAAGACTATCTAATTCATTAAGTGGAGTTCCTTCAACAAATTCAGCTAATTTGTATCCACCTTCTAAATCTAGAAGCAGAGTGTGATTGTTTAAATCCAAACTTCTTATTTTTTCAATATTTTTAGACTCATCAAATCTATTAACAAAAACTTCAGCTCTTTTTCCAGGAATTCTAAAAGTAAAAAGTCCTCCATCAATTTTAACAATATAAGTACGATTACTCATACCACCCATTAATCTGCTAACAACTTCTGAATCCTTACCAGTTAACTCTTTAATTAAATTAGTTACTTCTTTCATAAGTCTTAATCTCCTCGCCTAATAAATTATATAAAATACAC
Source organism: uncultured Candidatus Izemoplasmatales bacterium (assembly GCA_964589075.1). Classification (GTDB taxonomy): domain Bacteria; phylum Bacillota_I; class Bacilli_A; order MAG-NZ; family MAG-NZ; genus CAZPQU01. Next base: position 115,747 of record CAZPQU010000002.1, on the reverse strand, counting down.
GAATCATTTTTTGTATCTAAAATCATATAACTGCTTTTCCCATTCCTAGGTCTACTAATAGACCCTGGATTAATATAAAGAATCCCTCTATTTTCCTTGAAACAAGGAATATGAGTATGTCCAAACAGACAATAGTCTGCATCAACTGATTGAGCCTTTAAACTAATATTAGTTAAACCATTATGAACAGAATAAACATGTCCATGTGTCATAAACAGTTTTTTTCCATCGATATCAAGAATTCTTTCTAAAGGTGCTTCTGGATCTAAGTAAGAGTTTCCTCTGACAATAGTCATAGAAAAAAAATCTTTAGATATCTCTAAATCACCAAGATGAATAGTCTTGTCTACTTTATGTCTAGCAAAAATTTCAAACAGGTGAGTTGTATCACCATGTGAATCACTTATTATTAGTATTTTCATAGTTTTCCGCTTTTAAGTAGTTTACTTAATGCTCTAGCTCTGTGAGAATACTTGTTTTTCTCTTCAATTGAAAGTTCAGCGAATGTTTTATCAAGTTCTTTAAAATAGAATATAGGATCATATCCAAAACCATTACTCCCACGCGGAAGATCAACGATTTCACCTACTACTTCACCTTCGAAGTATGAAAAATCATCAGAATACAAACATAAGCAACTTACAAACTTACATTCTCTATTTTTCCCTTGTAAATTCTTAACTAAAAGTAAGTTATTATCTGTGTCCCTGCTTGATTCTGAATATCTTTTAGAATGAACACCCGGTGCTCCGTTTAGGCCAGTACAGGCCAGGCCAGAGTCATCAGCTAATGTTTGAATACCATATAAATCAAATACAGCTTTTGCCTTTATAAGCGCATTCTCTCTAAAAGTTGAACCAGTCTCTTCAATTTCTATATCTGTATCAGCTAAATCAAGAATTTCATAATCTGGTAATAATCTTTTTATCTCTTTAATTTTGCCTCTGTTTTTTGAAGCGAAAAACAGTTTATTTTTGTTTTTCAATTAAAGTTTTTATCCCGTCTTTAGCAAGTGCTATCATTCCAGCTAATTGCTCTTCAGTAAATGTATATTCTTCTCCGGTACCTTGAATTTCTACAAACTTACCAGATTCAGTCATAACTATATTCATATCAACATCAGCGTTAGAATCAAGTTCATAGTCTAAGTCTAAAACAAACTCTTCATTTACAATACCAACACTAACTGCAGCAATATTTTCTTTAATTGGGTTCTCTTTAATTTTTCCATCTTCAATAAGTTTATTTATAGCAATTTCCATAGCTATAAAACCACCAGTAATAGCAGCACATCTTGTCCCACCATCAGCTTGGATAACATCACAGTCAATTGTAACAACTCTCTCACCCAGTTTAGTTAAATCAACAACTGATCTTAAAGCTCTACCAATTAGTCTTTGAATCTCAACTGTTCTACCAGTTTGTTTACCTCTTACAGCTTCCCTAGATACTCTAGTATGAGTACTTCTTGGTAATAGAGAATATTCAGCAGAAATCCAACCTTTAGATTTTCCTTTTAGCCAAAATGGTACTTTTTCCTCAATAGTAGCAGTACAAATTACTTTAGTATCTCCAACAGATATCAAACATGATCCCTCAGGATGTTTCAAGTAATTCTTTATAATTTCAATGTCACGTAATTTTGTTTTACTCATAATTTCACCTCTCGATTATTATAGCATAAATTAAATATCAAACAGAAAAAAAAGACCCGAAGGTCTTTAATTAAAATTTAGCTATTTCTTTATTACTACCAACAATCATCAGCACATCTTTTGCTTTGATTGGTCCTGCAGCCGCAGGTGTAATAATAGTGTTATCTCTTTTAATTGAAACAATATTTAAACCGAAATTTCTTCTTACATCTAACTCTATAATACTTTTTCCAACAAACTTTTTAGGAGTAGATACTTCTACGTAACTAAAGTCCTTAGTAAGTTCTAATACTTCTAATATACTATCCGAGATTATTCTTCTTGCGAAACGTCTACCCATTTGTCTTTCTGGATAAATTATCTCATCAGCACCTATTCTTTCAACAACTGTTGCATGATACTCATTTAGCACCTTAACAGTTACTTTCTTTACACCCAAATCTTTAACGATTAAAGTTGTCATAATACTAGCCTGTACATCATTACCAATACAAATAATTACGTGATCAATATTTCCAACACCCAAATCTCTTAAAGATTCTTCATCAGTTGAGTCACAGATAACAGCATTTTGAGCTGTTTTAGCAATCTTATTGATACGGTCTTCATTTTGATCAATACATAGGACATCAGCATCAAGTGCTACTAATTCTAATGCCACACTACGTCCAAATGAACCTAATCCAATTACTGCAAATGATTTTTTCATTTTTCCACCTCTTTTAATCAAGAATATATTACCATAACCATAATGTTTGTCAAATAAAGGGACACTTTTTATACAGGTTTGACTGATATTTGTGTTAAAATAACCATATGAAAGAGGTGATTGTTTGGAGCCGTTAGCTTACAGAATTAGACCAACAGAGTTCGAAGAAATCGTTGGACAGAGCCATTTAGTAGGTCCGAGTGGAGTAATCACCATCATGTTAGAAAAAGAAAGATTGCTATCAATGATCCTTTACGGTGCACCAGGCACTGGAAAAACGACCATAGCTAGTATTGTAGCCAAAAAGGCTATGAAGAACGTGCAAATATTCAATGCAAGTATCGATAACAAGGCAAAACTCAGAAAAATAGTTTCCGAAGACAACGTTTTACTGATATTAGATGAGATTCATCGTATGAAAAAGGATATTCAAGACTTCTTATTACCACATTTAGAATCTGGTCATATAACGATGATAGGAATTACTACAATTTCGCCTTATCACTCAGTAAATCCTGCGATAAGGTCAAGGTGTCATATATACAAACTTAATGACTTCAGTTTTGAAGACATTAAAAAACATGTAATTAAGACTTCAAAGGATTTAGATTACGATATTGATGAAGATGTTGCATCATATATAGCTAAAGCAGCAGGAAAAGAAATTAGAACTGCCTTAAATATGCTTGAAAGCATAATGATAGTAGGTAAAGTGTCATTAGATGAAGCAGTTAACATTATCCAAGAACCTAATTTAGGGCTAGATAAAGACGGAGATAACTATTATGAGATGCTTTCTGGACTTCAAAAGTCCATAAGAGGCTCAGATGTTAACTCTGCACTACATTATTTAGCAAAGCTTCTTCTGATTGAGGATTTAATAAGTATTACCAGAAGGTTAAAAGTAATTGCCTATGAAGACATTGGATTAGCGAACCCTGATGTTGGTCCTAAAGTGTACGCTGCATGTGAAACAGCATTACAACTAGGATTACCTGAAGCAAGAATCCCTTTAGCTACAATTACTGTAGATTTAGCACTTTCACCAAAATCAAATAGTGCATATGTAGCACTTGATGCTGCGACTAAAGATATATTGGCTGGAAATACTGGAAAACTACCAGAAAACTTAAAAAACAAATTTAAATACAAATATCCACATAACTATCCTGGAACGCTCGTTAAACAGCGTTATTTTCCCACAAGTGATAGAAAACTCTATTATGAAGCAAAGAGTACTGGAAAGTACGAAAGGGCCTTAAAAGCAAGATATGACATAATTGAAGCATTTATGAAAAAATAACCCCACTTTTGTGGGGTTTTGTTAATAATACTCCATTAAGTTATGAAATTTACTTAAAGCATCAACAATATATTCAGTGTCATTTATAATAAATACCAACTTTATTTTAATGCTAAATATAGAATTTCTAAAATCAAAATCAAACCAAGCTTCATCTATTATTGTGACTACTTGCTCATTCTCTAATATTAAATTTGGTATTATACCATCTACAGTTTCCTTAATGGAAGGAATATAAATATATGGAGATCCTCCATCTATTGAAGTTAAATTGAATTCCTCAAAATAATATACCAATTCAATATTTTCCATATCACCAATATATTCAATCTTTATTGGGAGAACCGGATAATTCAAATCAATACCAAAAATGTCACTTGGTATACTCACAACGATAACTCCAAGTCCTGATTCAAGTTGAATAATGTATTCTCTACTCAAAATATCAATCTCAACACGTTCTTCCTGTTGAAAATGTTCAGTAGTCTGTTGAATCAATTCATTAATACTCTCATCGGTAACATTTCTACTATCACACGCTGAAATAGAAAGTGTTAAAAGTAACAGAATAATTTTCTTCATCAAATCTCCTCCATCGGTAACATTTCTTAGATTAATACTATCATACAATAGGAGTTCGAAAAGTTACAGTTTCTATACTTTTAAATCAAATGTTTCCATAAAAAAAACCCACAAATGTGGGGTTTTATAATGTTTCTTCTTTTGTTGGTACAACTAACGCAAGAATTATGTATGGAAGTATTCCAAATCCCATCACAAGAACAGATGATATCCACAATACTCTAACCAGAGTAACGTCAACATCAAAATAGTCTGCAACTCCAGCACATACGCCAGATATTTTAGCATCCTTTTTATTCAAATATAGTCTTTCTCTCATATTCCCTCCTTACTTTACTGGTTTAAGTTTAGCAGTAAAATGTCTTAACATAGATGGTTCATACTCGAAATCTAAACCTATAAGGTTCTCACGGTTATTATACACTTCAATACATGCATCCGCAACTACTTCTAAATGAGCATATGTATATGTTCTTCTAGGAATTGTAAGTCTCATTAGTTCTAAAGGTGACTCTAAATGTTTTCCTGTGTCTGGGTCTCTTCCTAAAAGGAATGATCCAATCTCAACAGGTCTAACTCCAGCCTCTAAATAAACAGCATTACATACTGCTTGAGCAGGAAATTGATGATATGGAATATGTGGTGCTATCTTTCTGCAGTCAACGAATACAGCATGACCACCAACTGGATACTGTATTGGTACTCCAGCGTCTCTTAGTTTATCTCCTAAAAATCTTACTTGATCAATTCTGTGAGTTAAGTAATCTAACTCAAGTGCTTCAAGTAGCCCAACAGCTAAAACTTCTAAATCTCGTCCTGTAAGTCCTCCATATGTCGGGAACCCTTCTAATGGAACGATATATGTACGACATTTTTGAAATATATCCACATTATTTTTAATTGCGATTAATCCACCGATATTAGATAGACCATCTTTTTTGGCGCTCATAAGGAATATATCAGCTAAATCAAATTGTTCTCTTGCAATTTCTTTGATTGTTTTATCTTGATATCCTTCTTCACGTTGTTTAATAAAATATGCATTTTCAGCATATCTAGCTCCATCAATAACAGTCATAATCCCGTATTTAAGTGCAAGTTCTCTTGTTTCTCTTAAGTTAGCAAGACTTACAGGTTGTCCACCAGCAGAGTTATTAGTAATTGTCATAATAATTCCAGCTATGTTTTCAGGACCTTTTTCTAAAATAATCTCTTCTAACCTAGCAGTATCAAAGTTCCCTTTGAATGGATGATAAGTCTCAGTATCAAAACATTCTTCTATCACACAGTCAATAGCACGAGCTCCAGCAATTTCAACATGAGCTCTAGTTGTATCAAAATGCATATTAGAAATAAAATACATTCCTTCTCTTCCACCAACTAGTTGTGGTAAACATACTTGCTCAGCACCTCTACCTTGATGAGCAGGAATAACGAATTCATATCCGGTAATATCTTTAACTACTTTTTCAAACTTATAAAATGATTTACTCCCAGCATAAGACTCATCACCGATCATAAGTGCAGCCCATTGAAAATGACTCATTGCTCCGGTTCCTGAATCTGTTAATAAATCAATATAAACATCTTCACTTCTTAACTGAAAAGGGTTATATCCAGCATTTATTAGTGCAACTTCCCTATCTTCTCTTGATATTAATCTGATAGGCTCTACCATCTTTATGCGGTAGGGTGGTGCAGAATATTTTCTCATAAATATCTCCTAATTAAATGATTTCACGCAAGATAATTATATCAAAAAAAAGACTTACAAACAATGTAAGTCTTTTTATATAAATTTGTATTAAATTATCTCTTACCAGGATCATATGGTGTCCCTGCGGCAAGTGGTGCTGCAGAGTTTTTAGATACGAATGCTAATACAACTAAAGTAGCAACATAAGGTATCATCGAATATATTTCACCAGGTAAATTTAATGGATCTAAGAAACTTATTGCTGCATGTGCTGAACTAACAACACGCATTAATCCAAAGAATAATGCTGCGGCAATAATTTTACCAGGATGCCATTGACCAAATATTAACACGGCTAGAGCCAAGAACCCGAAACCACTAACTGTAGCGTTAAAGTCATTCGCGAATGATAACACAAACAATACTCCACCCATTCCAGCTAAAGCTCCAGAAATCATTACTCCTGCGTATCTGATTCTATAGATATTAATACCTAATGAATCAGCTGCATGTGGATTCTCACCACAGGCACGAAGTCTAAGTCCAAATTTCGTTTTATAAAGTACGATAGTAGCGATAATAAAGATAGCTATACCGATATATGTTGATAAGAACGCCTGTTTAAAGAAGATATCTCCAATTATTGGAATTTCACTCAAATATGGTACTTCTCTAATTTTGTAAGTTCCTTCAAGTGATATCTTTTGTGTACCAGCACTAGTAAACGTTCTCGCCATAAATACAGCGAATGCTGGTGCAAACAAGTTTAGTGCAGTTGCAGATATAATCTGGTTTGATTTCATATTTATTGCGGCATACGCATGCAATAATGAATAAACCATACCAACTACAGCACCAGTAGTAATACCAATTAATACTGTTAACTGTGGTGAAACAGACGACTCAATTAAAGCTATTACAACAGCTCCAACGAAACCACCCATTAACATAATTCCTTCCAAAGCAATGTTTACAACACCACTTCGTTCACTAAATAAAGCTCCAAAAGCAACAAGTGCTAAAGGAATTGTAGAAGCAATCGTTAATTGCAGAATAAAGTATAAGACTTCCATTATTTCACTCCTCCTGCCGCTTTATTTTTCTTCTTAACGTACTTGAGCACAAACATCTTAATGAATATTGAAAGTGCACTGAAGTAAATTATAGAAGCAATAATCATGTCGATTATTTCAGGATTATAGTTATTTAATTGTAAGTAGAATCCACCGATTTTAAGTGAAGCATAGAATAATGCAGCTATAGCAACACCAATTGGTGTAGAAAGCCCTAATAGAGCGATCGCGATTCCATCAAAACCATAAGATAATATAACTTGAATTGGATCTAAGTTTTTACCTGATACTAAGAATACAGTAGCTCCAGCTAAACCAGCAATTGCTCCGGCTATAGTCATTGAAAGCACAATATTTCTTTTTTCGTTCATTCCTGAATATTTTGCTGCACTTCTATTAAATCCTACTGCCTTAAGTTCATAACCAAATACAGTTTTACTTAAAACAATATGAATTATTAATACAACAACTAAAGCAATAATAAACGATCCATCAATACTTGATCTAGGGAATAACTTATCTAAACCAAATGTAGGAACTTGTGCAGTAGGTAATACTGCATATGCTTTAGCAATATCTGAATGATAAATAAATTTAATGATTAATAACGCATTTAAATACATCGCAATGTAGTTAAGCATTATTGTAGAAACAACTTCATGTACATTTCTGTAAGCTTTTAAGACTCCAGGAATGGCACCCCACAAAGCTCCAGCTAAAGTAGCACCTAACATCGCTACTACCCATTGGAATTGCCCTAAGAATCCCCACTCAACACCGATATAAACGGCTACAAAAGCACCCATAGTCAACTGACCACTAGCACCAATGTTGAATAGTCCAGTTCTAAATGCAAATGCTACAGATAGTCCTGTTAAGATTAATGGAGTTGCAATATACAACTGATTACCAACACCACGTAGTCCACCTGTGAATCCACCTGAAATAATTTTCAAGAATCCAGGGAATGCATCTCCAGGACTTACTATTATCATAATGATAAGTCCAAATAGTAGACCCAATATTACAGATACAACACTACTTGCTATATCCGGGAATTGCTTGCTATTTATTGACTTGCCCCAAGTTTTATTAATAAACCTTGCTATAGGACTAAATAATTTGTTTAAAAATCTCGTAATGGGACTAAATAACTTGCTGAAGAACGCAGCTATTACTGCCCATATTTTTTTTAAGAAATTAGACATTATACATCACTCCTTCTAGATCCAGCCATGTAAAGTCCTAATTCACTCTCAGTAGTTGTCTTAGGATCGAATTCTCCAACCAGTTCACCCTCGTACATTACTACTATTCTGTCAGGAACATTCATTACTTCTTCTAATTCTAATGAAACAAGTAAAACTGCTTTACCTGCATCTCTATGTTTAATTAATTGATTATGGATATATTCAATTGCTCCTACATCCAACCCTCTTGTTGGTTGAACAGCAATCAAAAGATCGGTATCTCTAGATATTTCTCTTGCAACAATTGCTTTTTGCTGATTTCCACCAGATAAACCTCTAGCTGGAGTCTCAGGACCCTTACCAGAACGAATATCAAATTTTTGAATCATTTCATCAGCATTTTTTCTTATCGCGTCTCTTTTTAAGAAACCGTTTTTATTATATTTATCTTCAAAATACGACTGAAGAACTAAATTGTCTTCAAGAGTATAATCTAAAACTAGACCATGCTTATGTCTATCTTCAGGAATATGAGCTACACCCATATTGTTCTTTTCTCTTATAGATAAATGTGTGATTTCTACATTTTTATAGAACACTTTACCTTTAGTATGTTTTCTTAAACCAGTAATTGCTTCAATTAACTGAGTTTGACCATTACCCTCAATACCTGCAATACAAAGGATTTCTCCTCCTCTTACAGAAAGACTAACGTTACTAAGAACTTCTTTATTTAAAGTACGAGAATGTACTGATAAATTTTCTACTCTTAGAATTTCATCACCGATAACAGCTTCGTCTTTTTCAACAGAAAAGTTAACTTTTCTACCAACCATCATTTCAGCCATTTGTTCAACTGTAGTGTCTTTAACCTCAACTGTACCAATGTATTTACCTTTACGTAAAACAGAACATCTGTCAGCTACTTCTTTAATTTCATTTAACTTGTGCGTAATAAGGATAATTGATTTACCTTCAGCGGTTAAACCTTTCATTACAGCCATAAGTTCAATAATCTCCTGTGGTGTTAACACAGCAGTAGGTTCATCAAATATTAAGACATCAGCATCACGGTATAACATCTTAAGTATTTCTACTCTTTGCTGCATACCTACTGATATATCTTGAATTATTGATTTAGGATCAACTTTAAGACCATACTTTTTGCTTAAGAAAGTAATTTTTTCAACAGCATGCTCAAGTTTCAACATCCCATTTTTAGTTTCTTCAACACCAAGTACAATGTTTTCTGCAACACTAAAGTTATGTACTAACTTAAAGTGTTGATGTACCATTCCAATTCCCAATCTATTAGCATCGTTCGGGTTATTAATATCAACTTCTTTACCCCTTACTTTGATAATTCCTTCTTCTTGTTGATACAATCCGAAGAGTACACTCATTAAGGTAGATTTACCTGCACCATTTTCACCCAGTAGCGCGTGTATTTCACCTTTTTTCAATTGAAGTGTAACATTATCATTAGCTTTAATACCTGGAAATTCTTTAGTTATATTTAGCATTTCTATAACATATTCCATTAATTTCACCTCATCAAATATTTTACCACAAAATAGCAAAAAAAAAAAGAAAGACGTATTGTCTTTCTTCTAATTCTAATTAAGGTTGAACTACGTCTGAAGTTGGATAATCAGCAGTAATTCCTTCAGCAGCGAAGAAGTTAACTAACTCTTCATGTGAAGCAGGTACTACGATAGTTCCAGCAGCTAACATACCATAAATTGCATCGTAATCAGCAGATGAGAATGTATTAAAGTTTGAAGTATTTAAAGGTAATGCAACACCATTATTTAATACACCTTTAAAGATTGCTTGTCCACCAACAAATTCTCCAGCTTCCCAATCAGCTAGACCTTGCATTACTGCATTTCCTAGTTGTTTTAAAGCTGATGTGATAACTGTATCAGATTGTTTAGATTGATCAATATCAACACCAATAACAAATCCATCATTTTCTTCAGCAGCACTCATAACACTTGAACCAGCTCCACCAGCAGCAGAGAAGATAACTTCAGTACCACTAACATACCAAGAAGCAGCTAAGTTTTTGTGAGTATCACTTGGACCGAAATCACCGAAGTAATAATAAGTATCATTGTTGAATTCGATATCAACGTTCATTTCATCAGCAGCATAATATGCTCCAGCGATGTAACCAACACCAAATTTAACTACTGCAGGAACAGCCATTCCACCAGTAAATCCTAATTTAGTATAACCATCTTGAACAGCAGCGTATCCAGCTAAGAAACCAGACTCATGCTCATTGAATAAGATTGATAAAGTATTTTCAGCAGTTTCGAATGTAGCCCAATCCGGAGTATGAGGTACACCATCAATTAAGATGAACTTAACTTCTGGATATTCAAATTGTGCAGCGTAAATTGCTGACTCGAATAAGAAACCAGGAGTTATGATAACTTCTGCTCCACCTTCAACAGCTAATCCGATTGCATCTAAATAAGAATCATCAGAAACTTCAAGTGGTTTGTAATATTTGTGAGTAATATCGTTTTCAGTTGCATACTCAACGATACCTTCCCATGTACCTTGGTTAAATGATTCATCATCAATAGTTCCTGAATCCGTAATCATTGCGATTTTGTACTCATCAGCACCACAAGCTGCAAGTGAAAACACAACTGCGATAGCGATTAATAAAGATAATAACTTTTTCATTTTATAAATCCTCCAATATTTTTTTTACAGTTACTATTATACCATTTAAATTACTTTAGTAAACGATTTTGTATGATAAAAGCATAAAAATATCGTCACTGAGTTTGTTCTGTTGTTAAAGTAACACTGCTGACAAATTGTATCTACTTATTTTATGAGATAGTTTTTACACGCCAATAATGGGTTAAAAGACATATTCCTAAAGTGATAGTACATGCTCTTCAGCCATTATTCAGTCGAATAAACTAATGATTTTGGATCATTAATCAAACCATCATTTCTATGATAATATAGCTGTTAAGTTATGGTTATTCTTATAAAGTAAAAAGCCATCCTTCTTTAATAGGATGACTTTAGTTTAATTTTCTCTACACTTCTGTAATTTTTACACCTCTTAGATACCGTGAGTTTAATTACTACTCATTAATAAATGATGTGATTTCGTTTACCAATTGATTGGGACAATCTATTAATGGACTATGACCAGAATTTTTAAATACTAATTTTCTTACGTTTGTAAGATCTTTAATAGTTTCATCTATCATATACTCCAGCACGACAACATCGAATTCACTCCATATTGATAATACAGGGCAAACAATATCTTTTATAGTACCGTCTCCATCTGTTAACCCATTGGTAGTACTAGACATGTTAAACGTAGTTAAACACCAATCGATATCAATTAGATTTCTTTGTTTCATGGTTTCAGATAAATATATCTTATCATCAGCAGCATTTGGTTTATTAACAGTGTATATAGCTGAGTCCCAAACTGCCTTCATAACTGCTATATTACCTGACTCTAAAACATCTACCATTGGTTTAACTTGTACTTGTTCTTTTGCAAGTTCTTCTACTGAATGATAATACTCTCCAATAATTGGTGCACCTAAATCGTCTTTCTTGAATATAGGGTACCCTTTATGAGAACATGATTCTATTAATATTAAGTTCTCTACTGAGTTTGGTTGTGTTGCTGCAATTTTCATTGCAACTGCCCCACCAGTACTCCAACCCGCTATAGAGTAATTCTTAATTTTTAGTTTACTAAGTAATTCTAATACATCTAGAGCTAAATCATTAAGAGAAGTTATTCTACTATTGTAAGTAGAATCACCAAATCCTCTTAAATCTGGAACAATTACCCTAAAGTTTTTTAAAAGATCGTCTATTACAGGATTAAAGTGAATACTACTACTCATATTCCCATGTATTAAAACAAGCACTTTTTCGTTATTTCCTTTATCAATATAATGTATTGTTTCTCCATTTGAGATATTTATTTGTTTTCTTAGCATAAATCCCCCTATTTATTTACAAAGTTTAAAACTAATTCAGTGAATTGCTTTGGTGCCTCATACATTGATGCATGCCCACAGTTGGGTAAAATCACCAACTCCGAGTCTTTTATATGTTTGTGCAAGTATTCCTGCTCAAACACCGGTGTTAAGAAATCCAAACTACTACTAATTATCAATGTTTTACTTTTGATATCTTTAAGTTTTTCTTGAACATCATGTGTCTCAGCACTAATTGTGAGTCTGTTCATTGAATCTAAGAATAATTCATCACTGAATAATGGTACAAGAATTTTTTTTCTATCTTCCATCCACTCAATGTTTTCCTCATAGAACGTTGGTGAATAAATGTAAGGAATTGAAATATTGTAGTAAGCTAATCCATTACGTGATTTAGCAACTTCATTCCATCCATCACCGATTGCTTTAAGCCATGAGCTTGTTTTTGCAACTCCATTAGCTATAACAAGTTTATTTACAAGTTCAGGATACTTAACAGCAAATTGTAATGCTACACTCGCCCCGTAACTTATTCCTACTAAACTAACTTTTTTGTATTTTAGTGTATTTAACAGTTGAAATAATACTTCTACTTGTTGTTCTTGAGTATATTGAGTCATAGCTTTGGAAGATTGACCTTGATCTATCATGTCATAGCGTACCAAGGTATTATGTTCGCTAAAGTTATCCTTAAACATTTCCCAACTAGCAGTAGACATCATTATTCCATTTAAAAGTACAATTACTTCGTCATTAGAACCGTCTTTCGTATAATAAATATCATAATTTTTATATTTTAGATAGCTCATTCAATAAACCCTATTTTTTTAGCTTCAGCATGAAGTTCATCTCTGAACCTCGGATGCGCAATACTAATTAACAGCTTAACTCTTTCTTGAACTGAAGTTCCTCTTAATCTAACAACTCCGTATTCTGTAACTACGTAATCTACATCGTTTCTAGATAATGAAACAATAGCTCCTGGTTTTAGAGTAGGTACTATCTTAGATGTCTCAACTCTTTCACCAGTTTCTTTATTACGAACCATAGTAGTTGAGTACAATGCGATAAAACTCTTACCATTTTTAGATCTTTGAGCTCCAACTGCTGTATCAGTTTGTCCACCTGTACCACTAAACTGTCTAGTTCCGATTGATTCACTACAACACTGACCAGTTAAATCTATTTCAATTGTTGTGTTAATAGATATTTGATTATCATTAAGACCTATTATGTATGGGTCATTAACATAATTACCATCCATAATAACTATCGCTGGGTTATCATCCAGAAAATCATATAATTCCTTTGTACCTAAAGCAAACGCAGCAACCATTTTACCTTTATGAAGAGATTTCTTTTTGTTAGTTACTGCTCCGCTTTGAAACAATTTCATAAACCCAGTTGTTAACATTTCAGTGTGAACGCCTAGATCCTTCTTATTAACCAATGCGCTAGCAACTGCATTAGGTATACCACCAATACCAAGTTGAATCGAATCACCGTCTTGAATCATATCTGCGATGATTGCTCCTATCTTGATATCTTTCTCATTTGGTTCAATATCCGCTAATACTGGAGGCATGTAATCTGTTTTTACAAAATAATCAACATCATTCATGTGTACTTCTAAATCTCCAAATGTCCTTGGGAAATTTGGATTTGCTTCTAATATAACCAAATCAGCTTTCTCAATCATCTCTTTTTCGTATACATTAGATAAAGATAATGAGACATATCCATGCTTATCAGGTACTGTACAACTACCAACATATATATTTGTTTGCACATGATCAAGTCTTCTCACACCCGCAAAATTTAAATGATTTGGTATAAATGAAATATTTTTATTGTGAAATGCTTTTCTCATATCTCCAGAGAAAAACCAACTATTTATAGTAAATTTTTTCTTGTATTTATCGTTTACGATATACTCATATGACGACATTGGTAAACAATTATCAACAGTTACGTGCTCAATAGAGTCCGCAATTTTATGAAGATTTGAGAAGAACTCTTTACCTTCGCTTGCTGCTACTCCTGCTGTAATATGATCACCATTCTTTACTAAACCAATTGCTTCATCAATTGTTATATACTTTGCCATGACTACCTCCTTATATAATAATATAGGATGATTGCTCATCCTATATATATCATACACTATTTAAAATTTAGAATTAGTTACCTAATATTTCTGTGATTGTTTGCATTGGTTTTTCAACTGCGAATAAATAAGTATCATTTTCACCGTCTACACCAGCAACAATTGTAGCTTTTAATAGATTCATAGATTGTGTACCAACACGGCTACCATCTGCATAATCTACTAATCCACCAAGTGGATTTTGTACTGGAGAATCTTCCATTGCATTAATGAAGTTTTCCCATGTTAAATCATCTTCTCCAACTCTGTCAACACCAGCAACAAAGAAAGCACCTGCTACCCAACCAGCCATCGCATAAGGATTAGCAGCTAATGTAGGATCGATTTTAGAGATTTCAGTTACATATTCATTGTAACCATCAGTTGTAGTTCCGTCTAAATTAAATACATTGATCCAAGCACTTGCATATACATCGAAGTTAGTTAATTCTCCTGAAATGTTTGCAACAAATGTTGGAGCAGCATTAACGTAAGATACGATTGCATCAACATCACTACCAGCAGAACTTAATGCTTTAATAGCAATTTCAGCAGGAATTTGATTTGCAGCAACAATAACGAAATCAACGTTACCTTGTAATATTGTTAATGCAGCAGCACTCATATCTACTGAGTCAGCAGCTACTTGAGCTTCTACTAATTCAATACCTTCTGCTGCAGCTTTAATTCTTACACCATTAATAATACCGTTTCCAGCATCATCGTTTGTATAAATAACACCAATTTTAGTAGCACCAAAATCACCAATTGCTCTAGCTACCATAACTTGACCTTCAGCATCATAAATAGGTTGAACTGGGAATGAAGATCTTTCATTGTCTACTGCATTTTCATTGAATAATGCACTAATTCCAGTTGCATAATAAACTTGTGGAATACCCATTTCAATTGCATAGTCTAATGAAGCACTTACTGTAGGAGTACCAAAGTGACCTACTAAAGCGAATACTTTATCATCTTCAATTAATTGTTCCGTATAAGTTAACCCAGTAGCTCCATCAAATCCATCGTCATGATTGATTAATTCGATTGTTCTACCAGCAATTCCACCATTATCATTGATCATAGCGAAATAAGCTAAAATACCATTGTTGAATGGTTCACCAACAAATGCTAGTGCACCAGATACTGGCGCAGTGTTTCCAACTGTAATTGTTGTTTCTGTAACCCCTTGTGATGGATCCTCACTACATGCAGCCAGTGTAAACACTGCTACCATAGATAATACTAATAATAACTTTCTCATATACCCTCCGTTTTTTATTCTATTATTTTCCTAAATAAGCTTCTACTAATTTAGGATTGTTGCTTAACTCTTCTGAAGAGCCTTCTATAATTACTTCACCAACTTGTAAAACATATGCATAATCAGCTATTTTAAGCGTTTGAAGCGCATTCTGTTCCACAATCAATATAGTTGTCCCTTCATTTCTGAACTCTTTTATAATCTTAAAAATATCTCTTACAATAAGTGGAGCTAGTCCTAAAGACGGTTCATCCAAAATCAATAATTTAGGATTTGCCATCAATGCTCTAGAGATTGCCAACATTTGTTGTTCTCCCCCACTAAGTGTTAAAGCTATTTGAGATTTTCTTTCCTTTAATACTGGGAAATACTTGTAAACACGGTTAAGTCCTTCTTTAAGTAATACTTTTCTAGATTTTTCTTTTGTTCTTTTAACTGTAAAGAATCCTGTTTTAAGATTTTCCTCTACTGTTAAGTCAGAAAACACTTGTCTTCCTTCTGGTGACTGTATGATTCCTGCTTTTGTTATTTTTTCTGCAGAAATTCCTACAATACTACTACCAACGAATTGAATGTCACCGTCAGATGGCGAAATTAATCCTGATATTGTTTTCAGTAAGGTAGTCTTACCACCACCATTAGCACCTAAGATAGCTACTATTTGTCCTTCACCAACTTCAATGCTTACATTTTTCAAAGCTTCTATCACACCATAATTTACTGATATGTTTTTTACTTCTAACAGTTTATTCATCGTCATCACCGCCTAAATATGCCTCTTGAACTAATGGATTCTTTTGAATCTCTTTAGGCACATCCATTGCTAAGAATTTACCAAAGTTAATTGCACAAATTCTGTCACAAACTTTCATGACAAATGACATATCATGTTCAATAAGAACAATAGCTGCATTATACTTATCTCTGATGTCATAAATGATTTCACCTAACTCTTCAGTTTCTAAATCATTTAACCCTGCTGCAGGTTCATCTAGAATAATAACTTTCGGATCACACATCAATGTTCTTGCGATCTCTATTTTCTTTAGAACTCCATAAGGTTGTCCATATGCAAGTTGATACATAACATTTTCTAACTTCATGTACTTAAGAACTTCAATTGCTTTAAGTCTTAGTCTAGTTTCTTCATCTTTTGCTTTTTTTGTGTTAAACAAATGATGAAACACATTAGTTTTAAATAAACTTTGAGCACCAATTAATACGTTATCAATGATACTTAAATCCTTTACTAACTCAACATTCTGAAATGTTCTTACCAGTCCTTGCTCAATTACTTCCGTAACTTTCAGTTCATTTAGGTTAACTTCCTCATTTTTATTATTTCTAAACAGAATTTCTCCATCATCGTCCTTATAAAACTGAGTTATACAGTTAAATACAGTAGTTTTACCTGCTCCATTTGGACCAATAATCCCTACTATTTCATTATTATTTACTGAAAAGCTCAAATCATTAACAGCTACTAAACCACCAAATCTCATACTGAGGTTTTTCACTTCCAATACGGTGTTTTTATTCATTATCATTCACCGCCTTTTTAAGTTTCCATTTCATATATACTTTTTTGATATCATGCCCAAGATAAATTGATCCATTTGGATAAAACATAATAACAACAATTATTAATATTCCACTAAATACATAACTTAGACCTGGTAGTGATGAAAATAATTCTTTTAACATTAAATTTGGAATACCAAAGATAATGAATGCACCCAGTGCAGTACCGAATATAGATTTATATCCACCTACTACAACCATTGCGATAATTAATAAACTCAAATTTAGATTCCAGGGAGTCGGATCTACAAATCTGAAGTAAGATACATAAAGTACTCCACCCAAAGTAGCTAGAACAGTCGCAGCGATAAATGCAAGTAGTCTATATTTAAGAATACTAACACCCATTGCTTGTGCAGCATGTTCACTTCTACTCATAGCCATTAAAGCTCTACCAGTTCTACTATGTATTAAGTTATAAATAAGGATCATTACGAAAATCATAATTACTACTATTAGAACGTATGTAAAGTTCCTTGATAGTGTTAAATCTGTAAATATAAGATTGAATTTAGGATGATGGAATTTTTGTCCACTAAACCCTCCAGTAAACCAATCAACTGACCTAAATATTTGTAAGAATATCTCACCAATAAATAAAGTCGCTATGGCTAGATATATTCCTTCGACTCTTAAACTTAAAAGACCAATTAGCCCTCCAATTAATGCAGCAACAAACAATGTAATGATTGTAGCTACAAAGAAACCATCAAACACATTATTGCTAACAAACACGAATAAATATGCTCCAAGTCCCATAAACCCAGCAGTACCAAGCGATATTAGGCCAGAAAACCCTAGCAAAATATTTACTCCAAGTGCCACTATTGTGTAAATCATTATATAACCAATAAATCTTACAGATGAGTTTTGCATAATACCAATTTCACTAAATAGTGGTAAAATTGCTAGTATTAATCCGAACAAGACAAATCTTGCGCGGTGATCACGTAACCTAATTTTTAATTTTTCCATATTGGCTACCTAGACTTTCTTCTGAGATTTCTTACCAAATAAACCATACGGTTTAAAGAATAAGATACCTAAGATTATTAAGTAGACCATTACATTTCCCCACTCATCAGAGAGATAAAACTGTGCACTACTTTTACTAAATGCTATGATATATGCTCCTATTACAGGACCATAGAATGACCCAAATCCACCTAGAACACAGGCAAAGAACGCGTTAACCTGTACATCGGTCATCATTAAAGGGTTTACACTACCTTGAGGTGCAATAATAATTGCTGCTAAAGTTCCAAACACTGCTGCTGTTGCCCAACTTGCCATAGTTACTGATTTAGTTGGAACTCCCATCAGCCTCGAAGTAACTTCATTTGATGCGGTAACTCGGATTGCAAGTCCCCATTTTGTAAATTTAAGGAACCAGAACAATAATCCCATCAATGTTACTGATATAGATATAACAAATACCGCATTATAACTCACAAGTGAGCCAAATATTGTAAATTGTGTTTCTGGTGTTACTGCAATAAATCTAGTCATTCTTAAAGGATCAACTCCGAATATCATAGGTATTATTCCTATAATCACCATAATTAGTCCTAATGTAATAATTTGTTTTGATACCGCACCTGCTTTAGATGCTGGTCTTATGATAAATCTATCAATCAAGATACCTGTTATAAAAGCAGTTATAATAGCGGCAATCGATGCAAGCCATATATTCCAGTCCCATTTCATCAAAAGAGTCGCTGCGACATATGCGTTAAGCGTTCCGATTGATCCTTGAGCGAAATTTGTAGTTTTTGAAGTCTTAAATATTAACACTATCCCGAGAGCTGCTAATGCATAAACACTTCCTGTTTCAAAACTCTTAAATAATAACTTTAAAAATAACTCCATTAGCCCCACCTCACAATACTAGCTGCCCAAACATATCCAATACCAGCAGCTAAAAGACATATATTGTCACCTTTTTTTATTAATCCTTTTTCATTAGCTAAATGCATAGACAATATTTGATCTATTTGACCAATATGACCGTAATCTTCTAAGTAAATAGTTTGATTTTCATTTAACCCAAGTTCATCTAACATTAATTTATGACCTGACCTTTTAATATGTAAAATCCCTAAGTAGTCTAAGTCAGTTCTTACTAATTTAGATTTTCTTAATGATTCATCAATACATTTTAACCAGTTAGGCATTGATACTTCGTTTAATCTCTTTTTCATATACTCAGGATCCATCAATGTTAATGATTTGTATGCTTTGTCAACATTGTCTTTTGTGATTGGATTACAAGTCCCACCGATTTTAACTCCTGCAGTTCTGGCTAATGAACCATCACCAATTATATGACTTCCTAAAATTAAGTTTTCAGGATGATTTTTTCTTAATATCATTGCTCCTGCACCAGCTGATAAATTAAACATCATTGACATTGTTTTATCAGTGTAATCTACAAAATCACCATTTCTATAACCACCAACAATCATTATGGTATTAATTTCCTCATCGGCAATTAGCATGTCTTTAGCGATTTTTATCGCTGATACTGAAGTACAGCATCTATTTTGTAAATCGATACCCCAAGCATTCGTTGCACCAATCTTACCTTGAACAAATAATGCAGAGGTAGTTAAAGGATATTCCTTCCATTCCTCTGTAATACTTAATATAACGTCTATTTCTAGTGGATTCACTCCTGTGCGTTTGAGGCAATCCTCAGCTGCATAGAAACTCATCTGTTGAGATCCATCATCTTTACCAGGGATAAATTTTTCAACTATTCCAAGTTTTTCAATTATTGCATCTTCTGTCCATACTCCGTTTGTCTGATCAGCAATCTCACTTGCTGTTATCTTTTGTTTAGGTAGATAAATACCAGTACCTACAATTCCAACAGTTATATTGGACATAGAATCTCCTTCTTTCTTTATAAACGCATACCACCGTTAGCACTAATATTAGTACCAGTGATATAACTAGCGTCATCACTTGCTAAGAATAAAGCTACTTTAGCGATTTCTTCGGGTTGTCCTAGTCTTCCTAGCATTGTAGATTTTGCAAATTTTGCAAGTAACTCTTCAGGAACTGTTTTTAAAATATCAGTCATAACATATCCTGGAGAAATTGAATTTACTCTTACTTGAGCACCTTTTCTTGCATATTCTTTAGCCCAAGATTTTGTTAAACCATAAACTCCAGCTTTAGTTGCAGCATAATTAGCTTGCCCAACATTACCAAACTCTCCAACAACACTTGAAATATTGATAATCGAACCACTTCCAGCATACATCATGTCTAATCCTATCGATTTAGTCATATTGAATACACCTTTAAGATTTACGTCAATTACTATATCCCACATATCTTCAGTCATTTTATGAGTTAATGCATCTCTTGTTATCCCTGCATTGTTTACAAGTATATCTATTTTTCCGTATTTCTCTTTTGCATACTCAGTTAATTTTGCACAAGCTTCTCCATCAGTAACGTTTAAGATATATCCTTCAACGTTTTCTTCAGTAAAACTTAACTCTGCCATATCCGCAGCAATCACTTTTGCTCCTTCTCTAGCGAACAAAACTGCCATTTCTTTACCAATTCCATTTGCACCACCAGTGATGATAGCAACTTTATCTTTTAATCTCATATATTTCTCCTTAAACTGATTTTATAATTACAGCTGTACCCATTCCACCACCGATACATAGTGAAGCAAGTCCATAATTAGATTTTCTTTTTAACATTTCATGAATCAGTGTAACTGTAATTTTAGCTCCACTAGCTCCAACAGGATGTCCAAGAGCAATTGCTCCACCATTAACATTAGTTCTGTCAATAATCCAATCAGTTGTAACATCATGGTTTAATGATAATTGTTTAATTACACCTAAACTTTGTGAAGCAAATGCTTCATTAAGTTCTATTAAATCAATATCATTAAGAGATAAACCGGCCATATCTAATGCATTCTTAATCGCTGGAATAGGTCCCATTCCCATAATTGATGGGTCAACTCCACCTTGTCCAATTGCGATTACTTCAGCAAGTGGTTTTAAATCTAGTTCTTTACACATTTCTTCAGTAGCTAACATCATAAATGCAGCACCATCATTAATTCCTGATGCATTTCCTGCTGTAACTGTCCCACCCTTTTGAAAAACAGCTCTTAAAGTCGATAGTTTTTCAAGTGTAGTTCTTCTATTAGGATATTCATCAGTATCAAATGTAATAACTTCTCTTCTTTGTTTCACTTCAACTGGTACTATTTCATCACTGAATTTTCCAGCATCAACAGCAGCAATCGCCTTTTGTTGAGATAAAATAGCAAACTCATCTTGCTCTTCTCTACTAATAGAGTATTTTTTAGCAATATTTTCAGCCGTAACACCCATATGATAACCTTCAAAAGCATCAGTTAATGCATCAAATACCAAATGGTCTACTGCCTTCATATCACCAAGCTTTTGTCCAGTTCTTGAAGAACTTAACAAATGTGGTGTTTGAGACATTGACTCAGTTCCACCTACAATAGACAATTTGTTTAATCCAGCTTTCATTGCCGTAAATGAATTCATTAACGCTTTCATTCCAGACCCACATGCCATATTCAAGCTATAAGCTGGAACTTCCATAGGAACTCCTGCTTTAATACTAACTTGTCTACCAATTCCTTGACCTTGCCCTGCAGGTAAAATGTTACCAACAATGACTTCATCTAACAGACTTGGATCTACCTTTGTTTCACTTAGAATGTTTTTAACAACTGTTGCACCAAAATCTGATGGTGAAACTTTACTCAAAGCTCCTAAAAAACTTCCAGTTGCAGTTCTTTTTGCTGATACTACATAGATTTTACTCATTACTTCCTCCTATAATCAGTATTATTTATCGTTCTTGCATATACCCTTTGTATTAGTTATAATGTATATACTAAATAATCTAAAATGTGAGAGAGTATTCAGTTTATGAATACCTCTTCATAATATTAACATGTAGCGCTTACACTGTCAACGGAATGTGCACTCAGGAGGAAGAAAATGAGAACAGAAATTAAAGTACCCACGTCTAGAAGTGGAAAATTGACATTTACATTAATTAGAGACACAGCAGTAAGTCTTTTCTATACTAAAGGGTATTTCAATACTACAATAGCTGACATTACGAAGGAAGCTGGGATAGCTGCAGGTACTTTTTACCTGTATTTCCCTAATAAATTAGCACTTTACAAATATATCTTGATGGAATTTCAGCATAACATTCGAAAAACTATAAGTGAGAAAGTAGCTGGAATTGAAGATCGTTTTGAAAAAGAAAAAGTTGGGATAAAAACTTTTATCAATTACACTTTAGAAAATCCACATTCATACAATATTATTTGGGAATCATTATATATAGATAAATCACTTTTTATTGATTATTATGATGGATTTGCAAAGAGGTATGAAAAAGGGCTTAAACAATCAGTAGCTGAAGGTGCAATGCATGATGTTGATACTGAATTAGTATCGTATATCTTGATGGGTATTAGTAATTTTATTGGACTAAAAGTATTGTTAAACCTTGGTCACAATAATGATGATGTAGATAAGCTAGTTGATAAGGTCATGGATATCATTAAATCAGGAATATTTACATAAAAAAAAGCCAATTTATTTGGCTTTTTATTTTTATATAATTATTAAGTTACCGTATCTATAAGAACTGGGATAATTAAAGTTTTTTTACTACTTCTTTTTTGGATGCATTTATATGTTTCGTCCCTAATTTCTTGTTTGATAACATTCCAATCAATATATCTAGCTTTTAAGTGTTTAGCTACAACTCCTTGGAACAATGTTTTGATTTCTTCAAACATTTCAGGATTCTCTTTTTCCTGAATAAATCCTTGTGATACAATTTCTATATTAGAAACAGTTTTACGTTTTCTAGCATCGATGTTTCCGATTATCATTAATACTCCATCTCTTGCTAATGTTTCTCTGTCTTTTAATACAACTGCATTAATATCCCCAACTAATGATCCATCAACTAGGACTTCTCCTACTTCAACAGAACCAATGGTAGGAAGTTTAACACCATCTTTAAATTTAACTACATCACCATTATCAAGCATGATGATTTTATCATCTGCAAACCCATAAGACTTAGCTACATCTAATTGAGCGTATAAATGTCTATATTCCCCAAGTACTGGAATTATGTATGTAGGTTCAAGTAAACTGTACATCATTTTAGTGTCATATACTGAAGCATGAGCCCCTCTTAACACTTTACGGTCAACGATTATTACATTTGCATTACTCTTATAAAGAATATCAATAGTATTAGCAGCCATTTTTTCTACACCTGGTAGTGGTATTGTCATAACTAATACTGTATCTCTTTTATCAAGATGAATTAATTTATCTCTTTTTCTAGCAATTCTTTGTAACATATAATAAGGTTCATGTTTGTCTCCAGTTACTAGTACTACCATATCATCTGAATAGTTATCATTTTTACTGTCAATGAATCTTAAACTACAAAGTCTGTCTTTAGGTATCTTTAAATATCCTAAATTAACAGATATATCGATAATTCTTTGAGCTTTTCTACCAATAATAGCTATTTTACGGTCAAACTTAATAGCTATATCAATAGCCATTTGAATTTTATCCAGTTCACTACTAAAAGCAGATACTAAAACTCTTCCTTTTTTTCTAAAAGCATCAGTTAAACTGTGTTCTAGTAAAAAGTTACTGTCTCCAGTAGATTGATACGTACATCCTACTGAATCACTAAGTAAACAAAGTACATTTTCTCTTTTTAAGTCAATAAGTTTATCAAATGATGTTTTGTAAGACTTC
This sequence comes from uncultured Candidatus Izemoplasmatales bacterium, assembly GCA_964589075.1. Classification (GTDB taxonomy): domain Bacteria; phylum Bacillota_I; class Bacilli_A; order MAG-NZ; family MAG-NZ; genus CAZPQU01. Next base: position 91,720 of record CAZPQU010000002.1, on the reverse strand, counting down.
TTAACGTGCGTATTGAAGCTATAATCTCCTGTATAAACAATAACACCGTCTTCAGTGTGAACTGCTATACCAAGTGACTCAGGAATACTGTGTGTCGTTCTAAAGAACGAGATACTAACATTTCCAAACTTAAGAACTGAGTTCTCACTTACTATTTGAAAGTTTTTATTATAGTATTCAGCATCACTTTCATTGAAATTGTCCTTTAAGATACTCATTGTAAATCTTGATGCATAAACATTTGTTCTAAAATGTTTAAGTAATTCTTGTACTGCTCCGATCTTATCCTCGTGCCCGTGTGAAAGGAAAATCCCTTGTATTCGAGCCTTGTTTTTGATCAAAAACGAAATGTCTGGAATTATTGAATCAATTCCAATCATTTCAGCAGGAGGGTTTATGCTTCCCGCTTCAATTATAAATAGCTTTTTGTCGACATCGATGCAATAAAGGTTTTTACCACCTTCACCTAAACCACCTAGTCCAAATATTTTTATATTACTCATATATATCCTCCATATAACAAACTAATTATAGCACAATATTATTTAATTTGAAGAAAGATGCGCCTGATATGTTAATAATGTATAATAGTGATAGGTGGTGATACTTTGATTAATTATCCGATAAAGAAAAACGTAAAAAGGACCATTTCATATAAGAATAGAGGAATGACACTTGAAGAGGATATAAATGCAACTAATGACTACTATTTAGCTCATGATAGAGCAGTAATTCATAAAAAACCAATACCAATTAAGGTAGTAAATGTAAAATATCCTAACCGTCAATCTGCAGTAATAGACAAGGCTTTTTATGTAGTTCCTTCTACTACTGACTATAATGGTATCTATAAAGGAAATCATATTGACTTTGAAGCAAAGGAAACTTCAAATAAAACGTCATTTCCACTTCAAAACATTCATTCACACCAAGTAGAACATTTAATTAAGATTCATAAACATGGTGGCATATCATTTCTTTTAGTAAGGTTTACAGCACATAATGAACTGTACTTACTGTTTGCTGATGACTTGTATAAATTTTATGAAAGATCAATTACTGGCAGAAAGTCGATAACATATAGTGAACTTAAGGAAAAAGGGCATTTAATTCCTCTAGGTTATAATCCTAGAGTAGATTACTTAAAAGTTATAGACACATATTTGAAAGAGGACAAATAATGAATCTAGAGAAATTAGAAGAGTTTGAACAAAGATTTTTTATGATGTACCCCGAAGGTTTTGACTCATTTGAATTGGTTAGTGTAAGAAAAAAACATAACATTGATAAGGTTTCAAAATATGTTAAAGACGTCTTAAGTAAGGAAAACCTTGATAAAGGGCTAATGGTAGTTGAGGATATTATTAAAGTCGTTAGTAAATCATCAATGGTATCTGTTTTTGAGAAAATGAAATTTAGAGATTATGTTAGAGCTTTTGATGAATTTCAAAAGCAAGACTTAATCGACGCTGTATATGAAAATGTACATGGTGATGAGGAAAAAGGTTTCAATATGCTAATTAGACTTTTGTCTAGATATAAGATAGCTAAATGGCCAATACTTACTGTATTTAGATGCTATTACAACTTAGAATATGATATATTAGTTAAACCAACCACTGTAAAAAATGTAATCAAGAACCTAGAACTGGATATTAAATATAGTCCAACTGCTACATATAAGTTTTACAACCAGTACAGAACATTAATAAACCAGCTGAAGGATCACGTAGACCCAAGACTCTCACCAAATAATCCTGCATTCTCTGGATTCTTAATGATGACAATGAATTAAAAAAGTTCACTTTTAAAGTGAACTTTTTTTTTTTATTTCTTTAATAGTACTGAATGCTTACTTACCATTATATATAGTAGTAATGCGCTCAGAATCATCGATGGCACTGAATAAGTAGCATTATAGTATAGACTCCAAGTTACTGCATTGAAGTTTTCAGGTGCATACTCACCCCAAAAAGCAATTCCAGCTATAACATGTGAAGCATATTTAAGTAATCCTACGAATATAACACCAATAGCAACGTTTTTTGCTGATTTCGTCTTGATCAATGCGATAAATGCTAAAACCGTAAACGGCAATACATAATCAAATAGATATTGAACTGGTGTTAGATAATAAACTGTTAATGGAAGTAAGAATTGAAATACTCCATATACTAGTGCAGTGATAAATCCAACTTTGAAACCTCTTCTAAGAGACAACAGTATTATTGGAATCATACTAATTGAAATACTACCTCCATTAGCAAATATTGCTAAATTTAGGTTGGTAAATATTATTTCCATTACTGCTGTTAAGGCAATGATAATTGCCATTTCTGCTAAATCTCTTGTGCTCATTTTTTTCTCCTTTTGGAAGCCAAAGGAAAAGCCCTCATGATAAGGGCTATAATCCGTTCCCTACGCTAGAATTACCTAGATCAGGTTCATGAGTCGTTAACTTAATAACCTCTCAGCTTAAAGCTCCTCTTTAATAATTTTATTTAGTTCTACAGAAATAATCCTGCGACCTACTACGTCTTTTACAGTAAACTCTAGAATATAGTCTATGAAGTCTTCTCCAATTTCTTCTGAATGTACTTGGACTTCATAATTAACTTTATCTTCGATGTGTGGGTATTCTCCAAGTAACTCATAAATAAATCCACCTACAGATGAATAACCACTTACCGGTTCCGGTAAATCTAATTCCTCAAATAGGTCATCTAAATTGTAGTCACCATGGATTAAGAACTTATTTTCAGATAATTGTAAGAATTCAGAAAACTCTTCATCATGTTCATCAAAGATTTCTCCTACTAATTCTTCCAAAGCATCTTCCATTGTTACAATACCGGTAGTTTCACCATATTCACCTGTAACGACAGCCATATGTTCTTTGTCATGTTGTAAGTTTTCAATTAAGTCATCTACATTCATTGTTTCTGGAACAAAATTAATAGTACTCATTACATCTTTAATAGTTAACACATTCTTACTGAATGTCTTAAGCAAGTAATCTTTAAAGTGTACTTTTCCAATAATATTGTCTTTATCTTCTTCAAATACAGGTATTCTACTGAATTGATGTTCAACGAAAATATCCTTTAATTTTTGAATATTATCATCGATACTAACCATTACGCAGTCTACTCTTGGAGTCATTATATCCTCAACAGACTTGTCTTTCAAGGATAACACTGCTTGTATCATATCTGCACTATCTTCTTCAATAGCTCCTTCTTCCTCCATGTGTTCAATAAGGGTCTCAAGTTCATCATCTGTAAACGATGGTTTTGGGATAACATCCTTTGAATACAACTTGCTAATACCATTTTTCATTGGTGCTAACATTTTTGATATAGGGGCGAAAATAAAGTTAAGAAAATACATGGTTGCACCATATCTCAGCGCAAACTTTTCAGCATTTTCTTTTGCTACAGATTTTGGAATAATTTCTCCAAATATTAAGATAACAAATGTAACTCCTAAAGTATTAACTATATTAGCAGTAGTTGGTGTATTAAAAATCTCTAGCAGTAACGTTGCAGAAATAGTTGTAAGACCAATGTTAACCACATTATTCCCAATAAGAATAGTAGTTAATGTTCTTTCAAATCTTTCAGTTACATACAAGGCTTTTTTTGCACCTCTTACACCATCTTCAACACTATTTTTCAATCTGATAATATTAACGCTAGAAAAAGCCGTTTCAGCAGATGAAAAGAATGCTGATAAAAATACTAATAACATCAATCCTGATAGGACTACATATAGCCAGGGGCTATCAACAACAAGTATACTTACTAACCTGGACTCATACAAAATAACAACACCTCAACTTATTCAACGATTACTGCAGTTCCGTATGCGATTATTTCTGACGCACCCGCCATAACTGCTGATGATTGAAGTCTAAAACCTACTATAGCATTTGCGCCTTTAGCAGTCGCTTCTTCCACCATTCTACCTACTGCAATTTTTCTTGATTCATCCATCATTTCGGTATAACCTTTAATTTCTCCACCAACTAGTTGTTTAAAACTAGCAGCGATATCTCTACCGATATGCTTAGCTCTTACAGTTGAGCCTTTTACGAATGATACATGTGATACTGTTTTTTTTCCTGGTATTTCATGTGTTGTGCTAAGAAACATAATAAATCCTCCTTATTTTTAAGCTCTGGTATCATACTTTCCAGTGCTTGTATTAATAACGATTTTATCTCCCGGTTCAACAAATAAAGGAACTTGGATCAAAAATCCTGTTTCCACTTTTGCATTTTTAGTAGCATTAGCTGCTGTATTACCTTTAACACCTGGATCTGCTTCTACTACTTCTAGTGTAACTTTTTCAGGTATTTGAACACCTAATATTTCTTGTTTGAATTGAATAATCGTTACCGACATTTGTTCAACTAAGAAATTAACTGTATCACCTAATTGTTCTTTAGGTATCTCAAGTTGTTCATACGTTTCATTATTCATAAACACATATGTATCACCCATTGAATATGAGTAATCCATACTTATTTTTTCAATATGTGCTTTAGGCATCTTGGAATCAGTTCTAAATCTTTTTGTTACTACAGCTCTTGTACGTAAATTTCTTAGTTTAGCCTTTACGAATGCTGGACCTTTTCCTGGTTTAACATGTTGAAATTCTATTACTTGCCAAATGTTACCTTCAAATTCAATCGTAACACCTGTTCTAAATTCATTACTTGATATCATTTAAATCAACTCCTCAATACTATTATAACTAATATTTTGTTAAAGTCATTAGATAAATTGGTTTTTTTTCAATGTATTTATGGCTTTTGATGCTAATTCGTCTAAACTACTGTTTTCCACGTCAATCCAGTGAGTATCCATCTGGTTTGAGAACCAGGTAAATTGTCTTTTGGCGTATCTTCTTGAGTTTTGTTTTATAAGCTCAATTGAATCTTCTAGAGTAGATAATCCATCTAAATAGTTGAACATCTCATTGTATCCAATTGCATTAATTGACTCCTTATATTTAGTAAGACTCTTCACTTCATCTAGTAACCCATTATTAATCATAGAATCGACTCTTCCGTTGATTCTAGAATATAAAAGTTGTCTCTCTAGACTTAAACCTATGATGAATGAATCATATAATGATTCATTTGAGTCCTTTTTAGAACTAATCATTTCACCATTAACCTCAAAATACTCAATTGCACGTAAAATCCTTCTTCGGTTATTCATATGAAATGCTTTTGCTGATACTGGGTCAATCTTTGACAATATATTATGTAAATCCTCATTCGAAGTATCATCAAATTTCTTTAAATAGTCTAAATCTCTTTTGTTATGTTCAAACTCATAATTTGTAAGTGCTGCTTTAATATAAAGTCCTGTTCCACCACAAATAATTGGTAGTTTTCCTAAAGCAGTTATTTCAGCTATTTTTTGCCTTACTTCTTTTTGGAATCTAGCTACCGAATAGAACTCATCAGGTTCTAAGTAATCAATTAAATGATGTTTTACCCCAAGCATCTCTTCAGATGTCACTTTTGCACTACCGATGTCTAGATACTTGTAAACTTGAACTGAATCTCCAGAAATAATTTCACCATTTAGTCTTTTAGCAAGTTCTACTGCTAAAGCTGTCTTTCCAACGCCAGTTGGACCAGCTATAACTAATACTTTCATCTTCTAAAGAACCTCTCAATTTCCGACTTAGTATATTTGATTATTGTAGGTCTTCCATGTGGGCATGTATAAGGATTCTCACATTTACTTAAGTCAATAATTAGCGTTTCAACTTCAATTCTACTTATTGAATCATTACCCTTAATACTTCTCTTACATGCTAACTTACTAGCAAGTTTGTCTATATCTTTATTTAATGTTTTATTAATTACTGAATTTATAATTTCTAAAGAATAGTCTGTCTCTAGTCCGTGTCTGAACCAAAGTGGAACTCTTCTTAAGAAATAACTAGATAAACCTGATTTTTCTAGGATTATTCCTTTGTCCTTAAGTAGTTCTAAGGACTCATCTATAACAATTGATTCATCAGGTGAAAATTCTAAGTTAAATGGTGTTAAAAGGTCCATTGAATCAGTACTTGGTTTAGATAAATACTCTAAATTTGATTCATATCTAACTCTCTCAGCTGCGGCATGTTGATCTATTATGTAAAGACCATCTTCTGCCTGACAGATGAGATAAGTCTTGTGGAATTGTCCAATATATTCTAGAACTGGAAAAATTGATTTTTCTTGTTTAACCGGTTCGTAGTTTAGTTCAATTGTTTCCTGTACAAAGCCAGACTCTGCAGGCTTTGCGGTGATTGATGGGATTGACACTAGATCAGTTAAGAGTTCTTTAACTCTTTCTCTTATTAGTGTTGCTAGTTTACGTTCATCAGTTAACTTAATTTGTAATTTACTTGGATGAACATTAACATCAATCAATAATGGATCACATTCAATACTTATAACACAGATAGGATAACGGTCACTAGGTAATTTATTACCGTAACCTTGTATTACTGCATTAGATAAGTTATAGTTCCTAACTACTCTGTTATTAACAATTATACTAATGTAATTTTTAGTAGCTCTTGAAACTACCGGATTTGATATATATCCCTTAACTTTATAATCATAATTAGAACATTCAAACTCTTTCATCTCTTTAGCTATGTTAATTCCATATACTTGAGAAATTGCTTTTAACTGATTATTACTTCCTTCAGTTGTGATAAGTAATTTATCATTATTGAATAATTTAAATGAAATATCAGGTCTCATCAGAGCGCTTTTTGATATATAATCAGAGATTATACTTAACTCAAATGATAATCCTTTGATAAATTTAAGTCTTGCTGGAGTATTGTAAAACAAGTTTTTTACAGATATATCAGTTCCTTTTTTTGCACTTCCAGGACCAGAATCTGAATTAACTCCACCATCTATTTTTACAAAGTATCCGTCTTCGCCTGTCGAAGATGTTAAATACACCCTTGAAACTGAAGCTATTGAAGGCAGAGCTTCGCCTCTAAAGCCAAGTGTAGTGATATTGAATAAATCATGCTTTGATTTGATTTTACTGGTAGCATGCCTTGTAAAAGCTAACTCACAGTCATTGTTACTCATTCCGTCACCGTTATCAGTAACTCTTACCAAACGCATACCAGAATCTTCTAAAAAGATATCAATAGTAGTTGAATTAGCATCAATTGAGTTCTCAATAAGTTCTTTAACAACGCTTAATGGTCTTTCAACAACTTCACCAGCTGCTATCATGTTGGAGATATTATCATCGAGCCTAATTATCTTATCCATTACTTCACCCTCTTAACTAAATCACTTAAAACATTAATTGCTTCAAGTGGAGTTAGTGATTCAACGTTAATAGCTTTAATTTCTTCTATAATAGGATCAACCGGCTCTTCTTCGATATTAAAAATATTCATATCAGCTTCTTTTCCGATTTTCTCTAATTCTTTTAAGATAACATTACTTCTTTTTATTAAGTTATTTGGTAAATGCGCTAATTTGGCTACATTTATACCATAAGACTTATCAACTGCACCATCTTTTATTTTATGGAAAAAGACTATTTTCCCTTTACTTTGTTTAGCACTAACATGAATATTCTTTAGAGTACCTAAATGGTGCTCTAACTCAGTAAGTTCATGATAATGAGTACTGAATAAACTCTTACACTTAATGTGTTCGTGAATATGCTCAATAATTGCTTGAGCTAATGCCATTCCATCGTATGTAGCTGTACCTCTACCTATTTCATCAAATAATATTAAACTATCTTTTGTAGCATTTGATAAAGCATTATTAACCTCAATCATTTCAACCATAAATGTTGATTGACCACTGATAAGGTCATCAGCCGCACCTATTCTTGTGAATATCTTATCAAACACAGGAAGTTCAGCAGATTTAGCAGGTACAAATGAACCAATTTGAGCCATTATTACAATTATCGCTAGTTGTCTCATATAAGTAGACTTACCACTCATGTTTGGACCAGTTATAAGTAGTATCGATGTTTGATCATTCATTAGACAGTCATTTTCAACATACTTACTGTTAAGCAGCTTTTCTACTACTGGGTGACGCCCATCAATAATGTTTACGTCATTTGAAAAAGTAGGTTTAACTAACCTATTTTCTTCAGCTACAGTAGCTAATCCTTGTAAGAAATCAATTTCGCTTATTACTTTAGCTAATTTTTGAAGTGATTCAATATATTTACAAGTTTCATCCTTAACGTTTAAGAATAGCTCGTACTCAAGTTTTACTGACTTTTCTTCACTACCTAGAATAATAGATTCCATCTCTTTTAATTCAGGTGAGATAAATCTCTCTGAATTACTAAGTGTTTGTTTTCTTTCGTATCCAAAATCATCATTAATTAAGCCAAGTTGACTTCTAGTAACTTCTATATAATAACCAAATACGCGGTTATACCCTATTTTAAGTTTTTTAATACCAGTTCTTATTCTCTCACGTGCTTCAAGTTCAAGTAACCATTTTTTCCCGTTAATTGAAGCAGACTTAATATTATCAAGTTCATCAGAATAAAGTGCTTTTATAATACCACCCTCTTTAATAGTTAATGGAGGTGTATCTATAAGAGCAGTTTCTAATAAATCATACAGTTCCGAGTGAACAATTATCTCACTTGATAACTTCTTAGCACCATTTGACGATAATTTTTCCATTGTTTCCTTTAAATACGGTAAAACTGATAAAGATGTTCTAAGTTGTACTAGATCTTTAGCATTTACATTACCATATGAAACACGACCTATAATTCTCTCAAGATCATATACATTTTTTAAGTATTCTTTAACTTCTTCTTTGATAAAGAACTCTTTTTTGAAGTTTTCTATTACATTTTGTCTATTTTCTATCTCAACTTTTTCAATAAGCGGTCTTTCGATAGCTTTTCTAAGGAATCTACTTCCCATAGCTGTCTGACATTTATCTAAAAACCATAGAAGTGATCCTTTTTTACTACCTGACCTTAAAGTTTCAGTCAGTTCAAGATTTTTTAATGAATAAGCGTCTAGTTTCAAGTATGTGTTAGCATCATAGTTCTTAACAACTTGAAGATGCATAATTTGTCTTTTTTGAGTTAACATTAAGTAATTCAATAGTCTTCCGAATACATGTTGGTATTCAGCAGTTGCGTGTTTTGTGAGAACATTGTTTTCAAATGAATCCATAAACGAAACTGTAACATCAAACGAGTTAATGTAGTTTTGGTATTCAGTAAGGTCAAATGTGTTTGACACTATGATTTCTTTTGCATTTATCGCGATAAGTTCATTTATTAAAGCAGATGGAGTATCAACGGCAGTAGCGAAACTCTCACCAGTTGATAAATCTACATAACATAAGTAATATTGTCTATCATAATGAATTGACGCTAAATAGATGTGATCTGTATCTTTTAAATTAGAATCAATATAGGTTCCAGGAGTTACTACTCTTACAACGTCTCTTTTAACGATCCCTTTTGCCTCACTTGGAAGCGAAACTTGTTCCACTATCGCCACTTTATATCCTTTTTCGATTAATCTTTCAATATAAACTTGGCTTGCATGATGTGGAACTCCACACATTGGGACTCTGTCTTTTGCACCAGCATCGCGTGCAGTTAAAGCAATCTCAAGTTCTCGTGACGCTAAAAGAGCATCACTAAAAAACATCTCATAGAAATCGCCTAATCTAAAAAATACGATTGCATCTTGATGTTCTTCCTTGATTGTTAAATATTGTTGCATCATTGGTGTATATAACGTCTTGTCTATTTTTTCCATAATGACTCCTTAATATTGTCAATAAATTATATCATAGATTAATCATTCAATAAATGTAAAAGAACACTCTATAAAGAGTGTTCATATATCTTAATTAAGCCTTTAAATAAAAGATCATTGTCAATTTCTATTGGTCTATTACAAAGAGGAATTATCTCTTCCGCAAAGCCACCCATTGCAACAATTCTAACGTTATCTCCAGGGTTGATTCTGTCAATTAGTCCATCAATCATAGCAGCATGTCCATAAATAGCACCTGACTGTAAACATTCAACTGTGTTAAGTCCTAACACCGATGGTGGTTTTTCAATCGTAAATGTATCTAAAAGTGCTGTGTTTTCTATTAATGATCTTACTGATGTATATACTCCAGGGGCAATAATTACTCCTCTAAAAACACCGTCTTGAACGTAATTTAAAACTGTAGCAGTACCTAGTGAAATAATGATAGTCTCACCTAAACAAGCATTCATTGTAGCTATTATGTCAGCTCCAACGTCATCTGTCACTTCATATCTTGAAGATTCAGCATTTACTATTAAGGGTTCAACATTTAATATCTTCTTAGAATATTCAATATAAACTTCAGTTAACTTCGGTACAACTGATGATATAACAACTGCTTCTACTTCAGTTACACCTAATATTTTATATTCTCCTAAAATATTTACAAGATCACTTACTTTATAACTTGGATTTGAATCAAGACTAGTAACTGTCTCAAATTTCACTTTTGTACTTGTGTTACCGATGTCAATTAATAAGAGCATGTAATCACCTTCTGTTTTTTGAATAAATCTTATTTAATCCTTCTAATAATAAGTTTTCGTTTACCGTGTATTTGTCATCAAGTATAGAATTAACTAGTTTAGAGAACCCACCGGTTAAAATAACCATCGTGTTTTCATTAGCAATTCTTTCAATGAAACCTTCAACCATGTAAGCATGGCCATTTACTAGTCCAATTTTAAGACTATCAGTAGTATTAGTACCTAAATACTCCTTACTAGGTTCTAGGCTTATTTCATGTAGTAATGAAGTATCATTTATTAGTGCTTTCATACTAGTTTTAAGTCCAGTCGCAATAGTAACGCCTTTTATTACTTTGTTCTTAACATAAGTAAATGTAGTAGCCGTACCTAAATCGACAATTAATGCTTCGTCGTATTCACTTGCAGCCACAGACGTACAAATTATGTCTGATCCTACTTCTTTTGGATTATCTGTTTTAATATTAATACCCGTTTTAACTCCAGGACCAATTACGATTGTAGAAAGCCCTAAAAAGTTCATGCAGTAATCATTCATTGAGCTTGTAACTTCAGGAACAACTGATGATATGATAGCTCCTTCAAAATTAACTGTATCTAAAACAGGGTCTAAGAATATACTGTATTCGTAGGCAGTATATTGTTTATTAGTATTGATTCTAATCACATCTTTAATTACATCTTTAGCGATAGCAATTACAATGTGAGAGTTACCTATATCAATTAATAAACGCACTTAATCTCCTAATTACCGGTACTCCGATTAAAACAGCTACGAATGCTTCAATACTAGCGTTTGTTAACAAGATTGATCCAATTACGCCTAATGCAAGTTCAGATCCACCTAGTAAATCAACACCAAATACATAGATCATTGATAATACTAATACAGAATGAATTAGAGTTGCGATAAAGGCCGTTAAACCAATTGCTAAATTCTTATTTTTGATTTGACTCATGAAGAATCTATATAGATAGATTATTACAAGTCCAAATATAATTCTTGGTAATACTGATACTAAAGGGTTTTGAAACAAAAAGTCAATTGGTCCAGCTGGTCTTGATAATGCTACAAACAATGAACTAAGTCCAAATGCTGTACCTAATACCAATCCGCTTCTTTTATAAACTAATGCTCCAACAATTACCGGAATATGGATAATCGTGAATCCTAATGTTGGGAATATTTGAATATACCCAAGTTGTGGTACCCACGCCATAATGGCAATGATTGCGATAAATATCGCGTTTAAAACTAACTCTCTTGTTTTCATTTTAATCTCCTTAATTTTAGGCTCATGTTCATGAGTCCCATATTATAATATGCGCATAATACGCTTATTAGTCGATAAAGTTAAACTCGTATTCTAAGATTCTAACAACATCTCCATGCTTAAGTCCTAAGTCACGCAGTGCGGCATCTATACCAAGAGCACGCAATTGTCGTCCAAATCGTTTAATTGCTTCTTCATGTGCAAAATCAGTCATTTTGAATAGTTTCTCAACCATATCTCCTCTAACTAAGTACACGTTATCTGAATCAAGATCTATTGTAAAGCTTCTTTCATCTGCTGAGAAGTTATATTCAACAACACCTTCAACGTCAGCTTCTGCAAGGAAATCGATTGATTTAGCTATTTCTAGTTCATCAGCTACTCTGTAAAGTAAATCTTGAACACCATCTCTAGTAAATGCTGAGATTGGGAATATTGGATATCCTTTAATAGCTTCTTTGAATTTTTTATAATTCTCTTTTGATTGTGGTAAATCAAATTTATTTAATGCGATAACTTGAGGTCTTAACAGTAATTTAGAGTTATAGTCTCTAAGTTCTCCATTTATTGTATGGAAATCTTTAATAGGATCTCTTCCTTCTTGACCAGATATATCAATAACATGAATAATAATTCTTGTTCTTTCGATATGTCTTAAGAATTGGAACCCTAATCCATGACCTTGTGATGCACCTTCAATTAATCCAGGTAAATCAGCCATAACAAATGACTTATCTCCAATACCAACTACTCCTAAATTTGGTTTAAGAGTTGTAAAGTGATAATCAGCTATTTTTGGTCTTGAGTTAGAAACAACACTAATTAAAGTAGATTTTCCAACACTTGGGAAACCAACAAGTCCAACATCAGCTAGAACTTTAAGTTCACATCTAACATCTTTCTCTCTTCCTGGTTCACCTTTTTCACAAATTTCTGGAGCAGGATGTTTACTTGTTGTGAACTGAATGTTACCACGTCCACCACGTCCACCTGCTGCAATTACAACTTCTTGTAAATGCTCAGTAATATCTCCAAGAACTTTACCAGTATCTTGATTATAAACTGTTGTACCAATAGGTACTCTAAAATAGGAATGTTTAGCATTTTTACCATGCATTCCTTTAGGCATTCCTCTTTGACCAATATCGGCAGTAAGGATTTTATTATATCTTAAATCAAGTAGTGTACTAAGACCTTCGTCTCCAATAAAAATAATGTCTCCACCATTTCCACCACTACCTCCAGATGGTCCACCCATCGGAATGTATTTCTCGCGTCTAAACGCTACTATACCGTCTCCACCATCTCCAGCTTTTACGGATAATTTTACTAAATCTACAAACATATTTTCACCAACTAAATTATTTTTTCAAAAGCTATACGATCAATCGATGTTAAATAGCCTTTTTCTATGTATCCAAGTTTCTTTAAGAAACCATTCATCTTGTAATTTTCTTTATGCGTATCTACTTTAATGCTTTCAAATCCTAATTCTTTCGCTAAAGTTTCAGCAAACTGAAACATCTCGCGTGCTATACCTGATCTTGAACTTGTGGGGTCAACTATAACCCTGTGAACAACTAACGACTCTTTGTGAGTCCAGCTATCTAGTTCATTATAAGGTGGATCATCCTGAGGTTTCAAACATATTGCTCCAAGAACTTGATTATCACCACAAACATATAAACATTTATCAGTAATATCTGCTTGGTAATGTTCTCTCCTAGGATAATTATAATCCCACTGTGGAATACCACAATTAATCATATCATTTATTACTTTATAAGCTATTGAATCGAGTACATCTAGCTCGCTTTTTTTAGCTATTCTTATCATAATATCACCTGGTAAATTATACCATAAAAAAAGTACACAGAGTGTACTTTAGGATTATTCTACTTCGTAAACAGATACTTGTTTTTTGTCTCTACCTTTACGTTCGAATTTCACAATACCGCTAACTTTAGCGAATAAAGTGTCATCTCCACCGATACCAACATTGTTACCAGGGAAAATTTTCGTTCCTCTTTGGCGATAAAGGATTGAACCTGCTGTTGCAAATTGTCCATCTGATTTTTTTGAACCAAGTCTCTTTGACGCTGAGTCACGGCCATTTCTAGTCGAACCTACACCTTTTTTAGATGCGAACAACTGGATGTTTAATCTTAACATAAGAAACACCTCCTATTTTATTATTTTTATATTATTAGGATACTGTCTAGCCAACTCTTCTAACGTTTCCATTAGGTTGTCTAACAATAAGCCTACTTCTCTATTGCTTTTTTTTATCACTACACTTAAGTAACGATCTTGTTCAATTACTTCGTAATCTAGTTTTTCTAAAAACTTTGCCATCGCATTGAAGGATGTGATTGTAATTGAACTTGCAGCTGCACATACTATATCAGTACCAGCGTCTGCAAAATGTGAATGACCAGTCATTTCAAACATAATTGGTAAATCTCTTGAGAGTTTTACTTTAATCATTAAGCGTTAATTTTATTAATTACAACTTTAGTGTATGCTTGACGATGACCTTGTTTCTTACGATATTTCTTTTTAGCTTTCATTTTGAAAACAATGATTTTTTTCTGCTTACCATGTTTTTCAATAGTACCTTCAACAGTTACACCATTTAAATATGGAGTACCTACTTTGATACCTTTGTCTGAAATTAAAAGAACTTTATCGAACACAATGTTATTTCCGGCTTCTATATCAATTTTTTCTACGTAGATTTCAGTACCCTGTTCTACTCTTACTTGTTTTCCACCAGTTTCAATTACTGCGTACATATAAATGCACCTCCTCGTTTATTATTTTTAAACACGCCATTAAGGTAGCCTTTGAGGCATTTATAAACCTTATCTGTGCGGTCGCGATATGCAACAACTAATAATAGCACAATCAACTTATCAAGTCAACGGAACAAATTAATATTTATTGCTTAATAATTATACTAAATATAGGTGCATAAATCAACTAAACATACCCTAGTTCTTTCATACTTAAGAATGAGTTTTCCCCAATGATTATATGATCAAACAATTCTATACTCATAGTTTTACCTGCTTCATACAAAGCCTTTGTAACTTCAATATCAGCAGGACTAGGTGTTGGATCCCCACTTGGATGATTGTGGGCTACTATGATTGAAGCGGCTGATAATTTAACAGCCCACTTAAACACTTCTCTTGGATGAACAATAGAAACATTGAGTCCTCCTATAAATATCGTCTTAGATGAGATGATATTGTTCTTGGTATCCAGATAAATTGCGACAAAGTGTTCTTGTTTTAGTCCTGATAGTTCTGCTCTTAGATATTTGAAGACATCCTCAGGAGAAACCACCTTACGTCTACTGGTTCTCTCATTTCTTTTAAACAATTCAAATGCTGCTAACAAAGTAAGTGCTTTTGCATCACCAATACCAGGTATTTCAGTTAACTCAGCAGTTGTTAACTTACTGATTACATTTAAGTTATGTTTTTGCAGCACTCTGTTACCAAGTTCAAGTGCTGACATGTCTTTTGTACCTGTTCTAAACAGTATTGCTAACAACTCACTGTTTGATAATGTATTTATTCCAAAATTTATAGCTCTTTCTCTAGGTCTATCGGTTATATTGATTTCTTTAATAAGCATATTACACCTCCAATTATATTATTATTGGCTTTGCAATTATTACTAAAAAAAAACAGCTTTTAAAAGCTGTTTTGTCTTATCATTGAAATAAAGTACAACGACCCACAATATATTGTAAGTGCATCTTCATCAACTAGTTTAAAGGTTTCTTTGTAATCTTCCACTAATTTCTTATTCTCATGATTAGATAAATTATATAAGTTAACTGCTTTTTCACATCTTGGATAAACAAATTCAGTGAATATAATTTCATCAGCTACTGAATCTAGTAATGAAACCATTTCTTGAGTTGGTTTATCTGCTAGACAAGAAAATACTATTTGTTTTTTGATTGGAAATTTCTTGATGAAGTTTATCAGTGAAGTAACTCCTTCAGCGTTATGTGCTCCATCAACGTATAGATTAGTTCTTAATTTCTCTAATCGACCTGGCCAAAATGAGTTCTTCAGACCTTTAAGCATCTGTTCATTACTTATAACTAATCCTTTTTCTTCTTTTAAGAAATTAATTGCATCAATCGCAAGTGCTGCGTTTTTAGCTTGGTGTTCTCCTAGCATTGACAATTGTACATTTAAACCCTTATATGAAAAAGTTGTCAAATCAATCGTATTTATAAGTTCATCAACAGCTTCAGTATAAATAACCTTTGATCCACGCATACTTGTGTACTTAGTAAACATCGGTCTTAGTTCATCTTGAACTGAACTTATTAAAACATCATTCACAATTCCTAATTTCTCTTTAGCAATAGCCTCGATTGTGTCTCCTAGCATTTCCAAATGATCAAGTCCTACATTAGTAATCAAAGCAACTTCTTTATTGATAACATTAGTTGAATCTAATCTTCCACCAACTCCAGTTTCAATAATTGCGTAATCAACTTCATTTTCTTCAAAATACAAGAAAGAAATAATAGTTAGAATCTCAAAGAAAGATATCTCTATGTTACTTGCATTTAAGTTAATATACACATGATTACATAGTCTAATAAAGTCTTCATCTGATATATACTGGTTATTCAAAGTTATTCTTTCATTAAATATTACAACGAAAGGAGATATAAAGGTCCCAACCTTATATCCTGCGGTAATTAACATGTTCTTTAAGTAAGAAACAGTCGATCCTTTACCGTTAGTACCGGCAACATGGATACATTTGTAATCTATTGGCGAATTAAAAACATCCATCGCCTTATACATTCTACTTAAATCAAATTTTACATCAAATTCTCGTGGTTCATATAACCACTCAAAACAGTCTTCTATTGTTTTTAACATAATACACCCCTAATAATCTCTTAAACATTTTATCAAAAAATTAGTATAAGTAAAGGAAAAGAGAGCCGAAACTCTCTTTTATATTATTCTTTTTCAGCAGCTCTTCTTGCGATAACTGCTTTTGATACATCATGAGGACACTCTTGATAAGAATCAAACTTCATCTCAAATGAACCACGAGCTTGTGTTAAAGACTTAAGATCCATTGTATATGTAAGCATTTCTGCTTGAGGAACTTTAGCTTTGATAACTTGTATATTACCAATTGGTTCCATACCTCTAACAATCCCACGGCGTCTTGACATATCACCCATAACATCACCAGTGTACTCATTAGGTACTCTAATAGCAACATCCATGATAGGTTCAAGTAATGTAGGTTTTGCTTTCATAAATCCTTCTTTGAATGCAAGACCTGCTGCCAATCTAAATGCTAATTCTGATGAATCTACTGCATGATACGATCCATCATATAATGTAGCTTGTAATCCAATTACAGGATAACCTGCTAAACCACCAGTTTGTATTGACTCTAACAAACCTTTTTCAACAGCTGGGATATAGTTTCTAGGAACTGATCCCCCGAAGATGTTCTCAACGAACTCAAATTCTTCAGTTGTTGGAGCAAACTTGATTTTTACATCACCGTATTGTCCACTACCACCTGATTGTTTCTTATATTTACCTTGAACATCTGATCTACCTTTGATTGTTTCACGGTATACGATTTCCATATCTTCTAAATCAACTTCAACTTTAAATTGATTTTTCAGTTTTTCGATATAAAGTTCAATATGTTTTTGCCCTTGTCCACCAAACAGTAATTGTCCAGTTTCTTTTGGTCTTAATACTTCTACTGATCTATCTTCAGTAACGATTCTAGCTAATGCACTACCTATTTTGTCATCATCATTCTTCGTTTTAGGTATTAGCGCATAATACAGTGTTGGAGTAATAACAGGAAGTCCCATTAATTTAGTATCAACGCTCATATCAGCAATTGTATCTCCAGTATGTAAACCTTCTACTTTAGTGAAAACACAAATGTCTCCTGCAGATACATAGTCAGCTTCAGCAGTTTCTTTACCTCTAAAGAAAAGAATCTGATTGAATTTTATTTTATCTTTTTTACCTACAATATGAAGTAAACTAGATTTTTCTACACGGCCCGTTTTAACTTGTACATAAGACAGTTGTCCTAAGAATGGGTCTACTACTGTTTTGAATACTATTCCACTAAATGGTGTATTAGTATCTTCAATTACGTCAACAGCTCTAGCAGTATCTGCAAATTGAACTTTTTTAGCTGCAGATCCCGGAACTATTTCTTTAATAATTTCTAAAAGTTCATTTGTACCAATGTTTTTCTCACAAGAACCAATTAAGATTGGAGTAACAGTCCCGTTTGCCATTCCCATTTCAGCACCTAAAGTAATTTCTTCAGAAGTGAATGGTTCACCTTCAAAGTATTTTTCCATAAGTTCATCACTAGCTTCAGCAACAGCTTCCATCATTTTTTCTCTATATGCTTCTACTTGTTCTTTAGATTCATGTAGTTCTTGAACAACATAAGTACCATCAGTATAAATTCTTTCTTTTCCACTGAATACTCTAGCGATTCCTTTGAATTCATCAGCAACACCAATTGGTAAACCTAATGGCATGCATCCGTTCCCAAATTTTTCTTTTAATTCGTTAATTACTTTATCAAATTCAATGTTTTCTCTATCCATTTTATTGATAAATAGAATAGTTGGTACAGAATATTTTCTTAAAAAGTTCCAATATTTCTCAGTACCTACTTGGACCCCAGCTTGTGCATCTACTACTAATACAGCAGCTGACGCAACTCTTAATGCAGCAGTAACTTCTGCAGTTAAGTCTAAGAACCCAGGAGTATCGATGAAGTTAAATTTAAAGCCCTCAAATTCGATTGGAATTAAAGAGTTTGAAATACTCATCTGATGATCTTTCTCTTCTTTTAAAAAGTCTGACACAGTAGTTCCAGCAGTTAATAATCCTTTTGTACCAATAATTTTGGTGTTCAGCAGTAAAGACTCTATTAAAGATGTCTTACCACTGCCTTGATGTCCTAAAACAGCAATGTTTTTTATTTGTTCTGATTTGTAACCTTTCATTAATTTCCACTCCTTTGTATAGTTTTTTTAGCTCTTATATTTTATCATATATACAAAGATAAAGAAAGCACTTACATTAATACTAAAGTGCCTCTAAAATGGTTTTTACCTCTTCAAATTGCTTCTTATAATTGTCTAGTTTTTCCCTTTCAGCCTCAACTTTAGCTGCTGGTGCTTTAGAAGTAAACTTCTCATTAGCAAGCATCGCTGTACCACGTTTGATTTCACCTGTTAGACGTCCTAATTCTTTGTTTAAACGTGTTTTTTCTTCTTCAATATTAATTAACCCAGCTAATGGTAAAACAATTGTTACACCTTTTAAAACGATTGTGATTACATTATCAGATTCAGTATACTCACCAAATACTAGTTTCGATGGGTTTGTAAACTTATTAATGTAAGTAGTCATTTCCTTAAGGTTATTTTCTATTTCTGTAGTTTCAGATTTAATATAAATATCAATCCCTTTACTTAATCCAACATTTTTTTCATTTCTGATATTTCTAATACCTCTAATAACGTCAATTAACACGTTTACTTGAGCTTGTGATTTATCATCCTTGAAGTCTTCAGTTGGCCATGATGCAATTAAGATTGATTCTCCTGATCCTGGTAACATTTGGTATATTTCTTCGGTAACAAATGGCATGAATGGGTGAAGCAGTTTAAGAATAGATTCTAAAACATGTAATAATACAGCTTCAGTTTGTTTAGATTCACTTCCTAATGTTACTTTACTCATTTCAACATACCAAGCAGCGAATGTTTCTTTACTAAATTGATAAAGAATTCTAGCTACTTCAACGAATTCATACTTATCATAGTATTTATCGATAGATTTAATAGTTTCACTTAACTCTGACAAAATCCATTTATCAACTGTTTCTAAGTTTTCGTAATCTATTTCATATTTTTTATCTACGTTCATCAAAACGTATCTTGATATATTCCAAATCTTATTAATATAATTCCAAGATGATTCGATTTTTTCTTCTTGGTATCTTAAGTCCATACCTGGTGAAGAGTTAGTTGTTAAATAGTATCTTAATGAGTCACAACCATATTTTTCAATAACGTCCATCGGGTCAACCCCATTACCTAATGATTTACTCATCTTCTTACCAGCTGAGTCTCTTATTAGTCCATGAACAAGTACATCTTGAAATGGTCTATTATCAGTAAAGTGTAGTCCTTGGAAAATCATTCTAGCAACCCAGAAAAAGATAATGTCATATCCAGTAACTAATACTGATGTTGGATAGTATCTTTCTAAGTCCTTAGTAGGTTCAGGCCACCCTAGTGTTGAGAACGGCCAAAGTGCACTACTGAACCATGTATCAAGTACATCTTCATCTTGTTTCCAGTCCGGTCCCGGTGATTCTAGTTGTACTTTTATTTCATCGCCTTTATACCAGGCTGGAATTCTGTGCCCCCACCAAAGTTGACGACTAATACACCAGTCCCTTGTATCATCCATCCAACGAGTGAATGTTCCTTCAAATCTTTCTGGTACGAAGTTAATTGCCTTATCAGTTTTTTGGTTAGCTAAAGCATCAGATGCTAAAGAATCCATCTTAACGAACCATTGTTCACTTAATCTAGGCTCAACTGGAACTCCAGTTCTCTCACTATGTCCTACTGAATGAATAATCTTTTCAACTTCAGGACAAAGTCCTAGTTCTTGTAAGTCTTTAACAAGTTCCTTGCGGCAAACAAATCTATCCATACCATCATATTTACCAGCTAATTCATTCATAGTTCCATTATCATGCATACAAAGTGGCATTTCAAGATTGTGTCTTATACCTACTTCATAATCATTAGGGTCATGAGCAGGAGTTACCTTAACAACACCAGTTCCAAACTCCATATCAACATAATCATCTAAGATGATTGGTATTTGTTTATCTGTTCCAGGAATAAATACGAATTTACCTACTAAATCAGTATATCTTTTGTCATCCGGATGAACCATTAGAGCAGTATCACCAAACATTGTCTCTGGTCTAGTAGTAGCGATTTGCATAAATCCAGATCCATCTACAAGTGGATATTTAAAATGATAAAAAGCACCTTCAATATCCTTATGTTCAACTTCAATATTACTTAAGGCAGTATTTGCTTGAGGATCCCAGTTAATTAATCTAAATCCTCTATAAATTAGTCCTTCATTATATAGTTTAATGAATACATGATTTACAGCTTTGTTTAAACCTTCATCTAAAGTGAATCTCTCCTTAGAATAATCTAAAGATAATCCCATTTTAGCCCACTGAGTTTCAATGTTATCAGCATATTCATCTTTCCATGCCCATGCAGCGTCTAAGAATTTGTCTCGACCAAGGTCATATCTATTGATTCCTTGTTCTTTTAAACGAGCATCAACTTTTGCTTGTGTAGCGATACCAGCATGATCCATTCCTGGAAGCCATAAAGCATCGAACCCTTGCATTCTTTTTCTTCTGATTATTATATCTTGCAGAGTAGTATCCCATGCATGTCCTAAATGCAACTTTCCAGTTACATTTGGAGGTGGGATAACGATTGAGAATGGTTTTTTACTTAAATCTCCAGATTTAAAGTATCCGCCCTCTAACCATTTTTCATATTTTCCTGTCTCAACTTCTAAATGATTGTATTTTGGTTTCATATCAATTTCTAATTGAATTAGTTTTGGTTTCATATTAGTTTCCTCTTATTTTATTATATTCTCTAGGAAAAAGACTCTTAGTAAAGTAATAATCTTGGATTATTACTAGTATTAATAGACCAATTCCAGTTATTATTCCGTAATCTGTATAAATATTTACTACATAAACGATTGTTCCATAGAAAAACGTAAGATTTGTTAACGTATTTGTTATTAGATTACTGAATTCACGCTTATCTTTATCTGATAAACCTGAAGTATCATATCCAAAAACTGATTCTTCACTTTTCCTTTTCATTAAATACACTGATTTGACGAGTGAATACGCCAATAATATTCCTGCTAAAATAGTTGCTATCATATTTCCTCCAATAAAAAATCCGTCCTATAAAAGGACGGATATATTTTTCCGTGGTACCACCTTAATTCACAGTCTCCTGTGCACTCAAATCTTTAACGCAAGATTTACGTTCTAAGCTACTAAGTTCACCTAGACTGCTCCATAGCTACCTTCATCTAAATCATCTATAACTTTGCACCAACCAGTTATTCTCTAAGAAACGATATCAGATTACTCCTCTATTTCATAACATTTATTAAATATATTCTATCATAGTGCTATAAATTGTCAATTGTTTCCCCTTTTACAAGGCTATCTAACTGTTTAAGAACATTATCTTTACCAAGTAAATTCTCACTTGAATAGATAATCAAATTGTCTCCTCTAGTTAAACCTAGAGTTGTTTCAACTAATCTAATATGTTTTGGAAGATGTGTTTTTCTTACTTTATCAGCTTTTGTCGCGATAACAGTTACATCAATCCCAAAATGTTTAAGATAATTAAACATTAACTCATCATCTACTGATGGTTTATGTCTTAAATCAACAATAATGTATGCTCGCTTAAGTTGTTCTCTATTCGTTAAATACCATTCGATCATTTGACCAAATTCTTCTCTTTGTTTTTTGGAAACCTTTGCATAACCATATCCCGGAACATCTACAAAGTAAAAATCCTTATTTATCATAAAGAAATTAAGCGTTCTAGTTTTCCCTGGTTTACCAGATGTATAAGCTAGGTTCTTTTTATTTAGTAAGCTATTAATAAAACTACTCTTTCCAACGTTACTTCTTCCTAAGATAACAAACTCTGGAAGTCCATCTGTTGGATATTGATCTTCTCTTACTCCTGTTACTGTATATTCTGCACTCATTATTTTCATATTATCTACCTCACAAGCATTCTAACACAAAAAAAAGAAAAGATAAGGATTGTCCTTATCTTTGTTTAGATTATAAATTGAGGTATCTAGATTTACAGAAAAGTTCACATAAATCGTTGTTAAAACCCTAGAATTAACACTTTAGTCCTTTTTAAGTAGAAACTTCATATCCTGTCCTGGGATAATTTCATTAATGATGTCATCATATTTTCTGCTCAATTCATCAAAAAATCCACTTGATTCCATTTGTTCAATAAACATATTAATTTCATTAAGAAGCGTACTGTCTTCTTTTCTTACACCCATATTGATGCCATAAGATCTTAATGGATCCCAAAGCACTACTGTTGTGTCAGAATTTTCTGATTGAAACTTCCCTGCTGTTCCAGAATCAGTTGGGAAAGCATCAGCGTTTCCAGAGACAACTTCCAACAATGCAGAAAGTGAGTTTGGTACAATCGTGATAACTGGATTGTTCATTATATTTTCAACAATCTTAATTTGAAGAAGACCTTCTGGTGAAATGAAAGATACATTCTCAATAGCCATTAAGTCAGCTAAAGTGGTAATTTGGTTACTTGTATAAAAATCTTTGTTTAGAAGTATTGAATCAGAAAAATACATGTAAGGATCACTAAAACTAATTATCTTTGATCTTTCTTCTGTTCCGGTCATTGAGGCAATAATAACATCAATTTCCTCATTTAGAAGTGCATCTATTAATAACGAGAATTCAATATCAATTATTTCTACTTTAGTGTCAAGGAAGTTTCCCAGTTCATATGCGATATCCACACTAACACCATCCGGATTTCCCTCTGAATCTTTCATTTCGAAAGGTTCCCAGTTTAAGTCCATTCCAACTCTTAATACTGGTTTTCTTAAACTAAAAATTAAAATTAAAGAAACACCTGCGATTACACCTAAAATTATAAGCACTTTTCTCATATGAACTCTCCCTTGTTTGTTATAGGATATTATATATTCAAAGCAATACCCGGTATTCATTATTCATACATTAATCTTTATTGAATAAAAAAATGTCAACTTACAATCTAATATAAGTTGACATCATATAATCTTTAATTCACTTTATCTTATAGCTTCAGCTATTACATCATGAATAAACTCAACAGGTTTGATCTCTAAAGCATCTCTTACTGTCTTAGGAATATCCTCGATATCTTTTTCATTAGCTTTTGGAATTATAATTTTTTTAAGTCCTGATCTATACGCAGCGATTGATTTCTCTTTTAATCCACCAATTGGTAAGACTCTACCTCTTAGTGTGATTTCACCAGTCATTCCTACAAATCTATCTACTTTTCTATTTGTAAGAGCTGATACTATCGCAGTCGTCATTGCTACACCAGCGGATGGACCATCTTTTGGTACTGCTCCTTCTGGCACATGAATGTGAATATCACTTTTAAGGAATAAATCATCAGGAATACCATATCTTTTAGCATTTGATTTAACGAAACTTAGAGCAGCAGTAGCTGACTCTTTCATAACGTCTCCTAATTTACCAGTTAATACTAATCTACCATTACCTCTGTAATGAGTTACTTCAACAGGTAGAGTATCTCCACCGAACTGAGTATATGCAAGTCCAGTTACTACTCCAACTAGATCTTTATCCTCTTTTACATGGTGAGAATAGATTTGTTTACCTAAAAAGTCTTTTAAGTTCTTTTTAGTGATGCTAGCAGACTTAATTTTGCCTTCTAACAGCATTTTAATCGATTTACGACATAATGCACCTATAAGACGTTCTAGTTGTCTAACACCAGCTTCACGTGTATACATTTTTATCATTTCAGTAAGAGCAGCATCAGTTACTTTAAATCTATCGCTCTTAAGTCCATGTGCATCCATTTGTCTTTTCATCAAATGACGTTTAGCTATCATTAATTTTTCTTCTTCAATATAAGAACTCAAATGTACAATTTCCATTCTGTCACGAAGTGGAGGTGGTACATTTTCTAAATAGTTCGCAGTTGCGATGAACATTACTTGAGATAAGTCATACTCTTCTTCTAAGTAGTGATCACTAAAATATCTATTTTGCTCAGGATCAAGCACCTCAAGCATTGCACTTGAAGGATCTCCTCTATATTGAGAACTCATTTTATCGATTTCATCAATTAGGAACAAAGGATTAATTACTTTTGCTTTTTTCATTGATTGTAATATTCTACCAGGTAATGCTCCAATGTAAGTTCTTCTGTGCCCTCTTATTTCAGACTCATCTTTAACTCCACCTAAAGCTATTTTAACAAATCTCTTACCTAAGGCATCAGCGATACCTTTAGCTAAACTTGTTTTACCAACACCGGGTGGTCCTACTAAACAAAGAATTGTTTGAGGGTTCTTCCCTGTTGATATTTTAACTGCTAGATATTCTAAGATTCTTTCTTTAACTTTATCTAAACCATAATGACCTTCGTTTAATATCTTTTCAGCGTTAACAATGTCATCATTATCTTTAGTAGTTTCTGTCCAAGGTAAATCAACTAAGAAATCAAGATAAGTTCTAATAACTCCACTCTCAGCAGATGATTGTGGAAGTGACTCATATCTACCTAACTCATCTAATGCTTTCTCTTCAATATCACTAGGCATTCCTTTAGCCATAATCTTAGATCTTAATTGATCAATCTCTGATTCTTTCTTGGCTTTGTCACCTAATTCATTTTGAATAGCACGCATTTTTTCTCTTAAATAATATTCTTTTTGATTTTCATCAATAGATTCCTTAACATTACGATTAATTTCATTTTCTAAGTTTCTTAAGTATTTCTCTTTTTCAATATCTTTTAAAGCTAATTTTAATCTTTCATTTACTGATGGAGTCGTTAAATACTTTAACTTCTCAGTTTCATGAATTTTTAAATTAAAAGCTACAATATTAGCTAACTTTTCAGATGTAACTCCACCTTGAATGGCAGAAACAACATTTTTACCATTAATGAATATATCATCTGAGTTATCAATTACTTGATTAACCATCATTCTTATTAATGCAACTTCTTCGTCGACACCATCTTGAATAGATGGAACGTTCTCAACAAATGCAGTGAAGAATGGTTCTTCAGAAACATAATATAAAACTTTAGCTCTAGTTTTCGCTCTTATCTTAACTTTATAGCTACCATTTGGTAACTTGATTTTCATAATTATCTTACCAATAACCGCAAATTCATGTAAATCAGATGGTGTAGGATTATCCGTTAATGGATTTTTCTGAACTAAAAGAACGATTTCATTCTCGTTTTTTTCAGCTTCCATAAGTGCATTTTTACTTATTTCTCTTCCAACTTCTAATCTAATATCATTGTCAGGTAAAGGTACAATCCCTCGAATAGCTAAAGCAGGGTATGCTCGCTCAAATATTTTTTCATTCGATTTCATCTGTATCACCTCTTTTTTCTCTCTATACATTATTATATCAAATTTAATTGCTTACAGTTGTATTATACTCTTTTTATAAGCAAATAAATCTATGTGTAGTGTTATATTTAATTATTACATTTTTTTCACTTTTTAAAGTCGTATGAAAAGAAAACACTTTAGTTAAAAAGTGTTTTGTAAGTTATTCTTTAATTGATTTTTCTACTAAGAATTCAACAGCCAATTGAGTTTTCAATTGATCTTTAACCATATCTTTAGCAAATACTTGTTTAAGTTGCTCTAATTCCATACCGTATTGTTTTGCCAACATTTCATATGTTTCAGCATATTTCTCTTCGGTAGGTTCAAGTCCTTCTTTAGTAGCTACTGCTTCAAGTACTAATTGATACTTAACACTTGTTCCAGCTCTTGTCTGTAGTTGAACTTTATATTGATCCAATGTAGTACCTTGGAATTGTAAGAACTGGTCAATCTCTAAATTGTATTGTTTAGCTTGATTAGTTGTATCTTGAACCATTCTTTCAACTTCAGCATCAACCATTTCAGAAGGAACTTCAACTTTTGAAGCTTCTGCTGCTGCTTGAACTACTGTATCAATGATACTGTTTTTCTTTTGAGTTTCTTTTTGTGCTTTGATTTTTTCTTTTAACTCTAATTCTAATGCTTCAACAGTTTCAGCGTCTCCAGGTAATTCTTTAACTAACTCATCAGTTAATTTTGGAGTACTGTTAACTTTGATTTCATGTAATGTTACTTTGAACATAACATCAGCACCAGCTAAGTCTTCAGAATGATATTCTTTGGGGAAAGTTACTTCAACTTCTCTTTTTTCTCCAACTTTCATACCAATCATTTTTTCTTCGAATCCAGGAACAAATTGTCCACTACCAATTTTCAACTGGTGGTTTTCACCTTTTCCGCCTTCGAAAGGAACGTCTCCTTTAAATCCTTCAAAATCAATAATAGAAACATCTCCGTCTTCAAGAGTATCTGTTTTTTTATTAACTAATTCAGATTTGCTAGCCAACATTTTTTCAACTTCAGCTTCGATATCTTTTTTAAGTACTCTTGTACCTAAATGTTTAACTTTAATCCCAACATACTCACCTAATGATACTTCAGGTTTAACAGCTACATCAGCTGTATAAGTAAATTCTTTATCAGGACCAACAGTATCAAAATCAAAATCTATTTTAGGTTGTCCAACAACTTCTACTTTGTTTTCTACAATAGCTTTCTCATAAGACTCATTGATACAGTGATTAACTGCCATATCATATAGTCTAGCTACACCAAATCTTTTTTCAAATTGTGCTCTAGGAAGTTTACCTTTTCTAAATCCAGGTACTTCTACTTGTTTAACTTCTTCAGCAAACGCGATATCTAACCCAGCGTTAAATACTTTTGCATCAACCGTGATAGTTAATTTAACTCTACTTTTTTCTAATTTTTCTACTTTAATACTCATTTATATCACTCCTTTTTTACCGTTATAAATATACCATTTTAGTAAATCAAAAGCAAACATTTAGTATAAATGTCTGCTTTTGCATCTGTAATTATCTTTCTACTGGGTATCCAGCAGCTTCAATAGCTTCTATAGCTACTTCAAATTTAGCAGTTGGTAATTCTACTTGCTTAGTATCTAGTAAAACTGTACCGTCTACATTAGCACCAGTTAATGCTTTTTCAATACTCATTTTGCAATGTCCACATGACATGCTTGGAACTTTAACTTTAACGTTTTCCATTTTTAAATCTCCTCTTTTTATAATTTGTCTTAAACATTTAAGACTTTTTTATTCTTATTGGAAGTTTTCAAACATTTTAACTATTTCTTTATAAAATGTTGAATCTAGATTGTAATAAATTGAACTTGGATTCTCATATGAGAAATTACTATATACATATTCTCCATCTTCAAACAACACAACTAAAGGAGTTCCCTTGTAGTCATATCTTGCTTCTCTTTGGAATTCCCCAGCCAACGCTGATGTATAATCCAAATAAACGTAGTAAATTGGATCAATATTACTTGCTTTCGCTAATCTATCCAACTCAGGCATAATTGAAACACATGTTGGACATTTTGGTGAACCAAAATAAACAATTACATCATCAGTTAATATAAGTTCATCAAGTTCATCCAAAGTTATTGATTCAAACACATGATCTTCTGATTTAAGTGTTGAATAACTTTCCATAATTTTTACTTTGTCAGGTACACTAGCAGTTTTATATATAGCGAACGCTACAATAGCTATAAGCACAGCTAGTCCTATAAATATCTTTTTCATAATTGCTCCTTAGGACATACATAGTCATTTTTTTGTAAGTTAACTTTAGAAAGTTTATCTATATCGTTCTTAAATATTTCTCCATCACGATATGAAAATATAATTTTCCTTAGTTCTTCGTTTGTTGCTATTTCATCTGTTAAGCTGTAGAACACGCGCTGCGCTTCTTTGTCAGTTTTAACGATGTTTGCATCTCTAAGCTTTGCCAAATGCTTAGAAACAGTAACTTGTGCTAATCCGAGTACATCTTGTAGTTCACATACGCAGATTCTTGTTTCTAATAAAATATTAACAATTCTAATCCTGTTTTTTTCACCAAGACTTTTAAATATTTCTACTACTCTCAAAATTTAACACTCCATTCCTTTTTATATTACCATATAGGTATATACCCTTCAAGCGTTATACTTCTAATGTCTTATTGCATGCGATAATACTTCAGACAATGTAGGATGTGCAAATATCACATCTCTAAAATCAGATAGTAATTTACCTGACCCTATAATTAAAGCTATTTCGTGAATTAATGTGCTTGCGCTATAACCTAATATGCTAGCACCAACGATTTTATCATCAACTACTACTAACTGGATAAACCCGTCCTCACCCATAGCATTCGCTTTACCATTAGCGGAATACATTGATTTAATTACATCAACAGTTTCAAACTTTTCTTTTGCTTGAGCTTTAGTCAAGCCAATTGTAGCTATTTCAGGGAAAGTAAACACACAACCAGGGACCATTGTAAAGTCCGTAGCGTTAGTTCTCCCCATTATATGATCTAATACCTTATAAGACTGATAAGTAGCTGTATGAGCTAACATCATTCCACCTATACAATCTCCTACTGCGAATATGTTCTTCTTATTAGTCATAAAGTTATCATTTACCTTAATACCAGACTTATCAAACTCAATTCCTATTCTAGAAATATCTAGTTTGTCTGTATAAGGAGCGCGACCAGTTGACATTAATACTAAATCAGCCTCAACTGACCCTTCTTTTCCTTTAAGGTCATATAGAACATTATTTCCTTTAATTTCTTTTACAGCAGCATTTGTTATAATCTTAATTCCTTGTTTGCTAAGTGCAGGTTTGATTCTTTTTGAAATGTCCTCATCAAATGTACTTAGTAACAGTTTTTGGAATTCTACAATTGTAACTTCACTACCAAACTTATTGTATATAGACGCTAACTCAACACCAACAACTCCACCACCAATAACAGTTAAACGTTTCGGCACTTCGGTTAGTTCAAGCATTTCTTTTGATGTTACTACTATCTCAGAATCATTTCCAGGAATGTTTAACATTCTAGGAACAGATCCTGTAGCTATCAAGAAATAATCAGCTTCAATTGTTTCACCGTTTACTTCAATAGTATTATCAGTTAAGAACTTAGCTTCACCCTTTATAAACTTTACGTTTCCTTTATTAAGTAAAAACTCAATTCCTTTTTTAAGTCCTGTAACAACTTCGTTTTTATTGGTCATCACTTGATCTAAATCAAGTTTAAACTCAGCATTGACACCGAACTTTGCTCCGGAATCAATATTCTTTATAATCTCTGCAGTCTTATAAAGAGTCTTGGTAGGAATACACCCATAATTTAAACAAGTCCCACCCAATTCGTTCTTATCTATTAGTATTACTTCTAGTTCTTCCTTACTCGCTTCAATTGCTACTTCATATCCCCCAGGACCAGCACCAATTATTACTAGCTTTTTCATAATCAACCTCCGTAAAATATCAATTTTTGCATCCAAAGATATTTTAACAAATATACATTGAAAAACAAAGCCTATGCGTTAAAAAAGTCTTTAATGATGTATAATAAGGCTAGATTTAACTTTTTACAAATATTTAAACATTTGTCTTTACAAATGGAACATTTTTAGTTAGAATAAATAAGCGTTAAATAGACGCCTCAGTAGCTCAGCTGGATAGAGCACCGCCCTTCTAAGGCGGGTGTCGGGGGTTCGAATCCCTCCTGGGGTACCATTTATAAGTTAAAGGTGAACAAATGTTCACCTTTTTTTTGTTACTTCATATCTCATTTAACTTCTACTGACTAATAAATGACAATAATATTGTAATGAAAAAATCTTACTAACGAGTCCTTTTTCTTAGAAAATTACTAATGATTTCGCCTTTTAATATACCAAAATTTATTGTATTTAGAATAGATAGTTTTCTATATAAGGTTGACATCTCGTTTGGTGTTAGATTCTCTCTTCTAGAGATTCTTCTAACTTCGAAAAAAATTTTCCAATGACTCACTTTCTGATGCTCTTTTATACCTTTTTGGACAATATCTTGATTGATATTGACACCTAAAATCGTTTTAGAGATAGCACCAAGGCCCAAATCAATACTTTTTCCAATCAAATATGATACAAATTCCCTCGCTTTTTTGTTAAATTTGCTATTGGTTGCTTTATTGTTAGGTTTATCCATTATGATTTGCCTTTTCATCAAGAAGGAATAGAAAGCTTAAATTGTAGCGTAATATCCTCAGTTCAATTGGTAATGATGTTTTCTTCTTGTAATTTAATCTGTACTCACCAAGAGTTCTTTGATTATTTATATATAGTATGTTCATGTAAACCTCCTTGTTTTAGTACTAATAACTTTTTTTGTGTGTTTTGTACAATTACATGTTCAAAATAGTATTAGTAACAACTCATTTAGTCAGTGAAATCCCAATTTGAAACTATATTATAGTTACTACTTAGTATCATTCTATTAACGTTAGTATGTTTTATTTCATTAAGGTCATATAGATTATTGCAGTACTCTCCTAGAAGATTATCTGTGTAGTAAGATGAGGTTCTGAAAACTCTTACTTTATCGTTGTACTCAATTATGTACAATCTCATATAAAAGAAGTCTTTAGCTCTGATCAAGAACTTATCAGGAGTAGAGCTCGAACCTATATTAACTATTTCCACAGGCTCCTCTTTCAAAATGAAGTCTTTCATTGATTTGTACTCGCCAATAAACTCTATTCGCTCTAAATAAGGAAATGTAATAAGAATAGACAAAAAATAAGCCAGAGTTACACCAAGTAGTACAGTAATTCCAAACACCAAGTAATCTACTATTACTACTTCTTGTTCAAAATTAATCGATGGAGTTATATATAATGAGTAAACTATGACTATACTAATTGCAATGGTACCTATTAATCTTTTTGCAACAAATATAATCATCATAATATCAAGTTCAAAAATGAAGTAAAAGATATTCTTAAGTATATTATTATCTCTATTAATAAGTTCAAAGAGTTTTCCTTTGTTCTTCTTTCGTTGCACTCTTAATGCTTTTTTGGCTCTACCATATACTAGCTTGGTAGAGGATGACAGTTTAACATAATAGATAAATATCTCATGAAGAATGAAACTCGATATAATGATAATCAAAATGATACTCCAGTCTTTTGTAAAAGACTCTAGTTGCTTTAGAACTTGATGAAACAATACCGCAAGTGAAACAAGCATAAAAGCTCTGAGTAATTTTACTAAAATAACGTGCCTAAAAATATTAGTGTCCTTATTAGTTATAAATGCTATCAAAATAGGTACAAGTAATGCCCCTAAAATTCTCAATATGTCCATATTTCCTCCTCGTATTGTTGTTCTTGATGTATCATTGATAATGAGATAACGAAAAACAGTTAAAATGACTAACTACCGTAATCTTATTATATCAGTTCAATCCTAAGGAAATAGTTATTTTTTTCACTTTGTCAGTATTTAAATTACTTCCTTCAGGCATTAGTAAATGTAGGAGACAAAAGGTCGCATTTACAACAATATGATGATATTAATAGAGTAGTATCAAAATGAAGTCTAAGCAAATCAATCTTAGGTTATCAGGTGATGACTATAAGCTACTTCAGGAACTTAATGAGTTGCATGAGAAATTAGGTATAAAGGTTACTTGGAACAATAAGGAAGTATCTTTCTCTGAACTCATCAGACGTCTAATAATGCATCAAAACAAGGAATTAAAGAGAGTTAACCGAGTAACATTGTTTTGTAATCACTGTATTATGAACAGTTGTATCTCTAGTTGTCCTATGAGTGCAGCTAAAAGAAACTTTACTGAATAATATTGATATATTGTATATACAAAGTATCCAGGTAAAACATCGATGTTTTGGACTCCTGGTTACTCCATGAGGATCTATTTAGAGTTTTGTAGTTTAGTTCATACCTAATAACCGGACTATTTAGTCTAAAACTGACGTCAAACACGGAAAAACCTGCAGGTGAGTGTATACACAATTCAATTGTGGCCTCAAAAGAAAAGAACAAAATAATTGTTCTTTTTTCATTGATAGTATTTTGTTGATACTACTAGAGATAATATCTACTTACATTTCGCTTTCATAAGTTAAACAATAAAAAGAAAATAACTCTTAATACTTTTAGAATCTACACTCCTTTTTCTTATGCAAACGATTACTTCTCCTTATATAGATTGAGTAAATCATATAATTCATCGATGCGCTCTCTTGAACTGTCTAGGTTTGGATATTGTTCTACGAACTTTGGAGATTTGTCGTTTTCAAATAGAGTTTTAAAATGAACTTCCACTTGCATCATTCCTTTAGTTTCGACAGTAATCAAATCTTTCATAATTATTATATAGCTTTCAAAATTATTTTTATTTATATGTATTAAATCATGAGAACAGCATGCGATTTTTCTCATTTCCTTACTTATCGTTAAGGGATTTTGAATAACTCTTTCCAGTACAATATCATTACCTTTTATAAAAGTAATTTTGGTTAAATCAGCTTTTATGTAATCAAAATACTCACTACTAAATAAACCATCTATAAATTCTGTTCTAATTTTAATCATAAATACTCCTCCAAGCATTACTTGTTTTCTATTTTTTCAACTACTCATTTACGATTCCTAGATGAAAAATCAAAATCTTCATAGATTTTCTATGTTTTGAACTCTATTATCTTATTTAAGAATGCTCACTGTTATAATATTTCTTCAATAACAGTTCTATCCTCAATAAAAATTTCCACATTGATTATTTACTGGATACCCATTCTTCAGTAATTATTTTCTTGTCCGCCCAAAGCTTCATAAGAAAATCATCGCCTAGAAATATTCTTAAGTTATTAATGAATTCTAGATAAGACTTCTCATCATACTTGTAAACCCTGATATAACACCTTTTGTATGTATTAGGATTGTCTAAAAGACTCCTCATTTTTGAAAATAGATAGTGATCTGATTTTCCAAAAGATAATCCTATAAATGTGAAAAAGATTTTTTGGAATTTGTAAGACGTACCTAATAATTTCAAATCGCTATTATTGTATTTAATAAGTTGAGTCGATTTATAAAAATTTGAAGAAAGGGTAGTATAGTTTTTATTCTGAGAACCAATTCCAAGAATAATTTCAGATGAGCAATCACCGTGCATAAACTTGTGGTCGTGGTTCTTTGTATGTTCAAGTGCTATTCTTGGAATGAAATTATCATACATTTCAAGTGCAGTATTAGTATAGTTGAAATTTGCGATTTCGTTACTTAAGCAAATATCTAGAAGCACATTATATTTATGTATATTTACAACAAGAGTTTTTGTTTTAGATTTAATTTGCATATTGATTTTGCCAATG
Source organism: uncultured Candidatus Izemoplasmatales bacterium (assembly GCA_964589075.1). Taxonomy (GTDB): domain Bacteria; phylum Bacillota_I; class Bacilli_A; order MAG-NZ; family MAG-NZ; genus CAZPQU01. The sequence continues at coordinate 57,559 of CAZPQU010000002.1, read as the reverse complement.
TAATTCTTAAAATGTTCTTTAAATTCATAGAAGTCTTCAATTAACATGAACTCCCATTGTTCAAATGTATTTATATCAACCATAATCTTAGAGTCAACGTACTGAGCAATTCTAGTGAATTTTGAATTGTTATAAACGTACGTGAACATTGAATCTTCCGATACGGAGGCAACCACTTTTTCTCTACTCAAATATAATCCGCTGGGTAACGATTTAAATGTCTCGTCAATGCTTTGAAATTCTACAAGAACTCTCAGCTTTTCTATGAAATTTATGAACTGGCTGAGTTCCTCTTCAAAGTCAATCCAAGTTCTAATCCGACTTTTGTCAATAACAGATAGGTAATCTAGTATAGTGTTTTTAGATGGTGCATTTTCATCAGATTCGAAATGTCCAATATAATCTGAGTACTTGGTTTTGAGACCGAAATGCAAATCAAATCCATTTCCAATAAACAGCATATTGTAATGTCTCCGTTCTAACAACTCTTTTTTATCCATTTTCTCACCTCACTGAATTTATTATTTAATTTCAATTACATTTTTCTAGTTATTTTTGAATTTTACAGTATCTCATAATCAACTACTTTTTTTACAAAAAAATTCTGCTAACAATTATAATTCTGATAATAGGATAATCATTGCACTTGTTTTATAACGAGAGTAGTATCGGGAGAATAATAGACGAAATAAGTGCAATAATACTTATTATAAGAGTTGTATAAAACTTTTTTTTCTCGCTTCTATCATTGTCAGTATTTTTCTTAAACTCGGTAGCAATCTCACTAAATATTTTGTTAAGATGCTCATTTTGAGCTGAAAGAGTTTTATTTTGATTATTTAAGCTATCATTTAGTTCCTCAAGTAATATGGCTTTCTGATCTACAAACGGAGGAGGTTCAAAGTTGATAGCACTAAAATCAGGTATTTTAAGGTGCTTAGAACTTTCTTGTATAATCTTTCCTAAATCTCTAGATATCTTTGGCAAATTAGGAATCTTAATATTTTTATCACTCATAGTTTCATCCTTTCTAATATATTAATATTACTTATTAGCTGCAAACATTATATTTTAGTCCACTTTCCTTTAGTAGTGTCCCAATACATTTTTCTCATAGGTGAATTTTTTCTTGTATAAGGTAGTACTTTCCTAGATTTAAAGCAATACCAGTGGTATCCTCCATTAAAACTTTTTTGAATTTGCATATTTTTACCAAAACATGACGGCATTTTCTCGAGTCCTTTCTATTTTTTTTATAGGTTGCTATCACAAATTGTATAATGATATTGGGTAAAGCGTTTTCCACTTCGAGACAGTCTAAAACAATATTGTTTAAAACTAAGCTATATTGTATTTAACCTTGACTGTAACCATATCTTATAAACTAGTCCCTTCATAGAATTGCAATAAACAACAAGCTTCTGTGTCATTATCAATAAATCTTCAATTTCTTGTTTAGACAAGTCATCATAATCAATTAAAATTCTTCCAATTATCGTTTCTATGAAGTACTGAGTGTCGTCGATTACAAAACTAGATTTAATATATGGTAGTAATAAAAGAATATCCTTATTACAAAAAGAATCAGTAAACTTGTAGATACAATAGGTTATTCCATTTAATAAATCGGGAGTAACAGTGTAATTATCAAGAATATTTATAACTGTTTGTCTTCTTAACATGGGATGCTCTAATAAATTTTTATTCCAATGCCTAAAACGACCAATAACAAGTCTCATAACACTATCTGTATTTATGTAAACATTCCTATCCAAAAATGATTTGAATGGAACAAGCTCATTATCTATCAATAATTGTATTGGGTTAAAGTTTATACCTTGATCTGTAAAAGCAAATATACTCTCTTCAATAATATCTTTAAGTACTTTGATTGAGTTTCTATCTGCATTAGATATAATCATGTTTATAATATTGATGAAAGTATCTTTTCTTGAAACAACATATTTATAAGAATCCTTCATCAGGTCATATCTAACTGAACTTCCTTTTTTACTTTCTTCACTAAATAACTTTTTAGACACGTTTTCTATTATTTCATCTGATCTAAGAAGTAAATTTGATAAAGTTAACATCCTTCTAAAGTGTTTGTAATTCCTTGTATTTAGATTGTAGTCTTTTGTCATTCTTTTGAATAAGTTTTTCAACCAATAAAATCTAATTTCTATTTTAGTATTGTTGATATCATAAACATTATTCAAGAATTGATTTCTACTCTCCTCAAAAAGGTTATTTAAGCATTCACCGATTATATCGTTATCTCTAATTGCCTTTGCTAGAATACTTTCGTACTGAAATTCTGTACTTAGACAAAGTAGAAAATCATTAACAATATTTTTGTCAAAATATTCAAGTACTTCGAGAAAGTAATCCATTTTCGTAACAGGAAACATTCCAGTTTCTGAGTATCGTTTAATAGGACCTAAAACTAATTTAATCGCCAACTCCTTATCTTCTTCAAGCTTAGAATCAACATCACGTAAATAAAGGATGGCAACATTAGTTGAGTTTGTTCTCTGTAAAACATTATATATATCATTTTCTTGCATTGGCATATGAAGAAGCTCAATAATTTGTTGAGTTGAAAAATGCTTCTTTGCTCCATCCAATTGTGATCTTAAATTATTACCATTTAAAACTAAACTGTAACTATTATTAACACTTTTAATATCTTCTTGAATCATTTCGTTTAGTTTTTGGTCATCAACAACTGGTTCTACAATATAACCACCCTCAACTTTACCTGTAACTCTAAGATTGTCTATATTATATTCCTTACAATTTCGCTTAATAATTCTTAGAACCTCATCCTCTTTGCATGCTTCAGTTTCGATAGAAATATCCTTCGATATCAGAAAACTTTTTATCTTCTTTATAAGAATATTATTCTTCCCTTGTTGTAGTTTATACAATGATTTAAATATATTGTCTTTCCTATTAGAATGCATGTTTTTTTGCTTTTCATCGATGTACTCATATCTATTGTTATGAAATCTTAAACTCATGGTTTCATTTGTTTCTCTTTGGAGATCCTGGTATAGAATTTCATTGTTCGAAGCAATCTCTAAGATAATATCTGCATATCTCTCCGGATTATCCAAGCATATACTTAATACTAATCCAATTAACATCACGTTATTTGTAGATTGTATTATTTCTTCTAACATAGCAGTTTTGTCATTCTCTTTATTTAATAGCAAATAATACTCAATACCCATTAAATAGCTAATAAGCAAGTTTGGTATCACGCCTTGACCTCTATAAGCTAACAAATAATTACAATTATACCGATCATATATGTCTTTCTCAATTCCTTTATATTTGAAGGTATACTTCCTTGACGAGTAAGTAGGACTCAATTCATGATATCTCTCTGCAGCACTATTAAAAATATTTATTAGTTTTTTTATCGTGACACCATAATTGACACTGAGCAGATTGAATATATTGTTATTTCCGGTACTACTAGGAGAAAAAGGGAATTGATTGTAATTGACACCAAAAGAATACTCGATATCTAAGTTACTCCCATAAGAATATATCGACTTTTCCTGCTCATACTCAATAGTATACTCAAAAATCAATTCAGAAATTACTTCGTAGAAATCCTCGATAAATTTTGCTGACATTAATTTATACTCTTTCTCGACAATTCTAGTATATAATCTATCAGAGAATTCGGTAGTTTCTGTTCTATTCCTCAATGCATCCACTACTGATTTGGAGTATTTCATATCACCACTATAGTAGCTCAAAAAAACATCAACCAAATTGTCAGCACTTTTTCTGTCTCGTATTACGTACTGGCCTTTTGATTGTTCCACAACTCTTTTAAAACTTCTCATCATTATTTTACAAGTCGTGTTAGCGTAGTTCTCCTGAAGGAAATTCCCATTGCTAACTTTAACTAATGTATTATATATCATTCTATGAATCTTTGGATTTAAATCAGATACGTACTTATTCGTGAACTCTAGCAAATATAATGAAGGAGTTGAATTAATTATTAAGAACGAGTTATCTCCACTCACAACAGATGATGGGTTTTTTAAAAAGTAATTGTTCGGTATTGAATGAGCAATATCAAACAAGTATTGCAAGAACTCATCATTCTTCAATATATGTGTTTTTTCACTCTTAAGAAATCCCCAAATAGAGTCGGATAACAAAAGTGTTACATATAGCATATTTTTCCAGAACATTTCTATTTTCATATTAGTAAATATATCAATGAAGTACTTAAATACTTCTTTGGTTTTTTTAGTCAATATATAATGTAACCATAGCTCAAAAGACCTCAACAAAACAAAGTCGTCTTGAACTTCCAAAACTAAATTGATCAAATCATCTGAATGACGAATAAGCTCGATATCAAAGTACTTGATCATAATAATATCCACAATTCTATCATATTTAAAACTGTACATCGTATTCTGGGAAGCCAAAATATCACTTGCCACTAGTAATTCAATTGGGTAACTCAGAGAATCTATCGTAAAGATGGTTGAGTTTTGAGTTACAGATTTAAGAGCAAGCTCAAGTAGGGACTTTTGAACGGTAGCCAGTTCTAAGTCAGATACATCACTAAGAAGGTTATCCCATATCTTGTTTACAATGTCGTACTCACTTATACTTCCTGATACTTCGTCAGCAATATCCAAACTCATAACCATATCAAGATAGAATGGATTCCTCAACACTTCGACAATATTATCATTTGAGATATTAATTCCATACTTTTCTAAGATGGATATCACTTGCTCTTTAGTAAAATCAGTTACATGAATAATCTCTTTCTTGTCCACACCTAAAAAGAAACCATTTACGAATGCTGTGTTATATTCTCTAATAGTTATAACAACTTTAACAATATTATTCTTTAACAGTTCTCTTATTTTGAACAATATTTCTTTGGCATAGTTAGATCCTGTTATCCTTTCAAAACTATCAAAGACAACTAAGTCATAAAACTCACTCTCTTCTACGAACAATAGCATCTCGAGTATTTTATTATCATCAACACCTTTAATCCAAAGTACTTCCTTATTCTTAAAAGCACTGGACCTTACTAGTTGCTTGGATAAGACAGATTTTCCACATCCAGGTTTTCCACTTAGAATGAGTAGATTAAAATCGAGAGTCTCTAACTCGTACTCCCTCGAAACATTTAATGTAGGATCATTACCTAGAAAGTTTTTAATCGGATTGGTGAACAACTCACTGTATTTTTTTAGTGAGTTACTTTCTCTTTTTATACCTACAAGATATTGTTCTATGATTTCATAAGCTTGATCTAGTTTCTCAATCGAGTTTAGATTGTATAAATCCTTACAAATATCTTTTAAATCCAAAACGTCTCTTCCTTTATCGAAATCAAACTTGCCTTCTGTGTAAAAAGTTGTGTTCTTTTGGATATTACTTTTCCCTTTCAGTCCAACAAACACCAATCGGTCAAAATTATTGAATAATTTCTTCTCGATAAATTTTGTATGTGTTTTTCGGATTTTCGGAGTATCCGCAGTATTCGTTACCTGGATAGCGATTCTATTTTCTTTATCTCCTAAATCAATTGCAACTGCATTAGGTAATATTGAATTAATATTTATTAGTTTTAAGTCGTAAACTACATTCAATAATTTCGTCAAGAAATTCTCAGCTATAATACTCTTGTTAAACAATTTAATTTCCGAGTCAATTTTGACAGTTTCAATAAAACCACCAATGTTATCATTGATAAATTTCACTTTTTCCTCAATATTCATTCATTTCCCTCCTTCAAAAGAATACTCATCGATGCTAATGATCACTTGAATTGATTAATTCATTCATTTTCTTTCATATGACTTTATAAATCTTTTCTTATGCTTCAGATACCCTTTATTCTTAGAGGATACTTCGTCCAAAGCAGATATATGAGATTTAATGAAGTCAAAAACTTCCTCTTTATCTGTTAGACTAATCTCTTCAGAAATTGATGTAATGAACCCTTCTCTGAGTTCTATAAATGATTCAAAGTTTTCCTCGTACGAAAACATTATTAGTATTCTTTCAAATTGTTTTTTTTCAAAATTTACAGCATAAAAATCATATTCATCTTTTGATAAGAATGTTTCATGATCACGATAGTAAATATAGAAATCAAAAAAATCATTCAGTATACTTTTTGAAACGCTATTATTTTGCTTAGCGTTTACTCTGTTAATTTTTCTATGCCTAAAAGAATTAACCAAGTAGTTTTTCATCAATACCATACTATATTCAGTAGTAAGACGTACAGTATAATTTTCTAACCACCCTATCATCTCAAAAGCATCAGATGCATACATATGAATTAGTATATCGCTCTCTGTAAGCTTTCCCTTGAGGTTTTTGGGTAGTGCATACAACTCAAATCTATTCAGTATTCTCTTAAAAGCGTATAACTTCTTAATATTACTTATAGGATATATTTCTGAAATAGAATCAAAATGACTGAATATACTCAATGCAGTTTTGCACAGTTCTATCGAATGATGGATATTATTGTATTCTCCTTCTACTTCGACTTTATTAAGTAGGGTCTTATTTCTCTCTATTCTAAGGTAAATAAGCAGTTTATGTATCTTTTCCTTATATGAGTTCATAAAAGATAAAATTTGAGATAAGGTGATTGTAAATACCGCAGCAGTTATTGCAATTACTAAAGAATAAGTATCAAATATATTTTGACTTGCTATATTATTAACATCCATTGTGATACCTCCATATTTCTTATTATATCATCATATAGCAAATGCAAAAGTTACACTTTTTTCACTTTTGGATAAGGATTCAAAGAAAAAACCCAACTATGGGCTTTTGTATGATTAATAAACTAGTCCAGTCTTGAAAAAAGTTATTCAAACTTTACACTAACTAATCAGATGTGCAAGTTGTACTATTGTCAGAACTTATTAAATCCATTTTTCCCATGAGTGTGCTCCTCCAAATATGAAACAATATCTGATAATACCTCAATCAGTGAATCATCACTAATTAGAATGTTATTCTCTTTTAAGAAGTATGTTCTAGTATGATCAATCAATTTTTCTATATTACTTTGCCAATTTACAATATTACTTGACTTATAATCTATGGAAAACTTATCAACTGGTATTTCATAGAATTTAGCTAAGTTCCAAAGAAATTCAAAAGTTGGAGCAACGACACCTCTTTCGTAGTTATTATAAGTTGTTCTTATAATCCCTAACCCATTGGAAACGGCTTGTTGGCTGTACTTAGACTTTAACCTCATATCTTTTATAAGTTTCGCGATGTTTGTCATTATTCTCACCTCTTCTCTAATTATACACAAGATGACATCTTTTGACTTTTTAATAAGTCAATAATATAATTGAATGTGACTTTCTATGAAGTCAAGGGGTGAAATTATAAAACTTGGTAAATCAAGCTCATGCTTATTAATAAAAGATATGTTAAAAAGTCGCGAGCAAAACCTTAACAGAAAAACACTATCGGTTCTTTTATATGTTTCAGAACGACAAATCTCACGTTACATAAGTGAAATAAACACTTACTTAGCCAATACTTTTAGTCCGTTGGAAGTAAAGTATAGTAAGACAGATGATACGTTTAAGCTTGTATCAAGGTAAACTGAATATTGCTTCCTAAACGAGTTCGAATCCCTCCTGGGGTACCATTTATAAGTTAAAGGTAAGCAAATGCTTACCTTTTTTTTGTTATATGATATACCTAGTTAATGAATATCATTCCGTAATACGTTAAATTCAAGATTATAACTAGTATGAATACTACAATTGGAGAATATAGTTTCCCTGATCGTAAATAAGCAAGAGACGCTGTAAACCAAATTGCCATCCTAGATATTGTAATTACCCAGGAATAAATAGAAACTGCTTGTACAGAATCAACCAACATATACTTAAGTGAATTATTAACCATAACAACTGCTAGTAGTAAACTACTACCAATAATGAATGTCCATTTGTATTTATGTGTGATAATTATCTTTCTAACAAAATAAAGAGAGAACCCATATATGAATATAGAAGCTGCAAAGAATCTAATCGAAGTTTGGATAGTTGGATTAAACGGATAAACTGCAGGGCGATTAAACGCAACTAAATGATAACCAGGACTTATTAGATTAAACATGATGTAAATAAATGCAAAAGTTACTGCAATAACCACAGTATCTTTGAAATAATTATCTACTCTGTGATCAAGTTGTTCTTTTAATACAATTTTAACGTATACAACTCCTAAGAGAAGGATTATCCCTTGACTAATACCGCTAAAGAGTGCACTATCATACTGATTCCATCTAGATACAACAGTTGTATAGATATACCATCCTATTGGTGCATGGATGAGAAGCATAATTAAATTTTTCATTATATGTCCTCCTATTGTTAGTTAATTGTAGCATCAATTATCGCTTTGAAAAGTAATAGTTCTTCTACTATTTACATGTACTTATGCTTTCATATTAGTAATACCTCATAAGGATAAAAAAAGGATGAAACTAATCATCCTCTACTTTTGCTTACTAATTGTGTGACTTTATCTATAATATTAGATAAAGGATTATAGATTAACCTCAGAATTCTATTACCGATATACGAAATTCCTATTACAAAATAGATAACCATAGGGAACGGAGCTAAGACTATTCCAAATGGGACAATTCTTCTTATCCATAAGCGTTCTTTCCTTTGCCTACCGCTTGTACCTTTTAATGGTATAAATATTAAACTAAAACATATAACTATTGAAAATGCTGTTAATATCCACAATCCTACATTCTCATCAGACAGGTAAAATTTCTTTAATGATAAGTCACCTCGCATCATAAACTTATAAATAAAATAGTGGATTCTCGTATAATGCTCTAGTATTGCTTGAAGAAACCCAACAAACTTCATGTAAACTTCAAAAATGTCCATAATTCCTCCATCGATTTTTGTTACTAACTCGTACAACAACTATAACAAACTAGTGTTAGATTTACTATAAGTACCTTTAAATAATTAAACAAGTTCAAAAAAAAGGATGATATTATCATCCACCGAAAAGATTAGTATATTTAGCAAAAAAACTTGATGCTAAATAAGTTATAGATATATATGTATATTTCATTATTTCTTCAATAACGTATAACGAAGCAATCGCAAAATAAATTAACATAGGAAATGGTGCGAAGACAACTCCAAAAGGAACTATTCTTCTAATCCTTATTCTCTCTTTCCTTAATTGTGATTCAACACTACTTATAGGTATAAAAATTAAACTGAAGCAGATCACAACTGATAACAAGGTCAAATACCATAATCCAACATTTTCATGAGTGATATAAAAATCTTCTAAAGATAATTCGCCATCCATCAGGTATTTATAGATAAAGTAATGTACTCGGTTGTAGTGAGCTACAATTACCTCTAGAACTCCAATGAATTTCATGAATATTTCAAAAGTACTCATATTTCCTCCATTGATAATTTATTTAATCTTATATTTACTATATCAAATAAAAAAGATTTCACCTAAAATGCATAAAAAAAAGGCTGACCTAAGCCAACCTTTTTAAATATAATAATTTAGTTAGTTAATTCCGCTCTTGAGAAGTCAATTGAACCTAATACAGATCTAGACCAACCTACTAAGTATGATTTAACATACATAGAATCAGAATAGTGATATACAGGAATAATTGGCATTTCAGTCATGAATAATTCTTGTGCTTCATATAATTTTTCGAAATGTAAAGCTTTGTCAGTAGTGCTCATAGCTTCAGAAATTAAAGTATCGAATTCATCATTATAGAAGTTTGGATCATTGTACGCATTTGATGAAGTAAAGATTGCTAACATCCCAGAAGGATCCATGTAATCTGTTAACCAACCACCACGTGCGATATCGAAGTTACCTTCTTTACGAGTAGTTTGGAATACAGCCCACTCTTGATTAGCTAATTCGATGTCAATGTTTAAGTTATCTTTCCACATTTGTTGAACCATTTCAGCAACTAGTTTATGTCCTTCAGAAGTGTTATAAAGAAGTACTAAACCTTCAGGGAAACCTTCACCATTAGGGTAACCAGCATCAGCTAGTAACTGTTTAGCTAGGTCATATTGAGAATCATCTGAAACCATACCGTAAGTACCAGCAGTTTCGAAGAAATCTCTACCTTCGTTGTCTTTGAAACCTGGAGGAACGAATCCTGCAGCAGGAACTTGTCCAGTACCTAAAGCTTCAGTAATAGCTTCTCTATCAATAGAGAACGCTAATGCTCTTCTTAAGTCTTGGTTTTGAAGTTCTGGTTTATCAAAGTTGAATGAATAATAATAAGTTCCTAATAATGGGAATACGTAGAATTGATCGTCTTCCGCAATTAATCTAGGAATTTCAGCAGGTGGCACTGAAGGGATGAAATCTAATTCACCAGCGTTGAAAGCTGCGAATGCAGTTGAAGAATCATCAATGAATTTACCTTCAATTACAGCAATTTTAACAACTTCTTTGTTCCAGTACTCTTGGTTTTTCTCTAACGTTAGACCTACACCAGCTGTATAAGCAGTTAAATAGAATGGACCATTTGATACTGCTAATTCAGGAGATTTAGCCCAAAGACCTTCTTCTCCACCTGGAGCTTCAACAGATTCTTGATGTAAAGGCATGAAGTGATAGAATGAAGTTAATGATACGAAATAATCAGTAGGTTGAGTTAATTCAACTACGAATGTATAATCATCAGTAGCAGAAATTCCAACTTGTTCTAATGTTCCGTCGCCATAAACAGCATCGTTAGCACCAACTACGTTAGTGTATTCCCATAACCAACTGTACTCAGAAGCAGATTCAGGATCGATACCATGTAACCATCCATAAACGAAATCTTGAGCAGTTAAGTCATCGCCATTTGACCATTTTGCATCTTTTCTAATATTGAATGTAACAGTCATACCATCAGCAGAAATTTCCCATGATTCAGCCATCCCAGGGAATACTTCTCCGTTGATTTCTCTTACTAAACCTTCAAATGTTTGGTTGATAACATCTCCACCGTCAGAAGCACCATTTAATGATGGGTCTAATGTTTTTGGATCTGCACCAATGTTCCAGTTGAAAGTACCTTCAGCAGTGTCTTTTTGACAACCAACTAAAGTAAACGCTACAACTAAACTAAGTAATAAAACTAGTAATTTTTTCATAATTCTCTCCTCTTCAAATATTTTCAATACTCTTTGATAAGTATTAATAATAGTCTAGTCGATTTTGAGACATAAGTCAAGGTTTTATAACGTATAAACTCAAGCGTTATCATAATAATATATATGTTTTATGACCAAAAAAAAGCACACCAAATAGGCGTGCTTCTATAAATAAGTAAAATTACATGTTATTGATTTTTTCAACGTGGTGACACGCCACAAAATGCTCTGGTAAGATCTCTCTATACTCAGGATTATCAACTTTACAGTTGTCCTCAGCGTATCTACAACGTGAAGCAAATCTACATCCTGGTTTTGGATTTATCGGCGAAGGTACGTCACCTTCTAAGATAATTCTTTGGTCCTTAGATGCATTTGGATCAGGTACAGGGATAGATGATAACAGTGCTTTAGTATATGGATGAAGTGGTTTATCATATAATTCATCAGAAGTTGCTACTTCCATCATAATACCTAAGTACATTACACCGATTCTATCTGAAATATGCTTAACCATTGAAAGGTCATGCGCAATAAATAGATAAGTTAATCCGATTTCTTTTTGTAAATCTTCTAACATATTAACAACTTGAGCTTGGATTGAAACATCCAATGCTGAAATTGGTTCATCACAGATGATTAACTCAGGTTCAACAGCTAAAGCTCTTGCAATTCCGATTCTCTGACGTTGTCCACCACTAAATTCATGAGGATAACGAGATGCATGTTCTCTTTTAAGTCCAACACGCTCTAATAGATCATATATTCTTCTTTGTTTAGCATCTTTATCACCTTTGAAGATATCATGTGTATCAATTCCTTCAGCGATAATATCAGTTACTGTCATACGTCCATTTAATGAAGCGTATGGATCTTGGAAGATCATTTGAATCTTTTTACGGAACGGTAACATTTCTTTTTGAGATAACTTAGCGATATCAACACCATCATAGATGATTTCTCCATCAGTTGGCTCATATAATCTTATGATTGTTCTACCAGTAGTAGATTTACCACAACCAGACTCTCCAACAAGTCCAAATGTTTCACCTTTGTTGATTGTAATATCAATACCATCAACTGCAGTTAAGATTTTTTTATTTTTTCCAAAGAAGTCTTTTCCTACTAGGAAATGTTTCTTTAAGTTCCTAATTTCTAATAAGGGTTTCTTTTCCATTTAATTATCCCCCTTCACTTTAACAAATCCTTCAACATCAGGAGCATTCTCGTGGTTTAACCAACAAGCAGACGCCTGAGTTTCATTGATGTTAAACATTGGTGGTGCTGTTTCGATACATACGTCCATAGTATAAGGACATCTTGGTGAGAAAGGACAACCTGTTGGTGGGTTCATTAAATCTGGAGGTGAACCTTCAATAGGAACTAGTCTTGCTTTCCCTTGTTTATTTACTTTTGGAATAGATTTATGTAATCCAAGTGTGTATGGATGTTGTGGATTATAGAATACATCTTCTACTGTCCCTTTTTCCATCATCATTCCACCATACATAACAATTACATGAGTACAAACTTCGGCAATAACACCTAAATCGTGTGTAATCAAGATAATTGATGTGTTTAATTTATGTTGTAATTCTCTCATTAAATCCAAAATTTGTGCTTGGATTGTAACGTCTAATGCAGTAGTTGGTTCATCCGCAATTAATAACTTTGGATTACAACTAAGTGCCATTGCGATTAACGCACGTTGACGCATCCCACCACTAAATTGATGAGGATAACTGTGAATTCTTACCTCAGGCTCAGGAATACCAACCATCTCTAATAGTTCAACAGCTCTATCAAATGCTTCAGACTTACTTAAATCAGTATGTTTTAAGATAACTTCCATCATTTGATTTTTTATTGAGAAAACAGGGTTTAATGAAGTCATCGGATCTTGGAAGATCATTGCGATTTCATTCCCTCTTAACGCAGTAAGTTCTTTATTACTTAATTTAGTCAAATCTTGACCATCAAATATAATTTCGCTTCCTTCTTTAATTACACCTGGCTCTTCAATTAACCCCATTATTGATAATGAAGTAACTGATTTACCACTACCTGATTCACCAACAATACCTAGAACATCTTTTTCTTTTAATTCAAAATTTGTTCCACGTACCGCTTGTACTTCACCAAGATGAGTATAGAAAGAAGTTCGTAAGTTTTTAACTTCTAAAATAGTTTTTTTCATTTTCTTACCCCTTTCTTAACCTTGGATCTAATGCATCTCTAAGTCCATCTCCTAAGAAGTTGAACGCTAACATTGTAAGTGCGATTGCTGCTGCTGGGTAGAATAACATGTAAGGATAACTTACTAAACTTCCCAAAGCATCAGACGCTAATGTTCCCCAAGATGCTTGCGGTGCTGATACTCCTAAACCGATAAAACTTAAGAACGATTCAGTGAATACTGCACTTGGTATCATCATTGTCATTGAAACAATGATAGGACCCATAGCATTTGGAATTAAATGTCTTGCAATAATTTTACTACCACTAACACCAATAGTCTTAGCAGCTAGTACATATTCTTGCTCTTTTAATCCTAATACTTGAGCTCTAACTAAACGAGCCATTCCAACCCAGTAAACGGATGCTAACGCGATAATAATCGTCCACAATCCTCCACCGTTTTCGAATAACATCATTAATAAGATTACATATAGTAATAATGGGATTGAGTTGATAATATCAACAATTCGCATCATTATATTATCAGTAGTTCCCCCAATGTATCCTGAAATCGATCCATAAGTAACACCAATAAATAGGTTTACAACTGTCGCAACTAATGCAACAGTTAATGAAATTCTAGCTCCAAACATAACTCTAGTTTGAATATCTCTCCCTAAGTTATCAGTTCCCCATCTATAATTTCCGTTTTTGACAGTGTCTTCTGGTTGTTCTACTATATTGTCTCCGTACTGAATAGTAAATTCAATACCCAGATCTTTTTTAAGAGGATCTACTCTGTAAGAGAAATCTACGAAGATGTCTCCTTCATCAGCTATTTCATTTCCATTATAATCATAAGTATAAATTCTATTGATAACGTCTTTATTAACATTATCAAGTCTTCTAATTAAATCACCATCGCTTGTTACAACAAGTAATTTATAATCTCTACTTAAATAAACATAGTCTTCACCTTGTACGTGACGAATCTCTAACTTAGGTGGTATGTTTGCATAATCTAGTTCCTGTTCTTCATATGAATATGGAGTAAAGAATGGTCCCAGTAGACCAAATACTACGATAAATATAACTCCAATTAACCCAGCCATGGCTAATTTATTCTTCTTAAGTCTTCTCCAAGCATCTTGCCAGTAGGTAAGGCTTGGTCGTAACTGTTCATTATCAGTTTTTGAAGCTTTATCAATGAACTTAAATTTTATTTTTTCCATATATAACCTTCCTAACCGTCAATCTTAATTCTAGGATCGATAAATGTGTAAAGTATGTCAACAATCAATACCATTACGATATAGAATGCCGCATAGAATACAGTCATACCCATAATTACAGTGTAGTCACGATTCCCAACACTCTCTACGAAGTATTTACCCATTCCTGGAAGTGCGAATATTTTTTCAATAACAAATGAACCTGTAAGAATGGCAGCAACCATTGGTCCAATATAAGTAACAACAGGAATTAATGCATTCTTAAGTGCATGTTTCCCAATTACTTTGAACTCGCTTAATCCATTTGCTCTGGCTGTACGTACATAATCTTGTCTTAATACTTCTAACATGCTTGATCTTGTTAATCTTGCTACGAAACTCAAACTGTATCCTGAAAGTGCGATAACTGGTCCAACCATCCATAGTGGTGAACTTGCACCAAACGAGGGCAAGACGCCGAGTTTTCCAGCGAAGAAGTAAATAATAAGTGTTGCTACAACGAATGACGGTATTGTAACCCCCAAAGTTGCTCCAAACATAACTATATAATCTATAGGTTTATGTTGTTTTAATGCCGATATAATTCCTACCGGTACCCCCAGTGCAATGATAACTAAAGTTGCCATTCCACCAATTTTTGCAGATGTTGGGAATCCTTCTGCGATTAGTCTGTTAACAGAATAACCAACTCTTTGGAACGAAGGTCCCAAATCGAATGTAACGACACCTTTCATATAGTTCAAATACTGTACAATAAATGGTTTATCTAAATCATACTTTGCTTCAAGTGCTTCAATTAATTCTGGTGGTAATGCCTTTTCACGAGTGAATGGCCCTCCAGGAATAATTTTCATCATAAAAAATGTGATTGAAGCCACAATTAGTAGTGTCAAAACGGCTGACAAAACTCTTTTTACATAGTAATTATTCATAAATTTCCTCCCTAAAATTACAAGTGCTTAATTAACACTATAACATTATACATATATATTATCACAATGTATACGTTTTCATGAATAATCATTTGGTTCACATCTTTTCTTAACTTATGTTAAATAAAAAAAAAGAGAGGAGCCCCTCTCTTTACGTAAATAGCGTAAATATAAGTCTTACAATTAGTGCAATAATATATGCGACAATAAACGGATATATTATACTCACAGTCATCCATTTCTTTGAATTTGTCTCAGCCTTAATTGTAGCTATAGTAGCTAAACAAGGTGTATATAGTGACGCAAATACTACAAACACTAGAGCTGACTCAAATGTAAATGCCGTGATTAAAGTGTCACCGTAGATTACAGTTAAAGAAGCTACTACTACTTCTTTAGCTAGAATACCAGTAAATAAACTAGATGTAGCCTGCCAAGTACCAAACCCTAGTGGTGCGAATATTGGCGCTAACCATGAAGAAATCAATGCTAAGTAACTAGAACTTGGAACACTTGTAATACCATCTGGTCCAACATTAGTTAAGAACCATATAACAAGTGAACCTACTAATATAATAGTACCGGCTTTCTTTAGGAACCCTTTAGCTTTATCGAATGCTTGTGATAACACATTACGGTAATGAGGGATTCTATAAGGTGGTAATTCAATCGCAAAACTTGTTGTAACGTCCCTAAATATACTTAAACTAAATAGCTTCGCACTCGCTAAGGTAACGATTACACCAAGAAGATAAATAAACATGATAATTAATGCTTCATATTTTTCAAAAAACAGTGAAACGAAGAACCCATATATCGGTAAACGAGCAGCACATGATATAAACGGTAGTGACAGAATTGTTAAGATTCTCTCTCTTCTATTAGGTATAGTTCTAGTAGCCATTATTGCAGGAACGGTACAACCGAACCCTGTAACCATTGGTACTATACTTTTACCGTTTAATCCAAACTTATTTAACAAGCTATCCATTGAGATAGCTACCCTCGACATATACCCAGTTCCTTCTAATAAAGATAATAGGATAAACAGTATAACTATTTGCGGTAAAAAGATTAATACTCCACCAACTCCAGCTAACGCCCCATCAATTAATAACTGTGATATAAACTCATCACTTTTTAAACCAATAACATCAAATCCATTTCTAACAGCTTCTACGAAGAAGTTATTATAAAACACATCAAACTTATCAGTTAACCAAGTTCCAAGACCAAACAGACCACTACCAAATGAAACATGGTAGATAAGTAACATACTTAAGGTAAATGCTATAACACCAAGAACCGGGTGAGTTAAGTACTTATCAAGCTTATTATTCATATTCTTAACATGATTCTTCTCACTTGTCTGAATAAGACACTCTGATAAAACATCTTGGATGAATATTCTTCTAGCATTATAAATTGCACCTTTTAAAGATAATGCAATTCCAGACTTTTTAACTGCATTTTCTGTCTTTAAAACAATTTCTAATATATCCTCTTGTTTCGCAAGATGAACATAATTTAGAATATTCTCATTTCCTTCTAATAACTGTATTGCTAACCATCTTTTCTTAACATGTAAAGTCTCTAGTCTTAACAAGTTCTTAATTTCAGCAATACCACTCTCTACTATCTCACCGTAATCAATACTTAATGCTTTTCTTGGTTCAATGTTCTTTAGCGAGTTAACTATAAAATCAGAATCTTCTTTTGAAGCATTTAAGGCACTAAGTGGTAAAACCTTAACTCCTAATAGTTTACCTAAAGTATCTTGATCTAATCTATAACCTGATCTTTTTAACTCATCAATCATATTAGCAATCATCACAACTGGCACACCCATCTCAAGTGTTTGAATTGTAAGATGCATATTTCTTTTTAAATGTGTACTATCTACTATATTTACTATTCCATTATAGTGGTCATGACATAAAGCATTAGTCACAACACCCTCATCCTCAGAATTGGGTAAAACAGAGTACGTTCCTGGTAAGTCGACAAGGTAGAATTCACTACCCTTTATATTCTTAGACTCAGTATCCATCGTAATACCAGTATAATTTGCTACTTTAACATTTGATTTAGTCATAACATTATAAAATGTTGACTTTCCTACATTGGGATTCCCTAAAAGTAAAAATCTCATAAAAGTATAATCCTCTCTGCATCACTTCTTCTAATACATATCTCAACATCATCAATTTCAACAATTAACATTTTTCCAAACGCCATCTTATTAATTAATGTAATTGTTGCATCAACGTATATTCCAATATCCATTAATCTATTCTTAAAATGTTGATCAAGATTATTCATGTCTTTAACGACTGATGTATCTCCTATTTGTAATTCACTTAATAACATATCTTCCACCTCATAATAAAAGTCCTGTTAGGATTTCCTAACAAGACAAGTTTATTATATATAATTATTTTAATCAACCTTTTTTACAATAATTCTAATTAGTAATTATTTAAGGTCTCTTTTTTTGCATAGCATCAATTACTATTTGTGGAACAAATTTATCAATTGCTCCATGTAAATGTTGAATTTCTTTGACTGTGCTTGATGAAATATAAGAATTTTCGATACTAGTCATCAAGAATACAGTTTCGATATCTTCGTTTAATACCTTATTAGCTAAGTTCATCTGGAACTCATATTCAAAATCAGTAACCATGCGAAGTCCACGAATGATAGATATAGCATTTAGGTCTCTTGCACAGTCTACTGTTAGGCCGTTATGTGTCGCTACTGACACTTTAGGATTATCTTTGAAGATTGTCTTAGCAAGCTCAATACGTTCGGCAACGCTGAACATAGTGTCTTTAACAGAGTTATTACTAATGATAATAGTGATGTGATCAAAGATATTACATCCCCTATTAACAATATCGATGTGACCAAATGTAATTGGATCAAAACTACCCGGGTATATTGCTTTTTTCATTATAACTCCTTCTTTCTATATAGTTTAATATGTGATGTTCCATAATCAATGAAACGATAACACTCAATTGAATCAAACTCGGCATCAAACTTATTCTCTTTATAAAACTCAGCCATTATTAGTCCGTCTTCAGTTAGTAAATCAAATTCATCGATGAATTTAACTAATTCATCAATAACTAACATCTTAAATGGTGGATCTATTAATATCAGATCAAACTTTTTACCTTGATCTGCTAAAGTCTTCATAACGTCTAAATAGTTTCCTCTTATAACGTCTACTCTATCTTCTATTTTAAGCATTTCAACATTTTTTTTTATAATTTTGATTGCTTGTGGATGTTTATCAACGATTATACCTTTTTCTATTCCTCTTGAAATTGACTCAATCGTCAATGAACCACTTCCACCAAACATATCTAAACTAGTACCACCGTCAAAATAAGGACCAATTACATTAAATATGTTTTCTTTATTTCTATCTGTAGTAGGCCTAGTATTACTACCTTCAAGCGTCGATAATATTCTTCTTCTAAATTCTCCAGCTATTACTCTCATACTTCACCTCTTATTATTCAATTTATTTTATCATATATATTATGCATAATAAAAAAAGAGTGCCAAATATTGGCAACTCTTTCTATAAATCTATGTGATCATTTTTTATTTCCATAATTTGATCAAATCCAGCTATAAAGGCATCAACAACTTTAGGATCAAAATGTTGCCCTCTCTCTTCTTTAACTAATTTAACTGCATCTTCAACAGACCATGCTTCTTTGTATGGTCTAACACTAGTTAATGCATCAAATACATCAGCTAAAGCTACGATTCTTGAGAATAAATGGATTTCCTCTTGTTTCTTACCATTAGGATACCCATTACCATTCCATCTTTCATGATGTTCTAAAGCTATCACTGACGCTACTGATAATAAAGCGTCTGTATGAGTCCCTAGAATTTCACCACCGATAGTTGAATGAGTTTTCATTGATTCCCATTCATCTTTATCAAGTGGTCCTGGTTTTCTAAGGATGTTATCAGCAATACCAATTTTTCCTACATCATGCATTGGTGCAGCCAATTCAATCATTTCAGCTTCATTAAGGGGTAATCCGTACTCTAAAGCTATAACTTTACAGTATTTACTAACTCTTTCAACATGGAAACCTGTTTCTTTGTCTTTAAATTCAGCAGCTTTACCTAGTCTTCTAACTAAGTCTACTCTACTTAACTGCAGCTGTTTAGTTTTTTCTTTAACTTGAATATCTAATTCTCTTTGTTGATTAGAAAGAGATAAATGTGTTTTAACTCTAGCTCTAACTATGATTGGGCTTACTGGTTTAGTTATATAATCAATAGCACCAATCTTAAATCCTTTTTCTTCGTCTTTTTCCTCTGACATTGCTGTTACGAATATAATAGGTATATTTGAAGTAAGAGGATTACTTTTCAAGACTTTACATACTTCATAACCATCCATATCAGGCATCATAATATCTAGCAAGATTATATCTGGTTGTAACTTTTCTGCTATCCTAATGGCTAAAAGACCATTAGTTGCAGCTTTTACATCATATTGATCATTCAGTATAGACTCTAATACATCTATATTTCCAATAACATCATCTACTACTAAGACAGATTGTTTCATTTAGAATTCTCCTCCACTTTCACTATTATTGACTCGCATATAATAAGTGCATTATCAAAGTCATAATCATTTACAAGTTTTACTAATTTACTTATTCCAGTTATTTTTAAATCTTTTAATGGTTTTGTAATGTACTCAATAGTTACTTTACTCGACGTTTCAAAATTGGAAAGCTGATTTTGCAGTTTTTCAAGTTCTAATAACAACTCAGTATTATTAAGTACAATTTCATCTACAACTTCAGTTTTGTTAGATAACATGTTATTTATTTCATTGATATCATCAATTAGACTGATTTCAAGTCGAATAAACTCGTCTGCTTTCAATATATCAGCTCCTGATAAAAATTCTTTTTCAAGAGCAACAACTACTTTGTTAGTTCTAAATGCACCAATATTACCTGAAACTCCTTTTAAAGTATGAATATCAAGTTTTATTTCTTGTTTTTTACCTTTAACTAAATTAATCCTTAAGTTCTCTACAAATTTGATGTTATCAGAGGCATATCTTTCAATTATATTTAAATAAGCCTTTTGATTCCCACCCAATCTAGCAATTGCTTTATCATAGTCAAACCCAAGTAGATACTTAGAAAAATCATTTACTTTATCATCTTTAACCATTTGCGACACAAATAAATCTCTTTTCATTGGTTGTATCCATTTAACAAGGACACCAAACAAATCTTTTAGGTTAAATGGTTTAGCCACATAGTCATTCATTCCAAATTTAGCAACCTTTTCAATAACACCGACCATCGCGTCAGCCGAAAGTGCGATTATAGGTAGTTTCAACCCAGATTGTCTGATTTTCTCTGAAGCTTCATAACCACTCATAATAGGCATTTGTAAATCCATAAGAATTAAATCATATTCATTCTTAAAGGCCATATCACAAGCTATTTTCCCATTGTCAGCTAAGTCAACGAAGAATCCTTCATTTTCTAGTGTTTCTTTTGCTACTTGTTGGTTTATTTCGTTATCCTCAGCAACCAATATTTTTGCACCTTTAACAAGCTCAAATCCTTCAACAGAATATTTATTTAAACTTCCTAAGTTAGCGGTGATTGTTTCACCAAACTCTTCCATAATACTATTGTAAAGAGTAGATTGATTTACTGGTTTCATTAATATTGTTTTAATACCGCTATTTACGGCCATATCAGTAACTTCACTTTTACCATATGCAGTTTGCATTATGACTTTAGGTGCGTCTTTACCTAGTTTTTCTTTTATTTTTTCCCAGGTTTCAACACCGTTAAGTCCAGGCATACTCCAATCAAGAATAATAAGTTTTATACTCTTATCAATGAGATCAAGTGCAATTTCTCCACTTTCAACAGAAACATATTTAATACCAAATCCTGCTAAGTATTGTCCTACAACTTCTCTTGCTGCAAAATTATCGTCGATAATCATTGTTTTTATTTTCTTAAGTTTACTAGGAATTAGTAACTCATCTAACTCATTATCCTTACCTAGTTTAAATTCAATACTGAATGAGAATGCACTACCAATACCAATTTCACTCTCTACAATGATTTCTCCACCCATTTTTTCAACTAAACTTCTGGAGATAGATAATCCAAGTCCAGTTCCACCGTATTTTCTGGTAGTAGATGTATCAGCTTGACCAAATGCTTCGAATAATTTTTTCATTTGTTCTACAGTTAACCCAATACCTGAATCATGAACAGATAGATTCAACCTAACTGATTTCTTAGTGCGTTTCTCTTCACTTATTTTAACGAAGACTTGTCCTTTACTAGTAAACTTAATAGCGTTATTAATCAGGTTAAGTAATACTTGACCTAGTCTTAATGGGTCTCCGTATAACAACCTATCATTTGAAAAGTTTTTGGAAACTATAAACTCAATGCCTTTTTCAAAAGCCTTCATTGACACTACAGAACTTACATTATCTAATACTTCATCCAAATTAAACTCAATTTGTTCTACGTTTAATTTACCAGCTTCAATTTTAGAGAAATCTAGAATATCATTTATAATACCTAACAAGTTTGTAGCAGCTCTATTTGTCTTAACAACATAATCATGTTGTTTAGGAGTAAGCTTAGTTGTTTCTAAAAGCCTAGTAAGTCCAATAACTGCGTTCATTGGTGTTCTTATTTCATGCGACATATTAGCTAAGAAGTCAGATTTAGCTTTTGTAGCATTTATAGCTATCTCTCTTGCTTCTTTTATTTCATCTTCTGCCTTAGAAGACGATATTACTTGTCCAGCAACAGAAGCTAGCGAAGAAAATCTATCAAATTCAACATCTAGAATTTCTTTTGTACCAAACATATCAATAACACCAGCAACATCACCATTCGGATATCTAATCACTTGAATAGCATATGATTTTAGATCAAGATCTTCCATTGATTCTCTATTGCTGATTCTTAAGTCATTTCTTAGGTCATTTGTTGTGAAACCTTCTACTTTACCTTCTATTACTTTACCCATAGTGTTTTTAGCGAATAATATAACATCAGGAGTAGGTACATAGTGTTCAAATCCTTTTTTAGAAACCTGAACATTAAAACAATCATTTTGCAATTTACAGTCAACGTTCTCTTCTCCACCTGTCATGTGGGCACAATCTTCACATATTTCACCAGAACCTATTACCCATATTCGAGAGAATTCTACGTCAAACAATTCTACAATTTTACTAGATATAAGCTCAAGTTTTGAGTTCAAGTCCTCTTTTTCAATCAAGGTAGTCATTAAGTCTACTGTTAGTTTCTCTTGTCTTTCTGTATTTTTCGATTCAGTTATATCTCTTACAATTACAGTAACCGCATCTTTGTTTCTGTAGACAGAACTACTAATTGATAAATGTGTCGGGAAAGTAGTCCCGTCAGCTCTCATCGAAAGCCATTCTGTTTTGAAAGTACCTTTTTCATTAATTACATTTGTATTATCATTTACAGCAACGCTTGATAGTCTTCCATCTGGTTGATACTCAGGTGATAGACTTTCAGGTAGTGTATTAATTAAAGCTTCTTTATTCTCAATTTTGAACATTTCATATGCAGCTGGATTACAGTCAACGTATCTAGTTGATTCTAAATCAAGAACCATAATAGCATCTAATGAACTATTAAATATACTAGCTAAGTTTTCTTCATTTTCCTTAACTTTTCGTTCTTGTTCCTTTTCAATCGTTACATCTCTAAATACTACCTGTATCGCTTCAACACCATAATATACGACCGGAGACAGCGTTATAATTGTATCTATTAAGTCTCCTTTTCTATTCATAGCAAGCCATTTTGATTTTGCCCCACCTGTTTCTTCGAGGTCCTTAAATAGCCTATCTCTAATTGTAGACGATAGTTCCCCATTATATTGATAATCTGGTGATAACCTAGAATCTGAATCTATCAATTCTTTTACATTATCATGTCCATATAATTTTAGAGCAGCACGATTACAAGTAAGGCGATTTTTATTATTAAGGTCTAAAATTTGAATTGCATCATTTGATTCTTCAAATAATGCTCTAAAAGTTGCTTCGTGTTCTTGAACTTTACGCTCTTGTTCTTTTTCTATTGTTACATCTCTAAACACAATTTGAGTTGCTTGAACACCGTAGAATACAACAGGTGAAAGTGTTAACCTAGTATCGACTAATGCTCCATCTCTTTTCATAACAACCCAGTCAATTTTTGCGCTACCTGTTTCTAATAGTTCATCGAATGTTCTTTCAGTAACATCTGTTGATTTTTCTCCATTAGGTTGATACTCAGGTGAGAATGTGTGATTTTCTCCTATTATATCATTGACACTATCAACTCCGAACAACTCAATGGCTGCTGGATTAGCATCGAGAAAATCTTTAGTTTTGGTATCTATTATAGTAATTGCGTCATTTGACTTTTCAAATAGTGATCTAAAAGTTGCCTCTTGTTCTTTTAACTTACGTTCCTGTTCTTTCTCCAATGTTACGTTTCTAAATACAGTTTGAGTAGCTTCTTTTCCAAAGTATGTAACTGGTGACATGATCATAATTGTATCAATTAGCTCTTCTTTTTTATTTAGCACTAACCAATCAGTAGTAGATCCGCCAGTCTCTCTTAAGTCAGTAAAGGCTTTCATTATTACATCACAAGTTTCAGTTCCATCTCGCATTAACGTAGGAGCAAGAGCACCAGAATAATTATGAAACTCTTCGAGAGTATCAAATCCATACAAGTCAAGCCCAGCATTGTTTATATCTAGAATCGTTTTTGTTTTTGAATCAATAATAGTAACTGCGTCATTCGAGTTTTCAAATAATGACCTGTAAGTAGTTTCAGTTCTAATGATTTTTCTTTCTGCATTCTTTGCATCAGTAATCACCTGGTTGATAGCCAAAAATCCATCGACTTTACCCGATTCATCATATAAGGCCTTAACAAATTTTATGCTTACATCTATAATTTCCTCTTCACTTCTATTTAATTGAATCTCCAGCGTTGGAAAAATAGATTCGTTATCGAGACTTTTCTTGATATTGTCAATAAACTTAATTACCTCATCAAAATCCTCTTTCACTGCATATTTTTCAAAATACTTGACGTAGTTAACTCTTTCAATTTTTGCACTTTTGTTCTCATGAATTATTTCATTGTAACTATCATCAAATATCAAGTCTTCTGACTTTAACCCAAACTCCCAATATGCTAATTTAGCAACATCTAGAGCTGTTTTAATTTTTCTTTGTGTTTCATTAAGCAAAATAACATCTTTTCTTTTCTGAGTGACATCATCTTTAGTAGTAACATAATGTAATATTTCACCGTTATCAGCGATAACTGGCGAAGACTTAGTATCATTCCAGAACAGAGTTCCATCTTTTCTCAAGTTTTGAACTAATCCAACATATGAAAGTCCGTGCGTTAATTTATCATTAAACTGATCGTAGTATTCTGGTTTAGAACCAATTGGATCAATAAACCCAACATCTTGTCCTACTACTTCAGAGTATGTATATCCAAATAGAGTTTGAAACTCTTTGTTAACATACTGAATAACACTATCAACTCCAGTGATCATTACTGCACTAGGACTCTGCTCAACAGCTACTACTAATTTTTCTAGTT
The DNA here is from genome assembly GCA_964589075.1 of uncultured Candidatus Izemoplasmatales bacterium. Lineage (GTDB taxonomy): Bacteria > Bacillota_I > Bacilli_A > MAG-NZ > MAG-NZ > CAZPQU01. The sequence goes on along the minus strand of CAZPQU010000002.1, from coordinate 32,288 downwards.
CTCTGTCTTTCTTTATTTGCTCAGTAATATCTCTATTTACTCCATATAATAGCTTTGGAGTCGAATCGTCATTGTATGTAATTTTAGAATTAGATTGAATCCAGATAACTTTACCGTCATTAGGTCTCTTGTAGGGAAATCTAGCACTGTAATCTTCAAGCTTGTTTTCAATACAATAACTAAGACCTTTAGAAATTTCCTCTGAAATCTCTGGATCAGCATCTGTAATTCTTGATAACCATTCTTTATGGTCATATAACATATCGTCTTTAATTTCTTCACCAAATAGTTTTGCAGTTCTAATTGTTGAAATATAATTTTCTTTATCATTGAAATCTATACTCCAGAACCCTGCCTTAGATAAATCAAGCGCAAAGCCACTGTTAAAACTCGTTTGTTCTAACTGAGAAGCAAGTAATGTTAAACTCTTTGTTCTATCTTTAACTTGTTGCTCAAAGTTTTCATTTCTTTTTCTTAAATCATACTTATAATCATCTGCCTCAACAGATAAATTTATCGTATCAGTAACATTTTTAAGTAAAGAAACTACTTCTTCAGTGAATGGATTGTCACTTTGAATGGATTCACTTAAATAATGTATCTCAATTGAACCTACAATTTCCTCTTTTGAAATTATATTAGAAGAAATCACATTCTTAGATTTTTTGAATGATGAGTTTTGATAATCAACACCCTTAAAAGTAATATTAACTCTAGCATCATTTGTTCCATATAAAGTTCTTTCTAGAGCGTCTATAGTATCTTGGAATACATCAGCAAGGATATAGTTCTTTCTTGCTGAATTTGAAACTACATTTAAACAGTTGATTTCTTTTATTCTGTTCTCCATCATTTTAGTTTTAAGTTGTATTTCATCTAGCATTTTATTGAATGACTTACCTATTGCGCCAAATTCATCTTTTCGTTTTGTATCAAACTTAACTGAATAATCAAGATCTTTTGAAATCTTGTCAGAATTTTTCATAGTTTTTCTTAAAGGACCAATTACTAAGTATCTAATACCGATTGATAAAGCTATTAGTATTACACCAAGAGCTAGAGTAAATGACAATATAAGTTCTCTCACTGCTTGAGCTGCTAATGTCTCATATTCTGAATAATCAATAACATTTAAGTAGACCATACTACTGAAATCAGACTTATAAGACGTTACTACTGCTTTAAAGCGCTCAATTTGATGAGTTTCAAAGTTATACCTTCCAATTTCTTGGACATTACTATGGAAATTTTCATGACTTGTCGTAGGAATCTCCAAATCTAAGTAAAAATCATCTAATTTAAAAATCGTGTATTCATTTGAACTGTTAACTATAAGTACTCTATCACCATCAATTATAGAGTCAGATCCATAATCATTAGCTTCTATAATCTTTAAGTTGTATAAAAAACTTGAAATATCAACTTCTACTCCAATTACTCCAATTGTTTCGCCGTATTGATCCATTATTCTTTTTGAAAGGACAATACTGTATGTATTATCTGAATTTGACTTATATATTCTATTTATAACCACGTCACTGGTCATAATACTATTAATGAACCATTCCTGTTCCCTTGGGTCAAAGTTATCTCTAACTAATGGCACAGAATTATAAATTGTTTGTTTCCCATTTAAATACTCTCCACCGTTAAATCCTATAAAAATAGACTTAGTGTTTAAGTTTAAGTTTGTAAAATCCTCAAAAAGCGCTGTAATTTGAACTTCTTCAGTAGACGGAGAATAATCTAGTCCATCTTCATGAATTGATAGATAATTTGTTATATTATCTGGATTAATTGACTCAAGTTCGTTTGAATCAAGTAATTTGTCAAACAGAAAATCACCTTCATCTAAAAATTTTGATAAGTTATTATCAAACTGATCAAACTCGATTTCAATATAATTTGTGATTTCTTCCATCTCATTATCTACTATTGACGGATATATCAAAAGTCTCCCCAAAATAAGAGAGATTATTATTGATACTATAATAATAAGCCACAACTTAATCCTTACACTCATATGTCATCCTCCTAGTCGCTTATATACTTATTGATTTAAATAAAAAGAATATCCTTGTCCTGGCAAATTTTGTGCGATAACATCATCATATTTACCTTTTAAAATATCATTAAATCCACTTGACTCTAGTTGAGCTAAAAACTCATTAATGCTTATCAGTAAATCAGTATCTTCTTTTCTAACTCCAACACCTATCGGAGATGATTCTAGTGGATCCCATAACATTACTGTGGTATCTATATTCTCCATATAGAAATTGCCCGCCGTAGCTGCATCAACGACATATGCATCTGCATTACCTGAAACAACCTCTAACAGACAAGCAATTGGATCGTTTACCTCAATAATTGTGGGATTATTCGCAATATTATTTACAAGTTCAATCTGACTGAATCCTTTCGGTGAAACAAAAGTTACATTGGCAACTTTTATTAGCTCAGCAGCAGTGGTTAAGTTATTACTTGTTGCGAAGTCCTTGTTAACTAAAGTGACCATAGAAAAGAAATTATAAGGATCACTAAAATTGATTCTTTCTTTCCTTTGTTCTGTTATACCCATTGAAGCCAAAATGATATCTATGTCTCCGTTTTCTAGGCTAGTTATTAATTCAGAAAACGGTAAATTAACTAGTTCTATTTTAACATCTAAATACTTCCCAAGTTCATTAGCGATATCTATTGAAATTCCTGCCGGATTCCCATCTGAATCAAATGTTTCAAATGGTGGCCAACTTTGGTCCATACCAACTTTAATAGTTTCTTTCATTAGTCCACATCCTGAAACCATTAACGTAACTACTATTAGCGAAATTACTACTGCGAATTTTCTCACAAAATCACCTCTTCTTTATAATTATAGTTGAATAGGAACTCAATAGCAAAAATAAAACCTAAAAAAAAAGAAACGGAAAATCCGTTTCTTAATAAGTTATTTTGTTTACAGTATCAATATCTAATGATTTTACTACTTCAGTAACAAGTCTTACACAATTTTCATAATCTTGTCTATGAATCATTGATGTATGAGAATGAATGTATCTAGAAGGTATTCCTATAGACACTGAAGGCGCACCATCATGTGCAACTGACATTTTCATTGAATCAAATGCTCCAGCTCTTAGGAAGGAAATTTGATAAGGAATATCATGTTTCTCAGCTATCATTTGAATATGTTTTCTTAAAGCACGGTGTCCGATTAATCCACCATCATATATTTGAATAGCAGGACCTTTTCCGAATACACAGTCATTGTCTCCACCAGGGATATCATCCGCGATTGTAACATCAACAGCAATACCGATATCTGGGTTGATCATATTAGAACTAGTCGCAGCTCCACGAGTACCTACTTCTTCTTGAACAGTACCTACTGAGTAGAATACATTTTCATGTTTTTGACCTTTCAAGTTTTTAGCTACTTCAATCGCAATAGCACAACCAATACGGTTATCCCAAGCTTTACCTAATAAGTAGTTTTTATCAGCCATTTCTCTGAATTCGATATACGGTGTAATCATATTACCAATCTCAACACCAAGAGCGATTACAGCATCTTTATCTTTAACTCCTAAATCAATATAAATGTTTTTTAAATCAGTTGGTTTTTTTCTATCTTCAACACTTAAAGAATGAGGTGGTTTAGAACCAATAACCCCATGATACTCAGTACCATCATCTGTAGTTAATGTAATTTGTTGAGCCAACACAACTTGACCCCACCACCCACCAAGTGGTAATACTTTTAAGAAACCTTCTTTAGTGATTTTAGAAACCATGAATCCTACTTCATCTAAATGACCAGCTACCATAATTCTAGGTCCACCAGCTAATCCTACTTTTTTACCAATAATAGAACCAAGTCCATCATAACTAATTTCATCTACAAATCCTGTAAGTTGATCTCTCATAAAGTTTTTAACTTGTGTCTCATTACCTGGAACTCCATTTAACTCTGAAATAGTTTTTAAAAAATTCATCTTCTACATTCTTTCCGGTGATGATACACCTATTAGATTTAATGCGTCACTTAAAACAATTTTAACTGCTTTTACTAACTGTAACTTCTCAGCAGTTTCCTCTGCTGAATCAGTTATAAATTTTTCATTATTATAATAACTATGGAACGTACTAGCTAACACTTGAATATAAGATGTCAATTTATGAGGAATACGCTTTTTAGCACATTCTTCTAGCGTCGACTGATATTTACTTAAGAGTACAAGTAAAGCATCAGCATTTTCATTTAAGTTTGTATATTTAAGAACTTCAGGTTGGTCCCCAGCGGCACTTAATACACTACAAATTCTAGCATGAGCATACTGCGCATAATAAACAGGGTTTTCCGAAGTCGTTCTTAGAGCTAAATCTAAGTCTAAGTCCATCGGACTCGATAAAGAACGAGCTGCGAAGAAATATCTAATAGGATCTGCTCCTACTTCTTCAAGTAAGTCTTGTAAGCCTATTGCTTTACCACTTCTTTTACTCATTTTAACTTCTACACCACTTTGGTAAACTCTTACCATTTGTAAGATTTCAAATTCTAACTTAGTAGAATCTTCACCAATCATTTCAATTGCTGAACGTAAACGGTCCATATACCCATGGTGATCAGCACCTAATACATCTATTAACACATCATATCCACGGTCAAGTTTATTCTTGTGATATGCAATATCAGGAACGATATAAGTATTTCTTCCGTCTTTTGTATATATTACTCTATCTTTCTCATCAAAGAAGTCTGATGTTTTTAACCATTCAGCTCCTTCAGAGTGATATGTATAGTCATGATCTCTTAAGTAGTCTACAGTTTTGTCTAAAACAGATTTTCCGTTTGCTTCAACGTATAAGTCTCTTTCTCTAAACCATTCGTCAAACTCTACTCTGTATTCTACTAAATGGTCACGTAGTCCTTTAAGTAAGAACTCTAAACCATATTCTTTAAAGTATTCAAATCCATCATTTAAGTACTTATTACCGTCTGAATCCATAATATCTTTAGCAATTGAGATAATCTCTTTACCAAAGTATCCATTTTCAGGCATCATAAACTCTTCACCTAATAACTCAAAGTATCTAGCTTCAATAGATTTAGCTAAATTGTTAATTTGATTACCACCATCATTAACATAAAACTCTCTATGAACCGTATACCCAGTCTTCTCCATGATGTTAGCTAATGAATCACCATAAGCTCCACCTCTAGCATGTCCGATATGTAAGTACCCTGTTGGATTAGCTGACACAAACTCTAACAACACTTTTGTTCCGTTACCAATAGTAGAACTACCGTAACTTGATTCCTCACTTAACACTTGATCAATTACCGAATAAAAATCAGCCTTCACAAGGTATATATTTAAAAATCCAGGTCCAGCTATCTCTAGCTTTTCAATCCCTAAATCTTTAGTATTAATTGTCTCCATCAGCTTTTCAGCTATAGCACGAGGTGCCATACGCGCTGTTTTAGCTAATCTAAGTGCTGTATTAGTAGAATAATCACCATGTGATTTATCCTTTGGTTCTTCTAATACAACTTCGAATGTATCATCCGCATATCCAAGATCAATAATAATCTTCTTTATTGCTTCTTTAATTTTATTTGTAACTTCTAATATATTCATCTAATCATCCTCTTTATATAAGTCATTTCATTATACCTCATTTATATTAAAAAAAAAACGCTTATTCAAAAGCGTTTCTAATTATAATATATAAACCTGAAGAGTCGCAATCGTTTAAACCTTTAGGTTTAAAAGTGGGCGTCTCTTGTTATAATATTAGGATTCCTAAGTGTTCTAGGTATTCACACAACTATAGCCTTAACTCCCTTAAAAATAGTGTTCGGCTTCTCATAGAATACACGAACCCTTCAGGCAACTTTATTATAGCATAAGCACTTGTGAATTCACCTTGAATGCAACAAAAGTGTCCCAGTGGTAGATATATTTGTGAACTTTATTTGTATTTAAATTTATTATAAATTATAATGTTATAGAGGTGATTTAATGAATAAATTATTAGAACTAACAGGACTAGGGGCACACGATTTAAAAATCATATTATTTAGTATAATATATGCACTTATATATATCATATTAGGTTTTATCATGTCTCGGTTATATAAAAAGCTTATTAAAAGAATTCTTAAACTCAAAACAGCAGGTAAAAGACGAGCTACAATTGGAAATGTAATATTAAGCGTTGGTAAATACTTTATCTGGTTCTTAGTAATAATCCTAGTATTAGAAGCATTTGGGATTAAGACAGCACCAATCCTAGCTGGAGCCGGAATCTTAGGTTTAGCTATCGGACTTGGAGCACAAAGACTAGTAGCAGACTTTATATCAGGTTTCTTTATATTATTTGAAGAAAGCTTCAGTATCGGAGAAGTTGTAGAAATTGACGGCTTCAAGGGTGAAGTAATTGATATCGGACTTAGAACAACTAAGATAAAAGAATGGCGTGGATCATTAAAAATAATTAACAACGGTGACATCCACACATTAATCAATCATTCAAGATACAATTCAGTAGCTGTGGTTAATATGACAGTTGCATATGATACTGATCTTGATAGTTTAAAGAAACTAATAACAAACTACTTTATTGATTATAAAAAAGACAACCTATTAAGTATGCCTAAGTACATTGGAGTTACTTCTTTTAACTCTAGTGACATTGAAGTTAGAATAATAGCTGAGACGAACCCACATGCATACTACCAAATCGAAAGAGATATTAGAAATGATCTTAAAATTCTATTTAAAGACAACAATATTGAAATTCCGTTCCCACAATTAGTAATAACAGAAAAAACGACTAACAAATAAAGTGAACCCCGAATAGTGGACACTAAATAAAAAACACCTTATGACTATAATAATAGTTGGAGGTGTTTTTATTGTTTATTCACTTAGTTACTATAAAAATATTTTAAGAATCTATAAGAGTAAGTTTAACTTCCTTCTTTAACCCATTAGCAATTCTATGAAGCATATTAAGTGTAGGAGAATGCTTACCAGACTCAAATCTAGAGATATTCGACTTAGAAATACCTGTTCTATCTGATAGTTCCTGTTGAGTAATGTTATTCTCAATTCTATACTTGATTAAAGCCTTAATAACTTCATACTGAGGTTCAAGTTCATTATATGCATCATTAAAGTCAGGGTTTTTAAGTAACTCCTTCTTATAACTAGAAAATGTAGTTGTTTTCATTATTGATTCCTCTTTTCGTGCTGTTTTTTGTATTTGAAAGCTTTTATAATTGCGTTCTTAGGTGTTTTGTTTTGTTTTTTAACTATTCCATGTAGAAGAATTATTTTATTCCCTTTTATATAAAAGAAAAATATCCTTGCAATATTTGTAGAATGATGTGCCCTTAGCTCATATATGTTACCTTTTTTTACATCCTTGATGACTTGAATATGAGGTTTTTTAAGTTCAATTCCAAATTCCTCTAAAAGTTCTAACTCACGAATCATTTTTGCAAGCAACTTTACATTATTCAAACCATTTAGAAACTCTTTAGCCGGGATTATTCCATTGTCAGTCTTAAAAAATAATAATGTCCACATTAATGCACCCCAATGTTATCAAAGATGATAACTTATGTCAATAGATTTACTTCCTGTAATCGGAAACTATTTTACACATTCTCTACAAATATTGTACCACGAAAAAACAGCTTGAATCGTTACAGATATTCTACTTTTGAAGCCATTTACTTATGATATAATTAGATAAAAAGGAGTGATCTTATGGAACCGTTAGATTTTATTATCGCAGCTTCGACAGGTGGCGCAATTTCTCTTTTTACTTCCATTTTAGTGAATAAGGTATATTATTCAAGACAGTCAAAAAAAGAAAGAGAAAACTATTTACTTCGCTTTTACGACAAAGTTTCACCACTATGTAGAGTTGACTATTTCGATGATTCACCAGTTATTCTTTACAAATCAACTGAAATTGTACTTGGGAACACCAATGAGTTATTACAATCATTAGAAACTGTTAGTCTATTTGATTTCTTTAATCTGAAAAACGAGACTAAAATCATCGACAAAGTTAAGGAAAACTTAATAAAATTAAGACATGATTTATCAAATCTTGATTTAAATGACAATGAAAATAATTTCACTCAACAGTACAAGATTGCAAAAAAGATCAAGGACGACCTTGAATCAGTTAAACAATCAATGTTTAAAAAAGTTAATAAGGAAATAAGAAAGTTATAACCCAATTATGGGTTTTTTTCTTAGACATCACAATTTTATTCAGATGATAATATGACTTTTTTAGCGAATACCATCGGAAGATAATTTACTCAACTTTAAACTTTACTAGGTATGAAACAACTATTTATACCTAGTAAAACAACAATAAGCACTATTTACTAGGTATAAATAGCCAAAAAGTACCTAGTAAATTTAATGTTCATACAATTATTGCAAAAAAAAAGACCCTAAGGTCTGATTTTTATTTTAAAGCTTCAATTAATTCAGCTTTTTTAAGTTTAGAGTAACCCGAGATTCCTTTTTCTTTAGCAGTAGCTTTTAATTCAGCAACTGTCATAGAAGATAAATCTTTAGTTTCTTCAACTACTGGTGCTACTTCAGCTTCAACAACTTTAACAGCTTTAACAGCTTTTTTAGCAACTTTAACTGGAGCAACTACTACTTCTTTAACTGGAGCAACAGCTTTACCAGATAAACCATCTTTAGATAGTTGAACTAATTTAGTGAAAGAAGGCATATCAGCAACTGCGATTTCAGCTAACATTTTTCTGTTCACTTCAACACCAGCTAATTTTAATCCATGCATGAATAATGAATACTTCATTCCGTGCATTCTTACAGCTGCGTTGATACGTTGAATCCATAATCTTCTAAATCTTCTTTTTCTTTGTTTTCTATCTCTATAAGCATAAGTTAATGATTTCATTACCTGCTCATGAGCAGTTTTATAAAGAGTATGTTTTGAACCATAATAACCTTTGGCTAATTTTAATATTTTTCTACGTCTATTTTTAGCGACGTTTCCGCCTTTTACATGTGCCATTCTAAATACCTCCCAATATTATAACAAGTTTGCAATTTGTTTTTTGATTCTTTTAAGATCACTTTTAGATACTTCAGTACCTTTACGTAAATGTCTCTTTTGTTTTGATGTTTTGTTAGGCATTAAGTGGCTAAGACCAGCTTGTTGTCTTCTAACTTTTCCAGTACCTGAAATTTTAATTCGTTTTGCTAATCCACTGTGTGTTTTTTGTTTCGGCATAATATTTCTCCTTACTTCTTATTTGGTTCTAGAACCATAAACATGCTTCTACCGTCCATTTTTGCTCTTTGAGTTACTGTAGCCATATCTTTACAGCTTTCAGCGTATCTTTCTAATACTTGTCTACCTAAGTCTTTGTGAACGATCATTCTACCGCGGAATCTAATTGATAATTTCAATTTGTCTCCAACAGCTAAGAACTTTTGACCATTTTTAAGTTTGGTATTAAAGTCACCAATATCAATTGTGGGACTAAGTCTAATTTCTTTTAACTGAGATACTGACTGTTTCTTTTTAGCCATTCTCTCTTTTTTTTGTTGCTCGAACTTGTACTTCTTGTAATCCATTACCTTACATACAGGTGGCTTCGACTGTGGTGCAACACAAACAAGATCTAAATCCTTGTCATATGCTAACGTGATACCAGCTTGTAGTGTCATCACTCCAAGTTTGTCGCCATTGTCTGCGATAACCATTACTTCTCTAGCTCTGATTTGTTCGTTAATCGGAGAGTCGTTAGACTTACGAGTTGGTTTGTGATTTTGGCCTCTTCTATTATTAATAATTTACACCTCCAAAGATATAAAAATGGGTGCTTATAGCACCCACATAATTTCACATTATAGTGACTGTCGACCTAAAGCTCTTCGCTATCAGGTGAGAAGTGGGTACCTCTACTTTCCACATTACAAATCATTCTATCAAAACACAGTCAGATTGTCAACCTTAACCAACCTCTTTGTAGAGATAAGTTATAAAAGTTGTGACTGCTAATAGAACTATTACTAATATAACATATAAGTACTCTTCATTAAAGTTAAATGGGTGATTTATAAAAACTATTTCATTAGACTTTAGGTATATATACATTAAGATACCTATTGCGGTTATATTCTTGTTAATAAGCGCTAACTGGAGTGATATAAGCGTAAAAAGAACGATTAAGATAGGATCAATACTATGTGTTAAGTTCATAAACAGAATATTATAAACAGTTACCATTAATAACTTAGTTATAAAGTAAGAACTTCTTCTGCTCATGAAGTATATTTTATACTTCTCTAAACTACCAAAAAACACTCCTACACTAAACACAGTGTGTCCTATAACTGACAGTTCTAGAATAAACATATATTCTGCTGAATCAGAGTTAAATGCCTTTAGGAGTAAAATAAGCAAAAAGGACAAAGGGAATAGATACCGGTAAACAAGTAAGACTGTTGACTTAAATTCTATATATTTCAAAATCATCAAAATAGTCAGTATGAGTTGTTATTACTATTGTCTTAGAAGAATCTTTAATCCTATTCAGTAAATACTCTCTATTATTAGAATCTAAACCATCAATGGGTTCATCTAATAAGATATTGTCATACAGAAAAGCAATCTTAATCTTTAATAGTTGTTTATTCCCTTTAGATAGATCTTTGTACTTCTTATCTGGCTTTACCGAATAAAGCCAGTTAAAATCAATTGGTTTAAAGAGTCCTGGGTAATCTATATTGGTTAAGAGCTTAGATTTTCCTTTAATCTTGCCTGAAAACCTAGTAAACCGCATGATTGACCTAAGGAGAGTTGTTTTACCTGAGCCGTTATCTCCTTTTATTACTAGTACACCGTCAATATCTAACTTATCTATTCTCAGCTCAAACGCTCTGTACTTCTTTTTAAAGTTGGATATTTTTATCATGCATATTCCTCAACTAACCAGAAATACTCATTAATAACCTCTAAAATCTCCCAGCCACCCTTTTTAACAGGTACCCAGAAGATATAAAACTTTGATACTCCGTTGGTAAGTTTACCCTCTCCCTTTATCTTAAGGGATACTTTAGAGTATGGATTAACCTTAATATCAAGTTTCCAAGCCTCACTTACCTTCTCTCTAGTTGCTTGAGATAACTTAGACTGTAACTTTGAATCAAACTTCAGGTTAAATCCTTTAACCTTACCACTTGCCTTAGTTGAGATGTCTCCTGTTACTGCGACTGAGCTTTTAATATCTTTACCTTGCTCGTACTCGTACTTATAATCAATCTCTTCATCAGATTGATTATTATATGAAAACAACGTTTCCGAGATAAACATACAATCAACGTCCTCATATATAACAACACTAGACCAACCAAAGAACTTCTTCTTAACTAAACCATAATACTCAGTATATTCACTAACACTAAAGTCATCCATCATGACTGAGTCATCAATTAAGATTATTTCCTCAAAATTTAGATGACTAACCATAAAAAAAAGTAAAAACAGCATAATATCACTCCTCTTACTTATCTTTAAGTTTTATTTAGTTTTTACTTCCCATGAATTCTTCAATATCTTTAATTTCTTTGATGATATCTTCACTTAGGTTCATTGACCCATCTTTAGTGATTAATATATCATCTTCAATTCTGATTCCTATATTCTCTTCAGCTATATAAAGACCAGGCTCAATAGTTATAACCATTCCTTCAGTTAACGGTTCAGAGTAGATTCCAACGTCATGAACGTCTAATCCTAAGAAATGACCTATTCCGTGATAATAATATTTCATAATCTCTGAATCTTCTTTGATTATTCCAAGATCCTTTAACCCTTTTGTCAGGATATCTCTAGCTATCTTATTTAACTCTCCCCAAGTAAGTCCTGGTTTAAGTGCTTTAATACTTTCTTTATTAGCATCTAACACTATTTGGTATAACTTAGCTTGTCTTTCAGTAAACTTACCGTTTACAGGATAGGTTCTTGTGATATCAGATGCATAGTGATTACTCTTAGCTCCAAGGTCACAAAGAATCAACTGGTTATCTTCAGTTTTAGAATCATTTTCATGATAATGAAGAACAGTACCGTTCTTCCCAGCTGCAGCGATTGTTTTAAATGACTCTGAAGTATTGTTAAACATTAATGATTGTTTATAGAATGATTCTATTTGGTATTCATGTAATCCTACTTCAGCATTAATCATCATATTAAGTATTCCATCATTAGTATAAGCAATAGCTGTTGATATTGCTTCTACCTCTTCATATGTTTTAAACATTCTTAAGTAACTAAGATCAGCCTCAACATTCTTAATTGATAATTCAGGATATTCTTTTCGTACAGTTTTAGCCATACGGTGAGCTTCAAGATGTTCAAATCCAGTTCTTCTAAGTAAATCTAGGTATAAATACTCCGCAGGTTTAGTTCCAGTACGTGATATTCCCATCATTGATTTAATAAAATCAGTAAATTCAGTTAGGTAACGGATGTTTTTAACATCAATACCACTAATCTTACTAGCCTCTTCTTTGGACATTCTTGCCCCGTCCCATTTAGCTTTAACTTCATTGTTTTCTTCAATAAATAAATAACTAGTGTCCTCAGTTGATTTACTCATTAACAGAATCATACCGTCTTTATCTAATCCAGTTAGATAAAAGAAGTTTCTGTTAACTTCAAACGTATGATAAGCGTCAGCTGACATATGTTTAAGGTTTCCTGAGTAAATAATAGTCATTGAGTCCTTAACTAATCTAGAAAATAAGTTTTCTCTGTTCATATTGCCTCCTAAATGTTAGTAATTGCATCCGCAATTATTTTTTTATATTCAATCAATGTCTCTTCAGTTCCTACAGCCTCTAAATAGAACTTAACCTTCGGTTCAGTTCCAGAGGGTCTTACTATTACCTGAAAGTCATTAAATTCTAATTTCACTATATCATCTTTTGGTAAGATAGTATCCTGTAAGTAGTCAGTTCTAGCGATTAATCCATCAAATTCAGTCTCTCTAAAGTACTTTAAGACTCTTTTTAATTTAACTTGCCCTTCAATTCCTTCTAACATGAACGATATCGTCTCATTATAGAATCTACCATATGTAGAATAGATATCATTAAGCTTATCTACTAATGTGATTCCTTCACATAAATAGACTGATGCAGCTTCATGTAACAGATAAACTGCTTGAAGCGCATCTTTATCTCTTACAACGTCCTTAATGATACATCCATTACTCTCTTCATAACCAAAGACAAACTCTTTATCACTCTGATTCATCAGAGACCCGATGTATTTAAACCCTGTTAAGGTCTCTATCATCTCTACTCCATGAGACTTACAGATCTCTTTTCCTAAGTTACCAGTAACTATCGACTTATAAACTACTCCATTATCATATGAAGTTGACTCTAAAATATAGTTGAGTAGTAATACAGCTAATTCATTTCCGTTAAGAAACTCATATTTGCCTTTATGTTTAACCATTACCCCTAATCTATCAGCATCAGGATCAGTCGCTAGAATGATTTCTGAATCATTCTTATAAGCGTACTTGAGTGCTAACTCAAAGGCTTCTATATTCTCAGGATTAGGTGCAGCACATGTTGAAAAGTTTGGATCACTTACCATTTGTTCGGTAACAAAGTCTAAACCAGGTGAAATATCTTTAATTAGTCTTCCAGTTCCGTGAAGTGGAGTAAAAGTAGCTTTTACTAATTTCACTTCATTTAGACTAATTGATTTTACTGACGCTATATAGTCTTTTATTATTTTATTAGGTACTCTTACATAATCAGCTTCTTCATACTCACCAAAGAAGTCTGACTTATTGATTTCATTTACAATTCCTTCAATAACGTCAGGTGTAAACTGACAACCTGTAGAATCATATAGTTTAATTCCGTTATATTCCTTCGGATTATGACTAGCCGTAATAATCGCACCACCGTCAAGGTTTAATTCTCTTACTGTATAAGATAATAGAGGAGTTGGAGCTAGTTCCTCGAATGCATACACTTCTATCCCGTACTTAGCTAAGATTGAAACTGCAGCTAGAGTAAATTCTCTTGAAAACAATCTATTATCATGTGCAATAGCGATTCTTTTAGCATTATTCTTCTTCAAGTACTTTCCGTATCCTGAAAAGACCTTATAAACCTGGTAGTAGTTCATTCTATTAGGACCTAGTCCTAGTTTCCCTCTAATCCCAGCTGTACCAAACGAAAGAGACGTATAAAAACTATCTTCTTTTTCCGCCTTACTCATTCCTTCAAGAATTAGCTTATCATCGTCACTAACTTTACTTAACCATTCATTAAACATAATATATCTCCTTAATCAAGAATCTATTTAATCTATTATAACAACTCTTATTAAATTATAAGAAAAAGAACCCTTTAAATAAAGGGTTCTACATGTTATTCTCTAAAAATTCAATAATACTAGAAACTGTTTGAACGTTTTGTAACTCTTCGTCCGGTATTTCTACATCAAACGCGTCTTCAATTGACATAATCAATTCCACTGCGTCTAACGAGTCAGCTCCTAAATCATCAGTAATGTGTGTATCCATTTTAATATCGTCTAGTTCAACGCCAAGTTCCTCGGCAATAATCAATTTAACTCTATCAAATAACATAAATACCTCTTTTCTTGTATAGTCATTATATAACAAAGCCTAACAAAGTCAATATATTTTAAACAGAATCTTTTACAGTTTGTAAAACTTCATTATTCATCTCAGTAACAAGAGCTCTAATCATTGCTTTAGCAGCTTCGTGGTCCTCTTTGTGGAACATTGAAGTTGTTGAATGAATGTATCTTGCAGGAAGTCCGATTGTAGCAGATGGAATACCGTGGTGAGCAACTTGTGCTTTACCAGCGTCAGTTCCACCAGCTGATACGAAGTACTGATATTTAATATCATTAGCTTCTGCCGTTTTAATAAATAATTTCTTCATTCCTTTATGCATAATAGTAACTCTGTCATAGAATCTTAATAAGAATCCATCAGCAAACTTACCGAATGCGTCCTTACTCACTACATCACCACAAGGTGATGCATCTAAAGCTATAAACATATCAGGGTTAATCATCTGAGTTGCGGTTTGAGCTCCGCGAAGACCAACCTCTTCTTGAACTGTAGCTCCAGCAATTAACGTACAGTTAAGCTCAACGTCTTTTAAGTCCTTTAACAGCTCAATTGCCATAGCACAACCCCAGCGGTTATCAACTGCCTTAGAAATGATTTTCTTACCGTCATGTGTTTCTACTATTTTATTGTCAGGTACTATCATATCACCTAATTGAATACCCATTTTAATTGCGTGTTCTTTATCGTCAGCTCCTACATCAAGTGTAAGGTCATCAAATTTAGTTGAATTCTTTCCAGCTGCCGCTAAGTGTGGTGGAATCGTTCCAGTTACACCAGGAATAATAGATTCATCATCTAAAATAACATTCATTATTTGAGATGAGAATACTGTACCACTTATTCCTCCAATAGATTTCATTTTAATTAAACCATTATCTTTAAGACCAACAACCATAGCTCCAACTTCGTCCATGTGTCCGGCTACCATGATAACAGGAGATCCCTTTGGTCCTCTTTTAACCCCAAAGATTGATCCTAATCTATCTTGGATAATTTCATCACTATACTTCATCAGTTCTTTTTTAACATACCTTCTAACGATATGTTCTCCACCAGCAATACCTGGTAAATTTAATAGATCATAATATAATTGTTTATTTTCCATTGTTGTCTCCTTTAAATTCAGCTATTACGCGGTTTATCTTAAATCCAAGTCCCGAGAACTTTTCTTCAAACTCAGTCATAATATTATCAACATTTAAACTATGTAAGTCATATGTTGTGTCCTTCAAAATCATACCATAATCTTCCATTGAACCTAGACTGTAGTTAAATAAGTCTAAGTTATCTGTTTTAAAGATTAATTCACCCTTTAAGATACCTTCATAATGCTTAAGGAATCTAGGATGCGTTAGTCTTCTCTTCGCATGGCGGTCTTTAGGCCATGGGTCAGAGAAGTTAAGATATAATCTATCAACCTCACTACTAAACACCTCATCAAGCGTATCAGCGTGATAACATAACAGTCTTACATTAGACATCGGCTCAGCGATAAACTTTTCTAACGCTCTTATTAGAACACTATCAAACTTTTCAATAGCTATATAGTTGATATTAGGATTCTTTCTAGCTAAATCTAATATAAACCTACCCTTACCTGAACCTATCTCAATATGTAGGGGATTTGTGTTACCAAATACTTTGTCCCAGTTACCTTTATGGACTGCGGGATCTGCGATTACTATCTCAGGATGCGAATCTAAGAAGTCCTGAGCTCCTTTTATTTTTCTAAGCCTCATTTTGTAATGTTATGCAGAGCATCAGCATAGATTGCACATGCAGTAAACAAGTCACTAAGATGCATGAACTCGTCTTTTTGATGAGCAACTTCCTCTCTACCTGGCATTAATGGTCCAAACGCTACAGCTTTAGTTAAAGCTCTTGCGTAAGTACCTCCACCAATAGTGATTGGTTGGTTTATAGTGTCACCAGTATATTTTACATAAGACTTCATTAAAGTCTTAATCAAGTCATCTTCTTTTGATATGTAATGAAGAGGTATATTTTCAATATTCACGTATTTACTAAATGAATTAACTTGTTTCTCTAGTTCAACAAGTTTATCCCAACCAAGTGGGATTCTGTTGTTTACACCGATTGTGTATTCACCGTTCTTAACATGCGCAAATCCTAAGTTCATCGTTAATGGACCCATTTCTTCGTCCATATAATTAACACCTAGAATTGTTCCATCAGTATCAAAATTGCTTGCGGCATTTAAGAAATCACATTCCATGTGTTTAGATAAAAAGTTAACTAACAGAGTACATGCATTAATCCCTTTAGTAGGATCCATCGCATGAGCACTTTTACCAATTATCTTATATAGTCCGTCCGTAATACTACCCTCAAGATTAAACTCAGCTAAATGAGCTCTAAATTCGCTCTCTAAGTTAATGTTCAACTTACACTCCGCTGAATCAGGAACCATGTTGTAACGACTTCCTGACTTAAAATAAGGTATGCATGTGCAGTCTCCGACTGCATTGAACATATGTATTCCTTTTTCAGCATATATTAATGGAAATTCTGCATCAGGAGCAAATCCCAAATCAGGCATTCCTTCTTTTTCAAAATAACGTTTAATTCCACGCCATCCAGTTTCCTCATCAGTCCCTAGAATCATTCTAATAGTCATATTTGGTTTAAACCCAGATTCCTTTAACATCTTCATCGCGTAATATGCCGCCATAGTTGGACCTTTATCATCATTAGTACCTCGGCCATACATCTTACCGTCTACTACTTCCCCACCAAATGGGTCATATGTCCAGTCTCTTCCGACTGGTACTACATCCAAATGACAAAGTACCGCAAAAATCGGTCCTGTACCGAACTCAATGTATCCAGCATAGTTATCAATGTTCTTGGTTCTAAACCCGTCTTTCTCTCCCAATGCTAACATCCACTCTAATGCTTCTTGAATCCCTTTACCAAAAGGAAATTCAGAGTCTGCATTAAACTCAGTTAAGACACTATCAATTGAGATAAGTTCCTTTAAATCAGCTACCAAATCTTGTTTATATTTTTCTGTTTCATTTAAATAATTCATATACGTTCCTCCGCTTCAATACATTCTAACAAATAAATGAGGTTTGTGCATAAAAAAAAGGTGGAACCCTTGCGGGAACCACCTTTAAACTTAGTTATAAATAATTATAAATTAGTTTTTGAAGATAATGAATGAGTATTCTTCTGTGAATAATACTTCTTCATCTTTTTGTGCTTCTGGATCTTCATCAGTATTTACACTGATTGTAACAACAACAGTAACTACTTCTTCAGTAGTACCAGCAATTGTACCATTATTAGCAACTATAGTAAGTTCACCGTTAGTTGAGTTAATAGTAATTAAACCAGAGTTTGCAGCATGAGTAAATTCTAAAGCATATGATACAACAGCTGTAGTATCAAGTGCAAAGTCAGTAGACATGATTAATCCTGAAGTGTTAGGAACTAGACCAGATAATGCAATATCTAAATAGTTGATAGCAGTATCTAAATTAGCTTTAACTTCTTTAACCATTCTAGCTTCAACACCAGCATTAGTTTCAGCAACGATTCTGAATTCGAATTGTTGAGTTTCTTTTGCAACAGTATCTGCTTTAACAGTAGCAGTTAAGATAACTTTTTGAGATGTATACATTCTATCTAAAGTTAAGATTCCACTTGCATCATTCATATCAGCAACACCTGAACTATCAACGTCTACAGCCCAGTTGAATGTGATACCTTCGATACTAGTTACTTTAGGTAAGTTTACAGTTTGAGCAGTAAATTCACCATTGTCTAAGATGATTCCAGCAGATAATCCTGCAAGAGCATCAGCAACAGCATCAGCTTCAGAAACAACAACAACTGTGTAATCTCTAGTAACTAATAATCCCGTTTCATATTCTAATGAATAAGTAATAACATGAGTACCAGCAACTAAACCACCAAGATCTAATCCAAGACCACTTGAAGCTGTTACAGTATCATAGTTAGTCCACCATAAACCTGTAGTTGAAACTCTAGCTCCAGCATTATCCATTTTAAATCCAGTAATATCAGTTAACACTTTAGTTACACCTTCTAAAATTTCTAAACCGTCTAATCCAGTTTTGTAATGAACAGCTAAGTCAGCAGTATTTAATGAAGAAGCTGTATGGATTGGGTAAGTAACTTCGTAAACGTAATCAATTCCATCAAAATCTAATGTCATCATTACAGTACCAGTAGTGTTTGAAGAAACTTCTTGAGCTTCTAAATCACCAGCACTATCAATATCTAATACATCATCATTGATTGGATCATAAGATACACCGAATTTAACTAGTGCACCAGCGATTTCGAAATCTCCAGCAGCCATATGGTTAGCTTTTTGTTCACCAGAAGCTAATTCAACTTTTTTGTTTTCCATGAAAGAAACACCAGCAGCATCAGCAATTTCTTGAACTCTTGCTAATAAAGCTTCTTGAACTAACATTTCAGTTAATGTAGCATAATCAGTACCTTCAAGGTCTAAACCAGCAGATCCCCAGATACCAGATGTCATAACACCGTAATCTCCATCAGTTTTGTAATCAAAACCAGCTTCGATTTCAGCAATGATTCCTGATTGAACAGCTAAGATTGAAGCAGCTTCTAATGGAGCAACTTCATAATAATCATCTTCACCATCTTTAGTTTCATCTTTAGCAACAAATTGAGCATCACCCAATGCGTTGAATGTAGTTAAAGTTCCAGCAGAAACAGTAGTAACATCAAATACTAAATCAGTAATTGTGTTATCAACAACTGTCATATAAGCAACAGCTTGATTACCATTTGTTTTTGGAGTTAAACTAGCGAAGTACATACCATCAGCAACTGGAGTTGATGGAGTAACTTCAACTACGTATGCAGCATAAGCATCATCACTATCTTGTGCTACTAATAACAAATCAACTAACATTTGTTGGTATTTTTCAACTTTAATAGTTACACCAGTAACGTCAGTATGTCTACCATCTGTTAAGTTAATAACATATGGAGAAGTTTCACCTAAGAATACAGAAGCAAAAGCTTGAGTTTGAACATTCCAAGGAGTAGTTAATGTACCAGCACCATAAGCAGCACCTAATACTTGTTTAGTATAGTTACCAGCAACGATTTCAAGAGTAGCCATTTCATCGATACCTAATTCAGCATCTAATTCAAAGCTTACAGCATCTTCAATATCTAAAGACTCAGAATAACCGTCTCTTAATACATCATAAACTGATCTATAATCTTCACCATCTTTATAAACTAATAATGTTCTTTCAACTAATTCTTCAGCAACAACTTTTTGTTGTTCGTAAGTATATAGCATGAATACATCACCATCAATAACGATAGTAGCTTGATCTTCAGATCTTACTTGGTCAATTACAAGGTTTTCAATTTCACCATCAGCATTGATAGTAGCAAACATAAATGTTTCACCACTTACAACATAATAAGTACCTTGTTGATTATCCCAATCAGTAGCTAGAGCGATTGCTTCAGCAATTGCAATATTGATACCTTCAACGTGAATTGTAGTACCAGCAACTTGATCAGCATATTCTCTATCATCGATATCATGATCAGTAAATACAAATCCTTCTAAACCTTGGTTTACAACGATAGCTTCACCATAAGCGATAGCTTGGTTATGCCATCCACCTGGTAATGGGTATCCTTCTTCACCTAAAATCCATTTAGTAGCTTTTTCATCATCAGCAGCTCCACCAACAGTAGCATCAGTAAATACACCAGCGATACGACCATATTGATCGACTGCTACGAATGCATTGTAGTAATAGTTAGATGAACCGATAACTCTATCAGTATCTCCATAGTACATACCTGGAGTGTAAAGACCCATAACTGGAGTAGTTGCAAGAACTGTCTCTTCAGTTAACATAGCTTCACCATCTAAGATAGATTGTACTAATCCGATTAATACATCAACATTAGTTAAATCAACATCAGCAACGTTTACTGTAGTAACCGCAGCACCAGATACCATTGTTTGGATACCATAAGTTGTTTGGTCAGCAATAATTGCAGCACCTAACAAATCAGCTTCAGTAACCCAAGCTTCTTTTAATACTCTTGAAGTTTCAAAAGTTTCAATGTCAGCTAATTCTGCGATAGCAGCATTATGAACACCTTCAACTAAATCTTCAGCAGTAATAGCATCAGCAAATGTAGGATAATCTAAAGATGTTTGTCCAGCTAATAATCTGTAAGTATTTGGAACACTTACTTTATCACCAGGAACATAAACATATAATTGATCATCTGCATCAATTTTAAATTTACTTACTGTAGTAGTATCATCGAATGATACCCCTACAATTTCACCATAAGCATCTACTACAACTACAACAGTTGTATAAACACCATCAGTACTCATTTCAGTATGATTGAAATAAACACCTGGTTTGTAGAAACGTTCATTTTGAACATCAGCAGCAACCTCAACGATTACTTCTTCTACAATAATAACTTCCACTGGAACTTCTTTAATAACTTCCACTGGAACTTCTACGATAACTTCTTTGATTACTTCAACCGGAACTTCTACTTCTACGATTGTTTCAACAAAAACGTCAACGTACTCTACTGTCGTTTCGCAAGCAGCTAAAGTAACAACTAAAGCGATTGCAGACAGTAATGAAAATAATTTTTTCATTTTGTAATTCCTCCTATGTATTTTTTGGTTCTCCCAATAGTATAATAATTGTAACTTTTAGTCAACGACTTATGAACGAATTGTGCATTAGTTGTGAATTTATTTAATGAGACTAATACACAAATATACTAAATTGGTAATATATACTTTTTATATGATACTTCTAGTAATATGAGGAACATACATTTTATTGCAAACATATACTATTGATATATACTTGAGGATGATTGAAATATCCTGTAACAACGTCGCCTGATCACACTGAAAGGGCAGTCAAAACTTCCAATATCCTGTCACATGACAAGATAACCCACACGGTTGCACTCTAATTGGATCGCACAAATAGTCGTGAAGTTGTTTAATATTGCAGTACTCAAATAAAAAAAAGGTGGCTCCCTTATGGGTTCCACCTTTAAACTTAATTATAACTAATTATAAATTAGTTTTTAAAGATAACGAATGTGTATTCTTCTGTGAACAATACTTCTTCGTCTTCTTGATCTTCTGGATCCTCATCAGTGTTAACACTGATTGTAACGATAACTGTGATCATTTCTTCAACATCACCCTTAACGCCCATATAAATTGTTCCATCATCACCAGCAATAGTAAGTTCACCATTTCCAGAGTTGATAACAATTAACCCAGAGTTTGCTGCATGAGTAAATTCTACTGTATATGATACAACTGCAGTTTTGTCTAAATCAAATTGACTAGCCATTATTAGTCCTGATGTGTTAGGAACTAAACCAGATAAAGAAATATCTAAATATTTAATTGCATTATCTAGGTTGTCTTTAATATCCTTAATCATTCTAACTTCAACACCAGCATTAGATTCAGCAACGATTCTAAATTCGAATTGTTGAGTTTCTTTTGCAACAGTATCTGCTTTAACAGTAGCAGTTAAGATAACTTTTTGAGATGTATACATTCTATCTAAAGTTAAGATTCCACTTGCATCATTCATATCAGCAACACCTGAACTATCAACGTCTACAGCCCAGTTGAATGTAATCCCTTTGATATCTGTAGTCTTAGGTAAGTCTACAGTTTCAGCAGTGAATTCACCGTTATTTAAGATGATTCCAGCAGATAATCCTGCAAGAGCATCAGCGATTGCATCTTCTTCCGATACAACAACAACTGTGTAATCTCTAGTAACTAATAAACCAGTTTCATATTCCAATGAGTATGTAAGAACATGCGTACCAGGAGCTAACGTATTAAGATTTAATGCAAGTCCACTTGATTCATTAGTAGTATCATACTCAGTCCACCATAGTCCTGAAGTAGCAACTCTAGCACCTGCGTTGTCCATTTTGAATCCAGTAATATCATCTAATATCATACTAACGCCAGATAATATTTGCATTCCATCTAAATCATCATCTTCATAGTGATCAGCTAAGTCAGCAGAGTTTAATGAAGAAGCTGTATGGATTGGATAAGTAACTTCGTACATGTAATCGATTCCATCAAAATCTAATGTCATCATAACTGTACCAGTAGTGTTAGTAACGATTTCCTGAGCTTCTAAGTCACCTGAACTATCAATATCTAATATATCATCATCAATTGGATCATAAGATACACCGAATACGATTAAATTATCAATAACGAAATCATTAGAAACCATATGGTTAGATTTTTGTTCCCCTGATGCTAATTCAATTTTCTTGTTTTCCATGAAAGTTTTACCTGCAGCATCAGCAATTTCTTGAACTCTTGCTAATAAAGCTTTTTGGACTAACATTTCAGTTAATGTAGCATAATCAGTATCTTCAAGGTCTAAACCAACAACTCCCCAGATACCAGATGTCATTACACCGTAATCTCCATCAGCTTTGTAATCAAAGCCAGTTTCAATTTCATTAATGATTCCAGATTGAACAGCTAAGATTGCAGCAGCTGTAACCGGAGCATTTTCATAATAATCATCTTCGCCGTCTTTAACTTCATCTTTAGCAACGAATTGAGCATCACCCAATGCATTGAAAGTAGTTAATGTACCATCAACAACAGTAGTAACATCAAATACTAAATCTATAATTACATTATCAACAACTGTCATATATGCAACAGCTTGGTTACCATTTGTTTTTGGAACTAAACTAGCGAAATACATACCATCAGCAACTGGTTTACCAGTGTTAGTTTCGATTACGAATGAAGCATAAGCATCATCATTATCTTGTGCTAATATTAATAAATCAACTAACATTTGTTGGTATTTGTTAACACTAACAGTGACACCTGTAATGTCAGTATGAGCACCATCAGTTAAATGAACAACGTATGGAGATGCTTTTCCTAAGAATTCAGCAGCAAATGCTTGTGTTTGAACATCCCAAGGAGTTGTTAATGCACCAGCACCATATTTAGCACCTAATACTTGTTTAGTATAGTTACCAGCAACGATTTCAAGAGTAGCCATTTCATCGATACCTAATTCAGCATCTAATTCAAAGCTTACAGCATCTTCAATATCTAAAGACTCAGAATAACCGTCTCTTAATACATCATAAACTGATCTATAATCTTCACCATCTTTGTAAACTAATAAAGTTCTTTCTACTAATTCCTCAGCAACAACTTTTTGTTGTTCGTAAGTATATAGCATAAATTCTTCACCATCTACCATAATAGTAGCTTGATCTTCATTTCTAACTTGGTCAATTACAACATTTTCGATTAACCCAGAGTTATCAATTGTAGCGAACATGAATGTTTCACCACTTACAACATAATAAGTACCAGCTTGTAATTCCCATTCAGTAGCTTTGGCAATAGCTTCCGCGATTGCAACATTTACACCTTCAACGTGAATTGTAGTTCCAGCAACTTGATCAGCATATTCTCTATCATCGATATCATGATCAGTAAATACGAATCCTTCTAACCCTTGGTTTACAACGATAGCTTCACCATAAGCGATAGCTTGGTTATGCCATCCACCAGGCATTGGATATCCTTCTTCACCTAAAATCCATTTAGTAGCTTTTTCCATTTCTTCTGGTCCACCAACAGTAGCATCAGTGAATACACCAGCGATACGTCCATATTGATCTACAGCTACAAATGCATTGTAATAATAATTAGTTGAACCGATAATTCTATCAGTATCTCCATAATACATACCCGGAGTGTAAAGACCCATAACTGGAGTAGTCATCAGAACAGTATCTTCCATTAACATAGCTTCACCATCTAAGATATCTTGAACTAACATTAATAAAACATCTACATTAGTTAAGTCAACATCTTCAACGTTCACTGTAGTTACTTCAGCACCCGATACTAATGTTTGGATACCATAAGTAGTTTGGTCAGCCATAATAGCTGCACCTAATAAATCAGCTTCAGTAATCCAAGCTTCTTTTAATACTCTTGAAGTTTCAAAAGTTTCGATGTCAGCTAATTCTGCGATAGCAGCATTATGAACACCTTCAACTAAATCTTCAGCAGTAATAGCATCAGCAAATGTAGGATAATCTAAAGATGTTTGTCCAGCTAATAATCTGTAAGTATTTGGAACACTTACTTTATCACCAGGAACATAAACATATAATTGATCATCTGCATCAATTTTAAATTTACTTTCAGTAGTAGTATCATCGAATGATACACCTACGATTTGACCATAAGAATCTACAACAACTACAACAGTTGTGTAAAGACCGTCAGTACTCATTTCAGTATGATTGAAATAAACACCTGGTTTGTAGAATCTTTCGTTTTCTACATCAGTGGCAACATATTCAATTACGTCTATGTATACCGGCACTTCAACTGGAACCGTTTTAATTACTTCATACGGAACCTCAATTATAACGTCTACGTATTCAATCACTGGAACTTCAATTTCAATGATTTTATCTACGATTACGTCTTGATAAACAATTGTCTCTGTCCCACAAGCAGCTAAAGTAACTACTAATGCGATTGCAGACAATAAGGTAAATAATTTCTTCATTTCTTTCTTTCCTCCTATTTTTTTATTAATACAACTAATTGTACACCTGTATTTTCGTACAGTCAACACTTGTGTACGATATATGTACGATTTATGAATGTGATACTTAAGTCGATATACTAACAAATTCGGCTAAGGTAAGCAAATATTGTATTTTAACATGATTGAATAGTATAATTTTTGTAACTATTCGTGAACGAGTTGTGAACTTTTGCGGTATCAAAGTGTTCAAATTGATGCTTGGATGTGTTAATATTAGCGGAAAGTACTGTATAGGAGGGTGAAAAGATACAAAGACAAAAAAAGAGCTTTTCAGCTCTTCCATTATTGTTCTAGTTTAATTAGTTTGATTAAGTTCTCAACATCGTCTAAATGAGATACTCCAATTTTAGTGTTTGCTACTGTATATAAGTAATCATCAAGGAATAATCCTTTTTGGATGTTATCGTAATACTCTTCGCTTGGTCCATGTGTAATGTATCCAAGTTTATCTAACCCAGTATCTACATCAAAGTTAAACAGTAGGTATCCGCTTTCCCAGTTGTATTTATTGTTTTCATATACTTCACTAGAGAATGGAAATCCGATGATACCTTTGTTTACATCAAATAGTAAGTCTTTATGGTTATAGGTAACACTTGAGTAGTTCCACCCTTGTTCTTCATAAAGAATAACGTATTTAAATGTTTCTAAAGGATTAGTTTGATCTGTTACATCATAAATAGATATTTTAAGTCCTGTTCTTCTACCGTTTTCATCCGCTTCGAATCCTATACCCATCATATGAGTTGAATCAATTGGGTGTAAGTATGTACTAAACCCTGATATCTCTAATTCTCCTAATATTTCAGGATTAAGTGGATCTGATAAATCTATTACATAGAATGGATCACTTGTTTCAAAAGTAACTAAGTATGCAATATCACCCATGAATCTAGTGGATTGTAATCTTTCACCCGGCTTACCTAGGTTATTTAATTCAGCTACTATTGTTAATCCTTCATTAAGGACATATAATCTATTATTAGTTTTGTCTCCCCAACCAGATGTAGTTGTTATACGGAAGAATCCATTATACTCATCCATACTAAACTGGTTAAGTGGACTTCCTTTAACTTCACCAACAGCTGCAAGTGTAACAACGTTCCCATCAATCGCGTATTTAGAGATCGCGATTGTCTGTTCACTTTCACTATTATCAGCTATGAGACCAATTGATGTCCTGAATGTCTGGATGTATCTGTAATCAATAGTATAAATATTATTGTTTGATACATATAATGTATAAGATGAACTTCCTAAGATGTTTTGTACTGATATATCAGACCCATCTAAATCAATACCATAGATAGATGTAAAGTTATTAGGAGTTGTATCCTTAACATATGTAACATCACTAAACTCACCTGTTAATGTTTCACCATTAACAATGTACTGTGGTAGTAATGTATCATCTGAAGCATTAAACCACTGATTAGTAATGATAAATAGGTTTGATCCTATTTTTCTAGTTCCGCTCATGTAGCCTTCAAACTTATAAGTATCTTTTAACTCAAAGTCATTCGATTTATCATAAACATATACAACTGTTTCAGTTTGACCGAAGAACGGTTCTATCATTTTATATGTTTCAACTGAATCTTCATCTTTTGAGTCATTGTAGTTTACATAAGTGTTTCTATTAGTAACAACTATCAAATAGTCATCATCAACATATACTCCGTTTACATATTCACTTGAACAAAATTTATCACAGTCGTTATTACTGAAGGTAAGTGTTTTATAAACGCTTAAATCAGTAGCTGGATAAGCTAATGAAATAACTACATTACTTGATCCATCACTTCTACCGTAATTAATCGAATAAATGTACGTTCCATCTGTCTTAACATTATCTATTTCATCCACACCTTGAACTTGAACATTTGTTTCAGTGTAGCTTCCAGCCTTTTCTGAGTCTGTTGTTATTGTTAAAACATCCATATTCATTGCTTCTGGAACAACAATGTCAAGAGTTTCAAAACCATCTCTTGAGTTCTTTATCCAGTTGTTAGTACTATCTGTATATTCCTTATAAATAGCTAACAGGTCTGCTTCACTCGATATTTCTGCTAGTTCTACATTATTAAGAGTCGGCTCGAAACTAACTCCTGGGTTTATTAATACTACTATCGCCATTGTAGCTGCAGGTACTAACGCTTTCATGAATGATGCTTTTCTTACTGGATATGCGTTTTCTACACGCATTAGTTTATGCTTTCTTTTTAATAATCCATTTAGTCTATATTCACTATACAGTTTGAATAAAAAGAATGCTGTAATAATTGCTAATACAACTATTGAAAATTCTTTTAACATAATATCTTTTGTATACGGAATCGTATACTCTCCTCCATTAAATTTTTAAAGCCTCTTTAAAAGCTTTGAGATAAGTTCTTTTGACTTCAACAACTTCATCGTTGTTTAAGACAAGTTCTATTTTTGAATTGATAGCTGGTTTAATATATCTAATCTTACCGATATTAACTAAATGAGATTTGCTAATTCTGATGAAGTCTTTTTCTTTTAAAAGCTCTTCAAGTTGATATAACTTACTTCTCGTTAGTAATCTAGCACCTTTCATCACAAGATAAACGTCATCTCCAAATGTTTCAACATAATAAACGGACCTTATTTCAACGCGTCTGATCCCTCGTTCATTATGTCCAGTAAGGAATACTTCTTCTCCATGTGTTAATAGGTCAAGGATCTTATTAACATCATGAATTAATCCCTCAGTAAACAGGATGTTCACTTTATCATCCTCTGATAACTCCTTATCGGTAGTTAATACATACTTGTATTCAGCAGTTTCCACTAGCTTGAGTCTTTCAAATAATTCCTCATTAGTAGGTTTTAGCTTAAACATATTACCCCTCCTTGCAAACTTATTCTCACACATATTTAATGGAATATATGGTATTCACTGTTATCTTACACAAATTGCTAAACAAGTTGCAAAGAAAAACCCGAGAACACTCGGGTAATTATAACACTAATCAACTATTTCAATTGAGTCTAATTGTTGTTTGAAGTTAGATTTAAAACCTTTTAAGTAAGTTTTTCTTAAAACTTCTCTTTCCTTTACTTCCTCTTCAGTTAAACCAATTGTCTTATGTTTTTTAGACAATTCGTTTATTCTTTTTAATAGTTCTGTAGTAATCATATAGTTTTAAACACTTCAACTACGTTTGTAGGTGTGAAACCATATTTTTCAATAATCGTTTCACCTGGAGCACTAGCTCCATATGTAGTTATATTCATTAAAGTGTCAGCATATTTTAAATACTCATAAGCAGTAGCCATCTCAATAGCTAATGTTGGAACTTCCGGTAATACAGAATCCTTATATTCATCATCTTGCATATCAAACATAAACATCGATGGCATTGATACTACACGTACATCAATATTATCTTCTAAAAGTAATGCTTGAGCCGCTATAGCCAAGTTAACTTCACTACCTGCAGCTAATAAGATTCCATCAAGTTTATTCGACTCTTTAGATATGATGTAAGCTCCACGTTGTACGTTTTCTAAGTTTGATACTCCATTATTTTTAACATTTTGTCTCGTTAATATAATTGAAGTAGGATTTTCATTACTATCAATCGCAATCTTCCAAGCAGCAGCAGTTTCATTAGCATTTGCAGGACGTATTACGTTTAAGTTTGGAATAGCACGTAATCCAGTTAATTGCTCAACTGGTTCATGAGTTGGTCCATCTTCTCCAACAGCAACTGAATCATGACTGAATGCGAAGATTGTAGGAATACCCATAATCGCAGCCATTCTAATAGAAGGTTTCATATAATCACTGAATACAAAGAATGCACCAGTAAATGATTTCATACCAGCTAATGTCATACCATTAGCAATGGCACCCATTGCATGTTCTCTTACACCGTAATTGATATTTCTACCAAGTCTGTTCTCTTTAGTGTAATTTCCATCAGCACCTTTTGCTTTAGTTGATTTTGTAAGGTCAGCACTTCCACCCATTAGGTAAGGAATGCTTTTTGATATTTCAGTAATGATTTTACCAGAACTAGCTCTTGTTGCTTCATCTAATTCAGCATCAAACTGAATTAATGGAGTAACTAACTCTCCTGCTAACTCATTATAAAGTTCAGGATATTTTTCAGCGTACTTAGTAAATGCATCCATTGATGCTTTAAATAGTTTCTTACCTTTTTTACTAATTCTTGCGAAATCTTTATAAACATCAGCCGGAACTTCAAAGTCAGGTAATGTCCAACCTAATTCTTTTCTTAATAGTTCAGTTTTTTCTTCACCTAATGGTGAACCATGTGATGCTGAGTCTCCAGCAAGTACTGATCCATCACCAATTATTGTTTTAACTTCAATGATTGAAGGTTTATCTGATAATTTTGCATTTTCAATCGCTTCACTAACGGCTACAAGATCATTTCCATCAGTTACTAATTGATAATGCCAGTTCATTGATTCATATTTCATTTTAGTATTTTCACTTTGAGCCATGTTTAGCTCACCGTCTAATTGAATATCATTTGAATCATATAGAACAACTAACTTACTTATTCCATTATGACCTGCAAAACTCATCGCCTCTTGTGTAACACCTTCTTGAAGATCCCCATCTCCACAAAGAACGTAAGTATAATAATTAAACAACTCAATATCATTATTATATTTAGCAGCCATATGTGATTCTGCCAGAGCCATTCCGATACCCATTGAGATACCTTGACCTAATGGTCCAGATGTAGCGTCAATTCCGTCAGTGTGTCTGTATTCAGGATGTCCTGGTGTTAAACTACCCCATTGTCTAAACTCTTTTAAATCTTCCATTTCAAGTTTAAACCCTGCCATATGCAAACATGCATATAACATACTTGATCCATGCCCTGCGGCAAGGATGAATCTATCTCTATTAAACCAACTTGGTTCAGCTGGATTAATATTCATTTTATTTACAAATAACTCATACATCATTGGAGCAGCACCTAGTACTATTCCAGGGTGTCCTGAGTTAGCTTTATTGATTTGAGCCATACCTAACATTTTAATCGCATTAATTGAATTCATTTTAAAGTCCCCTTTTCAAAAGCTTAACTATATCGTCAGCACTATCTTTAAACATAATCTTTAGTGAATTTCCAGATATGAAAACTCCTTCAGATATTTCCTTTAATTTTTCAGTATCTATTTTTTCCAAATCTATTACTTCTATCTTAACTCTAGATATTTCACTAGAAACAGACTTAATGTTGTCTTTTTTAATTGAATCAAATATAGATTCAATTAAGTTTTCATTAACTTCTATTGTTCTTTTTTTCTTTGGCCAAAAGATCACGGCTAAGACAATTAGAGCAACTGGAATTACGTATATTAAATAATTAAAATACTCCATTAATTTCACCTCTTGTAAATAATATCATAAATGTACTTTTTGTGCTCTTAAAACAAAAAAACCACAATGTGGTTTTTAGGATAAGCCCACGATAAACAGTGTAGCCAATGTTAAATAGATAGTCAATGAAATAATATCGTTTATTGTAGTTATGAACGGTCCACTAGCAACTGCTGGATCAATTTTAAGTGAATTAATCACAAGTGGTATAAATGCACCAGCTAAAGTAGCTATTACAAGAGCAATGAATACACTTACACTTATTACTAAAGCAAATGTTAAATCCATGTTTCCTGTTATTCGTCCCATAGTTGAAGCCATTACAAATACTAATACTGAAAGCATGATTCCATTTAGGATTGAAGCTTTAAATTCTCTAAACAAATGTTCAATTACATCTCGCCTATCAACAAACTGGTTTGTTGATATCCCTCTTACTGTAACAGCAAGAGCTTGTGTACCTGTATTACCACTCATATTAAGTATTAATGGTAAGAACATAGCTAATATTGGAACCTCATTAAGTGTTGACTCGAATGAAGCAATTATTATACTTGTTAAGAATCCAACAAAAAGCAAAATTACTAACCAAGGAAATCTTTTCTTGAATGTCGACATTACTGTTTCAGTGTCATGATCAATGTCAACATCACTTACTCCAGCTAATGCTGAAATATCTTCTACTGCTTCTTCATCAATAACATCTACAACGTCATCAATAGTAACAATACCTTTAAGTCTGTTCATTTTATCTACAACTGGTAGAACCGTGAAGTCATAATCCATCATTAACTCAGCAACAATTATCTGGTCAACTGATGGAGTTACTGAAATGATGTTCGTTGACATGATTTCAGTTAATTCATCAGTGGCTCTAGCGATGATTAGTTCTCTTAGAGATAAAACTCCCACTAACTTCTCTTTATTTACAATAAATACAATATTAACAGCATATGCTTCTTTAGCTAGATCAATAACTCTTCTCATTGCTTGTTTTACAGTATATGTAACTGGAATATCAATATACTCAGTAGTCATGATAGCTCCAGCTGTATCTTCTTTATAGTTCATTAATTCTTTTATCTTATCTCGGTGCTCTGTCTCCATTAACCTCAAGATTACTATTTGGTCTTCTGAATCCATATCCTGAAGAACATCTACAGCATCATCAAAGTCCATTTCAGATACTATTTCTGAGATAAGTTTAGGTTTTTGATGTTCAACCAGTTTATTAAACTCATCTGCTTCAAGTGAGCTTAAGACATCAGCAAGGAATTCATTATCCAAACTTAAAAAGAAATCCATTTCACTCTCATTAAAATCTAATACAACTTGAGATATATCAAAAGGATGGAACTCTTCAAGTAAATCTACAATATTCGTTGGTTTACCAATGAATAATAATCTTATTTTATTTTCCATAAGTCACCTTGTATACTAAATTTGTGGTTAGTATACTCTCCTTTCGCTTTTGCTTTTA
>CAZPQU010000001.1:0-417691 GCA_964589075.1 uncultured Candidatus Izemoplasmatales bacterium | reverse complement strand
ATTGCAGACACTTTTATTGCCTGTATCTGAAATTATTCGCTTATAACACCATTTACATAATAAAAGAGACTTTATAGTCTCTTTTTTTTTATACTACCGTGTAAACTATGTTAACGTGGGGATATCTTTGTGTCATTCTTATTGTTGAATGCCCTAGCAAGTTGCGTAAGGACTCGATATCTCAAGTAGACTATTACCTTTTACAAAGCAGTTTTTGGAAATTCGGATTCTGGTAGAGATATCTCAACCCTTGATAAAGGAGAAACTGTTAGGCATAATCTTAGGAAGACGAAAATGATGGCAAGAATGAATGAAACGAGAAAAGATATATATGGACCTAGCCAGAGAAACTGGGAAGGACCTAATTGGAAAATATTAACAAAAAAGACCCTTAGTCTTTTTTTTATTTCAGGATGGTTGTAAAAGATATGTAGCAGTACTATAATTGTTACATAAGAGAAATCGAGGATGAATGATGAGAGAAACTTGGGACGTATATAACAGGAAATCTGAACGCACTGGAAAACAAGTGGTTAGAGGTGAATATAATTTTGGTGAAGATGAATACCATTTAATAGTAAACACTTGGATATATAATTCAGAAGGTAAACTTCTAGTTCAAAGAAGAGCATTGGATAAAGACTATTGTCCAGGAGTATATGCGGCTCATGGTGGGTGTGTGTTGTCTGGTGAAACTTCAATTGAAGGATCCATAAGAGAAACTTCTGAAGAAATAGGGGTTGCTATTGATGAAATAGATTTAACCCTATTTATTACTGGGGTAACAGATAATGGTATATTTGATAGCTATATATGCTATAAAGATATTCCTTTGGAAGAAGTAGTAATTGATGAGTCTGAAGTTCATTCATGCGAATACATGACAATCAATGAGGTAATGACCAGATCTCTAGATGGAACTTTTTTTGACTATTTAGGATATTATGGAAAAAGTTACTTCATTAAAATAGAAGATCACATAACGAAACATCTGAAGGACTATAAAAGACAATTGTGAGTTTAGTACAAGCAAAGGAAAGAGATTGGTCAAAATACTCAGGAATGTGTTGGTCAATGGCGTTTTTAGGAGTGAATTTTATGGAATGATGTTTACTTTTGAATGGTCGTTAAACATTAAAAGGACTAAGGTTATGTTGAGAGCTGGAAGAACATTTCCAGATCATATGATTACTTGTTGAACTTAACTCAGCTTTGGATACTGGAATCTATATAAATACACTGAAAATAGACTCGAGAACAAAATTAACTAAATGATATTTAGAGTGGTCTAATAATGACTTGATTAATTCTCATAAAAAAATAGACATACACCAGTTACTGGAGAAATTAAGCATTAGAACTATATTAAGATTGGTAACACTGAGATGTCCTCTTATGAGACAGCAAGTTTGATAAGAGATTACTCCAAACTGTAGGTTTCTGTGAATCTTTTAGTTGACAATAAATTGTAACAACATGTAAAAAAATGGTAATATCTAGGTAGGAGACATAATATGAAAACTTTTAGAAGATTTAGTGTAGTTACAATTCTATATGGGTGGATGAGCCATTCCTTTTCTGTGTTTGGAATCCCATTTATCGATATACTAGAACCAGCTCAAATTACCTCTAAGACTTTCTTGAATTTATATATCAAATTATCAAACTTTCCATTATTAATAAAGGAATTAAATAACATTGCTTATAATGCATCAGTGTATAATTTCACTTCATTGGCTGGAGTTGCGTTGTTCATTTCTTATTTGGTAGGAAATGTAAATGATTATTATGGTATACGAATATTTGCTAATCCTGCTAATAATATGATTTTTTGGATTGGTATCATATTTACGTTTACGTCCTCATTCGTTGTGAGTACTGTTGTAAACGAAGATGTTAAAAGAGAAGGATTTAGTTTATAAGAAAAAGGCCGCTTAAATGTGGCCTTTTATAATTCGTGAGATTCAAACGTAAATAATGTTTCGGTAGTTACGTCGAATACATTTGCGATCTTGGTAGCCAGTTTTAAGGATGGGTTGAACTTACCTGACTCTAATAAAGATATTGTTTCTCTTCTAACACTTACTATATCAGCTAACTCTGACTGAGTTATTCTTAAGTTAGATCTATATTCTTTAAGCTTTGTTTTCATGTTAGAAATCTCTCACATCAAAAAAGAGTCCATTTATTGGCCTCCAAGTATTTGTTATTAACCCAATTGTTTGTTCAGAAATGGTAATTGGTCCAGCGGTTATTACTTTTACTAGAACATTTTTCATTCCCAGCACCTCTTTCTATTAACATAATGATAACATAGAAATCACACTTGAAAAGTTACAGTTTTATCACTTTTGCTAAAACCACTTTTGCTAAAACGGACATAGTAAAAAGTTACACAATATATGATATGTTTTAAGAGAGGTGGAATATATGAAAAGGAATAGAAAGTTTCCAAAGTATTCAACTGAGGAAAAAGAGAGAATCTTAAGAGAGTTTTATGATAGAGAAGGATCAGCAGATACCATAGTTTTGAAATATGATCTGAACAGTAGCAAAATACTTTACGATTGGAAAAAGAGATGGGAAGAAACTGGTTCTTTAAAAGATAATCGTGGTGGGAACAATAAAGGTTCTTATGAAACTAAAGTAAAAACAAAAGATTTTGAATCTATGTCAAAAGAGGAATTAATTGAGTATATTCAAATTGAGGAAAAGATAAAAAAGACCTTAGCCGAACTGCGAAAGAAAAATACCAAGTAATAGATGAACATCATAATGAAATTAGTATAAAGAAACTATGTATCCATCTAGAATGTTCTAGAAGTGGATATTATGGATGGGTAAAGGCAGGGAGGCCAATGTATAAAGCATTTGATCAAGTAGTTAATGATTTAGTCGTTCACAAATACAATGAGGATCCGAGACAAGGAATAAAGGCTATCTACATGAATCTAAACTATGATATTGGCTTAGTTATAAGCGAATCTACCATTTATAGGTATATGAAGATTAATGCCTTAGAATCGATTACGCGTACTAAAAAGAGAACTTATGAAAGAGCTGTATATGAAGGTATTCCAAACCATATAATGAGATATTTTGAAGCTAGTGGCCCAAATAAGAAATGGAGTATAGACATCTCCTACATCAAAACTGGTGGAGGAAGATTGTATCTATGTGCTATAAAAGACATGTATGATAAATCTATTGTAGCTTATCGTTTAGAACGATTCCAAGACAGTAATCTGGTGATGAACACCTTAACGGATGCCTTAGAGAAAGTACAATATAAGGATCGTACAAATCTGATCTTACACTCAGACCAAGGAGTCCAGTTTAGGATGAACAAGTATAAAGCGGTCCTAAAACAAAACAATATAACTCATAGTGTCTCATTCAAAGGAAGCAGCGTAGATAATGCACCTATAGAATCATGGTTCAGTGCATTAAAGACTGAAAGCATATACTTAAAAAGAATGCGTACAAAGCAGATGGCAATTGATACTATAAATGATTATGTATATTTTTATAACTTTAAAAGACTTCAAGAAAAACTAGGTGGATTACCACCTATTGAGTATAGATTATTATACTCGTAACTTTTTCACTGTCCATTTTACACAAAGAGGTTCTTTAGTCACTATTTGAGCATAGAAACGATTAAGATTCTGGATTGAGATTATAATGAAAGGGGTGATAAAATGAAAGAAGAAAAAATGTCACACTTTGTAACTAGAGAAAGTGGAACAGAAATGCCATTTACAGGTAAATATGATATGCATTTTGAGAAGGGTATTTATGTTGATATTAATAGCGGTGAAGTTCTTTTCAGTTCGCTTGATAAGTTTGACTCGGGGTGTGGTTGGCCGGCCTTCTCTAAATCAATAGGAGAAGTCAAATCTATTAAAGACTATTCACATGGCCTTGTCAGAGTTGAAATTAGAAGTGAAGAAGGAGATTCACATTTGGGTCATTTGTTTGATGATGGACCAGGTGGAACAATGAGGTATTGTATTAATTCAGCAGCACTTAAATTCATACCATATAAATCATTAAAAAAAGAAGGTTACGAAGACCAATTGATTATTTTTGAATAAGTCCATAGTGGCTTTTTTTTTGTT
Organism: uncultured Candidatus Izemoplasmatales bacterium; assembly: GCA_964589075.1. Lineage (GTDB taxonomy): Bacteria > Bacillota_I > Bacilli_A > MAG-NZ > MAG-NZ > CAZPQU01. The sequence goes on along the minus strand of CAZPQU010000001.1, from coordinate 413,570 downwards.
ATAATTACAACGGAGGTACATTATGAAAATAGGATTTATTGGGATTGGTGTAATGGGTAATGGAATGGTGAACAACTTACTTAAGTCTGGAGAAGAAGTTCTTGTTTACACTCGAACGAAATCAAAGGCTGAAGAAGTAATTGGAAATAGTGCCGTATGGTGCGACTCTGTTAAAGAACTAGTTGAACAAACTGATATTATAATAACAATGCTAGGATATCCTCATGATGTAGAGGAAATCTACAATGAACTGATTAAATATGCGAATGGCCAAGTATTTATTGATATGACTACTTCAACACCAAAATTAGCAGTTAAACTTGATAGGGACTTTTTAGAGAAGGGATCTCGAGTAATTGATGCTCCTGTATCTGGTGGTGATGTTGGTGCTAGAAATGGAACACTAGCTATAATGTGTGGTGGAGATAAAGTAATCTTTGATAAGATTGAGTATTTGTTTGAAATAATGGGTAAGAATATTTCCTACCTAGGAGGACCGGGATCTGGACAACATACTAAGATGGCAAATCAAATAGCCGTAGCTGGTTCAATGCTTGCACTTGCTGAATCGCTGGTATACGCTAGAAGTGCTGGATTAAATGAAAGAGATGTACTTAATACGATAAGTAAGGGAGCAGCGGGATCTTGGAGTCTTGATAATTATGGTCCTAGAATATTAAATGGTGATTTTGAACCAGGTTTCTATGTGGAACATTTTCTTAAAGATTTAAAGATTGTAGTAGAAGAAAGTGATGCGTTTGGTCTTGAACTAGTAGGGACAAAATTAGTCAAAGACATCTACCAAAAATTGCTTGATTTAGGCTATGGTAAATCAGGAACTCAGGTTATTTATAAGCATTATTAATATAAAAACACAACTAAGTCATTGGTTGTGTTTTATTTAGTTTATCTCTCGTAACATATGGTACATCCATCTATTAATGAAAGTATTATAATATAAGGTAGGAAAACACAATTAATAGAGGTAATATGTTGATTATGGCGTGTTGGCGTGCTTAAGTATTGAGTATTGATGTTTTTGATTATTTAGTATGAAATGTCGGTTAAATCGATGTTTACAGTAAATAATTATTTTTGTATAATTAAAAGAAAGTATAAATTCTAGAAAGGAGCTAATAATATGTCACAAGAATCGGTTATGATGATAAGAGAACTATATAATGACTGGATAAAAGACGACACGATATCTTTAGAAAAAGAAGAGATATTCGAGAAGTTGCTTGAATACACTACTGATGTTCAAAAGAGCATATGTGGTAAGTGTATACCATGTCGTGACGGAATTCCTATAATCAAGTCCCTAGTTTATGGATTTGAGAACGGAAGTGCTATAAAGGACGATTTATTAAAAATTGAAGACTATGTAAATAACTTGAGAAGTTCTAAATGTTCCGTAGGTATTGATTACGGTAAGAACATGGAAGTTATACTAAGAAATAATTTTAATGATTTTTATAAAAAAATAAGATAGGGAGGGATAGTTATGCCGAAAATTACGATTAATGGTAAAAAAGTTAATGCTAAGAGTGGTCAAACGATCCTTTCTGTAGCATATGAACAAGGAATTAAAATACCCACTCTTTGTTTCATGAAAGATATAAATGAAATTGGTTTCTGTAGAATTTGTGTTGTTGAGTTAGAAGATAATAAAGACTTAGTATCAGCATGCGACACTCCAATTAAAAAGGGAATGGTAATATTCACAGATAGTGACAAAGTAATAGAGTCAAGAACTGCAAATTTAGCTCAGTTAGCTAAAAGACATAAGTTCAACTGTTGGGTTTGTCCTCGTGGAGATGGAAGCTGTGATTTCTACAATTTATTGAAAGATTACACTGTTAGTGATGCCTTATTTGGTCCTGCAAAAGGTCGATTCGATTATATAATCGGTGGATCTGCGATTAACCAAGATCAAACTAAATGTGTTTTATGTAAGAGATGTGTTGCTGCATGTAAATATGTTAATGCGAACGTTCTAAAATTCAGAGATGACGATCCGGAAGAACCATTCGTATCACCAACACCTGGATTATCATTTGATGAATCAGGATGTATATCATGTGGTGAATGTACTTTAGTTTGTCCAACTGGAACATTGATAGAAACTGATCATATGGATAAAGTTGAAAAACAAATTAGACTTGGAAAACACGTTATTGCTCAATTAGATCCTGCAGTTAAAGGAACTATTGGAGAAATGTTTGGGTATAAAATTGGACAAAATATCGCTGAAGTTGAGAACAAACTTCATGATGGGTTATTAGAACTTGGATTTAGTGAAGTACAAGACTTAAGTAATGCAGCTGACTTAATGCTTATGGAGCAGGCAGCTGAGTTAATTACAAGATTAGATAAATTTGACAATGGTGAAACTAATATGTTGCCAATGTTCACATCAAGTAGTCCTGGGTGGATTCGTTATATAGAACAATTCGAACCAAACTACTTAGAGAATTTATCAACAATTAAATCTCCTCATATGATAAATGCAAGTTTATTAAGAATGAGTAATAAAGATTCTTACTTAGTTTCAATAATGCCAAATACGGCAAGTAAGTATGAGATTGCTAGAAAAGAAATGAATGGTGATGTTGATGCTGTTCTTACTACTAGAGAGTTCTCAAGAATGTTACTTAAGAACAAGATAATTATGAGAGAGTTAGAGGACACTGTATCTGAAGATTATCAAGGATATGGAAAAATGTTTGGTTCAATTGGAATTGAAACAGTAGCTACTCTTAATCAAGCTTCAAAAATCTTAACTGGTTCAAGTCTTGAATTAGATATTAACTCGGTTAGGGATTTAGATGAAAACATTAAAGAGGCAACTATTACTATTGGTGACAAAACATTAAATGTAGCTGTTGTACATGGTGGTCCAGGAATGAAACGTATATTCAAAATTCTTGCGACAACTAAGAAACAATATCACTTTATTGAAATACAAGATAACTTCGGTGGATTACTAAATGCTGGTGGACAACAAATAGCTAAAGAACAATATTTGATTGGTACTAACATCGCTAAAATCCGTACTGAAGGATACATAGTTGACGCTGGATTACCTCAAGATAATCCATTCGTTAAAAACATATATGATACATTATTATCTAAACCAGGTTCTAATGAAGCATATAAATTGTTACACACAAAATTCTCAAAAAAAAGTTTCAGAAGGGAGTAAATCGTAATGGCTAAAGATGTACAGATCGCAGAAGTAAAGAGTTTATTAAGACCAAGTAAAGTATATATTCCGTTAGCTAGTACAAATTCCAAATACTACGATTTATTCGTTGAAGTTGGAGACCTTGTATTAGTAGGTGAGAAAATCGCTGAAAGATACGGTAAACAAAGAACTCCAATATTCTCAAGTGTAAGTGGTAAAGTAGTTGGAATTGAATCAATGGAATATTATAGCGGTATATTAGTAGATCACATGGTGATTGAGAATGACCGTAAAGAAAATGCAGTTGAAGGTAACCCACTAGTTGGAATTGAAACTGCGAAAAATATCCAAAGGAAAATTGAAGAGATGGGTGTTAGAGGTTTAGATCAGTCTGGTTTATACACTAGATTTGATTTCACTAGAACTATCAAACACGTATTCGTAAATGCAGTATTTCAAAATCAAGCATTCTTGAGTGTTGAGAATGATTTGTTCTTTGATGAGATAGATGAAGTTATTGAGGGTATGCAGTTACTTAAAAAAGCAGCATTATCTCAAGTTACTGTATTAATAGATCACGACTTACATACTAAGAGGTTTACTGATGCAGGATTTGACGTTGTTAAAGTAAAAGCAAAAGTAAATACGGCGTGGCATTATAACGCAATCAAAAAAGTTACTAAAAAAGATGTTCCTTATAACCTAATGGATGCTCAAATATTATTTACACCAATTCATTCATGTAAAGCTATCTATGATGCAGTTAAATTAGGTAAGCCAGTTACTCACACTAGAATGGTAGTTATGTGTGCTGACTTAGATGATTCAACAGCATTTGATGTTAAGTTGGGAACTCACATAAAAGATATTATGACTGACTTAGGTAAAGATTATAATGAAACATCATCAATCTTTACTGGTAGTGTATTAAATGGTTTCACAATGAAAACTAATAACTTTAGTGTTAATGAACACATTAGCTCTATTGGTATTGTTATAGACGAGATTAATGAGAGCGTATGTATTAAATGTGGATTATGTAATGATATTTGTCCGGTAGGAATTCTACCTCAAAATATTATGGATGCTGAAATGAGAATGATTGAACCAAGACTATATGAATATTCAATTGAGAAATGTATCGAATGTGGACTGTGTTCTTACACATGCCCATCCGAAATAAATGTATTGGAATGGGTACGCCGTGCTAAACGTCGTGTCAGTAGGGGGTAATCATGAGTAGAAGAGCTCCTTATAAACTAGGGAAATTAAAATATAGTCATGTAACACAAGGTATTCAAATCTCATTATTAATTGTATTAATCTCAAGTTTTATTTTTTACACAATGGCAGGATTTGATGGGTATAAGATTTTAATCAATGCTGGAGTTGCGTTAGTAATATCATTTGTTATTGAAGTATTATTCTTACGTTCACGCGGAAGATGGGTAAACTTCATGGATTGTTATGTTAAAGAAAATCCATTGATGATACCGTTACTTGTTGTTCTATTATTACCACTTCATGCTCCACTTTATGTTGTTATTGTTGCAACTGGGATGGCTGTATGGGTTGGTAAACTTATATATGGTGGTTATGGTTACAGTATTTTCCAACCAGCTATTGTTGGGGTACTGTTTGCTTATCTATCATTTAAAACACAACTTGCAACTCCAGAGGGTATTAGTTACCCTATTGAACTATTAAAACAAGCAACTGGCTTAAACGAAATAGCTAATTTAGCACAAATGGATTTATTCATTGGTGGTACATACTATGGAATAAGTGTTGGTGCTGCTAGTGGAGTAGTGATTGTTGCACTAATGTTGTTGTTAGCAATGGTTAAAATTATTGACTGGCGTTTAAGCGTAACATTCTTAGCAACAGTGGCAGGTATCACTTATATAATGGGTGGTTCATATTATGCTATGGAGCACATGCTAAGTGGTATTGTGTTATTTGCAGCATTGTTCTTAGTTACTGATCCAGTTACATCTCCAACATCGAGAGAAACAAAAATTGTATTTGCGGCTATTGTTGGGCTTTTAACTGTTATGATACGAGTGCTAGGAAGTAATGTTGAAGGTGTACTATTCGCAGTGTTATTAGGAAATTTATTTACTCCTTATATAAACCGTACTACAAGAAGAAGTACGAAGATGTCTTTAGTAAAAGCATTAATCTTCGTCGCTATCATTATTGTGGCTGGTGGATATGTTATTGGATTGATAAACGCTCCGGAGGTAGTTGAATTAGTTAATGTGGAGGTGATGTTCTAATGAAACATATTAGAATCGTATTTGCATTATTACTAGTTGTAGGAATAGCTATGGTTGGGATATTCTTCGTTGAAGGTGTTACGTCACCGATTATCGACGAAAGATTAGCTAATCAAGCAAACATATCTTTATTCGAAATGTTTGGTGTTGATGTTGATAATCCAGGTAACTTCACTTTATCGGAAGTTCCTGCTGAAGAGGACTCAGCTGTTACAAACGTTTATATTATGAAAGATGGTAGCACAGAAGTTGGTGTTATCTACAAGGCAGAAATAGCAGGATTCAATCCTGGAATTATCTTTTTGATAGGTATTGCTACTGAAGACAATACTGTTCAAGGTTTCAGTATTCTTGTGAATGGTGAAACTGCTGGTATTGGGAAAGATTTATTAGAGGACCCGTTATTCAGTGAACAGTTCATAGGTATGACTGTTGAGGAAACTAGAGACGACGGAGTTGATTTTGTTTCAGGATCAACTGCCAAAAGTACTCTAGGAGGAATAAACAGAGGACTTGAAACAGTTCTTGTATATCATGGTGTTAACTTCTTAGGGCAAGCTGCTCCAATTATTGAAACTCCTGAAATGTTATTAGAAAGATTAATGACAGAATGGTTCGTTGGTGATACATTAACTAACGTATCAGCTGATTATGATCTTGGTAATACTGTTACTGAGATTTACGAAGCAAAAGCAGGAAACTATTTAATTAAAGCTGTCTTTAATGGTATCGATGTAGTATTCGATTATCCAGAAAAAGGAACTATTATTTTATTAGAAATTGAAAATGAAACAATTGTAAATTTCGCAACAATTTCAACTAACGAAACAATTGGATTTGGTTATGATGTTATCATGGATGACGATTTCCCATTAAGCGTAGTTGGTATGGACATTAACAATACTGGAATAGATTCAGTTGCGGGTGTTACTATCACTATAAGTGGATTTAATGCCGCTCTTAATGACATCGCAGTATTTTATGGGGTTAACTTCCAAGGTATGGAAGCTCCAGTAGAAGAAACTCCAGAAATGATTGTTACAAGATTAAAAACTGAGTTCTTTAGTGGAACATACACTGATGTAACTTCAAATTATCCAGACAACAATTCTGTACTTGAAGTTTTAGAATCTTCAACGGGTGGTTATGTAATCACTGGTATCTTTAAAGGATTCGCAAGCGATTCATTATACATGATTGGTATTGATGGTAATACAGTTGTAGGTTATGGAACTGTTTCAACAAATGAAACTGTGGGTATTGGTGCAGATTTAGTTCTTCATCCAGACTTCGCAGCACAATTTGCTGGACTAGACATTAATGCATTATCTGATGATGGTGTAGATATGGTAGCCGGTTCTACTGCAAGTATTACTTTAGATGGACTTAATAAGAGTGTTAAGGAAGTTATTAACTTCTATAATACTGAGATAAGCGGAGTACTTGATACTGAAGCTCCAGTTATCACAATAAATGAAGCAAAAGCTATAACATTCTCAGTTGATGCAACTGCACCTAGTTGGGCTAGTTATGCTACAGCGACTGATAATCAAACTGTTAGTTCATTAACTAATGATGCTGCTGAAGTAGTTGATTTAGGAACTGTTGGGACTTATGATGTAACTTTTACTGCAATTGATAACTCTGGTAATGTGACAACTAAAGTTGTAACTATTACTGTACAAGCGGGAGAAGTAGCATTTGTAATTGTTCCAGTAAACGAAAACATACTTATTGTATTAGAAGGCATGGATTCTGAAAGTGTAGCATTTAGTGATGAAGCATTATTCCTTGATCCAATTGAAGGAGCTTACACTGGTAGAGATGCTGATATGAACGTAACGAGTGTATTTTACTTTGTTAAATCTGATAACAATAATTATGGTACAGGAAATGATCTTAACTATACAATGATTCAAATGGATCCTGTAACAAATACAGTTATCAAAATAGTAGTTTTCGTAGCAAACTCGACATACACTTCTGATTATGCTACCAACAAGGGTACTGAAATAGATGCTGCTGAAATAGCTGCACTATGGGAAGGTGTTGGAGGCCTTGGTTCAGTTGATACAGCTGATATGGATTCAGCCTCTGGTACAACTGCAGATTATACATTCCCAAGATTCATTGAGGCTATTGAAAGTGCAATAGCTCATCAAATTCTTTATCAAATAGGAGGTGCTCAGTAATGAAAAAACAAGAAACATTATCTGGTATATTCTTTACTGGTATCTTTAAAAAGAATCCAACATTTGTTCAATTCTTAGGGTTATGTCCGACTCTTGCTGTAACAAGCACGGTCGAGAATTCTCTAGGAATGGGAGTTGGGACATTATTTGTTTTGGTTATGAGTAATTTAATTATTTCACTGGTAAGAAATTATGTGCCAGACGAAGTACGTATTCCAGTATATATAGTTATCATTGCAGCACTGGTAACTGTGTTAGAAATGTTCATGAACGCTTACGTTCCTGAACTAGCAGCTTCATTAGGTACTTTCCTAAAATTAATCGTTGTAAACTGTATTATTTTAGGTAGAGCCGAAGCATTTGCAGCAAAAAATGGTCCTTTAAAATCACTTGCTGATGGATTCGGTATGGGTATCGGGTTTACGCTTGGTATTACATTAATCGGTGTATTCCGTGAGGTGTTTGGTTCTGGTGCTATCCTTGGGTATCAATTTATACCTGAACAGTATCAATTATCAATTCTAAGTGGACCAGCTGGTGCATTCTTAGTATTCGGATTATTAGTAGGTCAAATACTTAAAATCCAAAAAAGAAGAGCAGACAAACTAGAGAAAGCTGAGGTGACGATATAGTATGGAATTATTCGCTATAGCTTTTGGTGCAATGTTCGTTTCAAACGTATTATTGTCACAGTTTTATGGACTATGTTCATTCTTAGGAGTTTCTAAACAAAAAGAAGCTGCATTAAGTATGGGGATGGCTATCACATTGGTTATTACTCTAAGTGCAATGCTTGCATGGGTAATAGATACTTATATCTTAGTACCAAATGATATTAGATATCTAAACACTATTGTATTCATTCTAGTAATAGCAGCATTTGTTCAATTAATAGAAATGCTTATCAAAAAATTCTCACCACCTCTATACCAAGCGTTAGGTGTATACTTACCACTGATTACAACTAACTGTGCGGTACTTGGGGTAGCAATTGATGCTACACAAAAGTTTAGTTATACTTTTGCTGAAACATCAATATACGCATTAGCAATATCAATTGGTTATACATTCATAATTTATCTTTTCTCAGCTATAAGAGAAGAGATGAGTGCTTATGACATTCCCGAAAACTATCAGGGACTATCAATAGCTCTTGTTACTGCATTCATTATGGCAATGGCATTTATGGGATTCGGAGGGATGGTATAATGGTCATAGTAATTATATTAGCGGTAGCATTATCGATAATAATTGCTCTTATATTATCATTTGCTTCAGAAAAACTTTATGTTTATGAAGATCCTAGATTACAAGATATTGTAAACATGTTACCACTAGCAAATTGTGGTCAATGTGGTAATCCAGGTTGTAAAGCGATGGCTGAGTCTTTATTAGAGGCTGGAACTCGATTAACTGCTTGTAAACCAGGTGATCAAGCTATGAGAGAAGAAATAATGGAATATTTTGAAACTCATCCAAATGAAGATGGAGAGTACACAAAAGTTAAAATGTAAGAGATGCTTGAAAAAGCATCTTTTTCTTTGCCACTCCTTTGAAGACTAAGACCTGTCCAAATATGGTAATACAAAATGTATCATTTGTTACACTGTTCAAAAGTAGTAAAAACCCTTACATCAAGCCATATAGAGGGTTTTCGGGAATCGAGAAAAAGTTTGTTGACTAACTAATATTACATTGTTAAAATCAAATAGAAGAAATAAAACAAAAAAAGGGAGATTAACATGAAAAAATTATTATCATTAGTAGCGGTTTTCGTAGTTGTATTTGCATTAGCAGCTTGTGAACCTAAAGAAGTAGAAGTAGAAGTAATAAAATATGTAGACAAAATCGTAGAAGTGGAAGCTGCTCCAATTGCAATTCCTGCAGTTATCACAATGGCAAACATTGATACATTACTTGATAGAGATAATGTTCAATTTGTAGATTTAAGAAACTACTCTGACAAAATGGCATCTGGATATATTGATGGATTTGAGATTATCTCATTCTTTGAATATTTAGAAAATAATGCAATTGTTAGAAACAATGGTTGGACTTGGCAATCTGACAACTTAATTGATGAAGATATTTTGGCAAACTTCTTCAACATGGATGCTGATGCAATTATCATGATGTGTGGTTCTGGAACTAGAGCTGGATTCGTTATGGCTGCATTAGAACAAATGGGTTATACAAACGTATATAATGCTGGTGGTATTGGTAGTTACGAAGGTTCAAACTTAGTAATGGGTGATGCAGTTTACACTGGTAAATTCTTACCTGCTACAGTTACAATGGCTAACATTGATTCTGTACTAGAAGCTGATAATGTTCAATTAGTTGATTTAAGAAACTGGCAAGATAAAATGGCTAGTGGATATATCGCAGGATTCGAAATGATCCCATTCTTCAATTATCTAGAAGCTGAAGGTTATTTAGTTAGAACAGATGGTTGGGTTCATCATTCTGCAAACATTGTAGATGCTGATATCTTAGAAAACTTCTTTGATAAAGATGCAAGAGCTATCTATTTAATGTGTGGTTCTGGAACTAGAGCTGGATTCGTTATGGCTGCATTAGAAGAATTAGGTTACACTAACGTAGTTAATGCTGGTGGTATTAGTAATTACGAAGGTTCAAACTTAGTAATCGGTGATGCTACTTACGTATTCCCATCAGCGTAGGTTAAAAAATGAAAAAAATATTAACGTTGATCCTAGCGTTAGTACTTATAATTAGTTTAAGTGGTTGTGCAGACTATGCAGAGAATACTGCAGTATGTACTCCTGAGACGATAGAAGTAGAAGTGCCAGTTGAGGTTTGTACAACTCCGGAAGTTCCGGTTGTAGCAGAACCTGAAGCAACTGTTGAAGGAATTTTCTATATGCAACATGTAAGTGGAGAGTTAACTGAAGTTACTCGTCCTGTTAATGTATTATTTGAGTATAAAACATTAAAATATACTAAATATCAAATTGCATATTTGTCATGTACATGACGTCCCGCCGAAGTAAACTATAAGCAGGTTGCTTATGTTGAGTTGGACAAAAACGGTACAATAAAATTCTTATCATTTAGTGTTGATTCAAACGGGCACTACACACCAGCTGTATGGGGAGATTCTTCTCCAACTCCAGGTGGAAAAACTAAAGAAGATTTCACTGCTGAGCTTATAAATGGATACTTCATTGGCAAAACAGTTGAAGACTTAGCTAACATTAGTACTATTGCTGACATGACAGATTTTGAACAAGTAGATGAATACGCTGGTTCAAGCGTATCTGTAAATAACATGTTGAGAGCACTAAAGGAACTACAAAATTATCATATGAATAAATAATAAAAGACCTCGATTGAGGTCTTTTTCTTGTAAAAAGGATAGCCTAGGCTATCCTTTAGTTTATCTTATGTTTTTTGATTCGTCATTGTAAGTTGTATGTAGATATTTATGTGCTATTTTACTACCTGGTCTTTCTAAATAATTCTTATATGTTTTTTGAACAGCAAGATTATTATGTGATTGACGAATTTCACTTGCAGCTTCAGAATCATATAAAGCTTGTGATCTTAGTTTAGCAACATCTAGTCCATCCATGAATTCTTCACGAACGATTGGTTGTCCACCACCGTTTACACAGCCACCATTACAAGCCATAAATTCTATGAAATGATATTGTTTAAATACTTCTCCAGCTTCTTGTTTAGCTTTTTCAGCATCTAATATATCAAACATTTTTTTCATACCTTTACCACCATGAACAATAGCTACATTTACATCAATACCTGCAACTTTAACAGTAGCTTCCTTGATGTCAGTTTCTACTCCACGAACTTGAGTTAATTCCATATTAGGAAGTTCTTTACCTTCTAATGTGTAATAAACAGTTCTAAGTGCTGCTTCCATAACACCACCTGTTGCTCCAAACAAGTTTGCAGCTCCAGTGTATTCTGTAAGGTCACTCTTAGGGTTGAAATCTTCTAAGTTCCTAAAATCAATATTTGCATCTTTGATCATTCTAGCTATTTCTCTAGTAGTTAATACTGCATCAACATCTCTAACTCCATCGACTTCCATCTCAGGACGCTCGATTTCGTATTTTTTAGCAGTACATGGCATAATTGAAACCATATATATTTCAGATGCATCTTTACCGTAGTGATCTTGTGCGTAAATGTTTTTAACAAAAGACCCTTGCATCATATGTGGTGATTTGGCAGACGACAAACTATCTAAATAATCTGGTCTGTATTGTTCAATAAATCTAATCCATCCAGGACTACAAGATGTAAACATTGGTAATGTTTCTTGACCATCTAAGTGACCTTGAATTCTTCCGATAAACTCAGTTGCTTCTTCCATAATTGTTAAGTCAGCAGCAAAGTTTGTATCAGTAATTTCATCAAATCCTAATTTATTAAGTGAATTGAATAATTTTCCTTCAACTGTTTTAATTGGAGTACCGATTGGATACTCGAACAATTCTCCAATAGAAACTCTAACTGAAGGAGCTACTTGAACAACTACATGTAAATGTGGATCTCTTAAAGCTTTCTTAACTCTTTGGATATGATCAGTTTCAATAACTGCAGCTGTAGGACAAACTTTAGTACATTGACCACAAGAGATACATGCTATTTCATCTAATGTTTCACCAGTGTTAGTAGGAGCGATTATTGTATCAAATCCTCTATCAATGAAATCAAGAGTAGCACACGTTACAACTTGCTCGCATACAGCAACGCAAGAAGAACAATGAACACATTTACTTGAATCAAGTGTGATAGCAGATGAAATATTCATTACTCTGTCTTTTGACGGTAAATCATAAGTATGTTTGAATACATCATCAACATTGTAATAATCTAACATGTCATAGAAATGACAGGTATTTTCTCTAGCACAAGTCCAACATTCGAATGTGTGGTAAGATGCTAAAAGTTCCAATGTAGCTTTTCTTGAGTCAACTACTTTTTCAGATTCTGTTTTAACGTTCATTCCTTCATTTGCTTCTAGTGTACAAGTAGGTTTTAATCCCATTTTATCAAATTCAGCTACACACATTCTACATGCAGCTATTTCGTTAATTTCTTTTAAGTAACATAGAGTAGGGATATAAATTCCAGCATCTTGGGCAGCTTTTAATACCGTTGTCCCTTTTTCAACAGATACCTGTTGATTGTTTATTGTAAGATTAACCATCATTATTTCACCTCTTCAAAACATTTACCAGCACGGCATTTATGTTCGTTAATATGTTCCATGAATTCATCTTTAAATGAATGCATTGCAGTATGCCATGTCATACCTACGGCGATACCTAAACCACATAAAGATGCAGTTCTCATATGTTCTGCTAAATCTGTCATTTTGTCTAAGTCGTTTATATCAGCTTCACCATTCTTAATTTTTTCTAAGAATTGAGTCATTCTTCTAGTACCTGTTCTACAAGGAGTACATCTACCACAAGACTCAAAGCTTAATAGCTCCGTGTTGAAGTGAATGAAATCAACCATACACGTTTTATCATCAAGAATAACTACTCCACCTGAACCAACCATTACCTGTCTTGCTTTAAAATCAGGGAATGTAACAGGCATATCTAAATCTTCTTTACCTAACATTGTGATATTTGGAGAACCAGTTACGAAAGCTTTGAATTCACGACCGTCTCTTATTCCTCCACCTAGTTCTACTAATTGTCTTAGAGTTGTTCCAAGAGGAACTTCTACTGATTTAGGAAATTTAACGTGACCAGTAAGTGCGAACACTTTAGATCCCTCAGATCCCTCAACACCAGTTGATTTATACCAGTCAGCACCTTTTAAAATTATTTGAGGTACAACAGCTAATGTTTCAACGTTGTTAATAACTGTTGGCTTATCGAATAATCCCTTAATTGCTGGGAATGGTGGTTTATTCTTAGAGTTACCGCGGTTACCTTCAATAGAAGATATAATCGAAGTTTCCTCACCACATATATAAGCACCAGCTCCACGGAACATTTTAATTTCAAAATCAAAATCTGATCCCATGATGTTTTTACCTAGTAAGTTTTTCTTATTTGCTTCATCGATTGCTTGAAGCATAATTTCATAAGCTTTTGGATACTCATATCTTAAATATACATACCCAATAGTCGCTCCAACTGCGTATCCAGCCAGAATCATACCCTCAATAACTGAATGAGGATCTTGTCTCATTAAAACACCATCAATTGTAGCTGCTGATTCACCTTCATCAGCATTACATATAATATATTTTTGGTCATCGTTGTTAGGAATGAAACTCCATTTAACACCTGTTGGGAATCCCCCACCAGAACGACCTTTAAGTCCACTTGCTTTTACTACTGTTGTAACATCAGCAGGCTTCATATCAAATAAAGCTTTTTGTACTGAGAAGTAACCATCTCTAGCTATGTACTCATCAACACTTTTTGGATCAATTATATAAGAATTCTTTAATATTATGCGAACTTCTAAGTTTTTATCAAAACGGTAGTCTTTGTCGAATTTGTTTCCGACTAAAGCCAACGTATCTTTTTTAATTTTATTTAGTGTTTGTAACATTATAATTCCTCCACTAACTTAACCACTTGGTCCATTGTAACTTTTGTATATTCTTTGTGGTTTATAAGAACTGTTGGAGCTAGTTCGCATTTCCCTAAACATCTACCGATGATTACAGAGAATTTTTTGTCTCTTGTAGTAGCATTAGGTTTACATTTTGTTATTTCGCATACTCTATCAAGGATTGCAGTTGCTTCGTTAACATAACAAGAAGTTCCAATACAAACTTCAATTAAGTTCTCTCCTTGGATTTCGCTTGTGAAATAATCATAAAATGAAATAATCCCACTAACTTTTGTAACTGCCACATCATTCGCAACAGCAATTATTTTTTGTATTTCTACAGGTACACCTTTAAATAACCTTTGCGCTTCATGTATACATGGCAAAAGAGCATCTGCACCTTTGTTTAAGTCCATGAATTTTTTTAGTTCCTCAACACGCTCAGGAAGTATGTATTTGTTCATAATTTTCTCCTCCTATGTTTCGTCATCTTTATCTTACCAAGAGAAGAACCACATATCTATACTATATATGGGTTTTCTGCACTTTCTGAAAAGTGCCGTTTGTAACAAATGTTACTGTAATTCCTTAACACAGGTATATTGGCTTAAAGAGGTAGTTTTGTAGCCTAATTTAGGGTAAAATAGTAGGGAAAAGAAATAGGTGTTGAAATGAAAAAAATGATACTAGTTCTATTATTGTTTTTGACCGGTTGTGAATACTATGAAGTTGATTGTGAAAAGTATCCTGCAGCGACTGTTTGTTTGAATGACAGTGAAAAACCGATAGTAGAAATCGAACCAGAGTTAGAGATTGATGTATGTATAGAATATCCAGGCCATGCAGAATGCATTGAGCCTTTTTCCAGTTATAGAATAAGTGAGTTTTCATTACCGCAGGATTATTCATTTGATACTTATGTATCAATGCGCTTTTACTTAACTGATGATCAGCATCCCAACGACTACCAATCGATTGCGATTAGACTAGCAGAGAAATACCATAAACTATCTAGTAAGTATGATAATTATGAAGGTGTCGTAAATATTAAAACAATTAATGATAACCCCACGGAAAAGCATTTTTTAGAAAGAGAATTGTATGAGTTGATTAAATTCAGTCTCGATAACTACGATATGTCTAAAGGTTACTTCGATATAACGATAAATCCGGTTTCAACTATTTGGCATGACTACAGAGAAAAATGTACTGATTACTATTTCAATGATTTTTTCTGTAATTTACCTACTGATGAAGAATTAGCTGTTGCGGAAGTATTTGTTGATATAACTAAAGTAATACTTAACGATGAAGAGATGTCCATTCAACTAAGTGAGGGAATGAGTTTAGACTTAGGTGGAGTATCAAAAGGATACTTCGCAGAAATGTTAGCTGAGAAATTCGCTCAAAGAGGATTAAGATCATTTATCATAAGTGCCGGTGGAAACGTAAAAACATACGGAACGAAACCAGACAACGAGAATTTTGTTATAGCGATCCAAGATCCTACTATGTTAAGGGGAGAAGGAGCACTTGAGTACAAGTTAAGTTTACCTGGAGGATATTCAGCAGTATCTTCAGGAGATCAAGAAAAATATTATATGGTTGATGGTGAAATATATCATCATATAATCAATCCATTTACAAATTATCCTGACAGGTTCTCTAGGCAAGTTACTATTGTTACAAATGATTCAAGAGCAGCTGATATTTTATCTACTACTGTTTATTTAATGCCAGTTGAAGAGGGAATACTTTTTGTCAATTCTTTAGAAAATGTAGAAGCATTATGGGTTGGATTAGATGGAACTCTGTATTTTTCAAGCGGAATAATGAACTTTGTGGAATAACGGTTACATTTATTTTGTCTTCAAATTTTGATATAATGAAATGTAATACTATGTGAGGTATAAAAAATGAAAAAAATTATAATTTTGTTCTTAGTGATGACTACACTATTGCTAAGTGCATGTGGAAATCCAATAATAGAAATACCACTTGAAATCCCAGATGGGGAAGATGTGGTTTTTCCCATTGATGAACCTGAACAAGAAGTTGAACCTGTAGTGGAAGTTGATGAGGAACCTGATGTTGAACCTGAAATAATCATTGAGATTATTGAAAGATTCATAGATGTTCCTGCTGAAATAGAAATGATGAGAAAATATACTCCTGGAACTTACTTCTCGGCATCACAAGATGTGAACCCTTCTGGGGGATATAGTTTTGTTGTTGTTGTAATTGATGCTTACGGGGATATTGCTGGAGTTCATATTGATGAAACGTTCTCAAGTAGAGTATTGTACACAGACTCAAATAATGTTATTTATACATTCATCGAGGGTGATGGAGTATCAATTCCGAATACATATAGAATAGTAGACAAAGACCTTGCATATAAAAACTACCCAACAATAACTGATGCAATTACGACAGATGATTTAATTCAAGGTATTCATTCAGAAACCATAAAGTTGTTAAAAACTGTTCAGGTGAATGAAACTAAATTCTACCTTAATGGAGATTTGCAAATGGGTGGAGTTATTGATTATAAATCACAAATTGATTTAATAGTTAAAAAGATTATACAAGATAACACAACGTACGGTTTCAATCTTTACGCATCCGGTAATCAAGCAAAAACAGATTCAATTGCCGGCGTTAGCATAAATGTTTCAGACTATTTAGGTCTTGTGCAAAACATTTTGGATTCGAAAGCAAAAATAACTGCAGATACTGTTTTAGCTGATATATCAAATCCTTCATATGGACTGTATACTCAAGGTACTTATATAGATTACTCGGATCACGAGTTAGAAGATGAGTCTTTGAACTTTGGATTTAGTATCACGGTTGTAGATGATTTTGGAGTAATTGCTGGTATTTATTTAGACGAAACTTTTGACAACAAAATTCTAGAAGGATCATTTAGTACAAAAGGTATAATGAAGGACATTTACGGTGTATCTGCCTTAGGTGGATTTGAATGGGACGAGCAAGTAGAGAGATTATCTATGCAAATAATTGATAATCAGGGGATTGATGGATTAAACATTTATAATCTGAATGTTTTAGGAGATAAAAATTCTAATTCAATTAAGACTTCGGGTGATGAGGAATTATATACTGACTCTATCGCTGGAGTTAGCGTTAGAATTGACAGAGTGACACAGGCTGTTAAAAAATCACTTACTAGAGCTAAGTTCACTGATTACCTAGATGGTGTTTATTTTGTTAATAGTGATGATGGATTATTTTCGGTAATAACAATTAACGACTCACAAATAGAAGACATTTATCTTGATAGACTTAAGTCAGTCTTTCAAGCTCAATATAATTATTTAGGAGAAGAGTATGGTTTATTTAAGTTTGTAAGGTCATTTTCACTAGGAGAAACTAACGTTTCTAAAGCGTTGATGGTTTATGAAAAAGATGGATTGTATTATTCACCTGTTGAATTACAAGAATTACAAGGTATCGAACTATCAAACTCTCAAGATTTGAACAAGGACGAGGAAATTGAGCTTAGCTCAGTTGAGTTGGCAAGTTTAGTTGTTGTCCCTGGTAATTACACAGCTGAGATAGCTGAGAATAGTGAATATGTAAATCTAGATGGTTGGAAAGTAAATAATGATTTATTGATAAAACAATTTGTAAAAGATAATGGAACTCACACTGTTCTTCTAGATGGTGGAGATTATATTATTGATGAAGATATTTTATACTATGATGTATCAAACGTGATAAGTCTTATTAATGAAGGACTTTATTCAGCTAGAACTGGTGGTTTCACTTTTGGAGAGGTGGGGTCGAATACTTCGAACCTATTATCTGATGGAGAATTCTTCGTTAGTTTAGCACCAAATACTCGTGGGGAAATCATCTTTGGATATATGAATATTATCAATGGAAACATTAATACATTATATTTTGATAGTACTATAAGCATTGCTAATGGTACTACAACAGAATTTATTGATAGTAACGAGGAAGATGGATCTTGGAGATCACAAATTATACTGTTTATTGAGACTGTAATAAATAATCAAGGGTACATCATTAATACACTCCTTGATGATTATGAGTATTATGATGAAGATACTATAAAACACATTGGAGATGATAACATCTTCAAGATTCAGGATATAAGCATTGAACTGGAAGAATACATTCATGTATTCGAACTTCTTATTGATGAATCTGTTAATAATAAATTGAATACAGACGCAAAATATATAAATGATTTCCTGTTAAGTTCTGAAACTTATTTCAAGGACTTGTATTTCTTAACTCATCAGATATTGCCTAATTTCTTGCCAAACATGTTTGTTGGTTCTGAATTAACAAATGAGTATGAATTAGAATGGATATCTAGTAACACAAGAGATTTAGACTTAAACAAGACATTAAATGGTTATGATGTAGAAATTGATGATGATATTACTGAAGACAAGGAAATAACATTGACGATGGTAGTAAGACTACCGGGTGGAGATCAAATTATTGATTCGTTCGATTTTACTTTTGATATTATGACAAGATACTCTGAAGGTGTAATGTTATTAAATGATTTAGATTTCAAGCTTCCTGCAAGTTTCATGCTGGAAGACACAACTTACTCTTTCCCGACTATGGGTCAAGGTAAGATTAAATGGAAGTCGTCTAAAGAAAATGTAATTAGTTCATCTGGAGAAGCATATGGTGTTAATCAAAATACTGATGTTACTTTAGTTGCTTATGTAGACATTGATGGAAACGGATCACACAGTACTGGAGAACCGTCTAAAAACTTTTATGTATCAGTTTTAACTACTGAAAACGCCATTAAACGTGTTAGAGATTCAATAGAATTATCAAATATATATCAGTACATTGATAGAGACTTTACATTAAGTAATAAATCACCTGTTTGGGGAGTAACGTACGAATGGAAAGTATTTAGCCCATTCATAACACTAACCGACCAAGGAACTCACACCGATGTTAGTGTGGTAAGAGTAGGTTATGACGTTAACGTTACATTTACTGCCGACATAAATATTGGAAGTTCAAACAACGATGTTAATAAACAGATTAAAATTTTAGAAGGAAACAAAGGTGTTTACGAAGAATATTCAAAAGTTGATCTTAATGAGATTGAATTTGAACAGGATTTGATAAACCTTATTGTTGGAGATGATTTGAACTTTGATGAATTACTTGTAGGTTCACTAAGAAAAAGTGATATAACATTTGATGTTAGTGACTTTGGAATGTTTATTGATTCAGATGGTTTAGTTATCGCTAATCATTCAACAAAAGATGCTGAATTTACTATTACAGCTTTGTCAGAGTATGATGCTGGTAGTGAGGCTGAAGTAATCAAAAGGGTTTGGAATATTCGAATAATAAGTGCGGCTACAATTAATGAGTATGTTATTAGTGATAAAGAAGAACTGGTAGATTACGCAATTGATTTGTCTCATAACTCTCACTTAGACGTTCAACTTAACTTACCAACAGAAGGATTCGTACATAACTCAACAATAACTTGGACTATATTTAATAGTGGAGTTTTACCAATAGAAAAATTCGATACAACGGAGCTTAGCGAAGGTATTATAAGAATACTTACTAAGACTGGAACATTAACTTTAGAAGAATTAGATTCGTTTATTTTAACTGCGGAGATATCAATTGGTGATATTTCAGTAACTAAAAATATTAACGTTCAATTAAGAGATTAACTCGAGATAATTCTCGAGTTTTTTTTGTAAAAAAAACCGCCCAATAAGGACGGTTAAGACATAATATTCGTAGGTTTTCCGCTTAGGAATGAATCGATATTCCCAAAAACAATCTCTGCTCTTCTAAGCATAGACTCTTTACTAGCAAACGCTATATGAGGAGTCAAAGTTAAATTGTTAGAGTTCATTAGAATGTGATTGAGAGGTAGTGGTGGTTCGATTTCGAATACGTCTATTCCTGCACCTCTGATATCTCCAGCATCAAGTGCATTCTTTAATGCTAACTGGTCAACAATTAATCCGCGAGCACAATTTATTAAAATTGATGTAGGTTTCATTTTGCTAATTAACTCTTCATTCACTAACCCTGTTGTTGATTTGTTAAGTGGTAAGTGAAGAGAAATAAAATCTGATTGTTCAAACACTTCAGTCAGACTTAAATATTTGATTCCTAAATCTAGTGCAGCTTTAGTTTCTACCGGATCAAACGCTATTAAGTTAACACTGAATCCTTTTAAAAGTCTGGCAAGTTGTAATCCTATTTGCCCTGTACCAATTATCCCCACCGTTTTAAATGACAATTCAGTTCCGACAAGACCATCCTTAGTTAGTCCTAGTCTTACTCTCGACTCTACCTCAGATAAGTATCTTGTTCTGTTTAGCATGAGAGTAAGTGCTAATTCCGCTGTAGGCATTGTTGCATAGCCTTGGGAATTACATACTAGTATTCCAGATTCATTACATTCTTTCAAAGGGATATGGTCTACCCCAGTAAAACCAACCGATATCAACTTAAGTTTCTCCGCTTTTTCAATAATTTCGTTAGGAAACTCACCGTTAGTAACAATCAATATATCAGCATCTTTTGATAATTCAATTTTCTCAGTTGAAGTAAGTTTACGAGAACAAGTAATTAACTCTATATCGAGTGATTTATATTTTTTTGTGTACTGACTTACTATCTCGTCTGAGACAGATAACGCATCTAACATAACTATTTTCATAAGTCCTCCATTTATTCTAGATTGATTATAACATTATTAGTTTTAATATCCGATTTCACATATCAAAAATTGATTTTAACTTATTAAGATGATATATTAAAAATAGAAACAAATTCGAAATGTTAATAGATTTATGTCCAGAAAAGCTTAACTTATTTGTTATTTGCTTTTCATTTTATTATAAAAGGAGCAGTCCATGGAAAAATATATTTTATCAATAGATCAAGGGACCACAAGTTCAAGAGCAATCCTATTTAACAAAAAAGGACAAATTGCTAATCAATGTCAAAATGAGTTTAAACAATATTTCCCTAACCCAGGTTGGGTAGAACACGATGCTGTTGAGATTTTTGAGAGCGTTATGAATTGTGTCAAAACTATTATGGACAATGTTGATATTAAACAAATAGAAGCAATAGGAATCACAAACCAAAGAGAAACTACAGTGATTTGGGATAAAGCAACAGGTATTCCAGTGTATAATGCTATCGTTTGGCAGTCTCGTCAGACTGATAAAATTTGTGCAGAGATTAAAGATGAATTTGATGATTTGGTTAGAGCTAAAACTGGTCTTCTAATCGACTCGTACTTTTCGGGAACTAAAATTAAGTGGATTTTGGACAATGTTGAGGGAGTAAGAGAAAGAGCTGAAAGAGGAGAACTGTTATTTGGAACTATAGATACTTGGTTAATTTGGAAAATGACTAAGGGAGCGGTTCATGTAACTGACTATTCAAATGCTTCTAGAACTATGATTTTTAATATTCACACCTTAGAGTGGGATGATGAGCTTCTTAAGATGTTAAATATCCCAAAAAATATGCTTCCAGTCGTAAAAGATTCTAGTACTATTTATGGACATACAAATAAAGAAAGCTTCTTTAATGGAGAAATTCCCGTATCAGGAATCGCAGGAGATCAACAAGCTGCTTTATTCGGACAACTTTGTCTTAAATCTGGGTCAGCTAAAAACACGTATGGAACAGGATGTTTCATGTTGATGAATACTGGGGATAAACCAGTTAAAAGCGAACACGGTTTACTTACCACTATTGCTTGGGGATTAAACGGAACTATCACGTATGCGCTTGAAGGTAGTGTGTTTGTGGCTGGATCTAGTGTTCAGTGGTTGAGAGATGGTTTAAGAATGATTGAGACTGCAGATGAAAGTGAAGAACTTGCTGAGACGGTCGAGAGTACTGATGGAGTTTATTTAGTGCCTGCATTTGTTGGACTAGGTACACCTTATTGGGATACTGATGTAAGAGGTTCAGTATTTGGGATAACAAGAGGAACTAAGAAAGAACATTTTGTACGAGCTACTTTAGAAGCTATTGCTTATCAAAGTAAGGATGTTCTAAATGCTATGGAAATTGATTCCGATTTAAAACTTGAATCATTAAAAGTTGATGGGGGAGCTACAAATAATAAGTTTCTCATGCAATTCCAAGCTGACATATTAAATAAGACGATTGAAAAACCAAGTATTAATGAAACAACTGCCCTTGGAGCTGCTTATTTAGCAGGACTTGCTGTTGGATACTGGAAGTCAATCAAGGAATTAGAATCTAACGTTGAATTAGACTGTAAAATCGAGCCAATGATGAATGAAGAGAAACGCAAAGAATTGTACAGAGGGTGGAAGCTAGCAGTTAAGTGTGCTAGAGCTTTCAAATTATAAGGAGATATTATGTTTAATACAATTATTATTCCCGCTGTTAAATCAGTTAAGGGATTTGAAACATTTATTAAGACTGACTACGAGTACTGTGTGCTAATGAATATGCATTTATCAATACTTAAGAGATTAGTTGAGAAAGGTCATGCTGCTAATAAGAAGTGTTTATTGCATCTTGATTTAATTAATGGATTGTCATCAGATGAGTACGGGGCAGAATATGCGATTCAATCACTTAAGGTCGATGGATTAGTTTCAACTAAAAGCTCAGTAATGAAAATCGCTAAAAAGAAAAAAGTATTGGCTATATATAGAGTTTTCTTGATCGATAATCATTCACTTGTTAAGTCAATTGACAGAGTGAATGACCTAAGACCTGACTATGTAGAGATTTTACCAGCACTTGCATATAAAGCCATCACAAAAATTAAAGAAAAAGTGACAATTCCGATAATTGGTGGGGGTTTAATAACTTGTAAAGAGGATATTGATGACTGTATAGAGGCTGGAATGGTAGCAGTTACGACAAGTGATCCGAATTTATGGTAATCTATTACTTGAAATAAATAAATATGATATAATACGATATAAGTTAATATTGATTCTTGAGAGAAGAGATTAGGAGAAAAATGGTTTTCAGCCACTTTTCTCTTTTTATATTATAAGGAGTGATTATATGTACGACTGCATTATAATCGGTTCGGGTATATCCGGAGCCACAATTGCTAGAGAGTTGTCTAAATTCAATTTAAGGACAATCATTTTAGAAAAGGAATTTGATGTTGCCACTGAAGCTACGATGGCTAACAGCGCTATAATACATTCAGGGCATGATCCATTACCTGGAAGTTTAAAGGCCAAATATAATGTTCTAGGAAATAGAATGTACCGTTTAATGAGTAAGGAGTTAGATATTCCTCTTTTAGAGTGCGGTGGAATTGTAGCTGCAGTTGATGAAGAACAAATGGCTACCATTAAAATGCTCTACCTAAGAGCTTTAGAAAACGGACTAACTAAAAATGAAGTAACTTTACTAAATAAAGATGATGCACTTAAACTTGAACCGAGTCTTTCCAATTCAATCATGGGAGCGTTGCATTTGCCAACTACAGCCGTAACATTCCCTTGGGAAGGTGCTATTGCCAATATCGAGAATGCTATGGATAATGGTGTTGAACTTAGTCTAGAGACTGAAGTTTTGTCGATTTCGAAAGATAAGACATTTACTGTAAAAACTACTAAAGGCACTTTTGAAGGAAAAGTAGTTATTAATGCCTCAGGAATTCACGCAGAGAATATTGCGAAAATGCTGTATGAACCAGACTTTACCATTAGATCTAGAAGAGGAGAGTATGTTGTCATTGATAGTGATGTTCATATTGTAAACGGTGTTATTTATCCTACTCCTACTGATAAGGGTAAAGGTGTATTACTTACCCCACAAACTCATGGTGAAACTCTTGTTGGTCCAACTAGTGAATTTGTTGAAATTAAAGACGCTATGAAAACTACAATTGCGGGTGTTAAGTATATTAAAGATCACGCTAAGCTTATTGTCAAAAACATTCCTTATTCTAAAATGATAAGAGCATTCGCTGGGTCAAGACCAACTGGGTCTACAGGTGACTTTATTTTAGGTGAGAGTGAGGTTCCTGGATTTATTAATGTTGCAGGAATTGAATCACCTGGATTAACCGCAGCACCTGCTATTGCTGTTGATATAGCTCTAATTGTTAAGGAGATATTAAAGCCATCATATGATGAGGACTTTAATCCTATTAGAAGAAAAGTAATTAGAGTTAAGGAACTTTCGATTTCTAATAGATCTGAACTAGTAAAAAGAAATAAACAATTTGCAAATATAATTTGTCGCTGTGAAAATATTTCTGAAGGTGAAATTGTTGATTCGATTCATCGTAATTGTGGATCAAAATCAGTTGTCGGAGTTAAAGCTAGAGTTCGTCCTGGTGCAGGACGATGTCAAGGTGGATTCTGTCAGCCTGAGGTTATTAGAATATTAGCTAGAGAGTTAAAAATAAATCCTATGGATGTAATGTATAAAGGAACTGGTTCTAATATATTACTTGCTACAACTAAGGACGTGAAATGATGAAGAACTATGATGTTGTAATTATTGGTGGGGGTAGCGCAGGACTTGCCGCGGCCATTGAGATAAAGAAGAACGGAATTGACAGTATTCTCTTGCTTGAGAGAGATATGGAATTAGGTGGAATACTACTTCAATGTATTCATAATGGATTTGGATTAAAAGTGTTTAGAGAAGAGTTAAGTGGTCCTGAATATGCTGAAAGATTCATTGAAGAACTAGCAGAGATGGGCATTGAGTACAAAATTAACTCGATGGTAACAAAACTTAATCCTGATAAAACAGTTGAATACGCAAATGCTGATGAAGGATTTGTAACTGTTCAAGGAAAAGCAGTGATTCTAACAATGGGGTGTTACGAGAGAAATAGTGGTGCAATTGCTATTCCTGGTAATAGACCAGCTGGAGTATTAACTGCTGGGACTGCTCAAAAGTACTTGAACATGGATGGATACTTAATAGGTAAGAAGGTATTTATTCTAGGTAGTGGAGATATCGGGTTAATAATGGCAAGAAGAATGACACTTGAAGGAGCAGAAGTTCTGGGTGTTGCAGAAATTCTACCATTCTCTGGAGGGCTTCAAAGAAACATTGTACAATGTCTTGAAGATTATAATATACCACTATTCTTAAGTCACACAGTTACTGAAATCATTGGTGATACGCGAGTTGAAAAAATCATTATTGCTGAAGTCGATGGTTTTGAACCAATTCCAGGTACTGAAAAAGAGTTCGAAGTAGATGCTTTACTTTTATCAATTGGGTTAATACCTGAAAATGGGTTAAGTGAAGGGTGTGGAATTGAACTCCATCCCAGAACTAAGGGGCCAATTGTTAATGAGTCGTATCAAACTAGCGTAGACGGTGTGTTTGCATGTGGGAACGTTTTACATGTCCACGACTTGGTAGACTTTGTTACAACCGAAAGTAGAAGAGCAGGAATAGCTGCTGCCAAGTATGTTAAGAATGAACTTATAAATGGAGAGTCATTTGATACAGTTGCAGGCAATGGGATTAGTTATATAGTTCCACAAAAAGTTTCAATTGAAAATCTTGATTCTGATTTAGAATTGTTTATGCGAGTAACTGGGGTTTATAAGAATGTACAGATAACTGTCAAATCAGGTGGAGAAGTAATTAAATCATTTAGGAAGAAGCATTTAGCTCCAGCTGAAATGGAGATAATCAAACTAAAATTAGATCTATTAGTAAACGTTAAGAAGGAATTAACAATTGAAGTGGAGGAGCTATAATGAAAAAAGAACTGATATGTATAGCTTGTCCAGTTGGGTGTCATTTAGAAATTTTTCCTGAAGATAATTACCGAGTTGAAGGTAATCAGTGCAAGCGAGGAATAACATACGGACAAAAGGAATTAACTAATCCGACAAGGATGGTTACGTCTACTGTTGTTATAAAAGGTGGAGTTTATCCACGTATTCCTGTAATCACAAGAGGGGAAGTACCTAAACACTTAGTATTTGAAGTGATGAAGGAAATTAATAAGGTAATTGTAGTATCACCAATTACAAGGGGTACTGTTGTTATTGAGAATGTACTTGGAACTGGAGTAGATGTAGTTACTTCGAGATCAATGTAATTATTGGAGAGGGGAACCTCTCCTTTTATTATGGACCTAAATCCACCCTCAAAAAACAGCACAAATAATCACTAATAACTCAAAAATGCGCAGTATTCAATATGGTATAAATAGACTGAATTCGTCCTAAACAGCCACTTTATAGGTCTAAAAACGTGATTACGACGCTAAAAACACATGTTAAGAAAGATATCGAAAAAGAATTGATAAAAGTATACTAATTCTATTGCATTCCTATAACAATCAGCGTATAATATTAAATTGCAGGCGAAGAAGTGCGAGGTTGCTGACACACTAGGAGGCGTTGCCTATGCCTATGTGCAGGTTTTCACACGGAGCTAGCTTATAATTTATATAAGTGAAAGGAGAATAAAGATGGCAAATAAAATTCGTATTAAATTGAGAGCGTATGACCATGCTCTAGTAGATCAATCTGCAGCTAAAATTGTAGATACTGCTAAAAAAACGGGTTCTAAGGTTATTGGTCCAGTACCACTACCTACTAAAACTGAAATCTTCACGATTTTAAGAAGTCCCCACGTAAACAAGGACTCTCGTGAACAGTTTGAGAGAAGAACTCACAAAAGAATGATTGATATTGTGGATCCAAGTCCACAAACAATCGACGCATTAATGCACTTAGACTTACCGTCAGGTGTAGAAATCGTAATAAAATAATATAGGAGGTGTAACTCATGGCTAAAGGAATCTTAGGTAAAAAAATTGGTATGACTCAAATCTTCAGTTCTGAAGGTAAGTTAGTACCGGTTACTGTTATTGAATGTAGCGGTAATGTTGTTTTACAAAAGAAGACTGTTGAAACTGATGGATATGAAGCTGTTCAAATTGGATTTGGTGCTAAGACTGAAAAGTCTACCAACAAACCATTCGCTGGACACTTAGCAAAATCAGGATCAGCACCTAAGCGCTACCTGAAAGAACTTTGCGGTTCAGAAATGAATGAGTTCGAAGTTGGTCAGGAGGTGCCTGTAAGCATATTCTCTGTTGGTGATTATGTTGACGTTCAAGGTGTATCTAAAGGTAAAGGGTTCCAAGGTAGTATTAAGAGACATGGACAAGCAATTGGACCAATGTCACATGGTTCTCATTATCACAGAAGACCGGGTTCTATGGGACCAGTCGATCCAAACAGAGTATTTAAAGGTAAAAAATTACCAGGTCACATGGGTAATGTAACTATTACATTACAAAATTTACAAGTTGTTAAGGTTGATGCTGAACGTGGAATATTACTTATCAAAGGTAATGTACCAGGTGCAAACAAATCATTCGTAACAGTTAAAAAAGCAATTAAAAAATAACTATTAACCAGGAAGGAGGATTAACTATGCCTAAGTTAGCATTGTTAAATCAAGCTGGAGAAAAGGTTAAGGATATTCTATTAAGCGAAGCTGTTTTCGGAATTGAACCTAATCCCCAAGCGTTATACGATGTAGTTAAAGCTCAGAGAGCCGCTATGCGTCAAGGAACTCAGAAAGCCAAAACTCGTGCGGAAGTACGCGGTGGAGGTAGAAAGCCATGGGCCCAAAAGGGAACTGGTCGTGCAAGACAAGGGTCTATTAGATCACCTCAATGGCGTGGTGGTGGGGTTGTATTCGCACCAACACCTAGAGATTATGATCTTAAAGTAAATAGAAAAGTTAGACAGTTAGCAATGAAATCTGCTTATTCTGCAAAAGTAATTGAAAACGAATTCAAAGTATTAGACAAAATCGAATTCTCTGAAATCAAAACAAAAACATTTGTAGAGTTATTAAGCAATTTAAAATCTGCTGGAAGAACTTTAGTGATTCTATCTGAAAATAACGATTCTATCGAGTTTTCAGGAAGAAACATTTCCGGGGTAGAAATAAACACTTGGGACCATGTAAGTGTTTATGACATCTTAAAAGCACACAATGTAATTATTACACAAAGTGCAATTCAAAAAATTGAGGAGGTGCTAGGATAATGAAATCGATTTATGAAGTGTTAAAACGTCCTATCATCACTGAAAAATCAATGAAATTAGTTGAAATGGGTAAATATACTTTCGAAGTATCTCAAGATGCTAATAAAATTGAAATCAAAAACGCTGTAAAACAAATTTTCAGTGTTGATGTTCAAAAAGTTAATTTAATTAACGGTAAGAAAAAGAAAAAAAGAGTAGGTAAACATACAGGTTTAACTGCTAAAGTTAAAAAAGCGATTGTGACAGTTAAAGCTGGTCAATCAATTGATATCTTTGAAATCTAATAAAGGAGGAAACTAGAATGGCTATTAAGATATTTAAAGCTACGACAAATGGTAGAAGAAACATGACTTCTTTAGATTATAAAGAAATCACAACTAATAAACCTGAAAAGTCGTTGTTAGCTCCTTTAAGCAAACGCGGTGGACGTAATAATCAAGGTAAGATTACGGTTCGTCACCAAGCTGGAGGACATAAGAGAAAATATCGTGTAATCGATTTTAAACGTAACAAAGACAATGTAATTGGAAGAGTTGCGACTATTGAATACGATCCAAACAGAAGTGCTAATATCGCTTTAATTCATTATTTAGATGGAGAGAAAAGATATATCATCGCTGCAAAAGGATTAGAAGTAGGAAGCGAAATTGAAGCTGGACCTAAAGCTGATATTAAACCTGGTAATGCGTTACCAATGCTTAATATCCCAGTAGGGACAACTATTCACAATATTGAGTTATATCCTGGTAAAGGTGGTCAGTTAGTAAGATCAGCTGGAACTAGTGCAGAAATTTTAGGACGTGAAGACAAGTACATTATCGTGAGACTTTCTTCAGGAGAAGTAAGAAAAATATTAAATACTTGTCGTGCGACAATCGGAGAAGTTGGTAATGAATTTCACGGGTTAGTTAATATTGGTAAAGCTGGTAGAAAAAGACATATGGGTGTCAAACCTACAGTACGTGGGTCTGCAATGAATCCTAACGATCATCCTCATGGTGGTGGTGAAGGTAGAACACCTATCGGTAGAAAACAACCAGTTACTCCTTGGGGTAAACCAGCATTAGGTAAAAAAACTCGTTCGAAAAAGAAAAAATCATCTAAACTTATCGTACGTAGACGTAAATAATAATAAGGAGGTTATTATATGGCTCGTTCACTTAAAAAGGGACCATTCGCTGATGATCACTTAATCAAGAAAATTGAAAAGTTAAATGATGCGAATAAGAAACAAGTTGTTCAAACTTGGTCAAGAAGATCAACAATATTTCCAATATTTGTTGGACATACAATCGCAATCCATAATGGACGCGAACATGTTCCAGTATATATAACAGAAGACATGGTAGGACACAAGCTAGGTGAATTTGCACCTACTAGAACATTTCACGGACACATAAAAGATAAAAAGGCTAGATAAAGGAGGAAGTAAAAGTGGAAGTTAAAGCTTATAAAAAAATGCTCCGCATTGCTTCTCGTAAAGTTAGACTAGTTCTTGATCTAGTTCGTGGAGAAGATTGCGGTAAAGCAATTTCAATTTTAAGAAATACAAACAAAAGAGCTGCTAAAGATGTTGAAAAACTAATTATGGCTGCTATGGCTAACGCTGAGCACAATAATGGTATGGACATTGATAACTTATATGTTAAAACTATCTTTGCTGATGAAGGTCCAACTCTGAAAAGAATTAGACCAAGAGCAAGAGGTAGTGCTAGTCAGATTTTAAAAAGAACTAGTAGCATTACAGTAATCGTAGCAGAGAAAGAGTAAGGGGGAACAATCAATGGGTCAAAAAGTAAGTCCTACTGGACTGCGCGTTGGTGTCATCAAAGATTGGGATGCTAAATGGTTCTTCGATCAAAGAGAAGTTCCTGAAATATTACATGAAGATCTTAAAATTAGAGATCTTATCCATGAAAAATTTCATAACGCAGCGGTTTCTCAAATAGTAATTGAGAGAAAATCGAAAGATAAAGTAGACATTATTTTACACACTGCAAAACCAGGTGTTATCATCGGTCAAGATGGTAAACGCAAAATGGAAGTTGTAAACCAACTTGAAAAAATGACTGGGAAATCAGTTATGTTAAATATCGTAGAAATTAGAAGACCAGAGGTAGACGCTTATTTGGTTGCTAAAAGTATTGCAGAACAATTAGAAAACAGAGCATCATTCCGTAGAGCCCAAAAAGTTGCTATTCAAAGAGCAATGAAAAATGGAGCTAAGGGATGTAAAACATTAGTATCTGGTCGTCTTGGTGGAGCTGAGATGGCAAGAAGCGAAGGTTATTCTGATGGAAATGTTCCATTACATACTTTAAGAGCTAACATAGATTATGCAGCCGTAGAAGCAAGCACTACTTATGGAAAATTAGGAATTAAAGTATGGATCTACAAAGGTGAAGTACTTCCTAAGAAAAAGGGAGTGTAGACGATGTTAGTACCTAAAAGAACGAAATACAGAAGACCACATAGAGTACCTCATGATAGAGGATTTGCTAAGGGTGGTAGAGAAGTACAGTTCGGTGAGTATGGACTTCAAGCCATCACAAGTGGTTGGATTACAAACAGACAAATCGAATCTGCACGTGTTGCATTAACAAGATACATGAAGCGTCAAGGGAAAGTTTGGATTAGAATCTTCCCACATTTAGCAAAAACAGCTAAACCACTTGAAATGCGAATGGGTTCTGGAAAAGGAGCTCCTGATGGTTGGGTTGCAGTAGTTAAGAGACAAAAAGTTATGTTTGAAATAGCAGGTGTATCTGAAGAAGTTGCTAGAGAAGCTTTCAGACTAGCAATGCATAAATTACCTATAAGATGTAAATTTATTAAGAAAATAGATGGTGGTGAAAGCAATGAAAGCTAAAGATATTAGAAGTATGGAAACTACCGCTATCGAAACTGAGATTGTTAATCTTAAGAAAGAATTATTCGATCTAAGATTTCAAGCAGCCGTTGGTCAATTAGAAGATACTGCTAAGCTTTCTAAAATTAAGAAAGATATTGCAAGAATGTATACTATTATCACTGAACGTGAGAAAGGCATTCGTGCGTAGGGGGTAGAATATGGAACGTAATAAACGTAAAGTATATACTGGGACAGTAGTTTCAGACAAAATGGATAAAACAATAACGGTAGCAATAGAAACAAGTAGAAGACATAAATTATACGGTAAAGCCGTAAAAAGAACTAAAAAGCTTACTGCACATGATGAGAATAACATTGCTAAAATGGGTGATGTTGTAACTGTTATGGAAACTAGACCAATATCAAAATTAAAAAGATTCCGTTTAGTTGATGTAGTTAAAGAAAGCATTGAGTTCTAAACTGGAAGGAGGATTCCACTATGATTCAACAAGAATCTAGGTTAAAGGTAGCTGATAATTCTGGTGCTCGTGAAATTTTAACAATTAAAGTTTTAGGGGGAACTGGAAGAAAATATGCTAACATAGGTGACATTATCGTTGCCACTGTAAAAGCCGCTACTCCTGGTGGTCAAGTAAAAAAGGGAGAAGTAATTAGAGCTGTAATCGTACGTACGAAAACCGGACAAAGAAGACAAGATGGTACTTATATTAAATTTGATGATAACGCAGCAGTTATTATCAAAGATGATAAAACTCCTCGTGGAACTCGTATCTTCGGTCCTGTAGCGAGAGAACTTCGTGAAAAAGAATTCATGAAAATAGTTTCTCTGGCTCCTGAAGTACTATAGCCTATAAAGGAGGTTAATACTATGCAAATTAAAAAAGGTGACACTGTAGTAGTTTTATCTGGAAAAGATAAAGGTAAGGTCGCGAAAGTAACTAAAGTATTAGCTAAGCAAGATAGAGTTGTATTAGAGGGTGTTAATATTATGAAAAAACACCAAAAACCAACTCAAGCTAATCCAGATGGAGGAATTGTAGAATTTACTGCATCAATCCATGTGTCAAACGTTGCTGTTCAAGATCCGAAAACTAAACTAGCTACAAAAGTCGGATACAAAGTAGTAGATGGAAAAAAAGTTCGCTATGCGAAAAAATCTGGTGAATTATTAAATTAATTAATAATTTTGGAAGGAGGATAAGCGCTATATGAATCGCTTATTGGAAAAATACAAAAAAGTTGTTAAACCTGCAATGTTTAAAGAATTCAATTATTCTTCTATAATGGAAGTTCCAAATATTGATAAAATTGTTATCAATATGGGAGTTGGAGACGCAGTTGCAAACTCTAAATTATTAGAGGATGCTGTAGCAGAATTAACACTTATAGCTGGTCAGAAACCAGTAGTAACAAAAGCTAAGAAATCAATCGCAAACTTCAAAGTTCGTGAAGGTTATCCAATCGGTTGTAAAGTTACATTACGTGGAGCAAGAATGTATGAATTCTTTGATAAATTAGTATCAATCACATTACCACGTGTTCGTGACTTCCGTGGGATTAGTAAAGATTCATTTGATGGTAGAGGTAACTATACTCTAGGTGTTAAGGAACAACTAATCTTCACTGAAATCGATTACGATAAAATTAAAAAAATCAGAGGTATGGACATTGTTATAGTAACAACTGCTAAGTCTGATGACGAAGGTAGAGCATTACTTGGACAATTAGGAATGCCGTTCAAAAAGTAAAGGAGAGAAATCATGGCTAGAAAAGCGTTAAAAGTAAAAGCACAACGTACTCCTAAGTTCTCTTCTAGAGCTTATACACGTTGTAATAGATGTGGTAGACCACATTCAGTTATTCGCAAATTCGGTTTATGCCGTATTTGTTTTAGAGAACTAGCTTACAAAGGGTATGTACCTGGAGTAAGAAAAGCTAGTTGGTAATAAAAATATTCCTAAGATATTAGGAAGGAGGCAAAATTTATGGTAATGACAGATCCTATCGCTGATATGTTAACTCGTATTCGTAATGGTAACTTAGCACGACACAAAGTTGTTGAGATGCCTAGTTCTAAAATCAAATTAGCGGTTTTAGAAGTATTAAAAAACGAAGGTTTTATCAAGGATGTAGAATTTGTAAAAGACGATAAACAAGGAACTATTAAAGTTCAGTTAAAATATGCAGATACTAAAGAAAGAGTTATTAAAGGAATCAAGAGAATTTCTAAACCTGGATTAAAAGTATATGCATCAAGCAACGATATTCCTAAAGTATTAAATGGTTTGGGTGTTGCAATCCTTTCGACTTCGAAAGGTGTAATGACGGGGAGAGATGCTAGAAGCCAACAAGTTGGTGGAGAAGTAATCGCTTACGTTTGGTAAATTTAAGGAGGTACTCGTATGAGTCGAATTGGTAAAAAACCAGTTATGGTTCCTGAAGGTGTTGAAGTAATAATTGTTGATCAAACAGTTACTATTAAAGGACCTAAAGGTGAATTAACTAAGACATTCCATAAAGATATGACTATCAGCCTTGAAGAAAATAGTGTCGTTGTCGGAAGACCATCTGATTCTAAATTTCATAAAACTTTCCACGGAACAACTAGAGCATTAATTAACAATATGGTTGTAGGTGTTTCTGTAGGGTTTAAAAAAGATTTAATAATCAAAGGTGTCGGATACCGTGCACAATTACAAGGTAAAAAAGTTGTATTAGCAGCTGGATATTCACATCCAGTTGAATTGGAGATTCCTGAGGGAATCACTATAGAAATTCCAAAACCTGTAAATATTACAGTAAGCGGAATTGATAAAGAACTAGTAGGTGAATTTGCTGCAAACATTAGAGCCGTTCGTAAACCTGAGCCGTATCTAGGTAAAGGGATAAGATATTCTGATGAACAAATTCGTCGTAAAGAAGGAAAAACAGCATAGGAAGGAGTAATCTAGATGATTAAGAAATATAATCGTAACGGAAGTCGTTTGAAAAGACGCATGCGTATCAGAGGTAAGATATCTGGAACTCCAAGTGTTCCAAGATTATCTGTATTCCGTTCAAGTAACAACATTTTCGCTCAAGTAATTGATGATGTTAATGGTATTACATTAGCAAGTGCATCAACTTTAAAAGTAGAGAATGGTGGAAACGTTGAAGGTGCCAAAATTGTTGGTGCAGTAGTTGGTAAAGCAGCTAGCGAAAAAGGTATTACTAAAGTAGTATTTGATCGCGGAGGTTATTTATACCACGGTAGAGTTAAAGCATTAGCGGATGCTGCTCGCGAAGCCGGGCTAATATTCTAAGGAGGGTTACTATTATGGAAGAAAACAAAGTAGTAGAAGCTCCAAAAACTCAAAATCGCGAAAAAAAACCTTTTGATAAAAATCAAAAGAGAAGACCGAGAAGAAACAATCGCCGTAGACCAGAAAAAAAACAATTTGAAGAGCGTGTAGTTAATATTAACCGTGTTACAAAAGTTGTTAAGGGTGGACGTCGTTTCAGATTCTCTGCGTTAGTAGTAATTGGAGACAAAAAAGGTCAAGTTGGATTCGGAACTGGTAAAGCACAAGAAGTTCCAGATGCAATTAGAAAAGCAATAGAAGAAGCAAAAAGAAATATATTGAGAGTTCCTATGGTAGGAACTACAATTCCTCATCAAATCTTATGTAGATTTGGTGCAAGTAAAATAGTACTTATACCAGCAAGCCCAGGTACAGGGGTAATTGCAGGTGGTCCAGTACGTGCCGTATTGGAATTAGCGGGTGTTCAAGACATTCTATCTAAATCTTTAGGTTCAAATACTCCTATCAACATGGTAAGAGCTGTTTATAAAGGATTAAGTGAATTAAGAACTAGAGAAGCCGTTGCTGCTTTAAGAGGTAAGCAAGCGGCAGAAATTAGAGGTTACTAATATGGCTGAATTACATATCACGTTAGTAAGATCTACAATTGGATACGCTAAAAATCAAAAGCTGACTGCTAGGGCTTTAGGATTAACTAAACTTAACAAAACTGTTGTTAAAGTTGATAATCCTCAAGTAAGAGGTATGATCAATACAATCTCTCACTTAGTTAAAGTTATTGAGAAATAAGGAGGTTCCTAAATGAAATTACATGAATTAAAACCTGTACAAGGGACAAAAGATCGTAAAAGAGTTGGACGAGGTGTAGGTTCAGGAACTGGGAAAACAGCTGGTAAAGGTCACAACGGACAAAACTCACGCTCAGGCGGGGGAGTACGTCTTGGTTTTGAAGGTGGACAAACACCTTTATTCAAACGTTTACCAAAACGTGGTTTCACGAACTATACTCGTAAAGAGTTCGCAATTGTGAACTTAGGAGCTTTAAATGTATTCGAAGATGGTACAGTTATAACTCCAGAGTTATTATTAGAAAAAAGACTTATTAGAAAAATCCTTGATGGATTAAAAGTATTAGGTGATGGACAGTTCGACAAAAAGCTTACTATTAAAGCTCACAAAGTAACGCGTTCAGCAATGGAAAAAATTGAAGCTGCTGGTGCGACATTCGAGGTGATCTAATGAATACACTTAAACTTGTTTGGAACAATAAAGGATTGAGAAATAAAATTGTATTTACTTTATTTGCATTCTTGCTATATAGAGTTGCAGTATTTATCCCAATCCCAATGATCACTGTGCCAGAATCATTATTTGATAATGATTTATTAGGGTTCTTGAACTCGTTCAGTGGTGGAGCTCTAAAGAATTTAAGTGTTGTTGCATTAGGTGTAGGTCCTTACATCACTGCTAGTATCGTTATTCAAATTCTTCAAATGGACATTGTCCCTATTCTTAAAGAATGGTCTGAAGAAGGGGATGCTGGGAAACAAAAAATCAACCAACTTACTAGATACATGGCTGTATTCTTAGCGTTTGTGCAAGCATTAGCTATGACTATTGGTCTAAATGTATTATCAGTAGGTGTTGAAGCAACTCCGTTAGTGTTCGTTTATTTAGCTTTAATAATTACAGCTGGAACAAGCTTCTTATTATGGTTAGGTGATCAAATAACATTAAAAGGTGTTGGAAACGGTGTTTCAATGATCATTGCTGCGGGGATTATATCTTCGATGCCAGCTATGTATCAGTCATTATGGGCACAATACGTTTCAAATCCGGTTGCGAATGCTCAAAGTTACATTCAATTTGGGATCGTAATTGTATTAATGATTGTTGTATTACTTGGGATTATCTATATGCAAGCTGTTGTTAGAAAAGTTCCGATTCAATATGCAAACAGACAAGGTGCTGCAAAATTACGTGGGAGAAGTGAGTCTAATGTTCCAATTAAACTTAACTCTGCTGGTGTAATTCCTGTTATCTTCGCTATTACTATCATTTCTTTACCTTTAACGGTAATTAGTTATATGAGTGTGTCAGATGGAGTTAAAAATATATTCACTATAATATTCTCACAATCTCAACCTATTGGTTTTGTAATTTATATTGTGTTAATATTTGTGTTTACATTCTTCTATGCTTTCATGCAAGTTAACCCAGAGAAGATTAGTGATAATTTAGGTAAACAAAATGCATTCGTACCTGGTATTAGACCAGGTGAAGATACAGAGATTCATTTGTCAAAAATATTATTTAAAGTTACTTTATTAGGGGCGTTATATTTAACAGTTGTAGCTATTATTCCTATTATCAGTACTTGGGCATTTGGTTTACCAAGTTCAGTATCTGTTGGAGGAACTAGTTTATTAATCGTTGTAGGTGTTGCCGTAGAGACTTTTAAACAAATCCAAACTGAAGCTAACAAGCAAGAGTATAAAGGATTTATTAAATAATGAATATGTTGATTATGGGCCCTCCAGGTTCTGGAAAAGGTACACAATCGAAAATGATGGTTGAAAAGTATGGTGTTCCACACATTTCAACGGGAGACATGTTCCGAACGGCGATGCGAGAAAAAACTAAAGTTGGTTTACTTGCTAAAAAGTATATCGATAGAGGTATGTACGTACCAGATGAAGTTACTATTAAGTTAGTAGAAGACAGACTGAAAAAAGCAGATTGTGATAATGGATTTTTACTAGATGGCTTTCCAAGAACAATCTATCAAGCTGAACGATTAGATGCAATATTAGAAGGAATGGGAAGAAAGTTGGACCACGTTTTCAAAATTGAGATTGATTCTTACTTGATAATCAAAAGATTATCAGGAAGAAGGATTTGTCCAAAATGCGAAGCGAGTTTCCATACTGAATTTCATCCACCTAAGGTTAAAGGGATTTGTGATACTTGTGGGACAGAACTTACAACTAGATCAGATGATACTCCTGAAACAGCAATTAAACGTTTAGAAGTATATTTAATGAATACTTACCCATTAATAGAACATTACGAAGATCAAAACTTACTTAGAAATATTTTGGGGTTCGGGACAATCGAAAGAGTATTCTTTAGAATTCAGAGGGAATTAGCAAAATATGATCAAGCTTAAATCCCAACGAGAAATTTCCTTAATGAAGGAAGCAGGAAGAATTGTTGCGCTATGTCATAATGAAATAGCAAAAATGATTAAGCCTGGAGTTACAACACTTGAGATAGATACACTAGTTGAGAAGATGATACTTGATAATGGAGCAACTCCATCATTTAAGAATTATCACGGGTTTCCGTCATCAATATGTGCATCAGTTAATGATGTTGTAGTTCATGGTATACCGAGTAGCACAAAGTTGAAGAGCGGTGACATAATCGCAGTAGACATTGGGGCTATATATAAAGGGTATCATGGTGATTCAGCTTGGACTTACCCTGTAGGTGAAATATCTGATAAAGATATTAAACTTATGGAAGTAACAAAAGCATCACTTTATGAAGGCCTGAAGTACGCTAAAGCTGGAAATAGGTTGAGCGATATATCAAACGCAATCGAAATGTATGTTAAACCTTTCGGATACGGTGTAGTAGAGGAATTTACTGGACACGGTGTTGGAAGTGACTTACATGAAGATCCACCAATTCCAAACTTTGGCAAAAAAGGTTTAGGGCCCATCTTAAAAGAAGGTATGACCTTGGCGATAGAGCCAATGGTTAACGCAGGAACAAAGCGTGTAAAAATATTACCCGACGGATGGACCACTAAAACGGTAGATAGAGCCAATAGTGCTCACTACGAACACACGATCTTAGTCACAAAAGCTGAGTGTGTAATATTAACGACGACTGAGGAGGATCCTTATGGCAAAAGATAATGTAATTGAGGTAGAAGGTAAAGTACTTGAAGTACTTCCAAATACCAAATTCACCGTTGAATTAGAAAACGGACACAAGATATTAGCACACGTTTCTGGTAAAATCCGTATGCATTACATACGCATCTTACCGGGTGATAAAGTTACGGTAGAAATGTCACCGTACGACTTAACACGTGGGCGTATTACATATCGTCATAAATAATTCTTCACAGTATGAAGGAGGATAAAGATGAAAGTAAGACCGTCTGTAAAACCTATATGTGATAAATGTAAGGTTATTCGTCGTAAAGGTAGAGTAATGATTATTTGTGAAAATCCAAAGCATAAACAAAGACAAGGATAAATGGAGGTGTATTTATGGCACGTATTAGTGGTGTAGATATTCCACGCGATAAACGTATTGTTATTTCTCTGACATACGTATATGGTATCGGGAAAAATACTGCGCAAGATGTATTAGCTATTGCCGGTGTAAACGAAGATACACGCGTGAAAGACTTAACAGATGACGAACTAGGTCGCATCAGAACTGAAGTAAGTAAATTTACTACAGAAGGTGACCTTAGAAGAGAAAGATCATTCAACATTAAGAGATTAATGGAAATAGCATCATACCGCGGAATTAGACACCGTAAAGGATTGCCTACTCGTGGTCAAAATACTAAAAATAATTCAAGAACTCGCAAAGGTCCAAAAAGAGCTATTGCGGGTAAAAAGAAATAAGGAGGTAGTAGTTAGATGGCAAAACCAACAAAAAGAAAACGTCGTGTTAAAAAGAATATCCCATCTGGTGTGGCGCATATTCGCTCGACTTTCAATAATACAATAATAACTATTACAGACGAAGCAGGAAATGCTATTGCTTGGAGCAGTGGTGGAGCGTTAGGATTTAAAGGTTCTAAGAAATCAACTCCATTCGCGGCACAATTAGCTTCTGAAGCCTGTGCAAAGGCAGCAGCTGAGCACGGAGTTCAAAAAGTTGAAGTAAATGTAAAAGGTCCTGGACCTGGTAGAGAAGCTGCAATTAGATCTTTGCAAGTTGCTGGTTTAGAAATAACTGCAATCAAAGATGTAACTCCATTACCACATAATGGATGTAAAGCTAAAAAACGCCGACACAGCTAAAAGATAAAATAAGGAGGCTTCTGAATGAAAGATATGAAATTTGAAAAGCCTAGTACTATTGTAGAAGCAAACCCTGCGGATGAATTCTATGGGAAATATATTATCAAACCATTAGAACGAGGGTTTGGTATTACACTAGGAAATTCGTTAAGAAGAGTATTGTTATCTTCATTACCGGGTGCTGCAATTACTAACGTATACATCGAAGGAGCGTTACATGAGTTCTCAGCTATTGATGGAATCATTGAGGATGTTACTGAGATAATATTAAATCTTAAAGACGTTGTATTGACAATTGACAGTGAGGATCCAAATGTTGAGAAAACATTGGAAATCATTGCAGTTGGAGAAGGTGCAGTAACTGCCGGTGATATCATTTGTGATAGTGATGTAGTAATTATTAATAAGGACAAAGTTATCGCAAATCTTGCAAATCATGCTAAATTAAAAATAGTTATGATTGCTAGAAGAGGGATTGGATACGTAGAAGCTATGGAAAACAAAAGAGTCGAAGACCCTATTGGTTACATTCCTATAGATTCAATTTACGCTCCAATTAAAAATGTAAAGTATAACGTTGAAAAAATGTTAGTTGATAATAGCGCTGATCATGATGAGCTATCTATTGAAATCACTACTGACGGGTCTATTACCCCAAGTGATGCTTTAGGTATTGCTGCTAAAATTATGACAAGCCATTTAGACGTAGTTGTAGAGCTAAGTCAAAAAGCTATCGACGCTGATTTCATTGTTGACAGAGAAGATGAAAACACTTCAAAAGTACTAGAAATGACTATTGAAGACTTAGACTTCTCAGTTAGATCATATAACAGTTTGAAAAGAGCTGGGATATCTACTGTAGGAGAATTAGCTCAAAAATCAGAAGAGGACATGATGACTATAAGAAATTTAGGTCGTAAGTCTTTAAAAGAAGTAAAAGATAAACTTGAAGAATTAGGTTTGAGTTTAAATAATAACTAATCCAAAAGGAGGAGTACATTATGGCAAGAGGTTATCGTAAATTAGGCCGTACTAGCGCTCAACGTAAAGCATTACTACGAGACTTAGTTACTGACTTAATTATCAACGAAAGAATCGAAACGACTGAGATGAAAGCTAAAGAATTAACTAGATTAGCTGACAAAATGGTTACTCTTGGTAAAAAAGGTACTTTAGCAGCTAGAAAACAAGCAGGAGCAACTGTTCGTTACGAAACTGCTAATACTGAAACAGGGCAAAACGCTGTTCAAAAATTATTCGAAGACATCGCTCCTCGCTACAAAGAGAGAAACGGTGGATATACTAGAGTATTAAAACTTGGTCCTCGTCGTGGTGACGGTGCTGAGATGGCTATCATCGAATTTGTTTAAAAAATTAGACTCAACATTCTGTTGGGTCCTTTTTTTTTGTCAAAATGATGTAGAATGTAGGAGAGGTGATTAAATGATATATGTAACTCTAATATTATTAATTTTACTAACAGTTGGTGCATACATGAATTATCAAACAATGAATCCAAAAACTTGGTCTCATAAAGATGCTTTTAAATACGAAATAGATAATGAATTGTTCAAAATAGATGAGTATGATTCTTACAAGAAAGAAGTAGTTTCAGTGAAATCTGATTTTGGTTACAATTTATATGGTGAATTCTATGATAATGGTTCTGATAAAACTATTATCTTATGTCATGGTTATGGGTATAACTTAATGGGGTCAGTAAAATATATTAAGATGTTTAGAGATTTAGGTTTTAATACGCTTCTATATGATCATAGATACCACGGAGAAAGTGGTGGAAAATCAGTTACCTTCGGATTTCTTGAAAAGAGAGATTTGGTTAAATGGGTTGATTGGGTAGTTGGAAGAATTCCTAAGGGGATAATTGGAACTCATGGAGTTTCAATGGGTGGAGCTACTATTATAGAACATGCTGCCATTGATGATAGAGTATCTTTTATTATTGCAGATTGCCCTTACGAAGATGTTCTTAAAGAAGTAAAATATATAACTAGGAAAGATTATAGGATACCCACTTTCATTGCAGTTTATATTTCATCCTTTTATAGTTTAATAAGAGGAGGAGGACTTTACAGTCAAACATCCCCTATAAAAGTGATAAACACCTTTCAGACTCCCATTCTATTAATTCATGGGAAAGAAGATAAATATATATTACCTAGTCATTCAGTGAACTTATACAATAAACGATTCAATAATAAAGAACTATACTTGGTTGAAAATGCTAAACATGCAAAAGCGTTTCAAGTAGACAAAGAAGAATATACTAATAGAGTATACAGCTTTTTATTAAAATATGAGATAATAAACTAGTTCCAAAAAGGAGAAAATTATGACGAGAAAAGTTTGGTTATTTTTAATACTATCATTCGTGCTATCAGGGATATTCTTTGCAACGTTTAATATGTTTGGACCTGTCTGGTCGTCAATAGCACTACTACTTGGTATGATTATGCCTGCGGTAAGTGTTGTTATTGTACAAAAGCTTTATAAACTACCGATAAAAGGTAAATTTTATCTAAAGCGTAGGTTTAATAGATTCGTATTATTAGGAATACTGATGCCAATCATGTTGGTATTTTATATACTGATAATAAATGTTGTATTCACTGGTGCAAAACTAGGAATCGCACAGCTTTATGTTGATCAACTTGCTGTAACAGGTGTACCAGAGAGTTATTATTTACCTATTATAATTGGGCAAACTGTAATAACAGGGATCCTTGCAGGGATAACTATAAACGCAGTGTTTGCATTTGGTGAAGAATTAGGTTGGCGTGGGTTCTTACAAAAAGAGTTTGAGTACATGGGACCTTGGAAAAGTAGCGCAATAATTGGTGCTATTTGGGGATTATGGCATACACCTTTAATTGTACAAGGTTATAATTTTCCGGATCATCCGTACATTGGTGTTTTGCTTATGATCATTGCTTCATCGTTCCTTGGAATTATTATCAGTTATTTCACTAAAAGAAGTGGAACAATAATGACTGCAGCATTCTTCCATGGGGTATTTAATGCAGTAGCAGGAATAACTATCATACTTACTGATGGATATGTTGATATCTATCACGGACCATTTGGTGTTACAGCGATTATTACTTATGCATCTGTTGCTGGTTTACTTTATTTATTTGAAAGAAGAGTAGTTAAAAAAAGCAACGAAGCCTCTGGAGGAAAACCTCTGTACTAGAAGCAATAGAGTGGAGTAATAAAAATAGTGTACTAAAAAAGACGAATTAAATTTCGTCTTTTATATGTATATCCTGAGCGAATTTTATGAAGTAAGATAAACTTCCTTCGCCAGCTAGTTCTTCATTGTTACAGTCTAGTAATTTATTAGAAATTTTCTCCCAGAAGTATGTTCCTTCATGATTCTCCCTTACTACTATAGATACTCTAGATTTTAACTTAATATAATAAGCATGTAAAATTTCATTTGGAAATGTAATTGACATCATATGTTCAATTACATTAATTGATTCTACTGGTAACCCAGACTCTTCTACAAATTCTCTCTTCATCGCTTCAAAATGGTTTTCATTACTTTCTACTTTTCCACCAATACCGTTTATTAGACCATTATAAGGGTCTTTTTTTCGCCTCATTAATAATAATTCTTTACTATCAAAACTAAAAACTATACCTATCACATATTCTTTCACTTTAATCACCTTTGTAATTATAGCAAATTAATTATGACTAAAATATATATTATTATATTTCTTGCTGATTTGTGATTTATATCACATAATAAATAGGCTCGATTTGGTAAC
This sequence comes from uncultured Candidatus Izemoplasmatales bacterium, assembly GCA_964589075.1. GTDB lineage: Bacteria > Bacillota_I > Bacilli_A > MAG-NZ > MAG-NZ > CAZPQU01. The sequence continues at coordinate 370,227 of CAZPQU010000001.1, read as the reverse complement.
ATAAAATAAATAAGGAATGTGAGGTATTTAAAATGAATGTAGTTGAGAATATAAAAGAAGTATTAGAAAGTGTTAGACCGTTTTTACAACAAGATGGTGGAGATGTACAATTTGTTAAATTTGCGGATGGAATAGTTTATGTTTCAATGTCCGGAGCATGTGCTGGATGTGCAGCAATTGACGCAACTCTATATGATGGAATTGAAACAATCCTGATGGATAAGGTCCCTGAAGTAAAAGGGATAGAAAGAGTGTGATTTAATGATTACTAAAGATATGCTCGTTGGTGAAATACTTGCTGAACACAAAGAATTAATTCATGTATTTGAGTCTAAAGGTTTTAAAGGGCTTGATAAGGAAATGATCCTTAAGCAAGTAGGTAAATTCACTGTTGAAACACTACTTAGAAATAAAAAACTTAATGTTGAAGTATTTGTTGAGTTACTAAATGAGAGTTTAGAGAGTAATAATATAGATATAACACTTCAAGAACGAGAATACATTGAAGGAAGAATTAATATAGTTGGACTGTTACCTTGTCCGGTAAGAATTCCTCTACTTGAGGCGTTTGGTCAGTATGAAAATGTTAATAGAGTTAACTATGACCTTAGAGCTGCAAGTGAAGGCTTAGATTGGTTAAAGGACGACGTTAGAGGTGTTGATTCAGAAGATGGATTAGCAGATGTGTATATATCTGCAGGATTCGATTTATTCTTTGAAGCAGATTTGATGAAGAAATTTAAGGACATTGGAACTTTTAAAGACTTCACGAATATTGATTATAATGAAGATTTCGAGAACGATTATATGAGTTTAAAAGATCCTTCTAATGAGTATTCTATGCTAGGTGTTGTACCAGCAGTTTTCATGGTTAATACTAAGGAACTTGGGGATAGACCTATGCCTAAAACTTGGAGCGATATTTTAGATCCGATGTTTGAAGGAAGTATAAGTTTACCAGTTTCAGATTTCGATTTATTCAATGCGATACTGATTCATTTATATAAAGAGTTCGGACCAGAAGCTTGCGTAAAATTAGGTAAAAGTTTAGTTCAGAGTATGCATCCGACGCAGATGATTAAATCTGATAAAAAGAATGCAAGAGTTAAACCAGCAATTTCTATTATGCCGTATTTCTTTACTAGGATGGCACTGCCAGGTAGCGTTTTGAAAGCTGTTTGGCCAGAAGATGGAGCTATAATATCTCCTATATTCATGCTAACAAAAGCAAGTAAAGCAGCTGAAGTAGAACCGATTGCAAAAATGTTTGCGACTAAAGAGGTTGGAGAGATTCTCTCTCATAGAGGATTATTCCCGTCAGTAAGAAGTGACATCGATAATAAATTAGTAAACAACAAGTTCAAATGGATTGGTTGGGATTATATAAATAATAATGATATAGGTGCAATTCTAGCAGAATGTATGGACCTATTTGATAAAGGGATGGTTTAATGGATTTTATAACAGTGTCAGGACCACCATCAAGTGGTAAGACTGCAGTAATAATTAAAACAATTGATAATTTTTTGAAACGTGGAATTAAGATTGGTGTAGTTAAATTTGATTGTCTTTATACGGATGACGATTTACTATATGAGAAAATCGGAGTTCCTGTTAAGAAAGGGTTAAGTGGTTCACTTTGTCCCGACCATTATTTTGTTTCAAATATAGAAGAAGTATTTCAGTGGGGTAAGGAAAAGGGACTTGACCTTTTAATTACTGAATCTGCTGGATTATGTAATAGATGTTCTCCTTATATAAAGGAGATTAAAGCAATTTGTGTTATTGATAATTTAAGTGGAATAAATACTCCAAAGAAAATTGGACCGATGTTAAAATCTGCTGATATAGTAGTAATAACAAAGGGAGATATAGTATCTCAAGCTGAGAGAGAAGTATTTGCGATGAGAGTGCAATCTGTTAATCCAAAAGCTACGATTATGCACATCAATGGACTAAATGGTCAAGGAGCATTTGAACTTTCTACGCTAATCTATAATGAGAAGAATGATATTAAGACATTAGAAGGTTCGAGACTAAGATTCTCAATGCCGAGTGCATTATGTTCGTATTGTACTGGTGAAACTAGAATTGGTAAAGATCACCAATTAGGAAATGTAAGAAAGATAAACTTAGGTGAATAAAATGAGTATAGATTTTAACAGAACATATGGAGAAATCCTAAAAGAACTACCATTTATTGAGCAGTTCTTTATTGACAATTTTATTCCTGTATCTGGATTTCTTGGACTAACAATTGATGAAATTTTAGCTAAGCTAGATGAAGACTTAATTGAAGATAAAGCTATTAATGTTGAAGGATTCAAGGAGCAATTATTAGAGTACGTTGAAATGATGAAAAGTTTCTTTGTTGAAGAGATAACTGCAAACAATATTACAATACTCCCAGGTTTTTATAAAGATGGAACAAGGGAAAAATACGATAAACTTGAGATTTCAAGTGGTGAAATCATTTGTATTGTAGGCCCTACCGGGTCTGGTAAAAGTAGATTATTGGCTGATATCGAATGGGCTGCAAATGAAGATACACCTACCAAAAGAATTGTGCTTATTAACGGTAGAACTTTAGAAACTTCTGAGAGGTTTTCAGCAAGTAACAAACTTGTTGCTCAACTTTCACAAAATATGAACTTTGTAATGGACTTGACGGTTTATGAGTTTTTAGATTTACATGCAAGTAGTAGACTTATTGAAGACAAAGAAGAAATAATTGATAACATATTTGCGAAAGCAAACGAATTAGCTGGGGAAAAGTTTGCAATGGATACTCCAATCACTGATCTTAGTGGAGGACAGTCTAGAGCACTGATGATTGCAGATACCGCAATATTATCAAAATCTCCAATAGTATTAATTGATGAAATAGAAAACGCAGGAATTGACAGACAAAAAGCACTAGAATTACTTGTCAGTGAAGATAAAATAGTACTAATGAGTACGCATGATCCAATCTTAGCATTGATGGGAGACAAGCGGATCATTATAAACAATGGTGGAATTGAAAAGATAGTTAATACCACTGATGAAGAAAAAGTTATTCTAAAGAAATTAAAAGAGATAGATAGTGTTATGCAAAAAATGAGAGACAAATTACGATATGGTCAAAAATTAGAATTCTAGGAGGAATAAATTATGCATGAAGGTTGTAGTGGATCATTTGTTAATGGAAAACAAATGGTAGATAAAGTTAGATTAATGGGATTCAATGAAGCGATGCTTCCAATGGCACATGATATTACATGCGAATGTGGTAATACATTTGAAATGGATACATTTGAAGCTAAGTGTCCAAAGTGTGGAATGGTTTATGGGGTTACTCCATGTTCAAGTCATGATCCAAGTAAAATAATGCCAGCTGGTATAAATTATTAGACACTTAACAGTGTCTTTTAATTTGCCTTGGGGTCAGATTAAGAGCATACTTGCTAAAAGGAGTGATAGATATGGGAATTATATATACAATTATTATTGGGTTAATTGCGGGAACAATCTATAATAAAATGCAAAAGAAAAATAACACAATATTGAAAACACTAATTATAGGTGTAGCTGGGGCTGTAATCGGAGGGTTTATTTTCAGTCTTTTAGGTATAGGTTTATGGTTCGTTGGAGATATAATTGGAGCAGTTTTAGGGGTATTTATCCTATTCTGGATTATTGATAAATTTTTCTAAGGGATGCTTAAGCATCCTTTTTTTTGTAATATTGTTATTTGAACATTTAAGTTTCATCTATGGTAAAATCTAGTATAGTTAAGTTCTAGTTAATCATAAATAACTTTTTGTATTAAAATTGTCCAAAAGTATTATGACAAAGATAGATAGGTGAGAGTATGTATTTCCATCCAGATGAAACAATAATTGAAGTTAATAAGAATGATATTTTATTCAGAGATTTTCATGCGATTAAGCACGTATATTTTGTAATTGAAGGAACATTCAAAGTATATAAGTACAGTGAAGATGGTGTTGAGAAGATAGTTGATATTCTTACTGACGATGATTACTTAGCAGTTACATTAATGTTTGGTAGCAAGAAAGACTATGGACTTAATTGTTCAGCGTTATCAAAATCCAAAGTAGTTAAACTTACGGTGGATCAAATGTATGAAGCATTTAAGGATCGAGAAGTTCTTAAAGATTATATGTATTTCACTTCTAGAAAGCTAATTAACTTCAAAAATTATTTGGCTAATTCTACAGATGTTGAGGAACGTATCATAATAGCTTTAAGAGAATTATATGACAGATTCGGTAAAGAGGTTTTAGGAGAAAAGATTATATATTTACCATTTAGCAAAACTGACCTAGCATCATTCATAGGACTCAGAAGAGAAACGCTAAGTAGAAAGTTATCAATCCTTGTTGATGAGGGGAAAATTCAAGTTGACAAGAACAAAATATTACTTAAAATTTAGACTCTTAGGAGTCTTTTTTTTGCTTATATAAAGTAAACGTTTTCAACAATAAAAACAAAGGGATTTGTGATTTAAATCACATTTACGTTTCTTCAAATAGGGTAAATTATATAGGTAAAATATATTAAAAATTTGGAGGATTTATGGAAAGAAAAATGTTTTGTTATCAATGCCAAGAAGCGGCTAAAAATACAGGTTGTGAAATTATCGGAGTATGTGGAAAAACACCATCATTATCAACAAAGATGGATGCATTTAAATTTGTCTTAAAAGGACTTAGTGTAGTAGCTAACGATGCGGAGGCAAGTGGAGTAGATGTTGAAGTTGCAGATCTATTTATTATGGAAGGGTTGTTTAAATTAATAACTAATGCCAACTTCGATGAAGATGTATTTGAAGAGTCAATTAGAGAAGGTATAACGATTAGGGAAAACTTAAAAGCAGGACTGGCTAGTGTTTATGAAACCGATGAAACAACGTGGGTTGTTAACCAAGCTAGTGATATTATAGCTAAAGGATTAACAGTTGGAGTATTAGCAACAGTTGATGAAGACATAAGAAGCGCAAGAGAAATAATCTTATACGGTTTAAATGGAGTTGCAGCATATCACTCTCATGCAAACAGACTTGGTTACCTGTCTGACAGTGTGTTCAAGTTCACTAGAAAGGCCTTAGCGTCAATGTTAGATGATTCATTAGGACTAATGGATTATGTTGCTCTAATCGATGAGACAGGAAAGATATCGGTTGAAGTTATGGCTCTATTAGATAAGGCTAACACAACTAAGTTTGGTAATCCTGAAATCACTAAAGTGAATATTGGTGTAGGTAAAAGACCAGGTATCCTTATTAGTGGACATGATTTGCAAGATATTGCGGAACTTTTAGAACAATCTAAGGACTCAGGAGTAGACATTTATACACATAGTGAAATGTTGCCTGCTCATTATTATCCGGAATTTAAAAAATACAATCATTTATTTGGGAATTACGGGAATGCTTGGTATGACCAAGTTACTTCATTTGAAACATTTAACGGACCAATCCTGTTTACGACAAACTGTTTAGTACCACCAAAGAAAAGTGCAACTTATAATGATAGAGTGTTCACTACAGGAAATACTGGGATGCCAGACTGGAAAGTTGTAAAAATAGTAAATGGTAAAAAAGATTTCTCAGAAATAATTGAGATGGCTAAAGTATGTAAAGCACCAACTGAGATTGAAACAGGTACAATCGTCGGAGGCTTTGCTCATAATCAGACATTAGCTCTTGCTGATGATATTGTTGAAGCAGTGAAATCAGGAGCAATTAAGAAATTTGTTGTAATGGCAGGTTGTGATGGTAGAAGTGCTAAGAGAAGTTATTATACTGAATTTGCAAAAGCATTACCTCAAGACACAGTAATACTTACAGCAGGTTGTGCGAAGTTCAAATATAACAAACTGAATCTTGGTGACATTAACGGTATTCCAAGAGTACTTGATGCTGGACAATGCAATGACTCTTATAGTTTAGTTGTTATTGCACTTAAGCTTGCAGAAGTATTTGAGTGTGACGTTAATGATTTACCAATTGCATACAATATTGCTTGGTATGAACAAAAAGCAGTTACTGTGCTGTTGGCATTGTTACATTTAGGAATTAAGAACGTCCATATTGGACCAACTCTACCTGCATTCATTAGTGAAAATGTTGCTAATTTCTTGATTGATACGTTTGGACTAGGAACTATATCTACAGTTGAAGAAGACATTAAAAAATTTATCTAAAGGGGATTTTATCCCCTTTTTTTGTAACTCATATTAATCATTATGCAAGGTATCGTAGTTTTATTGTATAAATATTTGTTTTTGTTAGAATTCTAATTGTGTTTAGGAGGTAAACAAAATGAAAAAAATAATGTTAGTATTAACACTTCTTCTTGCAGGATGTGTAGATAGCAGTATCGAACCAGGCGATGATAACCTAGTTCCAGATGTTCCCAAAGTAGAGGAACCCGTAGTAGAAGTAACAGTAGAAGGTCTAGTAGAAGAACTAGCTGAAGGTAAAATTCTAATTAACTCAGAGATTGGGCAAATATGGTTTTTATCAAATTCATCGATAAATGAAATTGGTGTTGGAGATTTAATCAATATTACTTATAAAGATGAACTTGCTGAAAGTAGTCCAATGCAAGGTGAAATGATAAGTTATGAAATGTTACAAAAGTATGTTGCACCAACAATTGATTTATCCGCTTCTGAAATTATTCAAAATATGATTGCGGAATCAGGAGCAGAGTTTGGTGGTAGTATGGAAGATGTAATTACTGAAGATAACCAACAATGGTACTTAGGGGCACTTGAATATCCTGAGTTCTTAGATACTGCAGTATATACACCTATGATGAATGTAGATGTAAGTTTAATTGTAGTTCTTAAAGTAAATTTGGAAGATGTTGAATCTTTAAAAGAAACAATTCTTGCAAGCATTGATCCTAATAGATTAATATGTGTAACTTTTGATTTAGAAACTGACGTGGTAGTTGACAGTTTCGGAGATACGGTTATATTGGTAATTAATAAAATGTACAAAGATGAATTGCATGAAGCATTTATTGGTTTAACGTAGGTAGTTAAGTGGTATTCTCAAGCATTGAGTTCCTGTATTACTTTCTACCAATATCATTAGTAACATATTTAATTGTTCCAAAAAAATATAAGAATATATGTTTGCTTGTATTTAGTTATATATTCTATGCATTTGGTGAACCGGTATATATAGTTCTCATGCTGTTTTCTACAGTAGTAGATTATGTGAATGGATTAATTGTAGAAAAGTATCGAGGTAGTTATCAAAGCAAATTGGCTTTGATAGCATCCTTGGTGGTTAATATTGGATTGCTAGCAGTATTCAAATACTATGGCTTTATTGTTAGTACAATTAATGTGGCATTCAACTTAGATTTGCCAGCACATGAACTTGCTTTACCAATTGGTATAAGTTTCTATACGTTTCAAACTATGAGTTATACGATAGATGTATTCAACGGTAAAGTTAAGGCACAAAGAAATTTCATAACATTTGCATGTTATGTTAGTTTGTTCCCACAATTAATAGCTGGTCCAATCGTTAGGTACAAGGATATCGCGAAGCAACTTGTATCTAGAAAAGAATCAGTATCAAAGTTTAGTGAAGGTATTGAAAGATTTGTCTATGGTTTAGGTAAGAAAGTATTAATCGCTAATAATGTTGGACTTATTGCTGAACAAGCAAGTTCAGCATTTCAAACCAGCGGATTAATTTGGATTTATGTGTTTGCTTATGCTTTACAAATTTACTTTGACTTCAGTGGTTATAGTGATATGGCCATCGGACTTGGAAAAATGTTTGGTTTTGATTTCAAAGAGAATTTCAACTATCCATATATTTCTAGATCCATAACAGAGTTTTGGAGAAGATGGCATATGTCCCTTAGTAAATGGTTCAGAGACTATCTTTATATCCCACTTGGTGGGAATCGAGTTTCACTGTTAAGGCTACTATTTAACATCATGTTTGTTTGGATGATTACTGGACTGTGGCATGGGGCTGATTATAATTTCATTATATGGGGAGCTTACTTTGGGTTAATTCTAATTATTGAAAAATACCTAATTCATAAGTTGTTATCGAAAATATCGATTTTCTCACACTTATATGTGATTGTAGTTGTGTTAGTTAGTTGGTTAATATTTTCCACATCAGATATGAGTATATTTATGATGAGGTTAAAAGGTATGTTCTTAATTGATACACCATTAACAAGCGAGTACACGAAGTTTCTCTTCAAAGAGTCAATTGTAATATTCTCAGTAGGAATATTGTTCTCGACACCAATATATAGAAAGGTACAGAAATTTAGAATATACAAGATGTTTGTTCCAGTTATTCTAGTTATAATAATGATCACATCTACAGCTTTCATTGTTGATTCATCATTTAATCCGTTTCTGTATTTTAGGTTCTAAAATGAAAAACATAATTGTGTTTTCCCTAGTTATCCTTGGGATAATTATTACAAATATATTTACAGGAAATATTGAGACTAGTAAGCTTGAAAGAAGAGGACTTTCTCAATTTGAACCAGCAACATTCGAGTCATTAGCAAATGGGGAATTTTCGAAATCATTCAGTGAGTATGTTTCTGATCAATTTCCTAACCGTGACTCTTTCAGAGGACTAAAGACCTTTATTCAAGTTAATATTTTCAAAAGAATTGATAACAACTCTGTTTATATAATTGACGATAATATTGTTGGTAAATTCGAGGAGATAAATTATAGCCTAGTGGACAACCACATAAAAAATATTAACAGAATAATTGAGGCACATAATAACAATGTCTATTTAAGTCTAATACCATCAAAGGCTTATGGCGTTGATGTACCTGGAATAAATCAAGACAATTTAGCTAGTTACATTGCTAACAATATAAATGCAGAGTACTTGAAGCAACTTGATTATTATAAAGCTAATAATGCATTCTTGGTCACTGACCCACATTGGAAACAGGGAGACTCTCTAAATATATATAATCAGTATTTGAAGGAGCACCTTATCAAACGTTCAGATAAGTATGATTATAATGTTGAGAGACTTCCTGAACCATATCTTGGAACTTTATACAGTAATTTAGGAACAGGAAAATTCAGTGATTACCTAGAGGTATATACGAACGAAACTATTGAGGCTTTAAACGTTTGTGTAAACAATGGGTTTGAGGAAAAATGTACCGACGGTCCATATTTCGAAAGTGAAAATCTTTATGATATTTATTTATCCGGTAATAACCCAGTTGTAACAATTTATAATGATTCTGTATCAACAGGAGAACTTATAGTATTTAGGGACTCATTCTCAAATGCGATAGCTCCATTTATTGCTGAGGACTTTCATAAGGTTACATTTATTGATTTAAGGTTGGTAAGAATAGAGTATATTAATGAAATAGTAGACTTTACTAATGCAGATATCTTGTTTATGTATAGCTTACAGATGCTAAATGACGATTATAGACTCACAAATTAGACTATTTATAGTCTTTTTTTGTTGTTATTGTTTTCCCACAAATCTCAATTTTCGCTCAAAATTTGCAAAATATAGCCAAAAAAGTGAATTTTTGGACAAATATTTACTTTATTTTCAATAAACGTTTGAAATTCAAAGTAATATATTGTATACTTTCTTTGATATTCAAAACAAATTGAGGAGAATGATATGAGCAAAATCAAAATAGTTTTAGATAGTACATCAGGAATTGACCTGGTTCAAAACAAAATAGATGCAGAAGTGCTTAGACTTATCGTTATGTTTGATGGTAAACAATACGTTGACGGTGAAGATATTACTCCATTAGAGTTTTATAATTTGATGGATAGTAATAAGGATGTATTACCATCAACTTCACAACCTACTATAGGTAGAACTGTTGAACAGTTCGAAAGATTAAGGGACGAAGGATATACAGATTTAATCTGTTTAACTATCTCGAGTGGGCTTAGTGGTACATATGCAACAACAGTTTCGGCTAGAGATATGGTGGAAGGTATCAATGTCCATATTATAGATAGTTTAACTACTGCAGCTCCATTATACCGTCTTGCTGAAAATGCATATAGAATGGTAGAAGAAGGAAAAACAGTACCTGAAATTACTGAGTATATTGAAAAAATCAAAGGTGAGTACAATATATATTTAGCGGTAGGTGATTTAACTCTACTTAAGAAAAATGGGAGATTAAGTACTGCAAGTGCTTTAATCGGATCAGTGTTGAAAGTTAAACCTGTTCTAAAACTAGATGACGCTGGAGTGATAGAGTCAGTTGAAAAAGTTAGAACAATGAGAAAAGCAGTTTCAAAACTAGTAGAGATTTTTGTGGGTCAAGGAGATGTATCAGAAGTAACTCTACTACACTCTAACTGTCTTGAATTGGCAGAGCAAGCCAAAGTATTAATTGTAGAAAGTAATCCAGAATTGGCAGATATTACTATTTATCCACTATCACCAGTTATTGGGTCTCATGTAGGTATTGGAACTATAGGAATTACATTTAGAAAAGGGAGAAATTAAATATGTTTGAAAAAGTAAAAGAAATTATAATAGATGAACTTGGAGTTAATGCAGAGGACGTAAATCTTAAATCTAGTTTGAGTGATGATTTAGGGGCAGATTCACTTGATGCTGTAGAACTAATTATGGCAATTGAAGAGGAATTTGATATCGAAATTCCAGATGAGATTGCTTCTGAAATGAAAACTGTTCAAGATATTGTTTCTTATCTAGAGAAAAAATAAGAAAAAGGTTGACTGCAAAGTCAACTTTTATCAATAAGGAGAAGAATATGGATCTAAAATATATCAAGGCAATTATTAAGGAGTTTACATCTTCTAACGTACACAAAATGACGATAGACGTCGATGGGAACTCAATATCATTAGAAAAAGAGACAAAACAATATGTAAATGAACAACCCAGAGAATTTATTTCAAATACTCAACCAATTCCGGCGCAAGTAGCTACTAAGACTGAAGTTGAGGAGCATAGAGAAACTATTAATGCACCACTTGTTGGAACGTATTATGATTCACCTTCTCCAAATGATTCGACTTTTGTAAAAGTAGGGGACTTTGTAAAAGAAGGACAAACCGTTTGTATTATAGAGGCTATGAAAGTAATGAATGAAATTAAGGCTCCCTCATCAGGAATAATAAAGGAACTATTAGTTTCTAATGAAAACCTAGTTGAGTTTGATCAGCCGTTGATGGTACTAGAATAGTGAAAAAAGTACTAATAGCTAACAGAGGCGAAATAGCTGTGAGAATAATCAGAGCTTGCAAGGAAATGGGAATTCAGACTGTAGCAGTTTATTCGGTTGCAGATAGAGATGCACTACATGTAAAACTAGCAGATGAGGCAGTTTGCATTGGTGGACCGAGATCAAGTGAAAGTTATTTGAAAATGGAAAATATAATTTCTGCTGCAGTTAATACTGGAGCAGATGCTATTCATCCTGGATTTGGATTTTTGAGTGAAAACTCAGTATTTTCAAAACTTTGTGCTGATTGCGATATAACATTTATCGGACCATCTGGCGAAGTGATTGATAATATGGGTAATAAAGCTAAAGCAAAATCTATGATGATTGAAGCTGGAGTTAATGTAGTTCCAGGAAGCGACGGTACAGTAACACTTGAAGAAGGAATAATCGTAGCTAGAGAAATTGGATATCCAGTTCTGATTAAAGCATCATCTGGTGGAGGAGGAAAAGGTATGAGAATTGCTCATGCTGAATCCGAATTTAGTAGTGGTTACAAAGCAGCAGCGTTAGAAGCGATGAACTCATTTGGAGACGATGCAATGTATATTGAGAAATTTATTGTTAACCCTAAACATATTGAGTTTCAAATTCTAGCTGATAGTTTTGGAAATGTTGTTCACCTTGGAGAGAGAGACTGCTCTGTCCAAAGAAGAAATCAAAAGATTTTAGAAGAAGCACCTAGTGCGTCTTTGACCAATGAACAACGCAAGGAAATGGGTGAAGCATCAGTTAAAGCAGCTAAATTTGTAAATTACTGTAATGCAGGAACTATAGAGTATGTTGTTACTGATGACGAGTATTTCTTTATAGAAATGAATACAAGAATCCAAGTTGAACATCCAGTTACAGAGATGATAACCGGGATTGATCTTATAAAAGAACAAATAAAAATAGCTTCCGGGAAACCACTTGGGTTTACTCAAGAAGACATAACTTTTAATGGACATTCAATAGAAGCAAGAATAAATGCAGAGGATCCAAAAATGAATTTCAGACCATCCCCAGGTGAGATAACAGCACTACATGTTCCTGGAGGGTTCGGAATTAGATTTGATTCAGCTGTCTATCAAGGATATAAGGTAAGCCCATTTTATGATTCAATGGTTGCTAAGTTAATAGTACATGGTAAAAATAGAAAAGAAGCTATTTCCAAAATGAGGAGAGCTTTGGAAGAATTGATTATTGATGGAATTAAAGACAATACAAAATTACTTTACCTGATTATGCACAATCCTGAATTTGTTAAGGGTAAGTTTAATACAGGTTTCATTGAAAAATATATCGATCAATTATTAGATTATAGGTGATTATATGACGCTAAAAGATGCTTTTGAGAAAAGAAAAACTGATCTCAACGAATTCAAAGAAAATAGAAGAAAAATAAGACCCTTCATTAAGGGTGATGATAAGATTCCTGAAGGTTTATATGAAAAATGCCCAAGCTGTAAGTCGTCCCTTCATTCAGAGCAGATAAAAAACAATTCTTTTATCTGCACAGAGTGTGGAGAACATATAAGAGTTAGAGCTGTGGACAGAATATATTTAACTACTGACAAGTATTCGTTCAAAGAGTATGGTAGTGATTATTTATCTAAGAATCCTTTAAATATTCTAAATTATGAAGATAAGCTTAGAAAGTTAAAAGATTCTAACGGAATTAATGAAGCATATGTATACGGTACAGCCCGTATTAATGGAGAGAAGTGTGTTATCGGTGTAATGGATAGCTATTTCCTTATGGGTAGTATGGGAAGTGTTGTGGGTGAGAAAGTCACAAAGACTTTTGAACTTGCTACTAGAACAAAAGTTCCTGTTATCATCTTCACTGCTTCAGGTGGAGCAAGAATGCAGGAAGGAATATACTCTTTGATGCAAATGGCGAAAACTAGTACAGAAATAGCAAAATTCTCCGAGGGTGGCGGACTGTATATTTCAGTCCTTACTCACCCGACAACTGGAGGAGTTACTGCTAGTTTTGCAACATTAGGCGATATTATAATAGCGGAACCGAAAGCTTTAATAGGGTTTGCTGGGCCTAGGGTTATAGAACAAACTATTGGGCAAACATTACCTGAAGGCTTTCAGAGAAGTGAGTTTTTACTTAGTAGAGGCTTCATTGACAAAATTGTTCACAGAAGTGAAATCAAACCATTACTTGGGAAACTACTTAAATTGCATAGAAGGAGTGATGCTTAATGGATACTCTTAAAAACGTTGAAAAGATTAAGGACCTAGAAAAAGCACTTAGTGAATTGCTTAATTCTAGTGACAATGATTTTGAGACATTATCTTCATTCAAAGAAATTGAAAAGAAAATTGAAAAGTTAAGAGTTGGATATCTTAGTAAGTTGTCTGCGTGGGATAAAGTGAAATTAGCAAGACACGTAAAGAGACCGACTAGTTTAGATTATATAAACCATATCTTCAGTGATTTTATTGAATTGCATGGAGATAGGTTGTTTAGAGACGATGAATCAATTGTTGGTGGTTTAGCTACTATAAATGGTAAGGCTGTAACTATAATTGCACAACAAAAGGGTAAGACTACTGAAGAAAATATCAGAAGAAATTTTGGTATGCCTCATCCTGAAGGATACCGAAAAGCATTACGTTTGATGAAACAAGCAGAGAAATTTAATCGTCCGATTATTACTTTCATAGACACTCCAGGAGCATATCCTGGAATAGGTGCCGAAGAGAGAGGTCAAGGTGAAGCAATCGCAAGAAACTTATTTGAAATGAGTAGATTGTCAGTGCCTGTTTTAGCTATTGTTATTGCTGAGGGTGGCTCAGGTGGTGCATTAGCATTAGCTGTCGCTAATCACGTTTATATGCTTGAGAATTCAATCTACTCTATCCTCTCACCAGAGGGATATGCTTCGATACTTTGGAAAGATGCATCAAAGGCATCGGAGGCTGCGGAAGTGATGAAACTAACCGCACAAGATTTAATAAAGATTAATATTATCGAGAAAATCATCACTGAACCTGTTGGAGGAGCACATGAACTTCCTGGAATTACTGCTGAGAATGTAAAAGAAGCAATAATTGAGTTTCTAGATGAATTTGAACACAAGTCACAAGCATACATTATTAAGCAAAGATACAATAAATTTAGAGACATTGGAGAATATAGAAGATTGTCAGATCTTCTTTAAGGTGAAAAAATGACTGTATTTAAAAAATTAAAACTTAAGTATCCAATTATTCAGGGTGCAATGGCTAATATATCAACACATGTTCTTGCTGCCGCTGTATCAAATGCTGGTGGGCTTGGTGTTATTGCTGCAGGGGGTTGGGATGCTTCTAAACTAAAAGAAGAGATTCGACTTTGTAAAGAGATTACAGATAAACCATTTGCAGTAAACATTATGCTGATGAGTCCTCATGCAGATGAGATAGCACAAATGGTAGTTGATGAAAAAGTTGAAGTTATCACAACTGGAGCAGGGAATCCTGGTAAGTACGTGAAAAAGTGGCTTGATGCTGGAATTATTGTTATTCCTGTTGTACCAAGTGTTGCACTTGCTAAAAGAGTCGTGAGGCTAGGGATTGAAACTGTAATAGTTGAGGGAACTGAGGCTGGAGGACATATTGGTGAGTCTTCGACAATGACTCTTGTGCCTCAAGTCGTTGATGCAGTTGATTGTGACGTAATAGCTGCAGGTGGTATTGCTGATTCTAGAGGAGTTGTAGCGGCGTTTGCACTTGGTGCAATCGGAGTTCAAGCTGGTACGGTGTTCTTGGCGAGTGATGAATGTCCAATTCATGATAACTATAAAAATGCCGTTGTTAAGGCGAGAGATACTTCTACAATCGTAACAGGTAGAATTACTGGTGCGCCTGTGAGAGTAATTAAAAATAAGATGGCTAGAGAATATATAAGAATTGCCAACGCAGGAATTGAATTAGAGAAACTTGAAGAACTTACTTTAGGGAGTCTTAGAAAAGCAGTACTAGATGGAGACGTTGTTCGAGGAAGTTTGATGGCTGGTCAAATAGCTGGATTAGTAAGTGAGATTCGACCTGTTAAGGACATACTAGAAGCTATGTTTAATGTTGACTATGTTCTTAAGAATATAGGTGAGATTAATGGGTAAAATAGCATTCATGTTTTCGGGGCAAGGTGCACAATATACTGGAATGGGAAAAGATATTTCAGATTTACCTGATGCAGCTGAAGTGTTTAAAACTGCAGACAAATCTTTAGGTTTTAGTATAAGTGATATTTGTTTTAACGAATCAGACAAACTAAATATTACCGAGTTCACTCAGCCAGCGATACTAACTACATCAATTGCTTTATTTGTGGAGCTTAAAAAACATATAACACCTGATGCGGTCTTAGGGCTTAGCTTAGGTGAATATTCTGCATTGGTTGCGTGTAATGCACTGGGATTCGTCGATGCTGTAAAACTTGTAAACAAACGCGGAAAATTAATGACAGAAGCAGTTCCTACCGGGGTAGGGACAATGGCTGCGATAATTGGACTTTCTTTAGATGAAGTTGCAAAAACTATTCAAGATATTGATGGTGTATATATATCGAATCACAATTGCCCTAAACAATATGTTATTGGTGGGTATAAAGAGTCTGTAAACAAGGCTATGATTGCTCTAAAAGAAGCAGGAGCTAGAAGGACTGTCGAACTTAATGTAAGTGGTCCATTTCATACTCCATTACTTAAACATGCAGCTAGAAAACTGTCTAGTGAGTTTGATAAAGTAAACTTCAAACATAATGATATTCCTATTGTTATGAACTTTACAGGTGAGTATCTTGAAGGAAATTTAAAAAGTTTATTAACTAGTCAGGTAATGGGTAGTGTTAGATTCGAAGAATCCATTAAACTACTAGAGGCTGATGGATTTGATACATTTATTGAAGTAGGTCCAGGTAGGGTTCTTAGTGGATTTGTGAAAAAGGTAAATAAGACATTCACGATACTGAATGTAGAAGATAAGGCTTCATTAGAGGCTACATTATTAAAAATGGGGGAACAAAATGATTAATTTAACAAATAAAGTTGCTCTTGTTACTGGGGGTTCTAAAGGAATTGGTGCGGCAATCGTACTTAAATTAGCAGCACAAGGAGCAATAGTTATTATTAACTATTTGTCTAACTTGGAAAAAGCAAACGAATTACTAGCTGAAGTTAAAAGTCTTGGGGGAAACGGGTCTATTATTCATGGAGATGTTTCAGACTTTGAATCTTCAAAAGCAATTGTTGATTATTGTTATGAAACTTACGGAAGATTAGATATTTTAGTTAACAATGCAGGTATCACGAAAGATTCTCTAATGATGAGAATGAAGGAAGAGGACTTTGATAAAGTCATCAACGTAAATTTAAAGGGTACTTGGAATACTATAAAGCATTCTACTAAGAAGTTTATGAAGCAGAGAAGTGGGACAATCATTAATATAACAAGTGTTGTTGGATTAATGGGGAATCCTGGTCAGGTTAATTATGTAGCTTCTAAAGCTGGAGTTATCGGACTAACTAAGACGTTGTCAAAAGAGTTTGGACCAAGAGGAGTAACTGTAAATGCAATTGCACCTGGTTTTATCCAAACACCAATGACAGATGTACTACCAGATTCTGTAAAGGAATCTATGATGAAATCTATTCCTCTTAATAAGTTTGGATTACCTGAAGATGTTGCTAATGCTGTTGCGTTTTTATCAAGTGATGAAGCAAGTTATATTACAGGACAAGTCATATCAGTAAATGGCGGTATGATTTAATGAAATTACCTGAATTTAAAATAAATGGAAAATCAATTGTGAACCCAATCATCCAAGGTGGTATGGGTATTAAAATAAGTTTGAATAAACTCGCTACAGCAGCAATAAATTCTAATATTGTAGGGACTATTTCTGCGGCACAATCTGGTTTCGAGAAATTTGTAAAAGACAAAAAGTCACAGTTTTATAAAGATAATATGAAATCAAACTTTGATTCATTAAAGGATGAGATAACAAAAGTAAGAACTAATGCTAAAGAAGGAGTTCTTGGCGTTAACCTTATGGCTGCAGGAAAAAGATTTGATCAATATGCAACTTTCTTGTCAAAACAAGATATTGATTTTATAGTTTCTGGAGCGGGACTACCTATGGATTTACCTAAGTACTTAGCAGGCTCTAAAGTAAAACCTGCATGTATTGTATCAAGTGGTAGAGCAGCAAAACTTATATGTAGAAATTGGGACAGAAAATATAATGTTGTTCCTGAATTTATTGTAGTAGAAGGACCTCTTGCTGGTGGTCATTTAGGCTTTACAAAAGAGGACATTGAAGCTGGTACTGTAGATGATTTAGAAAAACTAGTTGTAGATGTTTTAGCAGCAATAGCTCCATTTGAAGAAAAACATTCAAAACGTATACCTGTGATAGCAGCAGGAGGAGTTCATACTGGATCTGATATTGCAAGATTTATTAAATTAGGTGCTACTGGAGTTCAAATTGCGACAAGATTTATTGCAACAGATGAATGTGATGTTCATATTGCATATAAAAATAAGATAGTAGAAGCAAAAGAAGAGGATATCGTTGCTACTGTTAGTCCAGCAGGACTACCTGGAAGAGCGATTAGAAATAAATTGACTGAGTTTGTTAAAAACAATAATTTCCCAGTTAAAGCATGTGTTGATTGCTTAAAATCTTGTAAGAAAATTGGGATACCATACTGTATTACGGAGAAACTAGGAGAGTCAACATCAGGTGATGTTGAAAACGGACTGATATTCACTGGTGCTAAAGCATACTTGATAGATAAAATTGTAAGTGTTCAAGAATTAGTGGATGAACTAATTACTGAAATGAACCAAAAATTACAGGAGGTATAAGATGAGAAGAGTTGTTGTAACAGGATTAGGGGCTTTATCACCTCTTGGAAATGATGCTATTACGTCTTGGAAAAATGCTAAAAAAGGTATTAATGGAATTGATGAAATAACAAACTTTGATACTGAGAATTTCTCTGTTAAAATTGCTGGGGAGTTAAAAGATTTTATTGTAACTGAATATTTGGATAGAAAATCTGCTAAGAGGATTGATCCTTTTGCTCAGTATGCAATGATTGCTACTACTGAAGCACTTAAAGACTCGAAATTTGAAGTTACTGAGGAAAATTCTCATAGAGTTGGTGTTATAATAGGGACCGGTATCGGTGGAATTCAGACTATTCAAAAGGAACATACAAAAGCTGTTAATAAAGGCTATAACAGAATTAGCCCTTTCTTTATACCAATGAGTATTGCAAATCTAGCTGCGGGTAATGTATCAATAATTACAGGAGCGAAGGGGATAAGTTCAGCAAGCGTTACTGCATGTGCTGCTGGAACTAATTCTATTGGAGATGCTTTTAGACATATCAAACACGGTTATCATGATGTTATATTTGCTGGAGGAACTGAAGCCGCTGTTAATGAATTTGGTATGGCTGGATTTATAGCTTTAAAGGCATTAAATACTTCAAATGATATTAATAGAGCTAGTATTCCATTTAATTCGGACAGGTCTGGATTTGTTATGGGAGAGGGAGCTGGAATTTTAGTTCTTGAAGAACTAGAGCATGCAATAAAAAGAGGTGCTAAGATATACGCTGAGATTGTAGGGTATGGTGCCACTTGCGATGCGTATCATGTTACTGCTCCAGCCGCTGGTGGAGAAGGTGCTGCTAGATGTATGGCTGATGCAATTAAAGAGGCAGGCTTAACTCCTGCTGATGTTGACTATATAAATGCACATGGTACAAGCACTCCGTTAAATGATAAAAATGAGACGGCTGCGATTAAGACAGTGTTTGGACAGAATACGTCAGTTGCTATTTCAAGTACTAAGTCTATGACTGGACATTTACTAGGTGCGTCAGGTGGACTTGAATCAATATTTTCAATTATGAGTATTGTTGATGGATTTATTCCTCCAACTATAAATTATAAGAATCCAGATCCAGAATGTGATTTGGACTACGTACCTAACATTGGAAGAAAGGCGGAAGTTAATGTAGCTATATCAAACTCTTTAGGGTTTGGAGGACATAATGCTACATTAGTATTTAAAAAATATGCTGAATAAAGAACAAATAATTAAGATAATACCACACAGACATGAAATGTTATTGGTTGACGAGATTACTGAAGTTGTTCCAGGAGTATCTGCTACTGGGATTCTTAATTGTGATCCGGACAGATGGTTTTTTAAAGGTCACTTCCCTGGTTATCCTGTTACTCCAGGAGTGTTAATTGTTGAAGCGATGGCTCAAACTGCTGCTGTTGCTCATCTTATGCTAGATGAGAATAAAGGAAAACTTGGTTTTTTTGCAGGAATCAATAATTGTAAGTTCAAAAAGCAAGTTAAACCAGGCGATGTATTGGTTATGAAAATTGAAACAATAAAGAAAAGAGGGTCAATATCTGTTGTGCAAGGTAAAGCATATGTTAATGATGTATTAGCATGCAAAGCAGAAATGACATTAGCAATTGAAAAAGATTGATGTTATAGGAATCAATAAGTTGCACTTTGGGTCGATCACTTCTACCAATGATTATTTAAAGAAAAATAACTTTCTCCCAAGCGGAACTATTGTTTCAGCAGATTATCAAACTAACGGTAGAGGAAAACAATCAAATGTTTGGGAAAGTGCCAGATTTCAAAACATAATAATGAGTATCTTGATCAAACCTGACATGCTAGTTAGCAATATAACTAGCCTTACAAAGATGACTTCAGTGGCTATTTATAAAACTCTTGAAAGCATTGGAGTCAAATCGGTTGTTAAGTGGCCTAATGATGTATTGGTTAACGAGAAAAAAATATGTGGTATTTTACTTGAATCAAGTGTAACTAACAATGAAATAGACTATGTTATTATAGGCATTGGACTTAACGTTAACCAAGTATATTTTAGACATTTGTCTAATATTGCTACATCTATAAAAAAAGAAAACGTGGATGTTCAGAAAGAGCATATAGAAGAAATTCTAATAAAATACTTAAATAAGTATTATTTGCAATTTCAAAAAGGTGAACGAGAGTATCACGAAATTTATAATAAGGTAAAGATAAAATGAATACTAAAGAAATGATAAAAGCTACAATCTTTCCAGCATTGATTGTAGCAACAATAGGAATATCTATTCCAATGACAGGAGCACCAATAACTCTGCAAACTTTGTTTGTATTGTTAGCTGGATTACTACTTGGAGCAAAACTAGGATTCGTAAGTATGGTACTTTATTTAATGCTTGGCGTTATAGGAGTGCCTGTATTTGCAGGGTTCTCATCAGGACTAGCTGTAATCACTGGTCCTACAGGTGGATTCTTATTAGCATTTCCACTTGCGGCATATGTTGCTGGATTCTTAAAGGACAAGAATTTATGGCTTGCTGTTATCTCAGCTAGTTTAGTTATCTATATAATAGGTGTACCTTGGATGAGTAACTATTTGGGTTGGACAATTCTAACAACATTAAGCTATATGACCATTTATATTCCTGGTGATATAGTAAAACTAATAGCAGCAATTATTATTACTAAAAGACTTGGGTCAAGAATATAGCCTGAGTCTTTTATTTTTATTATCAAAACTATTGCGTTTTACGAAGTAGTGGTATATTATAGTAATGTAACTACCTCACATTGTGAAGTAGTGGTTTATATTTTTTTTATTTTCACTATAGCGCATTAAGTAGTAATACGTAATGGGGTGTAGTAGAGAGGAGCATTTTGATGGAAAAAGATAAATCCAAAATTGATGACTTATTTGATAAAGTTGGCGAAATAATTGAAGAAATCGGAGAAAAAGCCGAAGAATATTTTGATAAAGCTACAGAAAGCGAAATATTTGAAAAAGTGTCTTCTACAGTTGAAGAAGTCGCAACAGACATAATTGATGTTACTAAAAAAATAATAAAAAAAATAATTAAGTAGGAGGATGTAAATGGATACTCAATTTAAAAAAGGAATTATTGAAGTGTGTGTACTTAATGAGCTTGATAGAGAAGACACTTACGGATATAAACTAGTTAAAAATTTGTCGAAGACATTGGAAGTTGGAGAGAGTACTATATATACAATGTTAAGAAGATTAACAAAAGAAGGAGCATTAGATCTTTATGAGAAAGAGAGTTCTGATGGACCTACTAGAAAATATTACACTTTAACAGGTATTGGGAAGCAAAAGAAGATAAATTTAGTAAGAGAATGGCGAAGTTTTAATATTAAAGTTAATAAGTTATTAGGAGGGGAACATGAATAAATTAGAGTTTATTGAGCAACTTAAATCATTATTGAGAGTAAGCAGAGATGATGAAGCGAGTTTGATAGAGGAATATGAAGCATATTTTACTGAGGCGATGAATGGTGGAGAAACTGAAGAGCAAATTATAACAAATTTAGAAACTCCTGAAGAGATTGCTGCAAACGCAAATGAAGATTTGGGTGTAACACACCATGGAAACATGAAAGACTTTGTTGATATTCAGTTTGAAGCAATTAAACACGGATATGATAAAGTGGTAGATTC
This sequence comes from uncultured Candidatus Izemoplasmatales bacterium, assembly GCA_964589075.1. GTDB lineage: Bacteria > Bacillota_I > Bacilli_A > MAG-NZ > MAG-NZ > CAZPQU01. Next base: position 348,416 of record CAZPQU010000001.1, on the reverse strand, counting down.
AGATATGGTTGGAAATGTTACTGACACTTTAGAAGAAGCTATGAAAGGTGTTGGAGAAACTTTAAAAGGTTTGGATATTGAAGCAAAAGTTTCAAAGGCGTTAGAAAAAGTTGGACTTGGACTTAAAAAATTAAAAGACATTAAATTTGATGTTAAGTTAAAAGATATGGCAATGAAATTTGATAACTCAAAGGTTGTCGCATTTGATTACGAACATGAAACTCTAAACATTGTTATCGAAGATGGAAACCGAGATATATTGAATCTTGAGGTAGTTGGTGGAACACCAAACCTAGTTGTTAAGTTTCTTCCGAAAACTATAAAACAAACAATTGAATTAGAGGGTGATGCATTAACTATCAATATACCAACTTCTAATATCAAATATTCTGAAAAGAAAAGAATGAGGCTGTTTATACCAAATTCAGTTAAAAATCTGTCTATTAACAGTAACGTACCAATGAGTGTAAGGGACTTAGAAACAAGTATTAAAGTAGACATTGAAAATAGTCCTTTAGTTATCAAAGATATTGAAGGTGAAACGCTTGTAGTAAACGTAGGAAGCGCTCCAATAGTTATTAAAGATATAGAGATGAAAGAAATTACTGTTGTTGCGAAACACGGACCAATTTCAATAAAAGATATTGAGGCAGAAAAAGCTACAATGAAAATTGGGAACGGACCACTTAGCGTAAAAGATATTGAAATAGATGAACTTACTCTTGAAGCTGGAAACGGACCACAAACTATTAAGTTTGTTGAAGGAGTCAGCCATAGTTACAAATTAGGATCTGGTCCAAAGACTATTAAAGAAATTGAGTTAGATACTCTTCAAATAGTATCTAATGGTGGGCTGTTAACAATGAAAGACATCACTGTAAAAGTTTTAACAGGAGACGTAAGTGGCACAGTTAAGACTATGAAAAATATCGAAGCAGAAGACTTCGAATTGAATAAATAGGAGGATAATATGGGAACATTCATTAAATTGTTTATTGTTGGAGTAATTGTTATAGTAATGTTTAAAGTTGCTGTTGCTTTGTTACCTTATGTATTAGTAGGATTTCTATTCTTATATTTGGTTGCTTATTTCAAGAAGAAAAAACATTCACATAAAGAGTCTAAATAGACTCTTTTTTTTTATTTATTAAACTAAAAGCTTCTTAAATTTGGTATAATTTTATGTAAGTGCTTTCACGAAGGAGAGGTTGTTTTATGAAACTAAAAGTTGATAATTTAGGTTGCGGAACTTGTAGAGTTAAAGCACATCTTGATTTAACTAAACATGGAGCTATTTCGATTGAATATGATATTAACAAGAATATTGTTAATATTGATCCTGGTCCTTTGAATAGAAGGAAAGTAGTAGAGTTATTAGAAAAAAACAATATTATCGTTGAAGGAAATTTTGGTGAGAACTTAATATTATTTGTTGATTTAAATGAATTTGCAATAAAAGAACTTTCAAGAGCTTTATCAGACTATGTTGTTGAATTTGACTTAAAAAAAGGAACGATCACATTTGATAACATTGAAGAGTATGATGTTGTTGAAATTGTGGAATTATATGGATACCATGTTAAAAAAGTTATTAAACCACTTTAATAAAGGAGATTACTATGAAAAAATTAATGACTGGTAATGAGGCGATTGCTAGAGGGGCGTATGAGGCGGGGACACATTTTGCTTCAGCTTATCCCGGAACGCCTAGTACAGAGATACTTAAGAACATGTCTAGTTACAAAGAGATAATATCTGAGTGGGCACCAAATGAGAAAGTAGCACTTGAATCAGTAATTGGAGCATCTATCGTAGGAGGTAGATCCATTGCTGCTATGAAACATGTTGGAGTTAATGTTGCAGCGGACCCGCTATTTACATACGCTTATATCGGAGTTCTTGGTGGAATGATACTTGTTACTGCAGATGAACCAGGGATGCACTCGAGTCAAAATGAACAGGACAACAGAATATATGCAAGTTTTGCTAAAATTCCGATGTTTGAGCCATCTGACTCTCAAGAATCAAAAGATTTTATAAAAGATGCATATGAAATAAGTGAAGAATATGACACTCCTGTACTTTTTAGAGTTACAACTAGGATTTGTCATTCAAAAGGAATAGTAACTCTTAATGATAGAGTTGATGTTCCTGTAAAAGAATATAAGAAGAATGTTAAGAAAAATGTGGCTGTTCCAGGTAATGCAAGACTAGCTAGACACAGAGTTGAAGAAAGAATGATTAAACTTCAGGAAGTTAGTAATAATTGTAAATGGAACTATCCTATATATAACTCTAAGAAAATTGGTGTTATTACTTCAGGTAGTGTATTTGAATATGCAAGAGAAGCATTCGGAGAAGATGCTTCATATTTAAAACTTGGATTTACTAATCCATTACCGACTACTCTAATTGAAGATTTTGCTAAAGAAGTAGATGTTCTTTATGTTATTGAGGAAAATGATAAGTATTTAGAGAATCATATTAAAGCATTGGGAATTGAATGTATTGGTAAAGAATTATTCCCTTACTGTGGTGAGATGACTTCTGATGTTATTAAAGAAGCAGTTTATGGTAAGAAAATGGAAACTATTTCGATAAACCCAGATAAGACGGTTGGAAGACCTCCGACATTCTGTCCTGGTTGTCCACACAGACCATTCTTCTTAGAGTTAGGTAAGAGAAAGAATGCTATTGTAGCGGGAGATATAGGATGCTACTCATTAGGATTCAGCGAACCGTACAATTCAATTGACTGGATAGTATGTATGGGAGCAAGTTTCTCTACTGGGCACGGTGCTCAAAAAGTTCTTAATCTTAATCCTGATAATGAAAAACAACTGGTAAGTATAATGGGTGATTCAACTTTCTTCCATACAGGAATAAATTCACTTATAGATGTTGTTTATAATAAATCTAACACTATCAACATAATCTTGGATAATAGAATAACTGGTATGACTGGTGGGCAAGATAATCCTGGTACAGGATACTCAGCTCAAGGTGAGACTACTGAAGTGATAGACATTGAAGGTCTTGTAAAAGCTTGTGGAGTTAAACATGTAATTAAACTTAATCCAAATGATAGGTTAGCTGTTAAAAATGCATTTAATTATTGTTTTGATTTAGATGAACCAAGTGTAATTATTACGGATTGGCCTTGTGTATTAAAAAACAAATATAATGATGAAGATTTGGAAAGTTATCCAAATGTATTTCAAACTAAATTTGAGGTAATTACTGATAAATGTATCGGATGTAAATTATGTCTTAAGACTGGATGTCCGCCATTAATTTTGGATCCTGAAACTAACAAAGTGTCAATCGATCGTGATACTTGTGTTGGTTGTTCAATTTGTGCTGATGTGTGTCCTGTTGATGCAATTCAATTGGAGGTAAATCATGACTAATAGTATTATTTTAGTAGGTGTTGGTGGTCAAGGAACGATTCTTGCAAGTAAGTTACTAACACTGGGTTTAATGGAAGCAGGATATGATGTTAAGATGAGCGAGATTCACGGTATGAGTCAACGTGGTGGGTCGGTTTCATCTCAAGTAAGATATGGAGATAAAGTATACTCATCTGTTATTGAAAGAGGAGGGGCTGACATATTAGTATCATTCGAGAAAATGGAAGCTGCTAGATGGATTACTCACTTAAAACCAGGTGGGAAAATTGTTGTTAATAACCATGCTATTCATTCGATGGTTACTCTGACAGGTAAGGTTCCTTATCCAAAAGATATTATAAAGGAACTGAAAACTAAAGCTGAAACCTTAGTTATAAATGCAACCGATCTAGCTGATGAGCTAGGTAATAAAAAAGTAATGAATGTAATATTACTTGGTGCGCTAGTTAAATCGATGAATTTGGAGTCGATTAACTGGGATAAAATAATAGAAGAGAATGTTAAAGTGAAGTTTGTTGAATTGAATAAAAAAGCTCTGACTTTAGGAATGAGTTTGGTTAATGTATAAAAGAATTACTATTTATGTATTAGGGCTTTTTATATTGTCTTTAGGAGTTGCTTTTAGTATCTTAAGTAAATTAGGAGTATCTCCAATAAGCTCTGTTGCGTATGTACTGCACAATGTGACAGGTCTTTCAATCGGGACTATTACGATGTTGGAGTTTAGTGTATATGTGCTTGCGCAAATACTTCTTTTAAGAAAAAAATTCAAGATGAGAAGTTTCCTACAATTAGGATTTGGAATCGCTTTTGGATTGTTTGTTGATTTGAGTTTGTTTATAACAACAATATTCAAAGTTGAAAATCTGTTTATCCAATCTGGATATTTGGTGTTATCAATTATACTAATTGCTTTAGGATTAGTATTTATCTTATCTGCAGATATTGTTCCTAATGCACCAGAAGGACTTATGTTAGCTATTAAAGATATATTTAAATTCAAATTTTCTAATATAAAAACAATCTTCGATTCAAGCTGTGTTATATTCTCTAGTCTGATTGCATTATTATTACTAGTTGAGTTTAGCCAATCTGGAATTGGAATTGGCACTTTGCTGACAGCATTGTTAGTTGGGAAAGTTTTGGGATTCTTAATGAGTCGTATGAAAAAGCCATTAAATTTATTTATGAAGAGCCAATAACGGCTTTTCTTTTTGCCTTTTTTGAAAATATTAACTATAATTAAGTATTGTTAAGAAGATGAGGAAGTTTTATGGGAATAATTTTATTTATAATTGCACTATTAGCTACTACACTAGGGTCCCTTGCTGGGCTAGGTGGTGGAATAATTATCAAGCCAATTTTGGACATGTTTGATATGAACGTATTATTAGTTGGAATTCTAAGTAGTTTGACTGTATTATCAATGGCTATGGTATCAAGTGTTAAACACATTCACGCAAAGAGAGTCAGCTTAAAGATACTCTATCTAGCTATTGGAGCCTTGGTTGGTGGCTTTGTTGGAAACATACTATTGCTTGATATGGCAAAAGATCCTATCGGTCTTCAAACTATACAATCAACTGCATTAGTGGTTGTACTTGTTTTGATATTGATATTAATGAGACTCAAAAAGTATTTGAAGAAGTTTCATGTACATAATAAAGTGTTGATCATTGGAGTAGGTTTATTACTCGGAATAGTGTCTTCATTTCTAGGAATAGGTGGAGGTCCATTAAACATGATAGTTCTATATGTTATGTTTGGATTAAACGCAAAAGATTCAGCAGCAAGTTCTGTGTTTATTATTATGTTTGCACAAGTAACTAAGTTATTTTTCTTGGATGCATCATTTGATTTATCCTACTTATTCTATATGATTCCCGGTGGAATCATGGGTGGATTTGTTGGGGCATTTTACAATAAAAAAGTTTCTGACAAAGATGTAACTATAATTTTCAATACAATGATTGTAGCGATGATTTTAGTGAATTTATATAATTTAATTTAGGGGGCAATATGAATAAAGATATTTTAAAGAAGTACAACATCCCAAGTGATGCTGTTATTACAATTGCAGGTACTGTTGGAGTAGGTAAATCAACGTTTACCAGAGTATTGGCCGAGAAATTAGGATTTATGACTTCATATGAGAGAGTAACGGATAATCCATATTTAGAGAAGTACTATGGTGATTTTGAAAAATGGAGTTTCCATTTACAAATGTTCTTTCTTGCGGAAAGATTCAAGGAACAAAAGAGAATGTTCCATCATGGTGGAGGGTTTATTCAGGACAGAAGTATATATGAGGACGTTGAGATATTTGCGAAACTAAATTATGATAGTAAGACAATGACTCAAGTGGATTATGATACTTATAAATCTCTATTTGAGGCAATGGTATTAACACCGTTTTTCCCCCATCCAGATCTTGTAATATTTATTGATGGTGAGTTAGATGATATTTTAAAAAGAATAGATGATAGAGGAAGAGAAATGGAGATGAATACTCCGATTGAATACTGGAAGATGTTACATAAAGCATACCGTAATTGGGTTGATAATTTTCATTATGCACCAGTAGTAAGATTGAACATAAAGGACTATGATTTACTTAATGATGAGGAAAGTATTGACTACGTACTAAACAAAATCGGAAAAGTTATTAGTGCTACAACGATGAAACATCAGAGATAGTGATTTCACTATCTTTTTTTATTACTTGTTCTATATAAATCGAGGATGTTTTTTGCTATAATTAGGAGTAATCGAAGGAGTGGAAACGAATGAGAAATGTGATGGTATTAACTTTGGTTTTTTTAATGAGTGCTTGTAACTTCAATAATAACCTTGGTGGAATTAAAGACGATGAAACACCTTACGTACAGATAAGTTACGATGGTGAAGTTATAGAGTATTTTGAGTTAACCGATGATTTAGATATAGAGTTAGTTTTTGAGTATAGAGGTTATAATAAAGTTCATATACATGATGGACAAGTTGATATGGTTGAGGCTGATTGCCCGGATCAAGATTGTGTCAATATGAAGGCTATTAACGTGGATTCTTGGAATCCAAATATTCTATGTGCTCCCAACAGACTTGAAATACGAATTGTAGGTATTACTACGGAAGTGGATGGGATTGTATAATGAACGTTATTGAAATAAAAGATTTATCATTTTGGTACGCTGAAGAAGAAGGATATGTTTTAGAAAACTTTAATCTAAACTTCAAAAAGGGAGAGTGGGTTACTATACTAGGTCATAATGGATCTGGAAAATCAACACTTTCCAAATTGATAATTGGTTTACTTAAAAAGAATTCTGGAACAGTTACAGTTATGGGTACTAGACTTGATGATAATGAATATGAGATAAGAGAACATATTGGGATTGTATTTCAAAATCCAGATAATCAATTTGTTGGTTCGACTGTAAAAGATGATATGGCATTTGGTCTTGAGAATCAGTGTTTACCACGAGCTGAAATGATTGAGAGAATTAACAAATATTCCAAACTTGTAAACATGCACGAATTCTTAGATAAAGAACCTCACAATCTAAGTGGTGGAGAGAAACAGCGTGTCGCAATTGCTGGTGTACTGGCCATGGACACAGATATTATAATTTTGGATGAGGCTACTAGTATGCTTGACCCAAAAGGTAAGAATGAAGTTATCGATACAATCAAAGAACTAAGCTTAGGAGATAAAACAATTATAACTATTACACATGACTTAAGTGAAGCTGTTCTTAGTGATAGACTAATTGTTCTTAATAAGGGGAAAATCGTCTTAGATGGTACCCCGATAGATGTGTTTAGAGAAGAAAAAATTATAATTGAAGCTGGACTGGATACACTACCAACGATGAAAATTCTAGAAGAGTTAGAGAAATCAGGTTTATCAAATAAGGAATTAAAGGATGTATTATGGGAATTAAGTTTGACAATGTAAATTATGCCTACCCAACAATTGGTACTAGTAAGTACGCATTGATTGACGTAGATTTAAATATAGATGCACATCATGAGTTTGTTGCTGTTGTTGGTCACACTGGTAGTGGAAAATCAACGATGATTCAGCATATGAACGCTTTACTGATTCCTACTGGTGGAGAGATTGATGTATTTGGGATCAGAGTATCTGGTAGAGAAAAACTTACGCCTATTCGTAAAAAAGTAGGTATGGTATTTCAGTTTCCTGAGTATCAACTATTTGAGGAAACAGTAGAAAGAGATATTATGTTTGGACCAAAGAATTTTGGTATGTCTGATAAAGATGCTAAAAGGAAAGCTAGAGAAGTACTTGATTTAGTAGGACTAGATGAAGAAGTGCTAGAGAAATCTCCATTTAATTTATCTGGTGGTCAAATGAGAAGAGTAGCTATTGCTGGAATTCTTTCAATGGAACCGGAAATATTAATTCTTGATGAACCGACTGTAGGACTTGATCCACAAGGACAAAGAGAAATGATGGATTTGTTTAAAGCGATTCATGAAAAAACAGGTCAAACAATTATATTAGTTACTCACGATATGAATGTTGTAAGTGAGTACTGTAATAGAGTTATTGTCATGAAAAAGGCTAGGAAAGTGTTTGATGGATCTCCTAGAGATCTATTCAATAGTCCAGGGTTAATTGAAGACTTTAATCTTGATGCACCGCAGTATATGAAAATTATGAGAAAAATAAATGAGAAGCTTGGTACTAAACTTAACGAAACAGTCTTGAGTTTATCAGAAATTGTATCTGAACTTAAGAAGATAGGATGATGCGTTATGCAAATTGTAATAGGACAATATATTCCAGCTGATAGCTGGATACATAGATTAGATCCTAGAACTAAATTGAAATCATTATTGTTAATAATCGTCACAACATTTGTGATAAAAGAATTGTTAACAATGGCGGTATTATTAGTGCTAACATTAGTGTTGGTGCAGAGTTCTAAGATTCCAGTCACAAGATTTTTGAAAGGTATAGCACCATTAATGATTTTACTGGTGTTTACGGTGATATTTCAAGTGTTACTTAACCAAAAAGGGGAATTGCTTTACTCGCTACCAATCTATCTAACATGGGCTACAATCCCAGGTGTGATACTTGTGATCGTGGGATATAATTTGATTAAGAGAAAGATAAAATATAGATTTTTATTCTTTATCTCTACCATTGTTTTAATGATTTATGTATTATCATTAAACTTTGGACCTTTAATCAAAGAATTTAATGTTGGTGTGTACTCAGAAGGACTAACGTTCGCAGCTTTTCTAATCACAAGAATTTTGATTTTAATTTCTGTTTCAAGTTTGTTAACTCTGACTACTAAACCAACTGCATTAAATAATGGATTAGAGGAAGTACTTAAGCCTTTTAAGAAAATAAAAATGCCAACTGAAGAGATATCTATGATGATTAGTATTGCCTTAAGGTTTATACCTACTCTTTTAGATGAAGCTGGAAAAATAATGAAAGCACAATCCTCAAGGGGAGTTGACTTTCAAGAAGGTAGTTTAAAACAAAAAATTACACAAATAATTTCATTGCTTATCCCGATGTTTATAATTTCATTCAAAAGAGCTGATGATTTGGCTAATGCGATGGAAGCAAGGGGATATTATCCTGGAAAAACAAGAAGTAAATTGGTTGAGTTTAACTATCGTATGATCGATTATCTAGTTATTACGGTGGCGTTAATGTTTATACCAGGAGTAATATTCCTTGGTTTATAAGTTAAAGTGCACAGTTGCCTATGATGGAGCAAATTACTCTGGATGGCAAATCCAAGATAATCAACCAAGTATTCAAGAAGCAATTGAAAAAAGTTTGCAGAAGATCCATGGTGGAAATACAGTAAAAATTTACGGCGCTAGTAGAACGGATTCTGGAGTTCATGCAAGAGGTCAAGTTTTCCATTTTGAGTCGACTATCAAGTTAGCTGGTGACAGATGGAGATTAGCTATTAACACTTATTTAGAGAACGATGTTTTCATAAAGAGTGTTGAAATAGTGTCTGAGTCGTTCCATGCAAGATTTGATGTAGTTAAAAAAGAGTACCGATATTTATTAAGTACTAATCAGTTTGACCCTTTAAGAAGAAACTCTGTTGAGTTTGAGAGAAAAAAACTCAACATAGAGTTGATGCAAGAGGAAATAAAATGTATTATAGGGAAACATAACTTTAAGTCGTTTACGAGTCATTCTGAATACAATAGTTATGTAAGAGAAATTTACGAAGCTGAGATTATTAATGATTCTGGAGAATTAACATTCAAATTCGTTGGATCTGGGTTTATGAGATACATGATTAGAATACTCGTTGGAACATTAGTTGAGATTGGTTATGGAAGAAAGAATGATCTAAAGAAAATTATGAGTAAAGAAGACCGCAAATATGCTGGGAAAAATTCTAGTAGTCATGGTTTGTTTTTAGAAAAAATATGGTATGAGTAGGTGTAGGTATGAGAGGAAGATTTATTACATTTGAAGGTGGAGAAGGTTCTGGGAAAACTTCAGCTATAGAACTGCTTAGTGAATACTTAAAATCAAAGGGGTATGACGTGTTAGTCACGAGAGAACCTGGAGGAATTAATATTGCTGAGCAAATTAGACAAGTAATCTTAAATAAGGATAATGTTGAAATGGATGAGCTGACTGAAACATATTTGTTTGCTGCTTCAAGAAGACAACATCTAATGGAAAAAGTTGTACCTGCATTAGAAAGAGGAACTATAGTTCTATGCGATAGATTCGTTGATTCTTCAGTGGTGTATCAAGGATATGCTAGAGGAATAGGCATGGAATTAGTAGAAAACATCAATAAGATTGTTATTAATGGTTATATGCCAGATTTAACTTTGTTTTTTGATGTAAAACCCGAAACTGGGATGAAAAGAATATTAGAGAACTTAAGAAAAGTTAATAGGTTGGATCTAGAAACTAAGGAATTCCATAATAAAGTTTATGATGGTTATCATATGCTTACTAAGAAACACGATAGAATAAAAACTATCGATGGTGAATGTTCTAAAACAGAAGTGTTTAATCAAACTGTAAATATAGTTGAGAAGTTTCTAAATGCTAAGTAAATATAGAAATGTTCAACCTAATGTAATAAGAGTTCTTGAAAACAGTTTGAATAAAAATAGATTAAGCCATGCATATTTGTTTGAAGGCCCAAAAGGAACAAGGAAATTTGAAATTGCTATTGAGACTGCAAGGGTGTTACTATGTCCTGAAACGTGCGGAACTTGTAACGTGTGTAGAAGTATTGACGCTATGAGTCATCCTAATGTTATTGGAATATCTCCGGATGGGGCATCAATTAAAAAGGAACAAGTTAAGAAATTAATATCTGAATTAAATAAAACAAGTCTAGTAGAAGGTCCTAGAATCTATATTATTAATCATATTGATAAAATGACTTTATCGGCTGCTAATAGTTTATTGAAATACTTTGAAGAACCACATGATAATATTTATGCTATTTTAATCACAGAAAATGTTGGGCAGATACTTCCAACAATATTGTCACGTGCACAAGTGTTATCATTTAAGAAAGCTAGTCCAGAACTTGTAAGAGAAGAATTACTTAAAATGGGAATCAAAGACGAATTTGCTTATATTGCGCCTTTGGTAACCAATAATATAGATGAGGCGATTTTATTATGTGACTCTGAGGAGTTTGGTCAGATGTTGGATATTATATATGAACTTGGTAACATAATTGCAAATAAGTATCACACTGGATTAATCTTTTTCAAGGAAAAAGGTGGGTTCATAAACCGTGCAAACGTAGAATTATTTATTAATTTACTTATGCACTATTACAAAGACATACTTAATTATCAAATGAATCACGAGTTAAGTTTTCCATTTGATAGATCACTCAAAACTATGAGGAGTATTCCTCAACATGAAGTTATGAGTAACTTGGACTTTATTTTAGCTAGCAGTGCTAGTTTGAGATATAATCCAAATATTAACTTGATGCTAGATAGGATTTTGGCTAAGTTAGATTGGAGATAATTATGAAGGAATATATTGTAGTTCCAATTCAATTCAAGAAAGTAGGAAAGCACTATTACTTTGACAAGAATAATCTTACATTAGAGAAAGATGAATTTGTTATTGTTGAGACTGCTAGAGGAGTAGAATTAGGAATTGTTTCTGGAAAAGAAAAAACAATTACAGAAGAAGAAGTTGTATCAGATCTTAAGTCTGTATTAAGAATTGCTTCTGAAACTGATTTAAAGAGATACGAAGAAAATAAAAAGAATGCAACATTCGCATTTGATATTTGCAAAATAGAGATTAGAAAACATAATCTTGAGATGAAACTCTTAAGCGCAGAATATACTCTTGATAGAAAAAAGATAGTGTTCTCATATACTGCTGATGGTAGAGTTGATTTTAGAGAGCTAGTTAAATCGCTTGCTTTAAAAGTTAAGACTAGAATTGAGTTAAGACAAGTCGGAGAACGTGATGGTGCTAAGCAATTAGGTGGTATTGGACTATGTGGTAGAGAATTGTGCTGTTCAACTCACTTATGTAACTTTGATACTATTAGTATTAAAATGGCTAAAAACCAAAATTTATCACTTAACCCATCTAAAATTACAGGGCTTTGCGGTAAATTACTTTGTTGTATTAAGTATGAAGACAAATTATATTCTGATCTAAAAGTTGGATTACCAAAAGTTGGAGCAAGAATTGATACTCCTACATGTGGTGGATGCAAAGTTATAAGTGTCGACATATTAAGAAGAGCTGTAAGAGTTAAAGAGGAATCAAGTATCGTATCATATACAATGGACGAATTAGATGGAAATAGTTAATGATCTTTTAGCCTACGATGGGCTAAAAATTGTTCAAAGACCTGATATGTTCAATTTCTCATTAGACTCTTTATTGTTAGGATATTTCTCTAATGTAAATTATAAGACTAATAAGATAATGGACCTTTGTACTGGGAATGCTCCAGTGGCAATGTATTTAACACTTAGAACTAAAGCAGAAATTCATGCTGTAGAGATACAAGATGATGTTTATGAGTTAGCTAAAAAGTCGATTGAGATGAATAATCTTGGAGATCAGATAAACTTGTTACATAGCGATCTTAAGGATATTCATAAATCTGTAGGTGTAAATAGCTTTGATCTAGTTACTTGTAATCCGCCATTCTTTAAGTTAACTGAGACTAGTAACTTAAATAAAACGGACTATAAAACGTTAGCTCGACATGAAGTCACTGCTACTTTAGAAGATATTGTTATTGAGTCTAAAAGACTCTTAAAGAACAAGGGATATCTAGCTATGGTACATAGGCCAGAGAGACTTGTTGAAATTATGAAAGTCTTAGAGGAACACAATCTAACGCCTAAGACTATAAGATTTATATATCCAAAACCAAACACAAATGCCAACTCAGTAATCATACATGCTCAAAAAGATGCTAACCCCGGATTAAAAGTTTTGGAACCGGTTATTGTACACATTGAAAATGAGTATTCTGATATTGTTAAAGAGGTATTTCACTACAAAAAAATATGATATAATTAACGAGAGGTGATTACAATGTTATTAGATTTACTAACTAAAAAGGAAAAACACTTATTCTTAGATTTGGCTGCTCATATGACTAAAGCTGACGGTACAATTCTAGAATCAGAGTCGATTGCATTAAAAGTCATGACTAACGAAATGGGAAAAGATGCCATAGGTCATGTAAAAACTGATATTACGAAATCTGTTTTGGAATTAGGTAAAAGTTCATTTAAGATTCAGAGAATTATACTACTAAACTTAATTGTTTTATCATTAAGTGATGATTTCTATCATACTGAAGAGCATTTAATTATTGAGGAGTTATTAGCTTCTTGGAATATATCTGCGAAGAAAAAAGCTGAGTTGTTTAAATTGGTTTATAACTATAAAGACTTAAGAGAAAAAGCAAAATTAGTTGTTAGCTCTTAATGAAGACTAATTCAAATTTTCGAAATGAAAAATCAACGCTTTATCTAGTATCTACTCCTATAGGTAATTTAGAAGACATTACTATTAGAGCAGTAAATACTCTTAAAAGCGTTGATTTCATTTTTTGTGAAGACACTAGGGTGTCGATGAAACTCTTAAATCACTTAGAAATCAAAAAAAAAGTATATAGTTATCATGAACACAATAAAGATTTACAGGATGATTTTATTCTCTCGTTGCTTGAAGACGGGAAAAATATAGCGTTGATCTCTGATGCAGGGATGCCAGTTATCTCTGACCCGGGATTTGAAATTGTAACTAAGACTCTAGAAAAAGATTTTAATGTTGTTCCATTACCTGGAGCGAATGCAGCACTTACTGCATTAATTGCTTCAGGTATAGCTCCTAAACCTTTTACTTTTTTTGGGTTTTTAGATCATAAGAAAAACAAAAAAAGACAAGAGCTTGAGAGTTTGCTTCAATACGATCATACTTTAATATTCTACGAGTCTATTCATAGAATAGAAGCAACACTAATCGCAATACTAGAAGTGCTCGGAGATAGGTACGTTGTTATTGGTAGAGAGATAACAAAGAGATTTGAGGAATTCACATTCGGATATGTTTCTGAAATTATTGAAAACTTACCAAAACAAAAAGGTGAGATGGTTGTAATTGTTCAAAAAGGTGAAAAGAAGGAATCTGATATTTCTGTATTAGATCATGTTCTTGAAATCATTGAACTTGGTGAGAAACCAATCGAAGCAATTAAAACCGTTGCTAAACTTAGAGGATTAAAAAAGCAAATTGTATATGATGCATATCACAATAAGGGCGAATAGCCTTTTTTTGTAGAAATTATAATATTTAGGTGGAATTATGAAATTTTATTATTTAGGAATAGCTGTGTTGTTTAATTCCTTTGGAACTGCATTAATGGCTAAAAGTAATTTGGGAATGAGTACTTGGGGAAGTGCAGCGATTAACTTCAGTGAGTTTACCAATATCAGTTTGGGGATATCATTCAATATATTAGCAGTTGTATTCTATACAGTCGCAGTATTAATCAGTAGAAAATTTTCTTTAAGAAAAGCTATTTATTCATTTGGGTTTTCCTTATCATTTGGACTGTTTACAGATATTTTTATTTATATGTTACCAAATATAGAAATAATGCCAGTATGGCTAAGACTTTTAATCAATATAATTGGACTTTTGTCTATGTGCTTTGGGATTGCTCTCCATTTAAGAATAAACTTAGCAGTTCATCCTATTGATGTATTCTTAGGAACGCTGCAAGCGTTAGTTAAAAATGTAGCTAAAGGAACTTATTTGGCTTACGGTACTGCATTTCTAGTTGCGATACTATTTGGATTGTTATCTGGAAGTATAATTGGGATTGGTATAGGTACTATAAACACATTATTATTTGCAGGTATTATCTTAGGATATTACGATAAAAGGTTAAGAATTTAGCGAGTTAAATCTCGCTTTTTTCTTACTCAAACTCTGAAAGGGCTTTCTTGTATGCGTTTGTTTTGATATAATTTTTTATGGACAATTTATAAAGGAGATACTTTATGAGAATTGAAGAACACCCGATACTAAAATTTGATAGAAGCATAAAAATTAAGTTCACTTTTAATGGGACTGATTTGATTGGTTATGATGGTGAAACAATCGCTGCCGCACTACATGCTGCAAGTGTTAAAATCTTAGGATATAGTCCCTATAAACACAGACCCAGAGGTTTTTACTGCGCAATAGGAAACTGTGCATCTTGTAATATGGTGGTTAATGGAAAACCAAATGTCAGAACATGTGTCACTTACTTAAAAGATGGAATGGAAGTTCAAACTCAGTTTGGACATGGTAAATTAATATGAGACAAGTAGACTTAGTAATTATTGGCGGCGGGCCAGCTGGACTATGTGCAGCAATATCTGCGGCTGATGCTGGAGTAAAATGTTTGATAGTTGAGAGGGACAATCAACTAGGTGGACAACTTATAAAACAAACACATATGTTTTTCGGTTCAGAAAAACAATATGCTTCCAAAAGAGGATTGTGGATTACAGATATGCTTCTTAAAAAAGTTGAAGACTACAACATTGAAGTGTATAAAAACGCAACAGTGTTAGGGATATACGAAAACAAGGTCATCACTATTTTAAAGGGTGATGATTATATTAAAATAGAAGCTAAGAACATAATAGTAGCGACTGGTGCAAGTGAAAAAGTATTAGCATTTCCTAATAATGATTTACCAGGAATATACGGTGCTGGTGCTGTGCAGACATTAATGAATGTCTACGGTATAAAACCAGGTGAAAATGTGGTTATGGTTGGTGCTGGAAATATTGGATTAATTGTTAGTTACCAAATGATTCAAGCTGGAGTAAATGTAAAAGCAGTTTTGGATGCGTCTCCTACCATTGGAGGATATTTGGTTCATGCATCAAAACTGGCTAGACTTGGAGTGCCGATTTTAACAAAACACACAATAAAAAGAGCTGTTGGAAAAGATTGTTTAGAAAAAGTTATTGTTTGGGAACTAGATGAAAAGTGGCAAGGGATTGAAGGAACTGAATTTGATTTAGAAGTTGATGTAGCTTGTATATCTGTTGGATTAACTCCTCTTGTTGAATTATTAAGTATGGCGGGATGTAAAACTAAGTATGTACCAACACTTGGAGGAAATGTTCCATTAATAGATCATACTCATGAAACATCTCAAAAAGGTATATTTGTAGCCGGAGATGTAAATGGAGTTGAAGAAGCATCAAGTGCGATGGTTGAAGGATATATAACCGGATTAAATGCTGCATTGAGTCTTGGTAAACCTCACCCTAAGCATGATGAATTAATAAAGGATTACTTTATTCAGTTGGATGGATTAAGAAGTGGTCCAGTTGGTGATATGATCCGTAAAGGCATAGCTGAGATAATGGTGAAAAAACATGCTTAATATAAATGGAGTAGTAAGCCAAGACATAATAAATGGCAAATTGGCCGAAGTTTTAAATAGTAATAAGAAATCAGGTGCTGTTTTAGAATGTTACCAGGAAATTCCATGTAATCCTTGCAGTACAAGTTGTCCTTTTGACGCTATTAAGGTTGAACCTGATATTAATCAGTTGCCTGTCATAGACTATGAACTATGTACATCATGTGGAATATGTGTTTACAATTGTCCAGGACTTGCAATATTTGTAGTTGACCTGTCTAAAGACAAAGCGATTTTCAAAGTGTCATATGAATTATTACCAATACCTGAAAAGGGTATGACAGTAAAAGGTATTAACAGAGCTGGAGAAGTTATTTGTGATGCTCTTGTCTTAAGAGTCCAAAATTCAAATACTCAAGATAGTACAGTTTTGATTCATGTAGAAGTTGATAAGGCGTATTATCAAGATTTCATAACTGTGAGGGTAGATTAATGGAAAATACAATTATTTGTAGATGTTCGGATATTACCCTAAAAGATATTAAAGATTTTGTTGATAAGGGAGTCGTGGAAGTAGAAGAACTTAAGAGGTTCTCAAGACTTGGAATGGGTCCATGTCAAGGAAGAACATGCATGCAACTTATCGGAAAAATTATGGCCGGGTTCACTGGGAAACCACTAGTGGAAATTGGTACTCAAACAGTAAGACCACCAGTAAGTGGAGTTACATTAAGACAAATCGCAAGAGGTATCAAAAATGATAACTAAAGCTAGTGTGGTAATAGTTGGCGGAGGAGTTTCTGGATGTGCGATTGCATACAACTTAGCTAACAAAGGGATGAAAGATGTTGTAGTAATTGATAAGTCTTATCTTACAAGTGGTGCAACGGGTAGATGTGGTGCTGGAGTTCGTCAGCAATGGGGAACTGAGATGAACTGTAAAATAGCAAAAGGAAGTATTGATTTTTTTGAAACTGCTAACAAGACATTACAGTATGATGGTGACATTGAATTTAAGCAAGAAGGATATTTGCTTGTCGCTTCAACTGATAAAGAGTTAGAACAGTTCAAGAGAAACGTTATCCAACAAAACAAAGTAGGTATTCCATCAAGAGTAGTTACTCTTAAAGAAGCAGTAGAAATTGTTCCTTATCTAAATACGGAATTACTGACTGGAGCTACTTTTTGTCCAACCGATGGACATTTGAATCCTTTCTTAGTAACTGATGCTTACTTTCAAGCAGCAAAACGCCTAGGTGTTAAGTTCTATATGAATACCAAAGTAGAAAGTATTTTGAAGGAAAATGGACAAATCAAAAAAGTGATAACCTCAAAAGGTGATATTGAAACTAGTGTTGTAGTAAATGCGGCAGGAGGATATTCAAAAGAAGTTGGAGAAATGGTAGGACTGGATTTGCCGGTATTTAGTGAAAATCACGAAATACTTGTAACTGAAGCGGTTGATAAAATTCAAGGTCCAATGGTTATGAGTTTTAGTTTAAATATTTATTGTCAACAAACTCCTCATGGATCGTTTATAATGGGTCGTGGGGATTCAGAAAAGACTCCGGGACACAATGTAGAGTCAACTTGGCAGTTCCTAGATAAAATGGCTGAAACTGTAGTCGGACTATTGCCACCAATTGGCGATTTAAGGGTCGTTAGGCAGTGGGGGGGATCATACAACATCACTCCAGACAAACAGCCTATATACGGTAAATGTGATGTACCTGGATTCTTTTTAGCAATTGGATTCAGTGGACATGGATTTATGTTTGCACCGATGACAGGACTTTTAATTGCAGAACAAATTATGGGAGAAATTAATACGATTGATATAAGTAAATTAAGCATCGATCGATTTAAAACTGGGGATCTATATTTAGAGCCTTCAGTAGTATAGGAGATATTTATGAAAATATTAAGTTTTAATGAAAAATTATGTATTGGGTGTCATGCTTGCGAGGAGGCTTGTTCAAAGCTTTACTTCAAGACTGATGACATTAGAAAAGCAAGGTTAGTAATTACTGAACACGTTGACAAGTTCAACGACTTCGAAGGATGTAATCAATGTGGAGATTGTATTGCTGAATGTCCAGAGAATGCAATTTACAGAATGAAAAATGGAGCTGTAACTGTTAACAAAAAATTATGCGTAGGATGCATGATTTGTGTTGCTTTCTGTTCTGATTTCCATTATCACGATGACTATGTTGAACCTTACAAGTGTTTATCTTGTGGAGCATGTACTAGAGCTTGCCCAACTGAGGCACTAACTATGATAGAGGTATAATATGAAAATTTTAAAAGAGTATAAATATGATTTAAGTGAAATCATGCAAGGTTACAATAATAGATCAATTAAAATAGATGTTTCAAATAACGAAATTACTGAGAAACTAATCTCTGAGGAGATGAAAGAGAAGTTTGTTGGTGGAAAAGGGTTCGGACTTAAATATCTTTGGGATGCAGTTAATGAAAACACAAAATGGAATTCACCTGAAAATGAAATTATCATTTCAAGTGGACCAGTTGGTGGAATAACACAGTACCCAGGTAGTGGTAAATCGCTAGTAGTGACGCTTACTCCTTTAAATGATTCGCCAATGGATAGTAATGTTGGTGGTCACTTCGGACCTTTACTTAAATTCGCTGGTTTTGATGCGATTGAATTACAAGGTAAAACTGATAAAGACGTTATTATCTATATAGATGGTAATGAAGGTGTTATTAAAATATATGAATCAGATATAGATATTATTGATTCACATTTACTAAGTGAAGAACTGACTGACCGTTTCGCAAAAGATGAAATTGACAGAAGAAACTATTCTATAGTTTCTACAGGGTCAGCTGCAAGATATTCAAATATCGCGATGCTTAACTTTACTTTTTACGATGTTAAACGTAAAAAAGTAAGACTTAAACAAGCTGGACGTGGTGGAATTGGTCGAGTATTTAACGACAAGGGTATTAAAGCATTGATTGTTAAATATGAAGGTGTAAAATCTGACTTAAACAACCCTGCGAGTATTGCTAAAATTAATAGAGCTGGGATTAGGTTTCATAAAGAAATGAACCGTTATGATTCTGAGCAAAATGGTATGCGAAAAGTTGGTACTGCAAATATCATAGAAGTTATGAATGATTATGATTTATTGCCTACGCACAACTTTAAATTTGGTTCTCACAAAGATATCGCAAAAATTGAGTCTAAAGTGTTTATTGATAAATTTGTAACTCAAGGTATTTATGATGGTTGTTGGCATGGTTGTTCAATGAGTTGTGCAAAAGCTGTTGATGACTTTAAACTTCAATCAGGACCATATAAAGGAAACAAGGTATTAATTGATGGACCAGAATATGAAAATGCTGCGGCTCTAGGTTCAAATATTGGAGTTTTCTGTCCTGAAACTATATTGGAACTTAACTTTTACTGTGATACATACGGTTTAGATACAATTTCATTTGGAACAATGGTTGCATTTGCGATGGATTGTTATGAAAATGTAATTTACACTAAAGAAGATGCTGGTGGTCTTGAACTTAAGTTTGGTAATATTGATGATGCATTAGAATTAATACATCAAATTGCTGACGGTAGAGGGTTTGGTCTAATTGTGGGGCAAGGTATCAAATCGATGAAAAAATATTTCGTTGAACATTTCAATGCTGATCCAGAGTTCTTATTTAATATAGGGATGGAACAAAAAGGATTAGAATATTCTGAATATATGCCTAAAGAATCACTTGCACAACAAGGTGGTTACGGTTTAACAAATAAAGGACCTCAACATGATGAAGCGTGGTTAATATTCATGGATATGGTAAATAACCAGATTCCTACATTTGAGGATAAAGCAGAGGCTCTTCACTATTATCCAATGTTTAGAACTTGGTTTGGGTTAGTTGGACTTTGTAAATTACCTTGGAATGATGTTACATCATTTAGTAACAAGTATTCTAAGGAACCAGCTAAGATGCCTGAGCATCTTCAAAACACTTTAGATATTTATAATGGTGTTACTGGTAAAAATTATAAGATGAATGATCTGATTAATGAATCAGAAAGAGTTTACAATTTCCAGAGAATATTCAATATTAGAATGGGTTATGGATTAAGAATTAATGATAGAGTACCTTATAGATCATTAGGACCAGTTACAGAAGAAGAATATTTGTCTAGACAAGATAGATACGAAAAACAAATGATTGAATTAGGATTCAAGATTGAGGGACTATCAATAGAAGAAAAGATGGCGATGTTAAAAGAACATAGAATTAGTCAGTATGAAAAATTAACTGATGCAGTTTATAAACGTCGTGGTTGGAATGAAAATGGTGTACCAACGATTGAAAAGTTAAAGGAAATGAATATGGATTTACCTGAATTGATTGAGATTGTTGAGAGACATTTATAATGTATTTACTTAACAATAGAAAAGAAGAGTACACAGAAGGTTTAACAATTGCTAAAATCATTGAAATGAAGACTTTCACATATAAAAAGATTATAGTTACAGTCAATGATGAATTTGTTGAACTAGAAGATTATGAACAAACAAAAGTCAATAAGGGTGATGATGTTAAGATCCACCATCTATTAGCCGGTGGATAAAAAAAAGCAAGGACAATTTAGTCCTTGTTTTTAAATTCAATTATATTATGCTCATATTCTAATAAGTTTATCATTAGCAATTTATTAATAAGAGCCTCTTTTTTATTTAGTGTTAGTTTTAAGATTTCCGCAACCATTAAGTTGGCTACTACTGCAGGAGTGAAACTTGGGTTTCCAAGTTCAGTTTCAATACCCGACTCTTTAGCAGCATAGACTTTAGATATTATTCTACTTCCAGGCATTACAATCGCAAGTTGCCCGTACCATCCGCCTATTGCGCCATGAATCAGAGGAATGTTTAACTCTTCACAGTCTTTTTCAAGTAGTAATTTAGTCTGAATATTATCAACAGCGTCAACGACGATATCATGGTTCTTAATAATCTTCTTACCAAGTCTTGCATCATATGCAAGTGTCATAGTGTTTATGTTACATCTGGTGTTGATATTCTTAATGAATTTCATGGTAACCTGAGCTTTAGGAAGCCCCATTGTTCGTCTGTTTGAATAGATTTGTCTGTTTAGATTTGTTTCATCAAAAACATCCTTATCTACAGCCGTAATAGTCTCAAATCCAAGTCTAGCGAGACTTTCAATCACATGACCACCAAGCCCTCCACAACCGATAACGCATACTTTAGTTGAGTTAACTTTTTTGATGTCCTCAATGCTTAACATATTCATATTCTTTTGATATCTTTTTATCATATTTTCACCTTAACTAAATAGTATATTATTTATTTAATTTAGGCAATATAATTATTTCTTGACAACTGATACATTGTGATATAATATACTATAAAGCGACGATGGAATGAGATATCACAAGGCTGTCCTAGAGAATCTCGGCAGGTGGAAAGAGATATAGTAGTAGTGATTGAAAATGGCTCCGGAGTTTACTAGAGGAAATGCTAGTACGTATCTTTGCGTTAAAAAGTCGAGTGCACAGGAAACTGTGAATTAAGGTGGTACCACGGAAGATTTTTTCGTCCTTTTAATAGGGCGTTTTTTATTGGAGGATAATATGGTTTATATTATGATTGGTGTCGTAGTATTCAATTTATTGATATTTGGTGGAATTGGATTACTAATCTTGAAAAATGAGAAGATCTACATGAAAGAAGAGGGACGATGGATTCCAGGATTTAACTTGCCACGGCTTTATGTGGAAAAGGGAGATGTTGTCGACCACGAAGGTTTTAGGAAACATGTAGGATACGCTATTATTAGGTTTGGTGTCTTTTTCACAATATATCTAGTTGGGTTTATGTTGGTTATAAATGAGCAAATGTTCAATGAGACTTATATTGTTGGTATATTCTTATTAGTGACATTCGCGCTTGTATTGTTCTTAGCATATGACCTGTTTACTAGGACTGAGAAGTTTGTTGAAAGAAAAGTATCAAGGAGAATTAGATATGATATTTATTTATACAGAATGTTGATTTTCATGTCTGTGATTAATGTTGTTCCAATATTTTTTGAAAAGTACGTGTTTCAGTTAGTAATCGTTTCTATATTACTGACTGTTATAGTTGCTGTTTATTATATTTATAAGATTTATGTATTATTAAAAGAAAATAAGAAAGACTTTCTGTAGGAGGATATTATGGAAAATTATTATATTACTACCGCTATTGCTTATACGTCAGGTAGACCACATATTGGGAACGTATATGAGATCATACTAGCTGACTCTATTGCTAGATTTAAAAGGTTACAAGGGTTTGATGTATTCTTTCAAACCGGAACTGATGAACATGGACAAAAGATAGAATTAAAGGCAGCTGAGGCGGGTATTTCTCCTAAGGAGTTTGTTGACCAAGTTGCTGGAGATATTAGAAGAATCTTTGATTCAGTAAATATTTCTTATGATAAGTTTGTTAGAACTACTGATGATTATCATAAACTACAAGTCCAAAAGATATTTAAGAAATTATTTGACCAAGGAGATATTTATAAAGGTTACTATGAAGGACTATACTGTGTTTCTTGTGAGTCTTTCTATACTGAGTCGCAAGTTGTTGACGGAAAATGTCCTGATTGTGGAGATCCTGTTATTGAGACAAAAGAAGATGCTTACTTCTTGAAGTTGAGCAAGTACCAAGACCGATTAGTTAAACATATTAACGATCATCCTAACTTTATTCAGCCTGAATCAAGAAAAAATGAGATGATGAATAATTTCATTAAAGATGGTATCCATGATTTATGTGTTTCTAGAACTTCTTTCAAATGGGGAATCCCAGTTGACTTTGATCCTGAACATGTTACTTATGTGTGGCTTGATGCTTTATCAAATTACATTACAGGTTTAGGTTTTGACCTTGACGGAAACCACGGAGAGTTGTTTAAAAAATACTGGCCGGCAGACGTTCATTTAATTGGTAAGGACATATTGAGGTTCCATACTATATACTGGCCAATTATGTTAATGGCTTTAGACATAGAATTACCAAAACAAGTATTTGGTCACCCCTGGTTACTAGTTAACAAAGGTAAAATGAGTAAATCAAAAGGTAACAGTCTTTATTCGGATGATTTAATAGACCAATTTGGAGTAGATCCAATTAGATACTTCGTTTTAAGAGAAACTCCATTCGCAAATGATGGGAATATTAATCCGGAAGTAATTATTGAAAGATATAATTCTGAACTTGCTAATACATTGAGTAACTTGGTTAATAGAACTATTTCTATGACTAACAAATATCATGATGGGCATGTTTATCCTCCGGGAGAGCTAAATGATTTTGATAAGGACTTGATTAAGACGGTATTAAATACTAGAACTAAAGTAATTAACAAAATGGATGAGTTAAGAGTTTCTGACGCTATTCAGGAAGTGTTTGCGACATTGAGAAGAACAAATAAATATATCGATGAAACTACACCTTGGATTTTAGGTAAGAACGAGGAAAAAGCTCGACTTAGTACAGTTTTATATAACTTAGTTGAAGCAATAAGACATGCGGCAGTTTTACTTAGTCCGTTCATACCTGAAACATGTGAAAATATTTTAAATCAGTTAAAAGCTGATAAGAGAACTCTAGAATCATTAGATAACTTCAACGGAACATCAGAAGTTGTTCTTGATAAACCTGTTCCTATTTATAACAGGTTAGAAGTAGAGAAGACTCTAAAGGAATTTAAGGAAAGAACAAATACAGTTGAGGTTGATCTAAAACTGAAACCTGAGATTACGTTTGATGATTTTTCTAAACTTGATTTAAGAGTAGGAGAGATTATGGAATGTAATAAACATCCCAAAGCAGACAAACTTCTAGTGTCAATGATTGATATTGATGGGAAAGTTGTTCAAATTGTATCTGGGATAGCTGAGTTTATTTCACCTAAAGATCTTGTAGGAAAAAAAGTTGTTATTGTTACTAATCTAAAACCAGTTAAGATTCGAGGAGTATTATCAGAAGGTATGATGCTAACCGCAGAAAAAGACAAAGAACTTGAAGTTGTTAGTGTTAATGTCGGAAAAGGGGCATTAGTAAGTTGAGAAAGTATCAGATAGAATTTAGAAGACTGTTAAATGTGATTATTGGGACGGTCTTATATGTAATTGGTGTTGGTTTATTCATTGTTCCAGCTAAGTTAATTACTGGTGGACTTACTGGATACGCAGTTTTAATTACTCAATATTTAGCGCAATTCGGTTTTAATCTAAATTTAGGTATAGCGGTTTTTATTATTAATATACCCGTTCTAATCCTAGGAATTGTGGGTGTTTCCCGTAAATTCGTTATCTATACAATGATTTCTATAGTACTACAGTCTATTATGTTTGGGCTACTTGTAAATCCAGAGCCTATTTTCACAAATGACTTAATAGCTTCTTCGGTATTTGGAGGACTATTTATAGGTGCTGGTGCAGGTATTGCACTTAGGTCTGGAGCTTCACTGGGGGGTATGGATGTAGTTAGTCAATACTTTGCAATCAAGAAGCAAACATCTATTGGTTTAGTTAACCTAACATCAAATGGAGTATTACTTACACTTAGTTTGATTTTCTTTGAACCCAGTGTTGCACTTTATACTTTGCTAGGTTATATAACTGCAAATGTATTAGTCGATAAGATTCATACAGGTTATAAACGTGTTAGGGTAGAGATAATTACAGCTATGGGAGAGGAAGTTAAGAAAACTTTACTAGACTCATATGAACATGGAATAACAATATCTGATGGAGTTGGAGCCTTTACAGGCGATGCTAAGAAAATACTTGTTATGGTTACTCAATCACATGAAGTTTATGATTTAAGAAAAAGAGTTTTAGCAGTTGATGCCAATGCTTTTATTACTATGTCTCCAATTAGACACTTGAATGGAAAATTTAATCAAATAATCATAAAATAGAAAGGGAGAAATCCTTTTCTTTTGTTTTCTTTTTTAAGGGGTTGATATATACTTATATTAGTGTTATATTCTTAATAAGTTTCGTATAAATTCCCTATTAGGAGGGAAAGTCTCTACCCCGCAGCCGTTTAATTGTGGGACTACGGAAGAATATGTTTTTGTATTCCTTTTGTGAGACTTTTTATATGGAAAGTCTCTTTTATTTTGCTATAAAAGAGAAGAATAATCCAAAACTATAGGAGGATTAAGTGGATTTAGAACCAAAATGGACAAATCAGATGTTTACGCACTGCAAAAAATCGAAGAGAGTGATTGTGAGAGAAAATGTTGAAAATGCTAAAAGACAAAATTATTAATGAAGCACAAGTTATTGGAGAAATTGTTAAAATAGACCATTTTATTAATCATCAAATTGATACTTTCATGTTAGATCAAATTGGATTTGATATTGCCAGAAACTTTCCTGACGCGACTAAAATACTTACTGTTGAAACGAGCGGGATAGCTTTTGCGACTAGTGTCGCAAGATCATTAAACTATCTTCCAATGGTATTCGCTAAAAAAGTTGAGTCTAGCTTAACAACTGGTGAGTACTATATGTCAAAGGCGTATTCATTCACGAAGAAGAAAGAGTTTAACATTAGAGTAGATAAGAGATTTATCTCAAAAACAGACAAAGTACTTATCGTTGATGATTTTCTAGCTAATGGAGAAGCTTGTAAGAGTTTAATTGATATTATTACTCAAGCAGGAGCAGAAGTAGCTGGTATTGGTATTGTAGTTGAAAAAGGATTTCAAAAGGGTAGATCTGTCCTTGAGGCGATGGGACAAAATGTATATTCTTGTGCAATTATAGAGAAAATTGAAGATGGAGTTTTAACAATTTCATAATGGATAAAATACTAATATTAGACTTTGGAAGTCAGTATAATCAATTGATTGCTAGAAGAGTAAGAGAACTGGGTGTTTACTCAGAAATCGTTCCATTTGATGTCGATATAAAGGTAATAGCTAATGCCGATGTTAAAGGGATTATATTAAGTGGTGGACCAAATAGTGTGTATGATGACTTTAGTCCTAAGATAGACAAAGAAGTGTTTAAGCTGAAACCGGTACTGGGGATTTGCTATGGGATGCAGCTTACACAAAGTATGTTTGGTGGAATAGTCTCAAAGAGTGACAAACGAGAGTATGGGAAAAGTACTTTGAGAATTAGAAGTGATAATGAGATTCTAAATGGTGTTGCAGACAATTCTATTGTCTGGATGAGTCACGGTGATCATGTAGACAAGTTAAGTGAAGAGTTTGTACTTCTTGCAGATACTGATTCTTGCTTTGCGGTGGCTAAACACAAGACTCTACCCATTTATAATTTACAATTTCATCCCGAAGTTACTCACACAGAATTTGGACATACTATTATTGAAAATTTTGTCTTGAGGATTTGTAAATCTAAAAAGCAGTGGAGTATGGAAAACTATATTGATAAAACAGTTGAAGGGATTCGAACGACTGTAAAAGATTCACAAGTAATTCTTGGATTATCAGGGGGAGTTGACTCTAGTGTCGCTGCAGTACTGGTGCATAGGGCAATTGGAGACAAGTTGACTTGTATCTTTGTTGACACTGGTTTAATGCGTAAGGACGAAGGTAAGAAGGTTATGAAGCTGTATGGTGAACATTATCACATGAAAATAAAGTCAATCGATGCCAAGTCTTTATTCTTAGACAATCTTATAGGTATAACCGACCCTGAAGAGAAACGTAAAATAATAGGTAAACTCTTTATTGATGTCTTCAATGCTGAAAAGGAGAAGATGATCGATGCTGATTTCTTGGCTCAGGGGACTATTTATCCAGATGTTATAGAGTCGCAGTCAGTTAAAGGACCATCAAGTGTTATAAAATCACACCATAATGTTGGTGGACTCCCTAAGGATATGAAGTTCAAGTTGATAGAACCATTAAGAGAATTGTTCAAAGATGAAGTTAGAAAAGTTGGACTTGAATTAGGAATTCCAAGGGATATGATTATGAGGCATCCATTTCCTGGACCAGGGCTAGGAATTAGAGTGATAGAAGAAGTTACTGTAGAAAAAGTAAAAATTCTTCAAAAAGCTGATGATATCTTTATTACTTCACTTATTGAAGCTGACTTGTATGAAAAGACATCTCAAGCATTTGTTACACTATTGCCTTGTAAGACAGTTGGGGTTATGGGTGATAACAGGACTTACGAATATGTTGCTGCAATAAGGAGTGTTAATACATCCGATTTCATGACAGCGCACTTTTCAAGGTTACCATACGATTTCTTAGAAAGTGTTGCTACTAAGATAATCAATGAAGTAGTAGGAATAAACAGAGTTGTATATGATATAACATCAAAACCTCCAGGGACGATTGAATGGGAATAGGTCAACTTAACGGTTGGCTTTTTTTTTATACAGAATTAGTTATTTCGTTTAAAATAATGTAAAATAAAGGTACTTAACTTTGAGAGGAATCCTATGGACAAAATTATTGATAGTCATTTAAATCTTTCTAGTTTAGAACATGGAATTATAAAATATGATTATGTCAACAAAGTGGTTTATTTTGACACTAAATTCACTAAATTTTTTAAGTTGCCAAAATCTATGGTTAATGGCGTTCAATTGGACGATAAAACCGTTCAAAAAAACTCTGAGTTAGTTAACCTTCTTAAGGTTGTCAAAAAAATCAAATCTGAGAAGATTTTCAGAAAATTCGAATACAATACAGGAGATAAATCGGAACTGTTATTTATTAAAAGGATTGTTCAATATGATGATGAGTACATTTTTGCATATTTCATTTCCCCAGAGTTTAGTGAGTTCTCGAGTGATTACGAGATAAATAGAAATGTTATTAATCTACTTGCTGATAGTTCAAGCACTACTTACTGGTGGATTGACTTTTCAAAGGAAAAAAATAGATACTTTTCTAGTTCTCATTTATATGGAACTTCAGGGGAAGTTGTGGAAGATGTAAATTCAACTTTTTACGAGTACCTCGATAGTGCAGCGGCAGAAAATGAAGAGTTTAAAGCATTGGCTGAGCTTGCGAGAAAAACAATAAAAGAGACTGTGGAGGGAAGAAGGAATTCCTATCACATTTCTCATCCTATTAAAGTTGATGAACAAATATACTGGATTGATACAACTGCTAGAATCACGTCAAGGGATAAAGTAGGAAGACCAAGATTATTAGTTGGTATAGATACAGTTACAAATGAATCAAATACAGATGTAGAGGCTGAGTTAATCAGACAAGTTGTTGATATCGGATTAAATAAATCTGATATTGGAATTTGGATAATGACGATTAGAAACGGTACTAAGCATTTCAGATATAATGAAAAACTAAGAGAACTTTATAATTTTGAAAGTGGGACTGGTACAAACGTCAGTGATCCATTAGTATATGACAACAAGTTCCAGATTGCAAAAAAGAGAGTATTAGATAAATATCCAGAATTCAAAACGTTCTTCGATGATGATTTATCTGCTTTCACAAGAGTTATTAACCGTGAGATTGATTCATACAAATCAATACTCCCATTTATTAATAAAGATGATAAAGTAGTTTGGTTAGAGTTTAGGTCAAGTGTTGTTAGTACAGATATCGATGGAAATGTAACTGCTATAACAGGTGCAGCCATTGAAGTAACTGACTTACTTGAGGATGAACTTTATTTGAGATTGTTTGGGAATATTAAGACTAAAATCAATAAAGCTAATAAACAAGCAATCGAAATGGTTGACCTAATTATATGGAGCGTCGACTACAAAACACATCCTAAAGGAGATATTTTCTATGGGAATGCTACATATGTAGAGAAGTTTGGTCTAAAAAAACAAAAGAACGGATTAATTAAAATTGCTGATTACTTTTCAACAATATTAACTAGTGATGACTATACTCTTTCAAAAGAGGAACTAGACGAAATTACATTTAAAATTAAGTCAGGCGAACTTGAGGGATTTAATAACATTATTTTGAAACATAAAAACCTAAAAACTGGTGAACAGATATATTGTAGTCATACTTCAAAGGTTACTGAGCGAACGAGTGATGGTAAAGTGCTTTATTTATCTGGTTATGTGGAAGATGTAACTGCCGAAATCAATGCAAGGATAGAAAGTGATACCCTTAGTGAGTCGGTTACCGAGTATAAACAATTTAACAAGTTAGCAGTTAAAGCTGGTAAACTCATGGTGTTTAACATGAATTACCTAAATGAGAAAAAAGGAAAAGAAATATATGCTAACGATTACTTCCTTAAGGCATTAGAAATGCCACGCAATAGAAATCACTTCTCTATGGAGGATTATGTTAATACTATTTGTGATGATGAAGAAGGAAAAAGATTGTTTACTGAAGTTGAACTGCAATATATGGAAGTGTTAAAAGGTCAAAGAAACTTTGTAAACAATAAGTTAACTAAACATCTGTCTAAGAAGACAGGGAAGATTCTTTATCTTGAGCACAATTCACAAGTTCAAGAGAGACGAAGTGATGGGAGAGTTATTTCCATTGGTGGATTCTTGAAAGATGTTACACACAATATTCAAATTGAAAGAAGAATTGAGTACATGGCAGAGATGGATTTACTTACGGATGTTTATAACCGTAACAAATTTGATATTGATGTGAGTTTACTTAATAAGAATGAATTTTCAATAATCATGTTCGATATTGATGGTTTAAAACTTGCTAATGACATTTACGGTCACAAATCAGGAGATAATATTTTGAAACACTTTGCTAAGTGTTTGAAAGAAGAGTTCTCTGGGAATTCAACTTATCGAATAGGTGGAGATGAGTTCTGTGTAATTACACATATAATTGATGATTCTGTTATAGCAAAAATGATTGACAAAGTTAGCGTCGAAGTATCAACGATAAATTCTGACTCTAATTATCAGGCAGGTGTGTCAGTTGGTTATGAGATTGTTGAAGATGGTGATTTTCAGTCTGCGTTTACTAAAGCTGAAAATCAAATGTACAGGCAGAAATTGTCTAGTAGGTCAAGCAGGAAAAGTAAAACACTAGATACCTTAATGGTCGCTTTATCTGAAAAGACAGAGGAAACTAATGAGCACTGCGAAAGAATTTCAGATTGTACAGCAAAAGTATATCAAAAGCTCGGATATAACAGGGCTAGTGAAGTATATGATATATCATTGGCGGGGAAATTACACGACATTGGAAAGATCACAGTTCCACTAGAAATACTTAATAAACCAAGCAAGTTGACGACGGAAGAATTCAACTTGGTAAAAAAACATTCGGAAGCTGGGTATAAAATTGTATTTAACTTGATGAGTTCTGATATAATAGCTGAAGGTGTCTTATATCATCATGAACATTATGATGGTTCGGGTTATCCTTATGGATTAATAGGAAAGGAAATACCTCTTTACGCGAGAATTATCTCAGTTAGCGACGCATTTGACGCTATGACTTCGAACAGGCCTTACAGCCCCGAAATCAGCGTTGCAGCTGCAGTTGATGAGTTAATCAGCCACAAAAGTACTCAATTTGACCCAGAAGTTGTGGATGCAATAATTGAAGTGCTTAAAGAAGAGGAATTACTTGACAAATAAAGGGAAAGTTTGTATTATTGTCTATGGTGCATTGAAACCCCAAATAAGGTGAAGCCCTAATTTAAAAATTAGGAGGTACAAGATGAAAACGTTTATGCAAACAAAAGAATCTGTTCAAAGAGATTGGTACGTAATTGACGCTGCAGGTAAGACTTTAGGTCGTTTATCGACTGAAGTAGCTGCTTTATTAAGAGGAAAACACAAACCTACATTCACACCACATATTGATGGTGGAGACTACGTTATCGTAGTGAATGCTGAAAAGATCGAATTAACTGGAAACAAGTTAAATGGAAAACTTTACAGAAAGCATTCTGGTTGGGTTGGTGGACTTAAGACTAAAACAGCTAAAGAAATGAGAACGAACCATCCTGAAAAAATGTTAGAGTTAGCAATTCATGGAATGGTACCACAAGGTAAATTAGGTAGTGCAATGTGTAAGAAATTATACGTTTACAGAGGTGAGGTACATCCTCACACTGCACAACAACCTAAAGAGTACGTATTGAAAGGATAATGAAAAATATGGCTAAATTAGTTCAATACTTAGGAACTGGACGCAGAAAAAGTTCGGTTGCCAGAGTTAGATTAGTACCTGGTACTGGTCAAGTAATAATCAACAAGAGACCATTTGAAGAATACATCCCTTCGGCACAAACTCGCCTAGATGTGATGCAACCATTAGAAATGACTGAAACTACTAACAGCTACGACGTATTAGTAAATGTACGTGGTGGTGGAATGACAGGACAAGCAGGAGCAATAAGACACGGAATCTCAAGAGCATTATTAGTAATTAATAGTGACTTTAGAGCAGTACTTAAGAAAGCTGGAATGTTAACACGTGATGCTAGAGTTAAGGAACGTTATAAATACGGATTCAAAAAAGCTAGAAAATCATCACAATTCAGCAAACGTTAATATGGGTAAAAAGACACTTCCCACAGTGTCTTTTTTTTTGCTAATAGTGTACAATTAATTAGAGGTGAGATTATGTTTGAAGAATTTAATAACAATAGAAGCCAGGTTACTAAAAAGTTTATTTTTCCAGGACTTGGGTTCATCTTACTTGGAGTGATTTTATTTGTTTTATCATTACTTGAAGTAGCTATAGTATTTGCATTACCTGGAGTGGTTTTTATTATTCTAGGGTTTGTGAAGATAACAAGGCTAACTAAAGACATGAAGAACAAGTTTCTGTTAGAACTTCTTAATGATCACTTTAATGATGTAACATTTTATCCAAACAGAGGAGCATCTAGGGATCAGGTTATGGAGTCAGAACTCCTGCCAAGATCTGATAGGTTCTCATCAAATGATTTGATTTATGCTAAGTATAATTCGATTGAATTCATGATTAGTGATATTCACTTACAAGAAGTTGAACATCATGGTAAGAACACAACAGTAAGAACAATATTTAGAGGACCATTTATGAAATTTAGCTTTAATAAGAGTTTCAAAGGTAAGTTGCAAGTTAGAGAACGAGGTTTTGTAACATGGTTTAGTAAGTACAAAAAAATTAAGCTTGAAAGCATTGGCTTTAACAAAAAATTTACTACTTACTCTACTGAGGATCACACTGCATTCTATATTTTGACACCTCACTTAATGGAGAGTTTGTTGGAATTAGAAGCTAACCAAAAAGGAAGTTTCTATTTTTCCTTTATCGATGGAGATATGTATATAGCTTTAGATAATAGAAAAGATAATTTTGAACTACCATTATTTGGTAAAGTTGATGAATCAATCAGCGAGAAGTTCAGTAAAGAGTTTCAAATAATAAAAGATATTATTGACGAACTTAAACTAAATAAAAATATATTCAAATAGGAGGACACTATGCTTTATTTTTTAATACCTTTAGTAATATTACCCGTACTTTGGTACATAGGTGTAATGAATGGATTTAGAAGTATGGAAGTGAAAATAGAAGAGGCAAGTTCTGGGATTGATGTTGCTCTAACTAAGAGGTTTGACTCGTTAAGCAAAATGTGGGACCTTGCAAAGAAATATATGACTCACGAAAAAGATACCTTAGAAGGAATCGTACGACTTAGACAATCTGGGACTACTACAGTTGCAGAAAAACAAGAACTGAATAACAAAATGAGCAAACTACAAGCAGGGATAAATGTTGTTGTTGAACAATATCCTGAGCTTAGAAGTAATGAAAATGTTAAAGAATTACAATCAGCTGTTTTAGATGTTGAAGAACATTTACAAGCCGCTAGAAGACTTTATAATTCTAACGTTTCACATTATAATCAGAAAGTCGTGGTTTTCCCTCAGTCAATAGTTGCGTCAATGGTGAACGCTACTAAGAAAGATTTCTTTGAAATAGATGAAATCAAAAGAGAAGATGTTAAATTCGATTAATCCCATTAATTATGGGATTTTTCTTTGTTTAATCAAGGCAAGTATAGTATAATTAAAGTTGACTTTAGAAGAAAAAGAGGTACTAATAATGGTTAGAACAAGATTTGCTCCAAGTCCTACAGGATTTATCCATGTTGGAAATTTGAGAACAGCGATATTTACATATTTAATTGCTAAAAGCGACCGTAATGGTAAGTTTTTATTACGTATTGAAGACACGGACCAAAAGAGATATGTAGAGGGTGCTACTGAAGTAGTTTACGAGACATTAAAAACTTGTGGATTGAATTGGGATGAAGGTCCTGATATTGGTGGGGATTATGGTCCTTACATTCAATCGGAGAGAGTTGGATCATATAAGAAATTCGCAGAAGAACTTATTGAAAAAGGTGAAGCATATAAATGTTTCTGTTCTGAGGATAGATTAAACAAACTAAGGGAAGTTGCACAAGAGAATAAAGTAAACTTCTTTTATGATGGACATTGTAAACATTTAACTGATTCAGAAGTTGATAAGAAAATATCTGATGGTGAAAAATTTGTTGTTAGACAAATTACACCAACAGTTGGTGAAACATCATTTGACTGTCAAGTTTATGGTCATATTACAATCCAAAATGACCAGATTGAAGATCAAATATTACTTAAATCAGATGAGTTTCCAACGTATAACTTTGCTAACGTTATTGATGATCACGCGATGAACATCACTCATGTAGTAAGAGGAAATGAATATTTAACATCAACACCAAAATACACATTATTATATAAAGCATTTGGATGGGATGAACCAACATATGTTCATTTACCACATGTAGTAAATCATGAAGGTAAAAAGTTATCCAAACGAGATGGAGATGGGTATTTCTCTGAGTTTGTTGATAAAGGTTATTTACCTGAGGCGATAGTGAATTTCTTAGTATTGTTAGGATGGAGTCCTGAGGGTAAAAAAGAGAAGTTTTCTTTAGAAAAATTAGAAAAAGTTTTCTCAATCAAGAGAATTAACAATTCTCCAGCTGTGTTTGATTTAAAAAAACTTAACTGGATGAATAGTCAGTACATAAAGAATATGGATTCTGAGCGTTATATCAGCATGTGTAGAACGTATTTAACTGATGAAGGTATCACTATTATAAGTGAGCAGTGGTTGAATGATCTATCAAACCTATTTAAGGATAGATTAGACAATGTATCTCAAATTGTAGATCATCATAATGAGTTGTTTAAACCATTCCACATGGAAGATGAGTCTTTAGAGTTTTTAAAAGAAAATGACTGCCAAAAGCAAATTGAAGTTTTCTGGGATATTCTAAATTCGTTAGAAGAGTGGACTGCTGAAAAAATTAAAGAAGCAATTAATAAAACTGGAGAATTAACTGAAGTTAAAGGTAAACTATTGTTTATGCCTGTTAGGATAGCAACAACTGGCGTAATGCATGGTCCTGATTTGCCAAAAGCTCTTGCATTATTAGGAAGAGAAACGGTATTAAGCAGTAAGTAGGTGACATATGAAGAAGTTCTTAATTATATTAATATTATTCTTAGTAGGGTGTGCATCTGAGAGATTACCAGTCAATGTAATATTGGCTGATATTTCTGCTGAGATGGGTTCAACTGCTAATTTTAGTGTTTCTGAAGAATTTTCATTTATACAATTCGGTGTAAATGATGATCAACCACATAATATGGAAATAAAGATAGAAAACCATATAGTATATGACAACAGTGTTATTTATACAGATACTAATATGACATATGAAACAATGTATCATTCAGTTGAAGAAAGAGGTAACTACAAATTCAAGAGTTATAAAGATTTACTAAGTAATGTTGCGTACGTAAAACCTGAAAACGATTGGTATTCAGTTGAGTTGCCGCAAATGTATAAACTAGGAATGGGTTCTATTGATCCCGTTGCCATTGTAAATGCAATATTATATGACAATTTAGAGATAAACTTCCGAGGTGACGAAGGTATTAGCGTTGATCCAAGTCTATACAGAGTAGCGAGAGCTGATTTGTCTAGTGAAGTTTTCGAGGAGTTATTTGCATCGACCATATATCAATTTATTGATTTAAACTATGATTATACAATAGCAGTTACTATGAGGTTTAACGCAGAATTTCAAGTTGAGTATATTGATTTTGACCTGAGTGAGTTAATACAACAGTATTCAGATGATTTTAAATACGTGCTTAAGTCTACATTAAACCAAATTTACGGAAGTTATAGATTAAATTTCAGCAATTATGGTGAAGAATCAATTGATAACGTAACTGAGTATATTGATTGGGTAACAGATGAAGATTACAAGATTGAAAATAAAACTGGTCTTGATGAAGTTTCAGTTGGGGATGTAAGAACTGATGTTATATATTCAAGTGAGACTCAAACATTTACTACTAATGTTTCGATTGAACTTAATAAAGACTTAAAGTATATGTACTATGAGTTATCTTTTTATAAAGAAGAACAGTTAATGTCAACTTACTCATCAGAATATTATAATGTTCTAGAGTTTGATGACTTAGTGCTTTATTACTTTGAAGCTGAATATGATGCTGATGAGGTAGTGTTCCTAACTAGATATATAACAGCTGACTCGAGTAATATTGTTGATCAGATTACAACAAGTGAAATCGAGTTTGAGGAACCGGTAACTGAAGTCGAATTAGATGTATCTGTTTTCAGAGACAAAGCTGATGACTTGGTGCCAAACTATATAATTGAATCAATTGGGATAATTCAAGGAAAACCAACTTATGAATTAACATTCGATATGTATGCTGTTGAGGAATCAAGAAATATTAATGCGTCAATTTATCTGTTTGATGGGAACTCTTTGATGGAAATTATCGAGATTGATAACATAAATATTAGAAAGTTTGAAAGTTATGAATTAAATAAACAACTAGCATATAAGCCAACAAGTGTTTATATCGACGTTAATTATAAGACTTCCTACTTGTGGTTTAACGAGAAACGTATTAAACTACAAGAACATTTAGTAGAAGATCCAAAAGACTTCTCAAACTACAATGAAAGTTTAGCTATATCTGCATTTGAGATTGAGGATGCTAAGTGGTATGCAGTCAAGTATCTAATTTCCTTTGAGTTTTTAACAGATGTTGAATTGTTAGACGTTTATGTTTACCTTGTTGACATAGATTCAAGCGTTGTTGGATGGGAACACATTTCTGCATCTAATGTTGGGGAACTTTATGAGTACGTTACTGACCTTTATCAAGATGATATAGATACAATATATCTTGAGATTGTTGCAGATGGAATAGAATATGAAATTATTAGTAATTATGGAATTATAATACAATAGGAGGGGTGCATTTGAAAATTTATAGCACACTAACTAATAAGTTAGAGGAATTTAAACCAATAGAAAAAAATAAAGTCAAAATGTATGTATGCGGTCCAACTGTATATAATTACATTCATATAGGAAATGCGAGACCAGTAGTTTTCTTTGACGTAGTAAGAAGATATTTTATCTATTTGGGATATGATGTTCAGTTTGCATCAAATTTAACAGATGTCAATGATAAAATATATATGCAATCAGTAAAAGAGGGATTTTCAGAATCTGAAATTGCTACTAAGTACTCGGATGCGTTTTTAGAAGATGTTTTAGCACTGAACTCACTTATGCCAGATGTTATACCTAGAGTGACTGAGTATATACCAGAGATAGTTGATTATGTTCAAAAGTTAATCGATAAAGGGTATGCTTATAGGTCTCAAGGTGATGTTTACTTCAGAGTTACTAAAGTGAAAAACTACGGGCAATTATCTGGTCAAAAAGTAGAAGATTTAATTTCCGGATCAAGAGTTGATGTTAATCTAAAGAAGGAAGACCCACTGGACTTCATGCTATGGAAACATAATACTGAAGGTATTGTTTATGAAGCGGGCTTTGGTAATGGTAGGCCTGGTTGGCATACTGAATGTAGCGCGATGATTGATGATATATTTGACGGTAGAGTTGATATTCATGGGGGAGGAATTGATCTTAGATTCCCACATCATGAAAATGAAGTGGCTCAGACAGAAGCGTTACACGAAAGACCATTAGCTAACATTTGGATGCATAACGGTAGAATTGATCTAAACAACGCTAAAATGAGTAAATCAAGTGGTCATATGATTCTGTTAAGAGAACTTTTAAAAGAGTATGATAAGAATGCTTATAGGTTACTAGTATTATCTAATTCTTACAGAGCTCCAATTAATTTTACATTTGAGTTAATGAACTCTGCAGTAAAAGAATATGAAAAAATATTTAGAGCTGCGAAGAAATTATTCATCGAACTCGATTTAACAGATTCATTTAATGATGAATCAGTTATAGAATCAGTTGATGAACTTGAAAATGCAATGAATAACGACTTTAATACTCCAAACGTTATAACGGGGTTATATAGTCTTATTAAGAAAATAAATGTTGCGGTTAGAAGCAAAGATGTAGATTCGTATGGTGGTCTTTATAATACTATTAATAAGTATTTATATGTTCTTGGTCTTGATATTGATTTCAAGAGAATGAGTTCTATTGATAAATCGATGTATGCCGAATGGCTTACAGCGAGAAAAGAAAAGAACTTTGATAAAGCTGATGAACTTAGGAATAGATTAACTGAAAATGGGGTAATCTAATGAATGGATTAGCGTATGCATACTTAGGCGATGCAGTTTTTGAACTTGAAGTTAGAGAATACTTAATTTCAAAGGGAATGACAAGGATTGATAGGTTACATAAAACAGCAATAAAGTTTACTAGTGCAATTGCACAAAGTACAGCTATAAAAGGAATTCTAGATGAATTAAGTGAAGAAGAATTAAGGTTCTATAAATTAGGACGTAACTCCGGAGCCAGACAAGCTAAAAAGACAGCATCTATGATTGATTATAAAATGGCGACAGGACTAGAGAGTCTTGTTGGGTATTTGTACTTAAATAATCCGGAACGAATGAGAGAGTTAGTAAAAAAAATAATTAAGACTGTTGAGGTATAAAGATGCCTAGTAAAATAATTGGGAAAAATGCTGTAATTAATGCAGCTGAAAGTAAGAGAAAATTCTTTGAGGTATTTGTCTCTTATCAAAATTTAAATAACTGTGAGTCAGTATTGAAATATGCTGAGAGAAACGATGTTAAGATTCATATCTTAAGAAGAAATGAAATGGACACAAAATTCCCCAAAGATAAACATCAAGGAATTGTTGCTTATGTTGAGGAATACAAATATGCAAATATTGAGGAAATACTAAAAGGGAATGAAAATCCTTTTATTATTATATTAGATGGATTAGAAGATCCACAAAATTTAGGTGCTATTCTAAGAACGGCTGACGCAACGAATGTTGATTGCGTTGTTATTCCGAAAAATAGATCAGTATCACTTAATTCAACTGTAGCAAAAGTATCAACTGGTGCGATCGAATATGTACCAGTAGCACAAGTAACGAATCTTACACAAACAATCCGTAAGATAAAGGAAATGGGTGTATGGGTTGTAGGAACTGATTCAGACGCAGAGATGGATTATACTCAAATTGACGGTAACATGCGAATCGCTATAGTTATCGGGTCTGAAGGTAAGGGTATTAGTAGATTGGTTAAGGAGCAGTGTGATTACTTAGTTAAAATACCTATGAATGGTAAAGTAAACTCACTTAATGCTTCAGTATCTGCCGCTTTAATGATGTACGAGGTTTTTAAAGGCCGTCATTAAAGGGAGGAAATTATTATTAATGATTATGAATTGCTTTATTTGATTGAAGAAGGAAACGAAGTTGCTAGGGATATCATGTTGAACAAATACCACAATTTAATTAGGTCTAAAATATATAGATTTAATATACATCGGTCACAACATGAGGATTTTTACCAAGAAGGGTGTTTGTCTTTGTTAGATGCTATTCGTAAATTTGATCCAAAATTCAACAAGACGTTCACAAGATTTTTTGAACTATTGTTAGTAAGGAAATTTTTAACGCTACTAAAAAAAGCCAATAAACCAATGGCTATTCTATCAGAAGAGATTATTAATACATTTGTAGTAGAAGAACCGGAAACATACTATATAACTAGTAAACACGTCGAAAAAGCTCGTGAAGTTCTAACGGAAAGTGAGTTCAATGTGTTTTATGAACATTATGTTATGAACCGAAAAATTATTAATATCTCAAAATTGTTTGGAATGAAAGAAAAAAGAGTATATAATGCATTGTATAGGATAAAGATAAAACTACGGTGTTTCAAGGAGATTTCTTGACAATATAGTTTATCTTTGGTATATTTTTATAGCGTAAAAGGAAGAAAATATGAGAAAAAAAGTTATATTGGTTTGCACAGAGTGTCTCTCAAGAAACTATAATGTTGAAAAGAATACACAAGTTGCAGAAAGATTAGAACTAAAAAAATATTGTAAAAAGTGTAATAAACATACATTACATAAAGAGACGAAATAGCTCTGAGGAGGAAAGTATTATGAGTGAGAATAAAAAGAGTTCCATTTGGCAGATTCTATCTAAGGAATATAAGTATGAAAGTTTATTCCTAGTATTTCTATCTATAGTTATAATGGTAGTAAGTGCCTTTATAATGAATGGTACATTAACTATCAATGCAGGTGTTCCTGTATTAGGTACGTTCCCATTAATTTCAGCGATTGTATTCTTTGTCACTGGATTTATTGGATTAATAATTGGAAGTTGGCCAATCTTCAAACCTTCATTTAAGGAATTAAGAAGATTAACGCCACCAACTAAAGCGGTTTATGGTGATCATACTGTAAAAGTATTTACATTCATATTAGGATTAACAGCAATCTTTTTAATTTTTGATTCAGTTATCGCTTCTTTCTTTGGGATATTTATTTAGGTGAGTGAAATGGAAGAAAAACGTTGGTATATAGCACAAACAAGTTCAGGATTTGAAAATTCTGTAAAATTGAATCTAGAAAGACGTATTACATCAATGGGGATGGAAGACTTTATTTATCAAGTTTTCATACCAGAAGTAATTGAGATTGAAGTAAACGCGGCTGGTAAAAAAGTTGAAAAACTTAAGAAAATGTTTCCAGGGTATGTATTCGTAGAGATGATGGTTACTGATGAATCTTGGTTTATCGTAAGAAACACGCCCGGGTGTACAGGATTCTTGGGATCAAGTGGTGGGGGAACTAAACCAGTTCCACTTACAAATGAAGAAATTGAACCTATTCTTAAAAAATGTGGAATGGTTGAAATTGTTGAACTTGATGCTGAAATCGGAGATAAAGTACATATTATCGAAGGTCCATTCATGGGACAACTTGGAGTTATCAAATCAATTAATCAAGAAGATCAGAAAGTTGAAGTTCTTGTAGATATGTTTGGTAGAAGCACTCCACTGGAATTATCGTTTACACAAATAGATGTTAGAAGAGGCTAGTTTACTAGCCTTTTATTTTGGAGTTTTTCATTCAACGAGACTGCTTTATTCAATTTTGATGTATCTATTGATAACAGAAGGGTTAAAGTATCTTAAAAGAGAATAATAATATATAATTAATTGAGGTGATTTAATGAAGGATATGATGAAAAAAATAGATGGAATCATTGCGCTAGTTCTTGGTATCATAATTTTGATTTTCCCATTTACTGTTTTTAATATCATTGCGTTTATTATCGGAATAGTTTTAATTATCACGGGATCAAAACGCTTCCATGAAAAACTTAGAGCTAAAAGTAAAAGAATAGTTAATAGCTTACTAATGGTGGCTATTGGAGTAGTACTAGTTTTCTTTAATCCATTAAGTAGAAACGTTT
The DNA here is from genome assembly GCA_964589075.1 of uncultured Candidatus Izemoplasmatales bacterium. Lineage (GTDB taxonomy): Bacteria > Bacillota_I > Bacilli_A > MAG-NZ > MAG-NZ > CAZPQU01. The sequence continues at coordinate 307,259 of CAZPQU010000001.1, read as the reverse complement.
TAGGTTACTTAGTAGGTGGGATGTTTATCTATAATGGAATTTTACGTTTAGTAAAATATAACAAGATTAAAACTCCAATGAACAAGTCCTTAGCTAGTGCTGGGATTATAGCTATGCTAGTAGGTGTGGTAATAGTGATTTTCCCTGGGATTATTATAATTGCTTTTAATACATTGATAGCATTGTTGCTAATTGGTTACGGTGTATTAAGGTTATTTATTAAATTTAATTTTGCAGGTAAAATGTCGAAATTCAAAAATGAACTTGATGATGATCAAGTTGTAGATGTTGATTCAGAGTAATCATGCAGTTATTGGCATTATTCTAAAGGATTCTTTTTAGGAGTCCTTTTGTTCTTTTTTACTCAAACCATTGACTTTGATACTAAAGTCTTGTAAAATGTATGGGCGTGTAATGCGCCATGCTTATAAAAATGTGTGGGAGGGCTTGCCCAATATAACCACATCACAGAACACAAGGAGGTGCGTCTAGTGGCTAAAAAGAAAAATGTTTCAAAGGTAGTTAAACTGCAAATCCAAGCAGGTAGAGCTAATCCAGCTCCGCCAGTTGGACCAGCATTAGGACAAGCTGGAGTTAATATCCAAGAATTTTGCGCTCGTTTCAATGATGCGACGAAAGACAAAATGGGTAGTATCATACCAGTAGTTATCAGTGTTTATGATGATAGAAGTTACACATTCATCATGAAAACACCACCAGCAAGCGATTTGTTAAAGAAAGCTTGTAACATCAAAAGCGGTAGTGCTTTAGGTGCAAACGAAACTGTTGCGACAATTTCTCGCGACAAGTTAAGAGAAATAGCAGAAATCAAAATGCCTGACTTAAATGCAAATGATGTTGAAGCAGCAATGAATATTATTGCTGGTACTGCTAAAAACATGGGAATCGTTGTTGAGGACTAATCGCATTTAGGTTGTTTATATACACAATCTAATTTGTGGGAGGAGATTCCGTTAAACCACATTAGGAGGAAGTAAAAATGCCGAAAAAAGGTAAACAACTTCAGACAGCGATTACTAAATTAGAAAAAGGTAAGAGCTATGAAGTTAGCGAAGCTGTAAGCTTAGTTAAAGAGTTAAGTTATGAAAAATTTGATGCAACTGTAGAGTTAGCTATCAAATTAAACGTTGATCCAAGACAAGCAGATCAGAATATCCGTGGAGCAATGGTATTGCCGCATGGTACTGGTAAAACGCAAAAAGTAGTTGTGTTCGCAAAAGGTGAACAAGCTCAACAAGCGATTGATGCTGGAGCAGACGTTGTTGGTGACAGTGATTTAGTTAAAAAAGTTCAAGATGGTTGGATGGATTTTGATGTAATCGTTGCTACACCAAATATGATGGGAGAAGTTGGAAAACTTGGTCGTATACTTGGGCCTCGTGGACTTATGCCAAACCCTAAAACAGGGACAGTTACTATGGATGTAACTAAAGCTGTAACTGAAATCAAAGCAGGGAAAATTGAATATCGTAACGATAAAGTTGGTAATGTTCAAGTTTCAGTTGGTAAAGTATCTTTCGATGCTATTCAACTTGAAGAAAATATCCAAGCTTTGTTTGACAGATTAATGAAAATTAAACCGTCAACAGTAAAAGGAATCTATATGATGAATATTTCTATATCATCAACTATGGGTCCTGGTATTAAAGTAAGTTCAGAATCTTTAGTTAAGGTTCAGTAAATATATATAACTATTAGCATGGTTAGTGTTTCCCGTAGACAGTAGGTGCGAAAGCTTAATTTCCTACCGAGGTAAAAAAATCATTTAATTTATGATTTCCCTCTTTTGTCTTATAAATGATGAGAGAGGTTTTCTATTAGAAAAGCAGGAGGTGGAATCAATGAATGAGTTAAGACTTCAAGCTAAAATTAGCGAAGTAAATGCTCTAACTGCAAAAATCAATGAATCATCGTCGATCGTAATTGTGGACTATTTAGGTCTAACAGTTCAACAAGTAACTGTATTACGTAAAGCTCTTTTAGCTGAGGGTTGTGAGATGAAAGTTATCAAAAACAACATCGTTAAACGTGCTGCAATCGAAGCAGGATTTAGTGATTTAGTAGATTCATTAACAGGACCAAACGCAATCGCATTCTCGAAAGGGGATTCTGTTGCTGCAGCAAGGGTACTATATGACTTTGCAAAAGAGAATGATAAACTTGACCTTAAAGTTGGGGTTATCGATGGTAGTTACGTTGCAAACGACGAATTACTAGTATACGCTACACTTCCATCAAGACAATCACTGTTAACTATGTTAGCAGCTGGAATGATGGGTACTGTAAAAGACTTAGCAATCGCTTTGCATATGTATACTGATGAATCTGCAGAAGAATCTGTAGAAGAATCTGTTGAATAACAGAAAAAAACTAATAACCTATTTAGGAGGAATAAATACATGGCTAAATTAACAAGAGATGCTTTTATTGAAGCATTAAAAGAAATGACAATTTTAGAAGTTAAAGAATTGGTAGATGCAATGAAAGACGAATTCGGTGTTGATCCAAGTGCAATGGCTGTAGCTGCTGCTCCAGTTGTAGACGAAGGTCCAACTGAAGTTTCAGTAATCTTAACTGCTATTGGAGCATCTAAAGTTGCTGTAATCAAAGCTGTTAAAGCTATCACTGGTTTAGGACTTAAAGAATCAAAAGCAGTAGTTGATAATGCACCATCACCAGTTAAAGAAGGTATTACACCTGAAGAAGCTGAAGAAATCAAAGAACAATTAGAAGCTGCTGGAGCAACTGCAGACATTAAATAATTATGGAATTAATTTTAGGGTAGAGAACTTAGGTTTTCTGCCCTCAAATTCCTTAATGAAGGGTGATTAAATGGATCACTATTATACGAATAACAGCAATCTAGAAAGTAAGCCTAAAGAAATAAAGGCTGTTTTTGGTGAGAATAGTTTCTCTTTTATAACAGATATTGGTGTCTTCTCAAAAGGAGATGTCGATTACGGTTCAAGAGTTCTGATTAACTCTTTTAAAGGACCATTTGAGAGAATATTGGATGTAGGCTGTGGTTATGGACCTATCGGGATTGTCTTGGGTAAGCTCTATCCAAAACAGAGAATTGATATGGTCGATATCAATGACAGAGCAATCAAATTAGCTGAACAGAACATCAAGTTAAATAAACTTGATAATGTAAAAGTGTTCAACTCTAATTTGTATCAGAATGTGGTTAATGAATATTCGAGTATCATTTCTAATCCACCGATCAGGGCGGGTAAGCACATCGTACATGCAATAATTGAAGAAGCCAAGGACCATTTAGTAATAGATGGTGAACTTTGGATTGTGATTCAAAAGAAACAAGGAGCTCCATCAGCTAAGAAAAAGATGATTGAAGTCTTTGGGAATGCTGACGTAGTTAACAAGGACAGAGGGTATTTTGTCCTTAGAAGTACTAAGAACTAGTAGTTCTTTTATAGAGAATACGAGGTGAAAGAATGAATTTTAGAAACGAAAAGTTTGGTAAGCATCGCGAGAGAAGAAATTACTCTAGAGTAAAGCTTAATGCTGAATTACCTGGTTTAATTGATATTCAATTAGAATCATTTGAATGGTTCTTAAAACAAGGACTAACAGATTTATTTGAATACATTTCTCCAATTGAAAATCATTCTGGGAATATTAAAATGTATTTTGGTGATTTTGAATTTGAAGAGCCAATTTATGATGTTCCAGAATCTAAGAGAAGAGAAGTAAATTATTCTTCTAAGTTAAGAGTTAATGTTAAATTAGTATTTGAAGAAACAGGTGAAATCAAAGAACAGAAACTTTACCTTGGTGATGTTCCGATGATGACTCCAGAAGGTACATTTGTAATTAACGGTGCACAACGTGTTATCGTTACACAGATCATCCGTTCTGCCGGGGTTTATTTCACAAAAGAATTTGATAAAAAAAGAAACTCTAATGTATTTATGGGTCAAGTTATTCCGACACGTGGTGCATGGTTAGAGTTCGAAATTAAATCAAAAGATGAATTATATGTTAAATTAGACAGATCTAAAAAGTTAGAGTTAAGTGTATTTGCTAGAGCGTTAGGTGTTTCTTCAAATGAAGAAATAATTGACCTTTTTGGTGATAATCCACATTTATTAGAAACTTTAGCAAAAGATCCAACAACTAATACTGATACAGCTTTACTAAAAGCTTTCACTACAATCAGAAACGGTGAACAAGGGACTATTGAAGGTTCTAAAGGAACAATCATTGCTAGATTCTTTGATCCAAAACGTTATGATTTAGCAGCTGTAGGGCGTTACAAAGTTAATATAAAACTTGATGTTTTAGAAAGAGCTAGAGGATTAGAATTAGCTAACGATTTAATTGATATTAACACTGGTGAAGTATTAATCGAAAAAGGTTCGATTATTAGAGGCGAAGTTGCAGATATTCTTGATAAGAATAGACAATCTATTACTAGAGAGTTAAATTATTCAGGTAACTGGTTTGATGAGCCTATATATGTAGAGTCTTTAGATGTTGTAATGACTAAAGATGAGGAACGATTCAATATTAGAATCGTTGGTAATTATAGTAAAGAAGACAAAACTACGATTACACCATCTGATATCTTTGCTTCAATGAGTTATTATATGAATCTTTATGATGGTGCTGGTTACGATATGGTAATTGACCACCTTCAAAATAGACGACTTAGACTAATTGGTGAATTATTACAAAATCAATTTAGAATTGGTTTAACAAAAATTGATAAACGTATTCGTGAGAATATGTCTACAAAAGATCCTACTGAAATGAAGCCTGGTAACTTAATTGAAAGTAAGCAATTGTCTTCTACAATCAAAGAATTCTTTGGTAGTTCACAACTTTCACAGTTCATGGCTCAAACAAATCCATTAGATGAACTTACACATAAGAGAAGAATATCTGCCCTTGGGCCAGGTGGTTTATCTCGTGAAAGAGCTTCATACGAAGTTCGAGATGTGCATTATTCACATTATGGAAGAATTTGTCCAATCGAAACTCCTGAGGGACCAAACATTGGGTTAATCAACAGTTTAAGTATTTATGCAAAAGTTAATAAGTATGGGTTCATTGAAACTCCATATTATAGAATTGAAAAAGGTACTTGTAGAGTACTTGAAGATGAAATAGTTTACTTGAGTGCTGATAAAGACCAAGAACAAGTTATTGGTCAAGCAAACATCACTTTAGATGAAAATAATGTTATTACTGCAGATGAAATAGTTGCAAGATATAAAGGTGAAACGAAGTTATTCAAAACATCAGAAGTTGATTTTATTGATGTTTCTCCTAAGCAGATTGTATCAGTATCAACTGCATGTATTCCTTTCTTGGAACATGATGATGCAAACCGTGCCTTAATGGGTGCCAACATGCAGCGTCAGGCAATTCCATTATTAAAACCTGAATCTCCATTTGTTGGAACGGGGATTGAGTACAAAGCTGCTCAAGATTCTGGTTCAGCTGTTGTGGCAAGAAATTCCGGTGTTGTTGATTATGTTGATGCTAAGAAAATAGTTATCAAAACGTTAGAAGGTAAGGAAACTTATAACTTACAAAAATTCAAACGTTCTAATCAATCAACAAATATTACACAAAAACCAATTGTAAGAACTGGTGATCATGTTGACAGACGTGAAGTAATTGCAGATGGTCCAGCTATGGAAGTTGGAGAATTAGCATTAGGTAGAAACGTTACAGTTGCATTCATGACATGGAATGGATACAACTATGAGGATGCAATCGTTATGAGTGAAGACTTAGTAACTGATGACATCTATACTTCAATTCACATTGAAGATTACCAAGTAGAAGTTCGCGATACAAAAGTAGGTAAAGAGGAAATCACAAGGGAAATTCCTGGTGCTGAATCTGAATCACTTAGATCTCTGGATGAAAGAGGTATTGTATACGTGGGTGCTGAAGTTAAACCTGGACAAATCTTAGTTGGTAAGATTACTCCTAAAGGTCAAGCTGACCTTTCTAACTTTGAAAAATTAATCTTCGCGATCTATTCTGAAAAAGCAAGAGACGTTAAAGATACATCATTAAGAGTTCCACATTCTGGTGGAGGTATCGTTTCTCAAGTTCAACATTTCTCAACTGCAAATGGTGATGATTTACCAAATGGTGTGAATGAACTTGTAAGAGTGTTTATTGTTCAGAAACGTAAGATCAAAGAAGGAGACAAAATGGCAGGACGCCATGGTAATAAAGGGGTTATCTCTAAAATATTACCTGTGGAAGATATGCCTTATATGGAAGATGGAACTCCAGTAGATATTATGTTAAATCCACTAGGTGTACCGTCACGTATGAATATTGGTCAGATTCTAGAGATTCATTTAGGAATGGCTGCTAAAAAATTAGGTGTTCACATCGCTACACCAGTATTTGATGGAGTTAAGTTAACTGACTTAGACGATATCATGGCTGAAGCGGGAATGGATCCTGATGGTAAAACAACACTTTATGATGGTCAAACTGGTCGTAAATATGACAATAGAATTTCTGTTGGAGTAATGTATATGGTTAAGTTAGCTCACATGGTTGACGATAAACTACATGCAAGAAGTGTTGGACCATATATCCTTGTAACTCAGCAACCAATGGGTGGTAAAGCTCAAAATGGTGGGCAAAGATTTGGGGAAATGGAAGTATGGGCATTAGAAGCATATGGTGCTGCATATACTCTACAAGAAATGTTAACTGTTAAGTCAGATGATATTATCGGTAGAAACAAAGTGTTTAAAGCTATTGTAACTGGTACACCGATTCCTGAAGGTTCAGTTCCGGAGTCATTCAGAGTACTTATCAAAGAATTACAAGCTTTAGGTATAAGCGTAAAATTAATAAATCAAGACGGAGAAGATGAAGCTAATAAATCATTAGTTCAGGCTACTGAAGAAGACTACATCACAAAATTCGGCTTGAGAGAAAGAACGTAGGTGAAGTTATGGGTAGATATAAATATATTCAAGTTCAATTAGCATCACCTGATGAAATAAGAGGTTGGTCTTATGGTGAAGTTAAGTCTGGTGAAACTATCAACTATAGAACTTCAAAACCTGAGAATGACGGATTATTCTGTGAAGTTATATTTGGACCTCAAAAAGATTACCAGTGTTCTTGTTCGAAATCTAAGAGACAAACTGACATTGGGAAAAAATGTGAAAAATGTGGTGTTGAAATCACTGAATCTAAAGTACGTCGTGAAAGAATGGGGCATATTGAATTAGCTGCTCCAGTTGTTCATGAATGGTACTTTAAAAGTGGTAAATTAGCTACATTATTAGAAATGAAAAAAGATGAATTAAGAAGAATTATGTATTTAGCTTCTTACATCGTTATTCAACCGGGTGATACTGAGTTAGTTAAGAGTCAAATCTTATCTGAACAAGATCATGCAAGATTCCTAATGGTTTATGGTAATCGTTTCAAAGCCTTAACTGGTGCTGAAGCAATTGAAAAACTATTAATAGATTTAAACTTAGAAGAAGAAACTATTAAATTAAGAAGATCTTTAGAAATTGCACCTAAGCAAAAAAGAACTCACTTAATTAAAAGACTAGATATAGTTGAAGCATTCATAAATTCTGATAATGAACCAGAGTGGATGGTAATGCACGTGTTACCAGTACTTCCACCAGATTTAAGACCATTAGTACAATTAGATGGTGGACGTTTCGCTACAACAGATTTAAATAAACTTTATAAGCGTATTATTGACAGAAATAAGCGTTTAAGAAAGTTGTATACTCAAAATGCACCTTACTTAATGATTAAAAATGAGAAACGTATGATTCAAGAAGCAGTTGATGCTTTAATCGACAATTCAAGTAAAAAATCAAGAAGAGTAATGGAAAAAAATAGACCACTTAAATCTTTAAGTGAATCATTACAAGGTAAACAAGGTCGATTCAGACAAAACTTACTGGGTAAACGTGTAGATTATTCTGGACGTTCAGTAATCGTTGTTGGACCGGATTTACAAATGCACCAGTGTGGACTTCCTAAAAAAATGGCACTTAACTTGTTCAGACCATTTGTTATTAGACAAATGATCGTTGATCAAACTGAGCCTAATATGTCTACAAACAAAGCTAAGATTTTAATAGATAAAGAAGATCCAAGAGTATGGAGCGTTCTTGAAAAAGTAATCAGAGAGCATCCAGTACTACTGAACAGAGCACCTACTCTACATAGATTAGGTATTCAAGCGTTTGAGCCAAAATTGGTTGAAGGAAAAGCTATTCGTTTACATCCACTAGTAACACCGGCATTCAATGCCGATTTCGATGGGGATCAGATGGCAGTTCATTTACCTTTAAGTGCTGAAGCACAAGCAGAAGCAAGATTATTAATGTTAGCTTCTAACAACATCCTGAATCCTAAGGATGGTAAACCAGTAGTTACACCTTCACAGGATATGGTACTAGGAAACTTCTACTTAACTATTGAAAGAATTGGTGAAATTGGAGAAGGATTAGTCTTCAAAGATGTAAATGAAGTTGAAATTGCATATGAAAATGACAGAATAACTTTACATTCTAGAATAGCTATTCCGGCAAAACAATTTAAATTTAACAAGTTCTCTGAAGAGCAACTTGATAAATATTTAATCACTACTTACGGGAAAATTATATTCAACGGGATTATTCCTACTGAAACTTTCCCACAAGTATTCCCATTCATAAATGAACCTACTAATCTAAACTTGATTACAAATATCGATGATAAGTTCTTTGTGTCTAAGGGTCATAGTATTAAAAAAGCTATTGAAGCAAGAGCAGTTGAGTCTGCATTCAAAAAAGGGTTCCTGGGAGATCTAATCTCTCATGTGTTAAAAGTTTGTCATACAACTGAAACATCTAAGATGTTAGACAAAATGAAGGATCTTGGATTCAAGTATTCAACAATAGCTGGTATCACAGTAGCTTCAAGTGATGTAAAAGTAATCTTTTCTAAAAAAAGAGTTGTTGATAAAGCTAGTAAGACAGTTAAAAAATATAAAGATGCATATGACCGTGGATTATTAACTGATGAAGAAAGATATGCAAAAGTTATTAAGGAATGGGAAAATGCTAAAGCAGAACTAGAAGTAGATATTAAGAAGGAAATGGCAGATAAAGCCGACGTTAACCACATCTTCATGATGGCACATTCTGGTGCCCGTGGTAATGCATCTAACTTTACACAGTTAGAAGGTATGCGTGGATTAATGGCAAACCCTTCAGGTAAAACAATAGAGTTACCAATCATCTCTTGTTTCATTGAGGGACTTACAATGAGTGAGTTCTTTATCTCTACACATGGTGCTCGTAAAGGATCAACAGATACGGCACTTAAAACAGCAGATTCAGGGTACTTAACAAGAAGACTTGTAGATGTTTCACAACAAGTAATTATTGTTGAACATGACTGTGGAACTGATAAAGGTAGAATGGTTTACGATGTTGTAGACAAAGATGGAACAATGATTGAAGAGTTTAGAGATCGTATAGTTGGTAGATTTGCATCTACACAAGTATTTAATCCTAAAACGAAAGAATTAATCGTTGACAGAAATGAATACGTTTCAGAAGAAATTGCTGACGCGATCATTGCTGCTGGACATAAAAAAATGCAGATTAGAACTAACTTAACTTGCGATAGTTTAGAAGGTTTATGTATTAAATGTTATGGTAAAAACTTAGCAACTGGTTCTATTGTTGAGATTGGTGAAGCTGTTGGAGTTATCGCAGCACAATCAATTGGTGAGCCGGGTACTCAGTTAACAATGCGTACGTTCCATACTGGTGGAGTTGCCGGTACAGATATCACGCAGGGGTTACCACGTATCGAACAATTGTTTGAAGCGAGAAATCCTAAAAATCCTGCAACTATTTCAAACCTTAACGGTGTTGTTAAATCGATTGAGTTTGATAAAAACAAATATATCATCCAAGTTGAAGGAAAAATTGAAGGTAAAGTTGAACCAGTTGACCATAAATCTGATTCATCTAACTCATCAATGGTTGTTGAAATTGGAGATTCTGTAGTTGCTGGTCAACCATTAACTGAAGGACATATTGCTCCAAAAGATTTACTAAAAAGTTCAACAGTTGAGGCTGTTCAAAACTACATTCTTAAAGAAGTACAAAAAGTATATCGTTCACAAGGTGTAGAGATTCAAGATAAACATATTGAGATAATTATTGGACAAATGTTCAAAAATGTTTTAATAATAGAAGAAGGAGATACTAACTTGTTACCTGGATTGTTAGTGCCTAAGAAAAAGTATTTAGCAGCTAATAAAGTTGCATTTGCTGAAGGTAAAAATCCAGCTGTTGGTAGACCTCAAATATTAAGTATTACGAAATCAGCTGTAAATTCAGAATCGTTCTTGAGTGCTGCTTCATTCCAACAAACTACAAAAGTTTTAACGGATGCAGTTATCCAAGGGAAAATTGACCCATTAAAAGGATTAAAAGAAAATGTAATCATTGGTGGATTAATTCCTGCAGGAACAGGTATTTTAGGAAATATTGGTATTGAATATGATCTTCCTGAGGAAGAACTAGATACTGATTTTGAACAAGGATTTGAAGAATAAACAAAAGGCGGAATCTTCCGCCTTTTTTATTTATAGTTAAATTGTTACTAAGTTTTCTTAAGCCCAACTAATCTTCTAATTGATTTAAACCCACCCTCAACTAATAATTTAGCTGTGTAGATTATCACAAAGAAGAAAGTTACATTTACGATTAGTGCGTATTTTGCTACGTTTGAGTTAAACTTATCTTCAGTTAAATAAGCAAATACGGCAATTACGATGTTTGCGATGATATTTAATCCATAAATTGTAAACAAGTATGAAAACATACTTTCTACGAATGGAAGATCTAGAGTGAATAAGTCTGATATACTTTGAGTTTCACTGGAGATTAGGTTAAGTACTTCACTTACAAAATTTAAGAAATTGTCAGGATAAATCGCTATTAGAGCGAAAATTAAAAAGATAAATGAAACAGAAATGACAGCATACAGTTTTAAAAATGATCTCATATTATATTACCCCTAGCCCTAAAGCTTTTTTTCCTAATACTTTACGGAGTAAGATTATTACTAACAGAGCAAACACTAAATTACAAATCAAAGCATACATAGCTGTTTTTGATGTGAATCCCATTTCCTCTTCAACAGCGTATACAGTTACCGCTAAGAACCCGCTGAATCCTAGGTTGAATACCCATATTCTTATTAGTAATTCTATTAAACTCATCTCGGTTCCTAAGATATTCATCTCACTAACGAAGAACTCTCTTGATAGTCCTATTGATTCTAAGAAGGACATTGAGTCACCCCATTGGTACACAACTAATGAAAATGAAATACCTAGCATTAGTAGAATTGAGAACAAGAAGTATAGCTTTATGAACGGCTTAATTATTTTCATATTTTTGCTCCTTTTTTACGTAATTTTCTTGCCTTTATTATAACATATGATATAATATCAAAGGAAAAGAAATTCAGGTGTACACATGTTGGCACGTTTGTTGTCAATATAGTGTTGTTATTATTGACTTTTTCACGCTTAGATATTATAATTACTAAGCTTGAATATTTGGCTTTGCTACGGCGAAGCCTAATAAAAATAAGAAAAATGAACCACCTGGTAATGTGGAAAAGAAAGGAGATACGAAATGCCTACTATTAATCAACTAATTAAAAAAGGTCGTGTAAGCAAAGTTAAGAAGTCTAAATCTAGACATCTAAATGTTGGAATTAACTCTCTTAAGAAAAAAGCTACAATGACTTACTCACCTCAGAAACGTGGAGTGTGTACTCGTGTTTCAACGATGACACCTCGTAAGCCTAACTCGGCTTTACGTAAATTCGCACGTGTACGTTTAACAAATGGACAAGAAGTAACAGCCTACATCCCTGGAATTGGACATTCACTACAAGAACATAGTGTTGTGTTGATTCGCGGAGGACGTGTAAAAGATTTAGCTGGTGTACGTTATCATATCGTTCGTGGTACTTTAGACACGACTGGTGTAGAAGGACGTAAACAAGCTCGTTCTAAATATGGAACAAGAAGACCTAAATAATGAAAGGAGGAGATTGGTATGCCACGTAAAGGAAATGTACCTGTAAGAGACGTATTACCTGATCCAATTTACAACTCAAAACTAGTTTCTAAATTAGTAAATAGTATTATGTTGGATGGTAAAAAAGGAACTGCACAAAATATATTATACGGAGCTTTCGAGAGAATCGGAAAAGCAACTGATCGTAATCCTGTCGAAGTGTTTAATGAGGCGTTAGAGAACATCATGCCTGTATTAGAAGTTCGTGCAAGAAGAGTTGGGGGTTCTAACTATCAAGTACCAGTAGAAGTTAGACCAGTAAGAAGAACAACTCTAGGATTAAGATGGTTAACATTATATTCTCGTCAGAGAAATGAAAAAACAATGGAAGAGCGTTTAGCAAAAGAAATCATGGATGCATCAAATGGTCAAGGTAACTCAGTTAAAAAACGCGAAGATATTCACAGAATGGCAGAAGCTAATAAAGCATTTGCACATTATCGCTGGTAAGAAATAAAGGAAAAAAAAAGGAGATAGTAATATGGCTCGTGAAGTTAGCTTAGAGAACACACGTAATATTGGTATCATGGCTCACATTGATGCTGGTAAAACTACAGCAACAGAGAGAATCCTATACCATACAGGTGTAACTCATAAAATTGGTGAAACCCATGATGGGGCTTCACAAATGGACTGGATGGAGCAGGAACAAGAGCGTGGTATCACAATCACTTCTGCTGCTACAACTGCATATTGGAAGAAGAATCGAATTAACATTATCGATACTCCAGGACATGTAGACTTCACAGTTGAAGTTTCTAGATCACTTCGTGTATTAGATGGTGCAGTAGCACTTTTAGATGCACAAGCAGGTGTAGAACCACAAACTGAAACGGTTTGGCGTCAGGCAACAGAATATATGGTTCCAAGAATCTGTTTTGTAAATAAAATGGATAAAATTGGTGCTGATTTCGATTTTTCAGTAAAATCAATTAAAAGTAGATTAGGGGCTAATGCAATTGCTCTACAATGGCCAATTGGGGCTGAAGATAATTTTAGTGGAATTATCGATCTTGTTGAAATGAAAGCATATGAATATGAAGGGGATGCAGATGAATCTTATAAAGAGATTTCAATTCCTGCTGATCTAGAGGATTTAGCTTTAGAGCAAAGAGATGTGATGATTGAAGCAATATCTGAATTTGATGAAGAATTAATGATGCTTTACTTAGAAGGAGAAGAAATTCCAACTTCGAAAATTAAAGAAGCAATAAGAAAGGGTACTCTAGAAGTTTTGATGTTCCCTGTATTATGCGGAAGTGCATTTAAAAATAAAGGTGTTAAACTTTTATTAGATGCTGTTATAGATTATTTACCTGCTCCAATTGATGTTGCAGACATCGTTGGAACATTACCAAATGGAGATGAAGGAACTAGAAAATCAAGTGACTTCGAACCGTTTGCTGCGTTAGCATTTAAAGTAATGACAGATCCATACGTAGGTAGATTAACTTTCTTTAGAGTTTATTCTGGGACACTTAAATCAGGGTCTTACATATTAAACGCTAACAAAGGAAAGAAAGAAAGAATTGGTAGATTATTACAAATGCATGCAAATGACAGAGTAGAAATACCTGAAGTATTTGCTGGAGATATCGCTGCTGCTATAGGACTTAAGAATTCTACAACTGGTGATACATTATGTGATATGAAAGCTGAAATTATATTAGAGTCAATGGTATTCCCTGAACCTGTTATTTCAGTGGCTATTGAACCTAATTCAAAAGGCGACCAAGATAAAATGGGTGTTGCTTTACAAAAACTTGCAGAAGAAGATCCAACGTTTAGAACATATACTGATGAAGAAACTGGTCAATGTATCATAGCTGGTATGGGTGAATTACACCTTGATATCATTGTTGATAGAATGAAACGTGAATTCAAAGTTGAAGCAAGTGTTGGTGCTCCTCAAGTATCGTTCCGTGAAACAATTACTACAGAAGCTGAAGTTGAAGGTAAATTTATCCGTCAATCAGGTGGTAGTGGTCAGTACGGACATGTATGGATTAGATTTGAACCAAATCAAGGTAAAGGTTTCGAATTCGTTGATGGTGTAGTTGGTGGTGTTGTTCCAAGAGAATACATCCCAGCAGTTAGAAAAGGATTAGAAGCTTCATTAGATAATGGTATATTAGCTGGATATCCAATTATAGATATGAAAGCTACATTATATGATGGATCTTATCATGATGTAGATTCAAATGAAATGGCGTTTAGAGTTGCTGCAGGTATGGCACTTAAAAATGCTGCTAAACAATGTAATCCTGTACTTCTTGAACCATTAATGGAAGTGGAAGTTATTGTACCTGAAGATTATATCGGGAACATAATTGGAGACATTACAAAACGTAGAGGTCGTATTGAAGGACAAGATACAAGAGGAAATGCTCAAATAGTTAAAGCACATGTCCCTTTATCTGAAATGTTCGGATACGCAACTTCATTAAGATCTAATTCACAAGGACGCGGAAACTATTCTATGAAGTTTAGTCACTACATGGAATGTCCAAAATCTATTTCTGAAGAGATAATCAAAGTAAGAAAAGGTTAAGGAAACTTGCGATTATTCGCGTATTAATATAAAATAAAAAAAAGAAAATATAAAACATTAGGAGGAATTTTTAAAATGGCTAAAGTAAAATTCGATAGAAGTAAACCTCATGTTAATGTTGGAACGATTGGTCACGTAGATCATGGTAAAACTACATTAACTGCTGCTATTACATTAGCATTATCAAAAGTAACCGGAGCTACTGTTATGGCTTACGATCAAATTGATGGTGCACCAGAAGAAAGAGAAAGAGGAATCACAATCAACACTGCACACGTTGAGTATGAAACTCTTGCTCGTCATTACGCACACGTAGATTGTCCAGGACATGCCGATTATGTTAAGAACATGATCACCGGAGCTGCTCAAATGGATGGTGGGATCTTAGTAGTTTCTGCTGCTGATGGACCAATGCCTCAAACTAGAGAGCATATCTTGTTATCACGTCAAGTTGGTGTTCCAAAATTAGTTGTATTCATGAATAAAACTGACCAAGTTGATGATGATGAATTACTAGAATTAGTTGAAATGGAAATCAGAGACTTATTAACTGAGTACGGATTCCCAGGTGATGATATTCCAGTAATCATGGGTTCTGCTTTATTAGCATTACAAGGTGATGAAACTCATTTACAAAAAATATTAGATTTAATGGATGCTGTTGATTCATACATCCCAACTCCAGTACGTGACGTTGACAAACCGTTTATGTTACCAGTTGAGGATGTATTCTCAATCACTGGACGTGGAACTGTTGCTACAGGTAGAGTTGAACGTGGTAGAATTTCTGTTGGAGATCAATGCGAGATCATTGGTATCAGAGAAACTCAAACTACAACTGTTACTGGAGTAGAAATGTTCCGTAAATTGTTAGATTATGCTGATGCAGGAGAAAACGTAGGAGTATTATTACGTGGACTTAAACGTGAAGAAATCGAACGTGGACAAGTTATTGTTAAACCAGGTTCAGTTACTCCACATAAAAAATTCCATGCTCAAGTTTATATCTTAAGCAAAGAAGAGGGTGGACGTCATACTCCGTTCTTCTCAAACTACAGACCACAATTCTATTTCAGAACAACTGATGTAACTGGTGTTATCGAGTTACCTCAAGGTATTGAAATGGTAATGCCTGGTGATAATGTTGAGATGATTGTTAATTTAATCAACCCAATCGCTATCGAACAAGGTACTAAGTTCTCTATCCGTGAAGGTGGACGTACTGTTGGTGCTGGTAATGTTTCTGACATTATTGAATAATTAATTCATAAAAGACTCACATTTGTGGGTCTTTTTTTTGCTATAATAGAATAGGTGAAATTATGGAAAATAAAATAGTGAAAAAATTAATAGATAGAAAACTGAAAATCTCATTCGCTGAGAGTTGTACAGGAGGTATGCTTTCTGCCCGTTTAGTTAATGTAAGTGGTTCATCTGCTGTATTTGATGAGAGTATCATTACTTACTCTAATGACGCGAAGGAAAAGTATTTAGGTGTTAGTAGAAGTTCGCTAGTTACTTATGGGAGCGTTAGTGAAGAAGTTGCTATTGAGATGGCTAGAGGTATCGCTAAGTGCTCAAACGCTGATATAGGAGTTTCTATCACTGGTATTGCTGGTCCGACGGGTGGTACACCTGAAAAACCAGTTGGTCTTGTCTATATTGGAGCATTTTATAAGAAAGATTATGTTTTTAAGCATATCTTTAAAGGGGACAGACAAGAGATTAGAGAACAGAGCACAAATGCAGCACTAAGACACATATTGGATTTGGTGGAATAATGATTTTTAATACACATACACATATAAACGATAAAGCGTTTAGGAATAATTATAAGGAAGTAATAGAAAAGTCGCTTGAACTAGGAATGAGATTGGTTGTAGTTGGATACGACTTAGAGTCATCAAAGAGTGCGATTGATATTGCTGAACAGTTTGAAGGAGTTTATGCATCAGTTGGGCTTCATCCAACTGACTCATCTGTATACACTTTGGATTATATGAAGCAGTTTGATGAGTTATTGAATAATCCAAATGTTGTAGCTATCGGTGAATGTGGACTTGATTTTCACTGGGATACTTGTCCAGTAGATTTACAAAAGGACTCTTTTAATTATCAAATCAAGTTAGCTATAAAACACGACCTACCTTTGATAGTACATTCAAGAGACTCGATAGAAGAGACATATAATTTGTTAGCAGCTCACGGTAAAATAAAAGGGATTATGCACTGTTACAGTGGATCTGTAGAGATGTCTGATAGGTTTATAAGTCTTGGAATGTATATTTCCTTAGCAGGACCAGTTACTTTTAAAAACGCAAAAGTTCCTAAGGAAGTGGCGAAACATGTTCCAATTGAGAAACTACTTGTTGAGACGGATTGTCCGTACTTAACGCCTCATCCTTTTAGAGGAAAAGAAAACAGACCATATTATGTATCTTATGTAGTTGACGAAATAGCTCGATTAAAAGAAATGACATCTGATCAAGTTGCAAAAGCAACTTGGGAAAATGCACTTAACATATTCGGATTGAAGGAGTGATTACTTTGAAAAAAATACTAACATTGTTTATGGTTATGCTCTTAGTTGGTTGTGAAATAGAACCTGCAAAAGTAGAAGTTGAAATTGATTTTGGTGCAGAAATTGCATCTTATCTAGAAGAAAATTTAGACGCAGAAATCGCAGCTTATCTTGAAAACAACTTAGAATCATATCTACCAGAATTAAATATACTAAATCTTAATGAGTTACTAGTTGAGGCGATTGCTTTAGTTGATTCGAGCGTTTTAGCGATTCTAAACTTAAATGATATCGGCCAACCAAATGGTTCAGGAAGTGCGGTAGTATATAAATATGAGGATGATTATTACTATGCAGTTACGAACAATCATGTAGTAGAGGGTTCTGTTGAACTGGAAATATACTTTTCAGATTACACTTTTGTTTCTGCTGAATTAGTTGGAACAGACTCAGAGAGCGATTTAGCAGTTATTAAATTCATGACTGATAGAGAAATAGGAATATCGACATTTGGAGAAATATCTGATCTCGAAAGAGGACAAATTGTATTTGCAATCGGTTCTCCATCTGGACTTACATATTATAATTCTGTTACAACTGGAATTATCGGTGGATTAGATAGATTCATCGGAATCGAGGATACTGATAACGACGGCATTGATGATGTGTTTGTCAAAATGCTTCAACATGATGCTGCTATAAACCCTGGGAATAGCGGTGGACCACTATTTAACCTTCAAGGAGAAATCATTGGGATAAATACAATCAAGTTAGTAAGTGACGATATTGAAGGTATGGGGTTCAGCATACCAGCTGATATTGCTAAGAGAGTTATATCTGATTTAGAGGAATTTGGGATTGTAAAAAGAACTAGAATTGGTGTTTGGATCGCTGATGTAAGATATATGGCAGATCCACCTGAAGGAATTGAACTCGGTGCTAATATTGCAGAAGTTGTTATAGGGGGACCTGCAGATCTTACCTCGGATTTACAAGATGGTGATACAATAGTTGAACTCGGTGGAGTAGTTATTGACGGAGTTTACAGATTGAAAGATGTTTTATTCATGTATCATCCAGGTGATGAGGTTGAAGTTAAATACTATAGAGATGGAAAATATGCATTTACAACTATTATATTAGGAGAGAAATAATTTTTATTTCTCTTTTTTTTGTTATAATGAGTTAACATATTTTTAGGAGAACACTATGAGATTATTTGATAGACCGGATGGTAAACATCTAAAGAGACTTTCACATTATAATAGAATAATTCCCTTTGTGATGCCGAAAAGAGTTAATTCAACTGTTCAATACAGTGAAGTTATTAATATCGATGAAGCTTTAAAAGTATTAAAGGAATTAAATAAAGAACATGGTACAAGTGCGGGTATTATGGATTTAGTTATGGCTGCATTCGTTAGAACTATTTCTCAGAGACCGAAAATCAATAGATTTGTCTTTGGGAAGAAAATTTATGCAAGAAATGAAATATCTTCGGCTGTAGCTGTGAAAAAGGAAATGTCCGATAATGCTGAAACTACTGAACTTAAAGTTGTATATGATCCTAAAGATACATTAATAGATGTTGCAAAAAAAATTAGAACTGGTATTGAAGAGAATAAGGGTGGTTCATCTAGTAATGAACAAGATGGATTTACTAGAATGTTGAACCTTATGCCAGATTTTATGATATCTTTCGTAATATTCTTAATAAAAGTGTCGGATAGAATGGGACTTTTACCAAAATCAATAAGGGAACTTAGTCCGTTCCATGCATCTTTCTTTGTGACAAATTTAGGATCACTGAGAATCAATGCTGTGTATCATCATTTGTATGAAGTGGGAACTGTTTCTTGGTTTATTGGAATGGGTAAGAAAATTAAGAAGATTGAAAAAGATGAAGATGGAAATATTGTGATCAAGAGATACATTGAATTAAAGTGTGTATATGATGAAAGAATAGTTGATGGTTATTACACTGCAAAAGCAATAAGACAGACAGTGAAACTTATTTTAAACCCGAAGCCGCTACTAACACCACCCGACTATGTTGTAATTGATGACGAGATATAACACGATGACTCCCCTGGGGGTCATCTTTTTTATGAATTTACTCAAATAAATCGCTTTAATAGGCGATTTTATTAGGAAATCATATTAAAATAATGTATAATTATTTGGTATGAAAAAGAGGTGTATAGAATGGCATTAACATGTGGAATAGTAGGACTGCCGAATGTTGGTAAGTCTACGTTATTTAATGCATTAACAAAGAACAATGCATTAGCAGCGAATTATCCGTTCGCTACAATTGAACCAAATATAGGGACTGTTGAAGTTCCAGATCCAAGATTAGATGTTTTAACAACAATGTTTATACCTAAGAAAACAGTTTCAACTTTGTTTGAGTTTACTGATATTGCAGGTTTAGTAAAAGGTGCTTCAAAAGGTGAAGGACTTGGTAACCAGTTTTTATCTCACATTAGAGAAGTAGACGCGATTGCTCAAGTTGTTAGATGTTTTGTCGACGAAAATATCACTCATGTCGATGGAGATATCGATCCAATGAGAGATATTGAAACTATTAATTTAGAGTTGATTCTTGCTGATATGGAAACAATTGACAAAAGATTACCAAAGATTGAGAAAAAGGCTAAATTAAAAAAAGAGAAAGAAATAGTTTGGGAATATGAAGTTCTTTTAAAGATACAAGAAGCATTAGAGAACGAATTACCAGCTAGAAGTGTTGAACTGAATGAAAACGAAATGAAAATTGTTAAACACTTTAGTTTCTTAACTTTAAAACCGATGATGTATGTTGCAAATGTATCTGAAGATGATATAGCTGCAGGGAATAAATATATAAAAGAAATTGAAGCTTATGCAAGTAAGTATAATGATAAAGTTGTAATGGTTAGTGCTCAGATTGAATCTGAGTTAAGTGAACTTGAGGAAGATGAGAAAGCTATTTTCTTAGAAGATCTTGGTGCATCTGAATCTGGATTACAAGTTATGATAAGGGAAGCGTACGCTTTACTTGGATTAAAGACTTACTTTACGGCGGGAATTCAAGAAGTTAGAGCTTGGACGTATAAAGAAGGTATGACGGCTAAACAATGTGCTGGTATAATACATACCGATTTTGAAAGAGGATTCATTAGGGCCGAAACTATAGGCTATGATGACCTATTAGCTACTGGTAGCGAGAAAGCTGCAAAAGAAGCTGGTAAAATGCGTCTTGAAGGAAAAGAGTACTTAGTTAAAGATGGAGACGTACTTCATTTTAGATTCAATGTGTAGGGTCAAATAATTCAATAAAACAAAGGGAAAAGTTAATGCTTTTACCCTTTACTATTTAAGGTAATTATGGTAATATGTTTAAGCGAGTTTTATGCTCGTCCTTGCTCGGAAGGGCCATAGACCAGAAGGAGGAAATTATATGAAGTATGAAGCAATGTTCATTGTTCAACCAAACTGTGAAGAGGAAAGAAGAACTGAGTTAATCGGAGAATTAACTGGTGCATTTGAATCTGTTACAGAAGTTGAAGAAATGGGTATGCGTAAGTTAGCTTACGAAATCCAGAAACATACTACAGGTTACTACGTATTAGCTAAAGTTATAGCTGATGGTGACCAAATAGAAGAATTTGAACGTCTTTGCCGAATTAAAGAAGACATCATCAGATTCATGATCGTTAAAGATGTAGCGTAGGTGAAAATATGATAAATCGTGTTGTACTAGTAGGTCGCTTAACAAGAGACCCAGAACTAAAATTCACTTCAACAAATATAGCTGTTGTAACTTTTACATTAGCTGTAAATAGAAACTTCACATCACAAGATGGTAAGTCAGAAGCTGACTTTATTCAATGTGTTGCTTGGAGGAAAACTGCTGAGAATGTTGGAAAATATGTTCGTAAAGGTAGTCTAGTTGGTGTTGATGGACGTATTCAAACTAGAAATTATGAAGCACAAGACGGAACACGTCGATATATCACTGAAGTTGTAGCTGAAAGCGTGAGATTTTTAGATTCAAAAAGCGATTCACAAAGATCGGAATCTAAATCATATTCAAATGAATCATCTCAACAAAACAAATTTAATCCGTTTGATTCTGTAAAAGAAGACAAAAACGAAGACCCATTCTCAAGCGCTAGTTCGATTGAGATAGGTGATGATGATCTACCATTTTAAGGAGGTAAATTATGGAACGAAGAGGAAATTTTCGTAAAAGAAGAAGAAAAGAATGTTATTTTACTAAAAATAATGTTAAACACATAGATTATAAAGATGTTGATTTACTTAAGAAGTATGTATCAGACCGTGGTAAAATTTTACCAAGAAGAGTAACTGGGACTACTGCTAAATATCAACGTAAATTAGCTATTGCTATTAAAAGATCTAGACACATGGCTTTTTTACCATTTGCAACACAATAAACTACTAATGATTTTCTTCTGTTGAAGGAAATCATTTTTATTTGATAACTTTTGTATGATATAATAATAGGAGTTAGTGAGGTGGGATTATGGCTAAAAGAATACTGTATTTTTTAGGTGTTATATTGACTATTGCCGTTATAAATATAATAGCAATTAGTTATGTAAATACAGAGTATTTGATTTATTATTATTCAATAGTGTCACTAAATCTTGGTATAGTTATATACCTAATTTATTCAAGAAAAATTAAGAAAATTGATCTTGAAGTAAATTGGTTAGAAGAGAAATTAAATCAAATGAATCAAATTACATATGTAATTAAAAAAGTAGGAGAAGTCTCAATCAATGACTTTCCATTT
Source organism: uncultured Candidatus Izemoplasmatales bacterium (assembly GCA_964589075.1). Classification (GTDB taxonomy): domain Bacteria; phylum Bacillota_I; class Bacilli_A; order MAG-NZ; family MAG-NZ; genus CAZPQU01. The sequence continues at coordinate 285,225 of CAZPQU010000001.1, read as the reverse complement.
GGTGTGATTATGTTTGACCATGAGTATACTGTTAAGTGGTCTAATAATTTTATCAAGCAACTTTTTGGTAAATCATTTGTTAACAGAAGTTTGAATGAGTTTAGTGAGGAGATTATTCCGAATCTACAACAAAGTAGTAGTTCGTTTATCTTACAATTAGACACGTTTACTCTTAACGTTGAGTTTAATGAAGAATTTAATGTACTTTATATTCAGGATTTATCAGAAATATCTGATTTAACTGTTCAATATAGTAATAGGAGATTATCAATGGGTTACTTGACTCTTGATAATTTAGATGAAACATTAGCAAATATGGATGTTCAGGAAAGAATTAAAGTTCAGAGTAGTTATTTCTCTAAAGTTGGAGAATGGGCTGAAAGAAATGAGATATATGTTAAAGGTCTTTCAAGTGAGAAATTCCAAATGTTGTTTGACTATGAACAACTAATTAGACTTGAAGAAGATGACTTCGCAATACTTAATGATATTAGAGAAATATCAAAAGAGGAAAACTATCAAATTAACGGATCAATTGGGATCGCTTGTTATGATGAGTCTGTAACTGCTCTTGGTGAAAGAGTTAATGAAGCTTTGGCTATAGCCTTTGAAAGAGGTGGAGATCAAGCAGTTGTTGATGTCCAAGGAGAGCAAATTAAGTATTTTGGTGGAAAATCTGATACTGTTGAAAAACGTTCGAGAGTAAAAGCGCGAATGATTTCGGGTCAACTTATGCAAATTATAAAAGAGTCCGCAAATGTTGTTATTGTAACTCATAAGAGTCCTGATCATGATGCACTCGGTGCAATGATAGGTATGAAAAAGTTTGTAGATTTTTGTGAAGTACCAGTTTCTTTATATTTTGATTATGATGATTCCGATATAGCTGTTAAGAAAATGTACTCTTCACTTAGTAAAGACAAAGAAGAATTTACTTCAATGTTTGTGAACGAGATTGATTCTATAATAAAAAAAGATACTTTGATTATTGTTGTTGATGTAAGTAATGCGAATATTATATACGGAGACGTAAATAAGTATGATTGTAAGAAAGTTGTAATTGACCATCATAGACGAGGAACAAACTTCGTGGAAGCTAATTTATCATATGTTGAACCATATGCATCAAGTAGTGTTGAATTGGTTGTTGAACTTATGCAATTTTATGAGAATGATATTATGATTTCTCAAACAGAGGCTACTCTAATGCTTATAGGTATTATTGTAGATACAAATAACTTCTCATGGAGAACTGGAGCAAGAACTTTCGATGCTGCATCATTCCTAAGATTATTTGGAGCAAATATGACGGATATCAAGAAATACTTAAGAGAAGATTTTGATAACTATATGATGCAATCAAGACTATTATCAATTGCCGAGTTATATCTGAAAAGATTTGGTATAATCATGACAAATGAAGTATTATCTAGGGTTCAATTAGCTAAACTAAGTGATCAGTTACTTATGATAGATAATGTTGATGCTGCAGTTGTAATAGGGATGCTAGAAGAAGGAATTGTTGGAGTTTCTGCAAGAAGCTTCGGTGATGTGAATGTACAAGTATTGATGGAGCACCTTGGTGGAGGAGGGCATTTAAACAATGCTGCTGCACAGGTAGATGACTCTACCCAAGATGTTTATACTAAAATAAAAAGTGAATTAAAGAATTTAGATAAAGAGGTATAGTTTATGTTAGTAATATTGACTAAAGATGTAAAAGGAAAAGGTAAGATGGGGGAAGTAATTGAAATTCCAAATGGTTATGGAACTTTTCTTGTTAACTCTAAATCAGCAAGACGCGCTACTGAAGAGGCAATTACTGATTTGAGAGAGCAAAGAGAGGCTATAGAGGCCGCTGAACTTGCTAAGATTCATGAAATGACATTGAAGAAGCAGTTTATTGAGAGTAATCCTATTTCTATTAAAGTGAAAACTGGAGAAAAAGGACGCGTATTTGGTACTGTATCAACTAAGCAAGTTGTTTCAGAATATTTTAAGAAATATGATGTAAAGATTGATAAGAAGAAAATTAAAAACAAAGAAACTATTAACACTCTAGGAGTTTATGTTTTAGAGATTGAACTACATAAAAAAGTAATCGCAAAATTAGATGTTAAAGTAGAGGGATAATTATGAAAAAGATGCCGTATAGTCATGAATCTGAACAATGTGTTTTAGGAGCAGTTTTGATAGACCAAGCAACTATTAAAAAGATTGCGCCTAGATTAGATGTTGAGGACTTTTATAAGTTGTCTCATAAACATATTTATAATGCGATGATTGATATTGATTCTCAAGGGAATGACGTTGATTATACAACTCTTTTAGATGCGTTAACTAACAAAAACCTTGAAAGCGAGGTTGGAGGAATAGATTACTTGATTGAGTTAAGTAATATTCTACCTACTGCAGAAAATGTTGACAGTTATGTAAACATTGTAAAAGATAAATCGCTTGCAAGACAAGTTATCCAAATGGCTACTAACATTGCTGAAGCTTCATACTCACAACAAGTGTCTTCAGATGAATTGATTGAAATGACAGAAGAACAAGTTTATGAAGTGACCAAGAAAAGAAGATCTGCTAACTTCAGAAAAATATCTAGTGTAGTTACTGAGGTAGTTCAAGGAATTGAGAGACATAAAAATCATAAAGGACATGTAACTGGGTTATCGTCAGGATTCGCGGATTTTGATGATGCAACATTAGGGTTACAAGATGGTGCTTTAGTTATTCTAGCGGCAAGACCTGCTGTTGGTAAATCAGCATTTGCGATCAATATCGCATACAATGTGGCTGAAAAGGGAAGTAATGTAGCGTTTTTCTCATTAGAGATGAGCGCTGAACAAATCGTTACTAGATTGCTTAGTAGTGTTTCGGGTATTAATAGTATGAAAATAATGAGTGGTAATATAAATAGTAAAGAGTGGCAACAAATTGAATTTGCTGCTGCTATGCTTGGTAAGAAGAACATATATTTTGATGATCAATCAGGTACAAGTGTTGCTGATGTATATGCAAAATGTCGTCAGATGGCTCAAGAAGATAAATTAGACTTTGTAGTAATTGATTATTTACAGTTGTTATCTGGTTCTGTAAAATACCAAGGAAATAGAGTTTCAGAAGTATCTGAGATTTCAAGAAAATTGAAAAACTTAGCTAGAGATTTAAAAGTTCCAGTTTTAGCTCTTTCACAATTGTCACGTGGAGTTGAAAATAGACAAGATAAACGTCCTAATATGTCTGACTTAAGAGAGTCTGGATCAATAGAGCAAGATGCAGATGTTGTTATGTTCATGTATAGAGATGATTATTATAATGAAGAATCGGATGCTCCAGGAGTTGTTGAGATATCAATTGCTAAGAACAGATCTGGTGCAACAACAAAATTTGAAGTTCTATTTGCAAAAGAAATTGGACTATTTAGAAATATGAGAAAAGATGAGTATAAATCAAATTCGATTTATGACTAGGTATTAATATGAGAATAACTGACTTAACGAAGGGTAGTATTGTTGGGAAGATACTTGTTGTAGCAATTCCTGCAGTCCTTACGTCTTTGGTACAAATGACTTACAATATTACAGATATGTTTTGGATATCTAGAGTTACAAATATTGGGATCGATAATACAAAAGCCTTAGCCGCAGTTGGAACTGCTGGCTATTACTTATGGATGGGTTATGGCTTTATTTTGCTAACCCAAATAGGATTAGATGCATTCGTTCCGCAATCTGCTGGTAGAAATGACGAGAAATCACTGAACAGGTATGTAGTGTCAGGATTAGTTATGACTTTAATAATTGCATTTCTATATAGTATGTTTGGTTATCTGTTTAGAACACAAATAATTGGGATATTTAAAATTGATGATCCTTTAGTTGTTAAATACGCATTGCAGTATTTATCAATTATTTCATTATTTGTATATTTTCACTTCCTCAATCCTACGTTTTCATCGGTATTCAATGGGCTCGGAAGAAGTGTAGTTCCACTTGTAGTTAATACTGTTGGGATAGTGTTAAATGTAATACTGGATCCAATATTTATTTTAGTTCTAGAAAAAGGAGTTCAAGGGGCTGCGGTAGCAACAATTATTTCACAGTTCACTGTAACTGCAATTTTTATAATAATATTTAGCACACGTAAGAGACCACTCAAACTTAACTTCAAAAAAGTGGATATAGCTTCAATGAAATCAATGTTAAAAATAAGCATACCGATGGCTATTCAGTCATTATCATTCACTTTGATTAGTGTATACATTGGAGTAATAGTAGCTACATTTGGAGCAACTGCATTAGCAACTCAAAGACTTGGGACTCAAATTGAGTCGCTGGCTTGGATGGTAGCCGGTGGATTTAGAGTAGCACTGGCAGCTTTTGTTGGTCAAAACTTAGGTGCAGAGTTATATGACAGAGTCAAAGAGGGGTATTACAAAATACTAATCCCACTTGTTACATATGGTCTGTTTATAAATGGAGTACTGTATTTTGGAGCAGGAACTCTTATGAGGATATTTAATCCCTCAGCAGAAGTGTACAGGTTAGGTGTTGATTATTTAAGAATACTTAGTGTGTCACAACTGTTCATGGTGGTTGAAATAGCTACCTCAGGAGCATTCAATGGAGCTGGTATTAATAAACCACCTTCTATAGTAGGAATTGTCTTTAATATTTTAAGAATACCGGGTGCCATTATCTTGGCCAAATTTTACGGAATTGATGGTATTTGGTGGGCAATTACTATATCAAGTGTATTTAAAGGAACCATCCTTGCTATATGGTGGATTTACACCATGAAAAGGGAGAGATATGTTACAATATAAGGTGGAGGTAGAATCATGATAGATAGATTAAAAGCGATAGAAAACCGTTATGTAGAAATAAATAATTCATTGATGGATCCTAATATCGTTTCTGATATAAAAAAACTAACAGAATTATCAAAAGAACAAAAATCAATTGAGGATACTGTAAATTTATATAGGGAATATAAAAGTGTTGTAGAGGAAATTGCTTCCTTAAAAGAGATGCTTAAAGATGAAGACCCAGAGATAAAAGAAATGGCAGAAATGGAACTGTCTGACATTAAAGATAAACCTCGTTTAATCGAGGAAAAATTAGAAGTATTATTAATTCCTAAAGATCCGAATGACGAGAAAAACGTTATTGTAGAGATCCGTGGTGCAGCAGGTGGAGACGAAGCAAATATTTTTGCGGGGGATCTTTACAGAATGTATATAAAGTACGGAGAACACATGGGTTGGAAATTTGAAATAATGACGATGGAAGAATCAGGGACAGGTGGATTCAGTAAGATTGAATTTATGATTTCTGGTGATAGAGTTTATTCTCACATGAAATATGAGTCTGGGGCACATAGAGTTCAAAGAGTTCCTCAAACTGAGTCTCAAGGAAGAATACACACTTCGACAGCTACAGTATTAGTAATGCCTGAAGCTGAAGAACTAGAAGTTGATTTAAATATGGCAGATGTTAGAGTTGATACGTTTTGTTCAAGTGGACCAGGTGGACAATCAGTAAATACTACTAAATCAGCTGTAAGACTTACTCATGAGCCAACTGGTATTATTGCTAGTTGTCAGGATGGAAAGAGTCAACATGAAAACAAAGCTAGTGCACTTAAAATATTAAGAGCTAGATTGTTTGATGCGATTCTACAAGAGAGACTTGCAAAAGAAGGCGCAGAAAGAAGAGATAAATTAGGTACTGGAGATCGTTCTGAAAAAATTAGAACATATAACTACCCACAAAACCGTGTAACTGATCATAGAATCGGGTTTACGATTCAACAGTTGGATAGAGTTATTGAAGGTAAATTAAGCCCAGTAATCGAAGCTCTTCAAAATGAAGAACAATCAAGAATACTTAAGGGTGAAGCTTAAGAGGTATATATGAAATATTATGAACTGTTAAATCAGGCAACTGATTTATGTATAAAGGAAAACAAGGAAGAAGGAGCAGTTAAGCTCTTACTTCTGTTTGTTACAAAATTAGAGTCTCATATATTGATTGCTAAACTTAAAGAGGAAGCTCCGGAGTTTGTAGTTAGAGATTATATGAAGTTAATAGACAAATATGTGTATGAAAACATACCTGTTCAACATTTGACTGGGATTGAGTATTTCTATGGTTACGAGTTTATCGTAAACGAGGATGTATTAATTCCTAGATTTGAAACTGAAGAACTTGTTAATAATATCTTAATGATTTATGATGAGATCTTTAGTGAAAAGAAAATTGAAGTTGTTGACGTGGGAACTGGTAGTGGTGCGATAGCTATTACATTAGATTTGGAAGAACCTAATATGAATGTTATAGCTACTGATATTAGTGTAGAGGCATTGGCTGTTGCTGAGGCGAACAATAAGAATTTAAATTCTAATGTAAAGTTCTTTCAAGGTGATATGCTTAAACCACTAGAAGGTAAGAAATTTGATTTACTAGTATCAAATCCACCATACATTCCGGATGAGGAAGTTGTAGATGCACTAGTCTATGAGAATGAACCTCATGTTGCGTTGTTTGGAGGAGCTGATGGGCTTAACTTTTACAGGATTATATTAGAGAATGCCCATAAATATCTGAATAAAACGAATGTTTTAGCTTTTGAACATGCTTATGATAAAGGATCCGAGATGGTAGAACTTGCTAAAAAGCATTTTCCAAATTCTGAAGTTCGATTATTAAAAGACATGCAAGGAAAGGATAGAATGACATTTGTCATCAATAGGTAAATAAGATGGATATAATGACAATTATTTGGTTCGTATTAATATTTTTCTGGATAGTATTTGTTAGAGGATATAAACAATCTAATGCTAGAAGACGTCACAGCGAACAAATGCATAGACACAATAATAAAACTCACAACAAAACTGTTAATCACTATAAGTCGGTTAACAAAGATGAAATTAATTTTAAAACAAGTGAAGAAGTTCACCAAAACACATTAAATTCAAACAAAGGATTAGAAAAATCTGGATTAGTAAGTAAAGACGAATATAACATCAAAGATTTATAGGTAAAAATTATGATTATTAAGCTTAACGAAATTCACAATTTGTCTCTAACAGGAAAAACAATTGCTTTTCCGACCGATACGGTTTTTGGTGTTGGTGCAATGATAGACGATGAAGTAGCTATTAGTAAGATCTATGATCTTAAAAATAGAGACTATTCAAAACCGTTGATAATATTAGTCGGTGACATAACTCAAGTTAAAGGCCTTGTTAAAGACTTTACTTTGGCTCAAAGAGCAAATGAGTTTTGGCCTGGTGCTATTTCTTTTATCTTTAAGAAAGATAAAGTGTCGAACAGTATCAGTAAATCAGATACAGTTGGGATTAGAATTCCTGACTCTGTTGTAGCTAGGGATTTGCTTTTAAAAACTGGACCCATGGCTGTTACGAGTGTTAATTTATCAGGTGAACCAAGTGCTACAACACTTGATGAAGTTAGTCAATTTGATATAGATTATATTATTTCTGATGAGAGCGTTGGTTCTAACAGAGCGTCAACAGTTGTCGACCTAAATAGTATGAGGATATTACGTGAAGGATCAGTTTCAAGAGAAGAATTAATAGAGGTATTTAGAGGTCTAGAATAAGCCCATTTTTTCGGGGCTTTTTACTTATAAAAAAAAATGTAATATAGTTCGTACAGTAACTAATAATTCATTGAATATGAGTTGGAACTATGTTATTATTTTCAAAGGTGATTAAGATGAAAATAGCATTAGGTTGTGACCATGGTGGTTACGAATTAAAGAACAAAATTATTGATGTTTTAAAGACAAGAAATATTGAATATCATGATTTCGGATGTTACTCTGAAGAGAGTGTTGATTACCCGAAATTCGCTAAAATTGTTGGCGAAAAAGTGGCTAGCAAAGAGTACGATTTGGGCATATTAACATGTGGTACCGGAATTGGTATTTCGATTGCCGCAAATAAAGTTAAAGGTGTCCGTGCGAGTTTAGTGCACGATAAAGAATCTGCTAAACTTACGAGACAACACAATAATTCTAACGTCCTTTGTATGGGTGGAAGAATTGTTGATCACGATCTTGCATTAGAAATCACAAAATTATGGTTGGATTCTGAATTCGAAGGTGGAAGACATCAAAGAAGAATTGACCAAATAGAAGAGGTGTAATTATGGGGAAACTGGTAATATTTGACCACCCGTTGATTGACCATAAATTGTCAATTGTTAGGGATGAAAGAACTGGTACAAAAGACTTTAGAACTACTGTAAACGAGATAAGTGGACTTATGGCCTATGAAATTACTAGAGATTTACCTACCAAAGAAATTACAATAAGAACACCTATATGTGAAACAAAAGTTAGAGTTCTAGCTAAAGAAATAGTAATCGTTCCAATCCTGAGAGCAGGGTTAGGGATGGTAGATGGAATTCACACTTTGATTCCCACTGCTAAAGTTGGATTTGTTGGAATGTACAGAGATGAAGAAACACTGCAACCTGTAGAATACTATGCGAAGTTTCCAAAGGAAATGGCGGAGAGCACTGTTCTATTAGTTGACCCAATGATTGCTACAGGAGGTTCAATTATTGCCTCTATAGACGCGATTAAAAAAAGAGGAGCTCAAACAATTAAAGTTGTTGGATTAGTTGGAGCACCTGAAGGTGTTAAAAGAGTACAAGAAGCACATCCTGAAGTTGATATTTATTTAGCTTCGTTAGACGAAAAATTAAATGAAATTGGTTACATCGTTCCTGGGCTTGGAGATTGTGGAGATCGCTTGTTCGGTACGAAATAATGAAGTACAAAAAGGCATTTAGAATATATACACTAACAACTCAGTTTTTACTTAATACGTTTGGTCTTACACTTTTAGGTATCTACCTTGGTTGGAAATTAGATGAAAAATATGACACTGGTGACTTATGGAGTGGATTACTTGGGATTTTAGGAATAATCGTCGGATTATCAACCTTTATATTCTTCGTATTAAGAAGTGGTGATAAAAAATGAAAAAAGATATAGCTAACCAAAATTTCGACTACAATATCGTTCCATATGTTTGGGGATATGCATTTGTAGTTAGTATAATCATATATTTCACTTATGGTGCAATGTATATGAATAGTTTCATCGTTGGAGTTGCAACGAACTTACTTAGTTTTACTATTTTGAAAAAAGGTTTTACTAAGGCAGCAACAATGCAAAAAGAAAAAATAATGTTATATATTATTAAGAATCAAATGTACAGAACATTTTTGTATTTTGCAGTATTAACAGCAGTGTTTTTTAATGACAACTTAGATGTAGTAGTTGCCTTTATCGGAATAACATCTGTTAAAATTGTCACATACATTTACATGTTCTTTAAAAGGGAGGTGAATGAGTGAATTTTACATTATTTGAAAATCCATGGTTACCAAGTATTATATCTACAGTTTTGATAGTTTCAATTCTTTGTTTTGTTATTCTCATTTTATACATGAAAATTAGAAAATTAAAACCAACAGATTCTAATAAGGGAATTATATTGGTTGTAGAACTTATTGTAGATAGTATCAACAAGTTTGCACAAAGTTATTTTGGAAAATATTGGAAATATTATGCTCCGTATATTCTAACCTTAGGATTGTTTTTGTTCTTCTCAAACACTTCAGGTATCTGGGGAATTAGACCACCCACTGTAAGTTTGAACGTTACATTAACTTTAGGATTAATTACATTCTTAATGATTCATATTACAGGTATTATTAACAAAGGTTTCTTTAAATGGCTAAAAGGGTTCGCAGAACCATTACCATTTATGTTACCGCTTAATATTATTGGAGAATTAGCTTTCCCAATATCATTAAGCTTGCGTCTATTCGGGAATTTATTTAGTGGTTTAATTATTTTGACCCTAATATATGGTGGATTTGATGCATTAGCAGGTGTTTTAGGCGGACTGAATATTTCGTTCTTATTAACACCAGTGTTCCATGCAATATTTGATATCTTCTTTGGAGTTATTCAAGTATTAGTGTTTGTTTTATTAACAACAATATTTGTCTCTAGTCAATTAGGAGACTTAGAACAACAATAAAAAAATAAAATAATTATTATTAGGAGGATTTACAATGTTTTTATTAGAAATTAGTAATTCAGCATTTATTACTGGTATGGCTATGTTAGGTGCTGGTATTGCAATGATCGGTGGAGTAGGAGCTGGGATCGGGCAGGGTTATGCTGCTGGTAGAGCTGCTGAAGCTGTAGGTAGACAACCTGAAGCACAAGGTAGAATCATGTCTACAATGCTTGTTGGGGCAGCAGTAGCTGAGACAACAGGACTATATTCATTAGTTATCGCATTTATCTTGATGACAAAATAATTAGGAAATAGGAGGTACGAATATGGATGCTGTTTCAGAGGCAATTGACACTTTCGTAAAGCAGGGAATGGGAATTGACCCATCACAAATGCTGACTACACTAATAGCTACATCAGTCCTATTTCTAGTTGTGTTTAGGTTTTTATGGAAACCTATGACTAAGTTATTAGAAGATAGAAGAGAAATCATTAAGAATGATTTAGATGAAGCTAAGGAAGCAAATCAAAATGCTCTAGATATTAAAGAGCAATTAGAGCAAAAGTTATTAGAAGCAAGAATTGAAGCGAAGAATATGATTGAGGCCTCTAAATCTAGAGGAGAACAAGAAAGAGTGCGTATTGTTAAAGATGCGAAATTAGAAGCAGAGACTAGATTAAGTCGTGCTCAAGATGACATTAGTCTTGAATATCAAAAAGCAAGGGATTCTATTAAAGATGAAATTGTTGATGTTGCTTTTAAAGTTGCTGAAAAGATTATCGAAGAAGAAATTGATACTAAAAAACACGAAAAAATCGTGAACAAATTCTTAAATGAGGTAAATAATGCTAAGTAGTGAGTACGCATTAGCTCTTTATAAACATTCAATCAAGGAAAACAAGTTAGGTAGTATTATTGAGGAATTTTCATCATTAGTAGATGTTTTGGAAAAAGAAAATGAGTTAATCAAATTATTCTCTCATCCTAAAGTATCTAAAAATGAAAAGAAAGATATGCTAAAAAAAATTCTTGTGTCATTTGAAGATGTATTTCTACATTTCTGTTATGTATTAGTAGATAATGGTAGATTTGATTCGATTCTTGATATACATGAGGAATTTGTTAATTACATTAGAAAGTCTAAAAACCTAATGGTAGTTGTAGCTTATAGTGTTAATACACTTAGTACTGAACAAATAAAAGCTGTAGCTGACTTATTAGCGTTAAAATTTAAAAAAAATATTGAGATTATAAATAGAATCGACCAAGATGTTATTGGTGGAATTCGTTTAGAGTTTGATGGAAAAGTATTAGATGATACTTTGAAATCAAATTTAAGCAATCTTAAATCAAATTTGATGTAGATCGGGGTGATAAATATGTCGAAAATTAGTGCAGAAGAAATTAGTTCATTAATAATTGAACAAATAAAAGGTTATTCGAAAGAATTAAAAACTGATTCAGTAGGTACTGTAATTCGTGTTGGTGATGGTATTGCCTTAGTACATGGATTAGACGATGCTATGAGTGGTGAGCTATTAGAGTTCCCTAACGATGTATACGGAATGGTACTGAACTTGGAGACAGATCACGTAGGAGCTATTTTACTAGATGAATCAACTGACATTAAAGAGGGTGACCTTGTTAAATGTACAGGTAGAATTCTAGAAGTTCCTGTTGGTAAAGAGTTAATTGGACGAGTTGTAAACTCATTAGGTTTACCAGTAGATGGTAAAGGTCCAATCAACACTACAAAAATGCGTGAAGTTGAAAGAAAAGCTTCAGGTGTTATGGCAAGAAAATCAGTTCATGAGCCTTTACAAACTGGGATTAAAGTATTAGATGCATTAGTTCCTATCGGACGTGGACAACGTGAGTTAATCATTGGAGATAGACAAACTGGTAAGACAGCTATCACAATTGACACGATTATTAACCAAAGAGATCAAGATGTTATTTGTATCTATGTTGCGATTGGTCAAAAAGAATCGACTGTTGCGAATGTAGTTGAAACATTAGAAAAAGCTGGAGCAATGGATTACACAATAGTTGTAACTGCATCTGCTTCACAACCTTCTCCATTACTATACTTAGCACCTTATACAGGTGTTACAATGGCAGAAGAGTTTATGTATGATGGTAAACATGTATTAGTTATTTATGATGATTTAACTAAACATGCGGTATCTTATCGTGAGTTATCATTATTACTAAGAAGACCTCCGGGACGTGAAGCTTATCCTGGTGATGTATTCTATTTACATAGTAGACTACTAGAACGTGCTTCTAAGTTGAATGATGAACTTGGTGGTGGATCTATTACTGCATTACCAATCATTGAAACTCAAGCAGGAGACATTAGTGCTTACATTCCAACGAATGTAATTTCAATTACTGATGGTCAAATTTTCTTGCAAACAAGTTTATTTAATAGTGGTGTAAGACCAGCTATCGATGCAGGATTATCTGTATCACGTGTTGGTGGAGCTGCTCAAACAAAAGCTGTTAAAAAAGTATCTGGTTCTCTACGTTTAGACTTAGCGTCTTACCGTGAACTAGAAGCATTTACACAGTTTGGATCAGATTTAGATGATTTAACAAAAGCGTCACTTGAACGTGGTAAACGTACTGTTGAAGTACTTAAACAAGGACTTCACGTACATTTAAGTGTAGCTCAACAAACATTTATACTTACAGCATTAGGGCAAGGATATTTGGATGCAATTGAAGTAGCTGACATTAAACGTTTTGAAAATGACTTATATGATTATATGAACACTAATGATGAAGCTAAGAAATTACGTGATCATATAATGGCAACAGGAAATCCTGGCGAAAAAGCCGAAATGAATGCTTGTTTAGAAGCGTTTATTAGAACATTTGTTTAGGAAGAGGTGAGATAATGGCAGCCTCAATGAAGGATATTAAAGCTAGAATTGATGCTACAAAGAAAACATCTCAAATCACAAAAGCAATGAACATGGTTTCAGCAAGTAAAATGAAACGTGCTGAAAAGGCAATTAGAGAATTTTCTACATTTATGGAGAAGATTGAAGAAGTTGTTACAAACGTTGTTACGAATGCTGATACTGACGTTTATCATCCATTGTTATTGAAAAGGGATTTGGAAAAAGTAGCTTATGTTCTTGTTACATCTGATAGAGGATTAGCAGGAGGATACAATTCAAGTGTATTAAAGCAATTTGCAGCGGATTGTCTAATGACTGAATGTGAGTCAGCAGTTTATGCAATTGGTAAAAAAGCATATAGTTTTGTTAATAATAAAGGTTACAACTTAGCTAACAAACAGATTATCCAGAACAAGGACACAGTAACTTTCGCAAATGTAAAAGTTATTGCTAATGATCTAGTTAAAATGTATGTTGATGGTGAGGTAGACAAAGTGGTGATTTATTATAATCACTTTATCAATACTCTTAATCAAGAAGTAAGAGTTAAGACTTTACTTCCAATCGAACCTCATGAAGATAAATCAGGTAAAATATATGAGTTCGAGGGCGGAGCACAAACAATTATTGATAGTGTTTTACCATTATATGTTGAAAACATTATTTATGGGATCATTTTAGATGCAAAAGCAAGTGAACATGCATCAAGAATGACTGCAATGCAAAGTGCTACAGATAATGCATTAGAGATTATCGATACTTTGCAATTATATTACAATAGAGCGAGACAAGCATCGATTACTCTGGAGTTAACGGATATTATCGGTGGAGCAAACGCTGTTGAATAAGGAGGTTAATATGAACATTGGTAAGGTTGTTCAGGTTTTAGGACCTGTAGTAGATGTAAAATTCGAAGATATTCTACCAGCAATAAATAATGCCTTACACATTGATTCTAAAACAAACTCAGGAGTACGAGTTATTCTTAGTTTGGAAGTTGCACTTCATTTAGGAGATAATGTAGTAAGAACAATAGCACTTGATTCAACAGACGGTTTAGTACGTGGAATGGATGTAGTAGATGGAGAATCAACTATCATGGCTCCAGTTGGTGAAATTACTTTAGGTAGAATCTTTAACGTTATGGGTAATACTATTGACGGAAAAGGTGATTTACCTAAGGATACACCTCGATCTTCAATTCATCGTCCAGCACCTAAATTGGATGAGTTATCAAGTGAAATAGAAATATTAGAAACAGGTGTTAAAGTAGTAGATTTACTTGCACCATATATAAAAGGTGGTAAGATCGGTTTATTCGGTGGTGCCGGTGTTGGGAAAACTGTTATGATTCAGGAATTAATTCATAACGTTGCACAACAACATGGTGGTATCAGTGTGTTTGCTGGTGTAGGAGAAAGAACCCGTGAAGGTAATGACTTGTATCATGAAATGAAAGAGTCAGGTGTTATCAAAAGAACTGCAATGGTGTTCGGACAAATGAATGAACCACCAGGTGCTCGTATGCGTGTAGCCTTAACAGGATTAACTATGGCAGAGCATTTCCGTGATGAGCAAGGTCAAGATGTATTATTCTTTATTGATAATATCTTTAGATTTACTCAAGCGGGATCTGAAGTATCTGCATTACTAGGACGTATGCCAAGTGCGGTTGGTTACCAACCTACCTTAGCTACTGAAATGGGTAAACTTCAGGAAAGAATCACATCAACTAAAAAAGGTTCAATTACATCTATTCAAGCGGTATATGTACCAGCAGATGATTATACAGATCCAGCACCTGCGACTACGTTTAACCATTTAGATGCAACTACTAACCTTTCTAGAAAATTAGCATCAGAAGGTATTTATCCAGCTGTTGATCCATTAGCATCAACATCAAGAGCGTTGTCTCCTGAAATAGTTGGAGTTGAACATTTTGAAACTGCTCGTAGAGTACAGGAAACAATTCAAAGATACAATGAGTTATTAGATATTATTGCTATCTTAGGTATGGATGAATTAAGTGAAAATGATAAACAGTTAGTTCATAGAGCTAGAAGAGTTCGTTTATTCTTATCGCAAAACACTCATATCGCAGAACAATTTACTGGGCAACCAGGATCTTATGTTCCTGTAAAAGAAACTATTAGTGGATTCAAAGCTATTTTAAATGGTGAATATGATCATTTACCTGAAGAGGCTTTTAGATCTGAAGGTACTATTGCAGACGTTATTAAAAAAGCTGAAGGAATCAAATAGGAGGTAATTGGAATGATTAAAATATCAATTGCAACTCCAAAAGGTGAAATATACTCTGACGAAATTGATTTCTTTTTAGTGAAATCAAGTTTAGGAGAATATGCAATCCTTAAGGATCATATCCCAATAGTGTCAACTGTTGATAAAGGATATATTAAAGTAAGAAAAGATGGTGTTGAGAAATTTGTAGCTATGGTTGGTGGAATTGTTGAACAATCCGACAATCTAATTACTGTAATTGCTCAAGAAGCTGTTGTTGCTGATACGTATGAACATGCACAGGATATACTTGAAGAAATTCATAAAAAAGCTGTGGAAGAACATAAAAGAATTGCTAAGCAATTTACTATCAGTGAAATTGACTTACAAAAGAATATTAAAAAGGCGAAAGCTGGCGAATTAATATAAGACAACCCCTTCAAGGGTTGTTTTTTTTTACCCCCTATTATGGTATAATTACTCAAGTTAAATTGATAAGGAACTGAATTATGGGAAGAACATTTATTAGAAAAATTGAAGATTTTTGTTATCGAATTCTAAGACCATACGGTGTCTATCGCATTAGAAAAGTAATGCCTAATATTACATATGATATTGGCGAGGGTATTGACTTTAAGCGAAAAGAGCCGTTTTTGTTAATCGGTAATCACCAATATGAAGTTGATTCAGGAATTTATGCTACTCCATGGAGAAAGAAACCAATCGCTGTAGTATCGAGATCATTAATGGTTACTCCTTATAAAAGATTCAAGTTCAAGTTCTTGGCTTCAGGGATTCCGAAGTCTCAAGGGGAACCTGAAATCCATAGTATCAAACGTATGATTAAGACAGTTAGGGAGAATGATCCTTTGTTCATTCTACCTGAAGGTGAAATTAATTATTTTGGTCAGTCACTACACATTGATAATTCAATAGCTAAATTAGTAAAGAAACTCAAAGTAGATGTAATCACTGCTGTATCTAAGGGAGGATATATATCTTCACCTAGGTGGGCATACAAACTTCGAGATTTTCGTTTTGTCTTTGTGGAATTTAGAAAATTAATACCAAAAGAAGATATTGCAGAAATGTCTGTTGATGAAATTTATCATTTAATTAAAGATAAACTATTCGTTAATGACTATGATTTCCAAAGAGAAAATATGATTTGGGTTGGTGGAAGAAAAAGAGCTATTGGGCTTGAGAAATTCATTTACGCCTGTCCGGAGTGTAGTTCTGTAAACACAATTGATACTGAGAAAAACGATATTTTTTGTACCCATTGTGGTGCTAGAGGTACCATTGATGAATATGGATTCATACAGAATATAAAATATGATAATGCCTATGATTGGCATCTGTTCCAAGATACTCTAATTGATAAATTGAAAGAGAGTAGTTTCGCAACTTCTGGAATAATATATGATGTATTTTATGAAAAATTTAAGTCTAAAAGAGTTGGTAGAATAGAATTAGCTTACTCAGACGGGTTTTTCAACATTACTGGAGCATGGAGTGAGTTGATACCAGTTAATGAAATTAAATATTTTAGATTAACTCAAATGAACGTTGTTACATTTAATTACAATTCAAAACATTACTTCATTAGAATTGAGAAACATAATGAAGCATTTAAGCAGGTAGCGAAAGGGTGGAGCAATGAATAATATAGTTACAAAAGTAATCTTAAAAACCATCAAGCAATTTGCTAAAGTGTGGATGTGGATGGATACAACAACCAATATAACTTCAAAAGTAGATTTTAAAAGGGAAGAACCATATATTTTGTTAGGAAACCATGTATACTCATTTGATGTAGTGCAGCTAGCAATACCTTTTAAAAAGGATCCAATCATCGTTTCTTCAGAATTTCTTATGTCTGTTAAGGGACTTAAATTTGTACTTAAGAGAATAGCAAAGACAATTCCAAAATCAAAAGGTAGTTCAGACCTAAGAACTGCAAAAGCAATAATTAGAGCTGTAAAGAATAATAATGCTGTTATGATTATGCCAGAAGGTGACGCCACTTATTTTGGTGAAACCGGCTACATTGAAGAGGCAACTGCTAAATTGATAAAGAAACTTAAAACAGATGTAATAGTTGGTAAATTCCACGGGGGATATTTATCAAAACCAAGATGGGCTCTCGGTAAAAGAAAAAGAAGATATGTAGAACTGGGATATGAAATTGTTATTAAAGGAAGTGATATTCCTGATATGACTTCAGACGAGATATACGAGATTATCAAGAAGGCTCTTTACAACAATGATTATGATTGGCAAAGAGAAGTAATGCATCCATATGGCGGTAGGAATTTAGCTGTAGGAATTGATAGTGTCTTATATAAGTGTCCTGAATGTGGAGCAATCAATTCTATAGTACCTAAAGGAAATAATTTGTCTTGTACTAGTTGTAATACAACTGGACACATTGATAAATTTGGATTTATTAAAGGATTCAAGTTTGATAATTTAGTTGACTGGAACAATTATCAAAAACAATATACAGATGAACTTAGAGCTTCTAAATTCAGCTCAAATGGTGAATTGTTCTTCTTTAACTCTAAGGACATAACACGAACGAAACCAGTAAAAGTGTCTGTTGCCTATCACGAAAATACATTGTTTATAAAAGGTGATTCGGTAGAAACTATAAAAGTGGAAGACATATATAACCCTGTTCTTACAATGAGAAGAAATTTATCTTTTGATTATAAGGAAACTACTTATATAATCAAATTAGATAGATATGCAATGTCATTCTTAAGAGCATGCCAAAGCAAATATTAGGAGGAGATTATGACAGAGTTTATTAGCACGCAGATGGGTGAGTGGGTAGGGATTCTACAACTT
This sequence comes from uncultured Candidatus Izemoplasmatales bacterium, assembly GCA_964589075.1. Taxonomy (GTDB): domain Bacteria; phylum Bacillota_I; class Bacilli_A; order MAG-NZ; family MAG-NZ; genus CAZPQU01. The sequence continues at coordinate 267,143 of CAZPQU010000001.1, read as the reverse complement.
ATCTATGTTGCAGGATTATTATTAGTAGCCAAGATTCTTAAAGAAAAAGTACCGGTACTAAATAAAATATTAATTCCAAGCGCACTTGTTGCTGGATTAATTGGTTGGCTGTTGTCTGACCAAGCACTCGGACTATTTACAGTTGATGTAGAATTCTTAAAAGTTATTATCTATAATGCTATGGGACTTGGGTTCATTGCGTTAGCACTTAAAACAGCTAAAGAATCAAAAGAAATGAGACCACTTACAACTGGGGCAATAATTGCAAGTGGGTACTTACTTCAAGCAATAATTGGTTCTTTAATAGTAGTACTATTATTTAAAGAATATTTCTTAGGGACAGGATTCCTATTAGCACTTGGATTCAGTCAAGGTCCTTCATTAGCTTATAATATTGGACATGGTTGGGAGCAAAGTGGATTGATTGCTCTTGGTAGTGGATTAGGAGTAGCTATTGCTGCTGTTGGTTTTTTATGGGGTGGAATTTTTGGTGTTATTGTAAATAACATTCACGCTAGAAAAAACAAACTAAAAATTTTAAATATCAAACATGAAATTGTAAAAACTACAATTGAGATTGAATCACATAGTAAAGTTACTTTCTTTGATGCATTAACAACTCAAATTGTACTAATATTACTAGTATATGGTGGAGTATTTGTTATTCTAACAGGTACTGAGTATTTCCTACCTAAAATTGGAGACCTAGGGGATACTTTTGCAAATCTATTCTACGGGCTTAACTTCTTAATAGGTATCTTTTTAGCATTTGGATTTAAGAAAATTCAAAAAACACTTATATCTAAAGGGAAAGATCTGAAATTTTTGACTAATAATTATATACTACAGTCAATTTCTAGTTTCTTATTCAATTTAATGATCACTGCTAGTGTACTTATAATATCAAGTGCATCAGTTAGACAGTACTTACCGTTTATTCTAGTTGCAACATCTGTTGCCGGAGTTGTTACTTATTTCTACTTTAGAGTTATAGTAAGGTGGCAATTTGATAAACATCATCATGAATATACGATAGGTTTATATGGGAATGGTACAGGTACAATTTCTACAGGTATAGCATTAGTTAAAATGCTTGACCCTAATTTAGAAAAACCTGTTGTTCAAGATTTAGTAATGGGTGCTGGAACTGCTTTATTCTTTGCTATTCCGTTGTTTGGAATATTAGCATTACCGGAAGCATTCGCCGATAAAGGTTCTACTGGAATCTTGTATGTGTTTATTGCTCTTGTTAGTTACTTGTTTATATTATTAGCAGGACTAGCAATAGCTAAGCGAGTTAGAAAATGAGTATAGAAAAATATACACTTATCTATAACTTTGGAATATTTATCATTATGGTACCAGTCATGTTTAAAGCATTTCATGCATTCGATTTAGATAAGTTCTTTAAAAGAGGATTTATTTGGCAAAAACAAGTTATCTATATAGTATTTGTTATAATCACAGCTAAATTATTTGCTGATACATTTTCATCGATTGTAACACTTATACAACAGGCAATATGATATTAGTTAGCGCCTGCTTAGCAGGAATGAAATGTAGATATGATGGTAATGATACTTTTAAACAAGACATCTTTGATCTTGTGCTCAAAGGGGAAGCAATTCCTGTTTGTCCTGAGACAATGGGTGGACTAAGTGTTCCAAGAGAACCAGCTGAAAGAGTTGGGGATAAAGTTATAAGTATAAACGGAAGAGATGTAACGAGAGAATTTAAAAAGGGAGCAGAGATGACTCTTGAATTAGCACTTGTTAATAAAATAGAGTTAGCAATTCTAAAATCTAAATCTCCATCATGTGGAGTAGGTAAAATATATGACGGTTCTTTTAACTCAAAGTTAATCCAGGGTCACGGAATGACAACTGAGTTATTAATGAAGAATGGTATAAAAGTAATAAATGAAAAATAAACAGCCGAGGCTGTTTATTTTTTTATATGCATTATATTTTCTTTTAGTTGGTATGTAAAATTAGCATTTGTAAGATTTGTTATCTCAGTAATGAATTCCTCAATCGAGTCAGCCTCTACATAAAAAGTTAATAGAACATCACTCATGTACTCAGTTTTTTGTACTGGAATAGAAACTTTGGATGAAACTGTATTTGCGTTAGCGTAATCTACAGTAACTTCAACTATTGTCATCTCAATCACTTCAACAATGTCATCTTCAGTAAACGTTTCACTTACTGATGTAGAGTAAGCTCTAATTAAACCACCTGCTCCAAGTTTTACTCCCCCAAAATATCTTGTAACTACAGCTACCGTTTCATCAAGGTCGTTGTGCTTCATGACGTTTAACATAGGAACACCTGCAGTTCCACTTGGTTCACCATCATCACTTGAACGTGCATTGTTATGATAAATCATTGCTGAGCAGTGATGATTTGCATTCGGATGAAGTTTCCTAATTGAATTAACGAAGGCGACACCCTCTTCAATAGAGTTTATTCTAGTCATGTGACAGATAAACTTGCTTCTATCGATAATTATCTCGTTATTAAGTTGTCTGCCAATAGTCTTCATATATGTCCTTTATTGTAAATTTAGTCTTACCTTAGTATAATGTAAAAGAATAAAATATAAAGGGGTTATTTATGAAAATAGGAATAATTACAGACAGCACTGCAAGTTTAGAATTAGTGAACTATACTCACCCGCACATAAAGATAATTGATTTTTCTTTATCACTCGATGGTGTTCCATATAAAATCAGTGAAATAGATCCTAATAAGTTTTACAAAATGATGTCTGAGGCAAAAGAACTGCCAAGAACTTCACAAGGGACAGTTTCAGACGTTCAGGACATATTTTCAAAATTTGAATCGGAGGGTTACACTGATGTTCTTGTGATGACTTTATCTGCGCAGTTAAGTGGATCATTTGGAAATGTAGTAACTGCTTCAAGGGAATTTGATAGTATGAACATTCATTTGATTGACTCAAAAACTACTGCCTTTGTTTTGGGTGATGCAGTTATTGAGACTGCTAAACTGATCGACTCAGGAAAAAATGTAGAACAGATTAAGTTTGAGTTAAGTACAATGTACGATAATGATGGAGTTTTCTTTTATGTTGATTCATTGAAGTATTTGGTGAAAGGCGGAAGAATATCCGGTGCAGCAGGCATGATTGGTGAAGTCTTCAAAATAAAGCCTGTTTTAGAAATTACTAACAAAGGTACAATTGAACTTGTTAATAAAAATAGAACTAAAAAAAAGACATTAAATATGCTTTTAAAAATGTACCATGATAAAACTGATGGTAGAAAACATAAACTGTTTGCTTTTTTTACAGATAATGAAGAAGAAGTGAACGAATTCATAGATGACATTAGAAGTAATGAAAATGTTGTTGATACTTATGTAACTGGACTTACCCCAGCTGTTAGTGCACATGCTGGAGGAGGAGTCATAGGAATAGGATGGCGCTTTGTATAGGCGGCACTCTTTTTTTTTGTTATAATGAGATATGGAAAAGCTAGCAAAGAAAGTACTTCAAAAACTTAATGCTAATGGATTCTCCGCCTATGTTGTAGGTGGTTTTGTACGTGACCATCTTTTAGGAATAAAATCTGATGATATTGATATCACAACAAACGCAACTCCAGCTGAAGTTATCAACCTGTTTGATAAAGTTATCCCAACTGGAATAGAGCATGGTACGGTTACTGTTATGATTGATAATCATGCAATCGAAATAACTACATTTAGAAGAGATTTAGAATATAAAAACTTCCGTAAACCTGAGGAAGTTATGTTCACTAATGACGTTAAAGAAGATCTTTTAAGAAGAGATTTCACTGTCAATTCATTCTTAATGAATGAAGAACTTGAAATATTAGATTATTTGTCAGCTAAACAGGATCTGAATAACAAAATAATCAAAACAATAGGTAACCCTGATGATAGGTTTACTGAAGATGCACTTAGAATGCTTAGAGCAGTTAGGTTCGTTAGTAAATTAGGATTTGTAATTGAAAAAGAAACTTATAAATCTATTAAGAAGAATGCACATCTACTTAGTAACGTTTCAATTGAAAGAATTAAGATGGAACTTAGTAAGGTCTTTCTTGGAAAATATTACAACAAGGCTAGAATATTGCTTGAGACGCTTAAGTTTCCTAAGATGGCGTATTTGTACCCTATTAAGGCTAAGAGTCTCTTAGACTTCTATAGTATCCTCTACATAGACAATGATTTGAGTTTAACTGAGTGGAAGTTCTCTAACTCGGAAAAAAGATATATCGAAAATGCAAAAAAAGTTATTCAGTCAGATTTATCTTTGTATGAGTTGTATAAGATTACTAACGCTGAGGTTTATTATGACTTGATTGAACACTATCATACTAAAGAGGAAAAAAAAGAAATAGAAGATATGCTTAATTCACTACCAATAAGAAATAAGAAACAACTTAAGGTAAATGGGCACGATATAAAAGAACTAGGATTTTCTGGTAAAATCGTTGGGAATATAATGAACAATATTGAACAAAAGGTTGTTGAAGGAATAATGATTAATGATAAGCAAATATTAGTAGATTACATAAGGAGAAATTATGAAGATTAGAGAACTAACTACTGGAAGTGAAGAAGTTGTAGCTAAAGTAAAGAATGTCAACAAAGGTACAACTCAAGCAGGGAGTCCTTATTTATCGTTTTTAATACAAGATGAATCTGCAAGTATAAATTGTAAGTACTGGGAGTCCGAAGGGATTGAAGTTAAAACTGGTAATGTGTATACTTTTATCGGTGAAATCGGTGAGTATAATGGAAGAAATCAGTTTATCGTAACAAGTCTAGAACAAGTAACTGATGAAGAAATTATTAATAGTTTCTATAAATCAGCTCCACTTGAAATAGACGTAGTAAAAACAGGTGTTTTAGAATATGTTAACAAAATAGAAGAGGATAATGTTAGACTAATCGTTAAAGAGATATTATCTCGTTATGATAAAGAGTATTTCACTTATCCAGCAGCTACACAGAATCATCATGCATATTTAACTGGATTGGGTTATCATACATTAACTATGCTTAAATTATCTGATTCTTTGTTAGAAACATATCAGTATCTTGATAAGAGTTTATTATATGCAGGAATTATTCTACATGATTTTGCTAAAGTAATTGAGCTAAGTGAGGCACGAGCTCCTGAGTATACTCTAGAGGGTAAATTAGTTGGGCATTTAGTTATTGGGAGTAATCTAATAGCTGAGGTAGCTAAAGAACTGAATATTGATTCTGAAGCTGTACTGTTGTTACAGCATCTAGTATTATCTCATCATGGACGTAAAGAATGGGGATCACCACAACGCCCTCAAATAGCCGAGGCAGAAGCACTTCATTTTATAGACAATATAGACTCTAAGTTTGAATCATTAAGATTAGAGTTTGAAAATACATCAACAGGAACTTGGACAAAAAGAATTCCAGTATTAGATGGAAGAGCATTTTATAAACATAAATAGGGGGAAACTCCTATTTTTAATTTGATTACACTACAAATGTAATAATAAAAGGTAAAGAAAAAGATGTTTGCAAAGGCAAACATCTTTCATTTATCTAATTGATGACTCTCTGTTTATTCTTACGATATCATTATAGTCTTCTAAAACAGATTGATTAGCAAATACAACTTGTCCTAATAAACTTCTAGCATCATCGAATAACACTAGTTCGAATGTATCAATGTATTCATTAGTTACAGGAGTGTAGTATTGACCAATAAATAATAGAGTCTCTGTAGTAAGTTCATCAAACTCATTATTATTAAATGCAGTAATATCTAATCTTGATGGGAACACTTTTGCATCTTCTGGATAAGCATCACCTTTTTCATAATACTGATCAGAATAAATTAAGTGATATCCGAATTCAGTTTCAACATTGTTTTCAGAAATTATAGTGAATAGATTTTCTTCAACAAACTCATCATAAATCATTTTAAGTTCAGCTTCGAAGTTTCCTACCATTTCACCAGCGGTAACATTTCCTAAATCTTCTATTGTAAGTCTTAGTCCAGCTAATTTGAATTTAGCCCATTTTGAATAATGTTGATCGAAGTCATCATTAATGTATGAAGCTTCCATGTATTCAGTTTCAATTTCTTTTAGAGTTCCAAGTGTAATTTCTTCAGCTACGTTTAACTCTTGTAACTCAACTCTTAATAAATCAATTAACTCTGCAGCAAGTAATCTTTGATCACTTGTCCAGTTAGTATCATTTACTAAATCAGGAACGCCATCTTCGTTGTTATCAGCAAATACTAGGAAGTGTTTAACTGATAATTCGAATGCATTTTCATATTCTTCAGCCATAAGATCATAATAAATCTCTTGGATTTCATCTGAAGTGAATAAGTTTATCTTATATTCTTCAACTACGTTACTTGTAAGAATTGCATTATATAATTCTTTTTCACTTCTGTACTGGAATGCTGAATAGATAAATTCATCCCAAGTTATCTCTGTATTATCATACCCATACTCAACATAACCATTTTGTTGGAATGTTCTTTTATAATCAGTAACTTGAGCTTGAACTTCAGCAACTAATTCGTCAGTAATAACTGCATCAAATAAATCTTCATCAACAAGAGCTATTTGAGCATTCAATAGGTTAATAGCTACTGGTGCTGCATGATAAGCTAATTGATCAAAGAACATATCAGCTGTAACTTCTTGAAGAACATCATTAACATCTAAGAAACTAAATACGATATCCTTGCTTCCATTATTTTCTAATGTAGTTCCGTATATTGAATCAAAGTTGAATTTCAAGTATTTATCATATATTGTAAGTTCTTTTTCATCAAGTAATTCTTGAAGTTCTGTTGTGATATATATATTTGTTTTTGATTTGTTAGATACTACTCTATCGAATAGTTCATCGAACAAGTCTGATGATGTATTTTCTGAATACAGAGTTTCTAGCATATCAGTAAATTCTTCACTTGATAATTCTGGGAAGAATGATGTGAAATCATTTTGATTCTCTCCAGAAATTTTATAAGCTAGGTAGAAGTTTGTGTTTCCACCTGATACGAATGCTACTGGTTCTGAGTAAGTTTTGTATTCTGTTAAAGTATCAGAGTCAAATGTATTATTTGTATCTAATATTCTGAAGTAGAATGGTGCTAACTCAGGATTAGTATCTTGCAATTCATCAAAGTTGTATGTTAACTCTTCAGATCCACATTCTAAGATACTACCATTTGAATAAGTTAACTCAGGTCTATTTCCGTAAACTGTGTTGTAAATGTTTACGTAAGCTTGTAATACTTCTGAATCAGTTGGATTTCCAATAAATTCACCGAACTCATCTACTTCAAGTCCTTCTATTTCAAGAAGAGCTTTAGCTTCAACATCAGTTGGGATTATAACAACAACTAAGCAAGCATCTGAATAGAAGTTTTCTTCATATTCAATACCAAGATCTGTCATTGTAATTTCATCTTGAGATATTAGTTCATCTTTTGCGAATAATCCACGAGCATGTTCTAGATATAAATCATTTTTAAAATCAGCTAAGTCAACGTATCCGTTATATACTAATCTATCTTCGAATGAGTTAGTTAACTCTTCAATGTATTCATTAGTATATGTCATTTGAGCTTCTTCTAATGTAATTCCGTTATAGATTGATTTTTCTAGCATTTCATCTATATTGAAGTCAACATCATTTTTAGCTAGTTCTAGATAGTTAACTGTACCTTTTGTTAATAGTTCGAAATCGATATATTGACGTACTTCACTAGCTCCAAATTGGTTTATTAATTTATGATAAACCTCTTCGTTAGATAATGATACATCTCCAAGAGTTACAAAATCTCCTCCAGGATTGGTTATTGATGGTGTTTTTTCTTTCCCTGTAAATGCGCTACAACTGAATGCAACTCCTATTAATATAAGTAATGTTACAGCCATTGGGAATACTTTCTTTAAATACTGGTTTTTTGTCATAATTGTTCACTCCTAAATCGTCTTTTTTGTTAAATTTTGTCCTAATAATAATATCATTTATATCTTAGTAATTCAACTTTAGAAAAGTGCATAAATTTGATAGAATGTATTATACTATAAATTCAAAAAGAAGAAGTGTGGAAAATATGAAAATTACTGTACTAGCAAGTGGTTCAAAAGGGAACTGTACCTATTATGAAACAGCTACAGCCAAGGTTATGATTGATTGTGGAATTAGTTATAGACAAGTCAGACAAAGACTTGCTATTAATGATATAGAATTGACTGATTTAGATGCCTTGTTCATTACTCATGAACATGCAGATCATGTATCAGGTGTAAGTAGCCTATTAGCTAAACAAAATGCTGATATATATATGTCAGCGAAAGCATACGGGAAAATGCATGCAAACGCAAAGAGTGGTATTGATGTTGAGAACCTTAATTTCATTGATGAAGTAATTATGATAAATAACTTAAAGGTAACAGCTATTAAGACTTCTCACGATTCAGCGGAAGCTTTAGGGTTTATCCTTGAAGAGGACGGAATTAAAGTTGTACATATAACTGATACCGGATATTTACCTAGAAGTTTATTTGAGCAATTAGAAGATGCTGACTTTTACTTAATGGAATCAAACTATGAACCTGAGTTACTTTTAGAGTCAACTAGACCGTTTTACTTAAAACAAAGAATTCTTGGTAACCAGGGTCATTTATCAAACCTGCAAGCAGCTTTAATCTTAAAAGAATTAATAACTGAAAGAACTAAAGGTGTTATTTACCTTCACTTGTCAGGTGAATGTAATTCAGCTTTTGAAGCTAAATTAAAACATAAAGAGATCATCCCTAATTATGATGATTATGAAATGATTTATTCATTCCAACATAAGCCAACAAAATTAATAGAACTTATACCAGTTATCAAGGAAGTAGAAATAGAAGTAGAGGTAGAAGTGGAAATGGAAGTAGAAGTGGAAAACGAAGAGGATGAGACTTATTAGTCTTACCTCTTTTTTGCAATAATGAGGATGAGATGATTTACTCGTTTCAGCACATCCCTACAAAATTAATTAATTTAGTTCCAATAAAAGAAGAGGATTAAGTGTTTATATAATGAAGGAGTGATTTTTTTGAAAAAACTATTACTATTAATCACGGTGGCAATTACACTAGTATTAACAGGATGTTCGAAAACAGGTGAACCGGATATTACAGTAACACCTAAGAGTACAGAGCAGACACCTATGAGTAGTCAAGAATCATTGGTTGCACTTGCATATTTATCAGGAGGAATTCTAGATTCTTCATCTAACTCTGACTTTCAAAATCTAGCAAATGGTATGAGCGAATTTGAGACTGAGATTGAAGTTGTAAATGTATATATGAATCAATTGAAAGTGTTTATTGAAAATGGAACTAAAGGGTTCGCAAGCACATCTGAGCCTGTATCTGATAATTTAGAGTATGAGTTCATGATTGTATTCACGGTTAGTGATGAAGAATACATCATCTATTATAACCAAGATATAGAGTTAACTGGAATCCTGGTAATTGGTGATATAGAGTATGCATTCGAAGCGACTGACGATCTTGAAATTAAGACAAAAGCTGATAAACAAGCTGAACTAGCTGATAAGATAGCTGAATTAGAGCTTGAAATCGCTGCACTGGAAGAACTTGAACCAGATGAAGATAATGATCAAGATGATATCGATAAGGAAATAGATGAATTGCTTGAAGATATACAAGATCTAGAAGATAAGATTATTGAGCTAGATACATACACTGAAGTTGAAAGAAAAATGGAACTAATTGCGACTAATCTTGATAATGAAATCAGGATAGAATACAAGATAGACATTGAAGACGATAAAAGTGTTACTAAATTTAAAATGTATTCTACAATAGATGATGTTTATAAAGAAACTGAAATGAAAATTGTAAGTGAAGAAGATAGTTACAAAGTTCAGGTTACAGAAAATGACCTTCAGTTAACTTTCAAAAGAAACATTGAAGATGATGGTATCACTTATAAATTAGAATATGAAATCAATGGAGAACGTGGACAAGTTATAATCCTAGAAGAATTAGATTCTGAAGGTGTTATTCAGTACAGATATAAAATTCAAACTACCGGAAAAGAAAAAGAGATTGTTAAAGGGAAACCTAAATCTAAAGGTAGAAGCGATAACTCAATCTAAAAAGGGAGATTAGTCTCCTTTTTTTTTGCTATAATGATGTTGAGGTGATTTTTGTGGAGAGTAGTAGAATTCTTTATAGAAGATTTCATATGGACGATTTTGAAGCGTTGTTTGAAATTCTTAAGAATGACAATGTTACAAGATATTTACCTGATAGAACCGGTATCTCTGCAGAGAGATGCGCACAGTGGCTTGGTTACTTTGTTAAAAGTTACGATGAAACCAAACCAAATTTGATTTACGCTCTCATAGACAAGGAAACTAACAAGTTATTTGGCTATGCAGGAGTTGCTTACTTAAAAGAGTTTAAACTTAATGAGATAATGTACGGAATACACGAAGAATACTGGAGACAAGGTCTTGCGACTGAAGCTGCTCAGATGATGAAAGAAGTAGCCACTCAATTTAAATTAAAAAAAGTAGTCGCTTTAGCTGACCCACAAAACATTGGATCTAATAAGATACTTATAAAACTAGGATATAACCTGAAGGATATAGTTGATCTTTGGGGAATGGACCTAAATTACTTCGAAATGGAGCTATAATATGAATGAACAAAGAACAGTAATTGCATTTTTGTGGATAGCATTAATGCTTATATACTTACTAGGGGACGTTATAAGAGTCTTCTCAGGCTCTTTCACACCAGGTGAAATGGGCGGAAAACCAGTTGGAGAATCAATGTGGATACTTGCAGCTATTATGATGGTTGTACCTATCCTGATGATAATCGTTTCTATGTTTGTACCAATCAACGTTGTTAAGTGGAGTACTATAGTAGTTTCAGTATTATTCTTCCTATTAAATGTTGCTAGTATTGGGAGTTACAAAGCATTTGATCAATTATTATTAGTGATTAGTTTTGGAATTAACTTTCTTACTATATTCTATGCCTGGAAAATCTAATATAAAAAAACATCCATTCCTTTTAAAGAATGGATGTTTTTATTAGTCATAGAATAGTAATTTTTTTTGTTTAATCTTAAGCAGCTGATAAAATATATACAGCTGTATTAGCCAGTGTAATTAAAGTGAAGAATAATGTTGTAAATATTACAGAAGCCCAAATATTACCAGTTTTAATACTTAATCTTCTCATGGTAATACCTGCGACAGCAAGTGTTGGCACTAATCCTACTGTTAATATTCCGCTTAAAGCGAATGTTGGATATGCAGCAACTCCTGTACCGTAAAGAGTAAAGTATTGATAAATTAGGAAGAAGATAATTGGAGCAGTTAATAAAGCAGCTGCAAATAAATCACCTAACCAACCTTTACAATTTCTTGTATTTGAATATACGCTCATAGCTGCTGCTAGATAATATACAAAGAATAAAGGCATATATCTAAGTGCTGCTGCGAACTGATGACTATTGAATATTTGAATTGCATATGTGTAAATTCTAAAGTCGGTATTAAATACCCAACCAATGATTGCGATTAATAGTTGTAATCCAACTACTAATGTAATAGCTGTAACTATACTTACACCAATTTGAACTGGACTAGCTTTTAATCCAAATGGATTATCATCTTTTTGATCATAATTGAAGTATAGATTCGCTAATAAAGTAATAAGGAAGATAGCCCCACCTGCTGATACTGCCCAGAATACAATTGTATTTACTGCTGGAGCAGAGAAATAGTGATCTTGTTGAATAATGTCAGCTCTAGCCATTAAGAACCAACGATACGCAAATCCAGCAACAATGATTCCTGCCAACGTATGAGTAAATCTTACAACTCTTTTGATGTTAAATGCTTCTGTTTTTTCTTTTACTAGGTATTTAACCCATAGAACTACTAACGCTATAATAGCTCCTACAAGTAGAACGTTAACAACTCTTACTAAGTTATCAAGAGATGCAGCTCTATCCATAAATCTAGTTAACATAAAGAATCCGAAGAATGTAGATAACAATATAACTCTAGTTTTAACAGTTTTTTGAGTTGGAGTTAATTCGATTTCTACCTCGTCTTCTTTTCTCAGTGCTTTATTGAAGAATGGTAAATCTGTAAGTACACCGAACAATGGGAAAATCATCACAAATAAAGCAACTAATGATACTAAAGTGAATGCTTCTTTAAGCCACCATATTTGTCCATCATTACCAGTTTCAATATCATATGAACTTAAAGTTCCAAGATCATATTTAGCTAATTGGAATTTAAATGCTTCGTCATAGAAATCAATAGTGTTTGCTCCTGTTTTAAATGACCATGTATTTTGTGGATGAGTTTCTAAAGGAGTATACAATACTCTTTGACCACCATCAATTTTATAAAATAGACCTTCGACTGCAGTTTCACCTTCAGCTAGTCCTACAAATGCTAATCCGTCAGGATCTGTTAAATAATTCTTATGAACTACTCCACCGTTTGGATTACCAACACTATCAAAGAAGAACTGATCGTATTGAGCACCATTGAACCCACCAGTTCTCGGTCCATATAGCGGCATGCTAGCAGGAGACATAACGAATCTCCAGTCAGAACCAACTGATAAAGCGACATTAATCTTACGGAAACCGTTAGTTGCAAAGTCTGCTTCATCTAATATTACTGCTGATGAAGCTGAATATCCACCCATTGAGTGACCACTAACAGCAATCATACCATTACCATCTGCATCTTTTAGTACGTAATCTTGGTCGTACATATGTTGTACAGCATCATAAACTGATTGATACCAGAAACCAAATGGAGGTGTATCTCCAGACCAAGTTGAATCTCCATGGTCATACATACTGAATGCTAGAACTACATAACCTCTTCTAGACATTTCAATCGCAGTTATTTCTTGCATCTCCGCATTATTCAAATAACCATGCGTTGTTACAATAGTCGGAGCTGGATTATTTTCATCCACACCTTTTGGAACATATAAATAACCTTTTAGTTCCCCTCGTTCAGTTTCAAAACTAACTCTTGATACATCAACTGAACCAAATGAGTTTTGAACCAAACTTGCCCCCAAACTTGCTACAAGTATTATACCTATTAAAATGATTAGGTATTTTACAGATTTCGTCATATTCTTAAACATAAATCTCCCTTCTGACACCCTTTTATTTAAAAAATTCAACTAGTAACTCCTACCTAATCAAATATTCTAGTCATCTAAAAAAAATAAGAGCTCGTAACATACAATGTTGTCCGCTCTCTCGTCTCTGCTCTCAAAATATTAACTTTTCTTACTAAATGATAGCACTATCACAAAACGCTGTCAAACTCCCAATTTATTAGTGTTGAGCGTTGCTCTTGACAATTTCAATGCTTAACGGTAAAATTACTTTAACGATAGAGAATGTTTAACGTAAAAAAACTTTTATAATAAATATTCGCTCTATTCTTTAAACAGTTATGTAATCCATTTATATAATTGTAATGAGGAAAACTAAAGGTAATATACTATTTTTGTGGAAAGGAGCTAACTATGTATAACAACGATATATCAATGAGTTACGCTGCGATTGAGAATTTACGAGATAGACAAGACGAATTAATAAGACAATCAATGATCAATATTAGAAAACATAAATTAGATTAATGATGTCTTAAAAGGTTACTCAATGGGATTTGAGTGATACTTAATTACAAATTTTGAGTGTGTTATAATTATTTTGGGAGTGATTATATGGATAAGGATTTTAGAGTAATAAAGACAGAAAAAGAGTTAAAGGTTTTTAATGATCCTTACCGAATGAAGATTATAAGAACTTATCAACAAAGCGATGATCCCCTTACTGTAAAAGGTTGTGCGGACATAATGGGTGAAGTACCAGCTAATGTTCATTATCACGTTAAAAAACTTCTAGACATAGAGATACTTGTACTAGATCATATTGAAATTATTAATGGAATCAATGCGAAGTTTTATAAACTTCCTAAGAAATCTTTTACGATTTCTTTGAAAGGTGCAGAAGATGAACCTACTTTAAGTCATCTTACTCATGTGCACACAATCATATCTAATGTGATTGAAGATTTCAAAGATAATTTTATGAAATCTTCTGCTAAAGCAGCAGAAAATAAAAGTGAAGAATTACATGAGACTGGTCTTATTGCTTCAAATCATATTAAACTTACAAAAGAGGAATTTAATGAAGTGAGCGAATACTTAACAAAACTCTCGAAGAAGTACAAAAACGATAAACCAGGTAAGAAGAAATATACATTTATTGGTGGTTTAAGCAGAGTATTAGATAAAGACGAAAAGTAATCAGACTTTCTCTATTAATGAGTAAGTCATAATAATAAGTAATTTCAAAATATAATGTTTCATAATTGGAGTGATTTAATCACTCCTTTTTTGTATAATAATATAGAAGGAAGTGTTCAATATGAAAATAACAGTTATTTCAGTAGGAAAAATTAAAGAGAAGTATCTCAAAGAAGCCATTGAAGAGTACTCTAAGAGATTGTCTAGATATAGTAAAATAGAGCTTATTGAAGTTAAAGATGAACATGCACCAGATAATATAAGCGATAAAGATATGGAAATCATTAAGCATAAAGAAGGAGAGAGAATCCTATCAAGATTAAAGGATAGCTTTCTTATAGCACTAGCAATAGAAGGAAAACAACTTAGTAGTGAAGAGCTAGCTAAGAAGATAATAGAAATACAGACTTATAACGCATCTCATATCACATTTGTGATAGGAGGATCATTAGGTCTTTCAAAAGAAGTACTTAAGAAGGCGAATTTCAAATTATCATTCTCCAATATGACTTTCCCACATCAGCTAATGAAGGTGATATTATTAGAACAAGTTTATAGGGCGTTTAGAATTAACAACAATGAGCCATACCATAAGTAGCATGATAATTAATGCTGTTGAACAATGTATCTGTAAAGTAGAATAGTGAAAAAAGTGTAACCCTTTTGGTTACTTTTTTTTGGTATAGTTAATATGAGGTGATGATTTATGAAGAAGCTGGTTTTTGTTTTATTATTACTTTTATCTGGGTGTATAAAGGATGTTGAAAATGACCCTATTGAAAGCATTCCTGATAAAGAAGAAAACGTAGAAGAAAACGATCTATGGGAATTAAATGAAAGTGAACTTGATTATTTTGATGAAGTCTCTATCTTCGGCGAAAAATATGAGGTATATATTGTTGATAGTTATGACATCGCTACTCGTGAGAACTTGGAGTTTTACTTTGGTGATTCGACTTATTCATTCTATAGTAACACCATCTTCATCTTGGATGAGGTGTACTTAGCCGTAGAAGATTATATAGGTGTAGATCATCCTGTATATACATTGAATGAGTTAGTAGATGGCGGAGTACCTATTGAGTTTTCTTATGAAGTGAATGAAATGGAATGGAAGGCTGTCAAGGAGTATAAGACCGTAAGCGGTGTTACTATGTTTAGTGAGTATGAAGTGTACCAAGAAGGTGTCCAATCGATAAGGATGAGACTATCTAATAAAACAAATAATATTGTTGGATATGGAGAACCATTTCAATTACACAAATTCGTGGACGGTTCATGGAGAGTGGCTGAACGAAATGATGGTATGAATCGCGAATTTATAATGCCTCTATATAGTTTGGAGAATATTGATATATGGAAGAACTATAACGTAAGCATGTTTACGTTTTATATGAGTGAAGGTGAGTATAGAATTGTATCAGATTTCGACTATATGAATGAGGGGTTTAGACAAAATTACTTTGTATCATATTTTGAAGTAGGAAAGATTCCTGTTAGAAGAGACTTAGATGCCTTGAATTAATCAGTGCATTTTTATGACGATAACCACATTTTAGGTTTTGAAGCAAGACGATATTGTTTCCTCTGCTTCTATAATTGCAAAAACTACGGGTTTAGCATACTTCTTAGCAGAACAATAGTAAGATGGATGCCAAGTAAAAAAAATATTCTTTATTCTCTTTATAACGTATCTACAGATATAATATGGCTCGATATTAATTATCATGTCTCAAATAGAGCTGGACAATGTTATTAATGGCATAACAAAGCAACTTTTCATTGATTTAGAATATGATACAAAGGATTTATCTTTATGAACTGAGATGCAGAGAAATTAAACTATTTTATATATTCATTGCGGGAGGAAAATTTATGTATACTGTTATTAGACCAATCCACGGAGTGACATTTGCTGATACAAGGACTTCTGAAATGAGGGTAAATAGTATTATATCTATTGTTTCCTCTGAAGGACTAGATGAGCTAAAACTAAAACACAATCTAGTTGGTATGGAGATTGAAGGATTTGATCATTTTAAGAAAGATAGAGTTGAGACATATGCAATCTTTAAACTGCCCTCAAAAAGTCATAAAAATGCCAAAGTTGAAAGCATAAAGCATGCTAAGTATCTTGACATTCTGATCCGAATAATCATGAAGAATCCTCATGAAAGATTAAGTCCTGGGTTGTTCGAGGTTCGGAATCCAGTTGATGTGGAATGTCTGGTCATTGAGAGTAACCAAAAAGAAGGAGAAGGAAGAATGAGGAGTTTTTCGTCAGTGGGTAATGGATCTCTCGTAGGAGGGACGTTTTCTTTAAGAGATGATAGTGTCTTTACTGACAAAAGACAACTAAGGAATTTTTGTGAAATGTTGGCTAGGGCAAAGCATTCAAAATATGAGAAAAAGCTTATATTGGCTGCAGAATGGATTGGCAAAGCGATAAATGAAGTTGATTACAAAAATATGATTATTTACTCTTTCTTTGCAATTGAAACAATGATTGTTACCAGGGATTCAGGCAGTGTTACAAGTCAAGTAGCAGAAAATACTGCTTTCTTGATCTTTGATACGATCGCTGATAGAAAAAGTGCAATAAAAGGAATGAAAAACTTCTATAAAGTTAGATCAAAGATAGTTCATGGTAGGAATGTTGAGAATATTGAGAAGGTTGCAGAGAAGGTTGTTGAGATATCTGGTGATATCTTTAAGAACTTAGTTATTCGCGAGGATCTTGGACATATAAATTCGACCGAGAAGTTGGATGAGTTTTTCAACAACATCCGACTTAGTGGGACAAAAACCATTGCGCTGTAATTATATGTTGCTAAGATAATTCATTTAATCACTTTAATAAAGTAGCTAGAGTTTAATCGTAAGTGATTAGACTCTTTTGCTTTGCTATTACACTTCCTTTCCTGGGAGGGTACAGTATTAAAGTGAGCAAGTTATTTTGTAAGGAATCAAGTATCCCTAATTGAGTTTGATTTATAAAGTTTTCATTTTCATTATATTAATCCATAGGATTTTACGCCCTAAATTTATATGCAGGTTTTGGCGACTAAACTCGAAAAAGTCGCCGTTACCGACATTGCCTTTTAGTTTTAACAAGTAAATGGTATAATTAGGTAACAGCGACCAAAATAGGAAAAGTCGCCAAAACCACTATGAAGGTAGGTGAATATATGAAAAAGGAAGTTTTTGATAATTTCTACAATGTCTTTCATATAGATGAGATAGTAACCAAAAATCAAATCTCGGAGTACTTAGCTACTTTTTTTGATGTGTTAAAGGAAACTACATTGTCTTGGAGAATATATGATTTAAAGGAAGGGAGATATATTGTCTCTATTTCGAATGGTATGTATAAAGTTCTTGATGTAGACAAGTATAAGGAATTTGTTGTTGAAGTGGACGTTAAATTGATGGATTGTTTAAAATCCTATAATAAGGAAATGATCCATTTTAGGCGAGAGTCTGAGGAATATCTTAACACTAATGTATCAGTTTGGAATACTAGTTTGTTGAACAAGTATACAGTGCATCAAGTATATAAGACATATAATATTGTAGAAGTTGATCGTTATAGAGTTACCCAACTGTATTACTTCCTAAAAGATACTTTTGGGAGTGAACAAGTATTGAAAGATTTGAATCTTCCTGAATATTATTATGAATCGGCAGAAATGATAGTTAGGAGACTCCCACTGAAATCACCGTTGATGAGTAAAAAGTCCTCGATGGATATGTTTGTAACAACACCAAAAGCAGAAAAGATTTTAGTAGATGTAATTATATATAACAAATCGATATTGCCATATGATTTATCGGAAATAGAGAACATATATCGTAATATATACAGAAAGCATGTTGTTAAAACATCTACAGTTTTAAACTATGCAAGAATTCGAGGAGCGAAAGTAAGGCGAGAAGTTGAAAATATGCTTTATACGATTGGGGAACTAAGTAATGATAGATAAGAAGTGTTTTACTAAGGAATGGATTGAAGAAGTAAAGGGGTCTGAGAGAAGCAGCCAAAATATTATTGAGAAACAGATTTATGCACTTCATCTACTGGAAGAACTATTTGTTGAGTTTCAAATGTTTATATTTAAAGGCGGTACAGCTCTATCACTGGTAGCAGATAACTTTTCTAGATTTTCAATAGATATTGATATTTTGGTATCTCCAAAGGATAAAGAGTTCTTTTCTTTAGAGAATCTATTTAGAATTGTTGAACATTCTGAGTTTAGTGATGTAAAGGAGAATTCAAGACAACCTAAACACAATATTGATAAGCAACATTTCGAGTTTTATTATGATGGTCCATTTTCAGAGGGTGGATATATATTGTTGGACATTGTGTATGCTGATTCTCATTATGAGAATGTAGTGTCATTAGAGATAAGGAATCATTTAATCGAAAGTAATGGTGATGAGACAAAAGTACTAGTGCCATCTATACATGACTTATTGTCTGATAAGTTGTGTGCTTTTGCTCCTCATACTACTGGTAAGAAATTAGGTGAAGGAAGAGATGTTGAAATAATTAAACAGATGTATGACGTTTCATATTTATTCGAACATTATCCACTGAAACCAACACTTCATCAAATATACGAACCTATTGCTGCTGAGGAAATAAAAAGCAGAGAATTAGACATTAACTTTGAAGATTGTTTGATTGATACAATAAGAACTTCATTGAACATTATTTCTGAAGGTAAAATTGATAATGATGAGTATAAAGTATTAAGGGTGGCTATTAATAATTTTAGAGGCTATGTTAGGGATCAAGTATTTAGAGTTGATACTGCAAGAGTCTGCGCGATTAGAGTGTTAAGAGCTGCAACTTTAGTATTAACACTGGGTCAGGACGAGTTTAACAGGATTTTAGCTGATCAAAATGGGTATTTAGAGGAGTATGGTGTATTCAAGTCTTCTAAAGCATGGTTAAGAGCCACGAGTAGTGAATTATATAATTTATTTGATGATACTTTGAAAGTGTTAACAAATTTAGAGATTAGTTTAAGATAGTTAAGAACAAAATGGAAAAGGGAACTATTAAATTATATATTATTCAACTTTGCAAAGAAATGCAAATGTACTCAATTGCGATAATGAGCCGATAACATTTACACCAAAGAATGTTACGATGAGCCGTATCATAATTAGGTACGATTAATGAATTAAACGCAGAACAAGGCCATTGCAATGGTCTTTTCTTATTCTAAAAGTGTGAAAACCGTAAATTTTGTTGAGCTGTACGTTGATATGATGAAATCTCTATAATTACAAAATTATGAAAGAAATATAAATCTTGTATTTTGTGGGTATTCAATACTCATTATGTTTGAAAAATCAGATTTTATGTTAAATGATAGAAATATTTAAAGGACTGTATCAAAGGATATATAAAGAGTCCTTTTGATACAGTATCATGAGACTTTCATCGTAGTGGTATTAATCAAAAGATATGGTATTATTTAATAACGCTTACATTTAAGCATAGAGAAATCATTGATTAGCTCTAAGCTATTAAAACAAGAGGAGATTAACATGAATAACATGAAATATGACATCTATGACAAGCCAAATTCTTATATAGAATGGTTGTTATTATCTTTGCAACAACTAGTAGCAGTATTTGGTGCTACCATACTAATTCCAATCATTATTGGAATAAATCCAGCGTTAGGATTAATGACGGCTGGTATAGGAACGCTTATTTACATCTTATGGACAAAGAAGTCTGCAGTGTTTTTGGGTAACTCTGGAACATTTATTCCATTACTATTTGGTTTAGTAATTGGAAATCCAACTCTACTGATTGTGGGGGTAGTTACAATTAGTATAGTATATCTTGTTATAGGAACGATTATTAGTTTTACTGGAACTTCATGGATTAAAAATATATTAACTCCTGTTATCGTGGGACCAATTATTATGATATTAGGAATTTCACTAGTAGCATATTCAATTTCATGGTTTGGATTAGATGCAACCATCACAGAGGGAAGTACATTGTCACTAGTACAATGGTTAACTCTAGGTATTGCAACTTTAACATTTGTTACTACTACATTATTTGTCTTAAAAGGAAACAAGGTTACTAAAACGTATAGTATTATTATTGGTTTAGCAATATCAAGTGTTATTGCTATAATCATTAACGTTACTATAGGAGGAGGATTGCCAACACTTAATGATATGAGTAACTTTGTAGTTGAAAATCCGTTTAAATCAATATCTAGCACTTGGTCTGCATTTAGTATTGGTGATATATCAATCATGCAAGTGGTGCCATTTATCATTATTGCATTTGTTTCTATGGCAGAGCATATTGGTGATCATACAGTTCTAGGTGCAATAGTTAAAAGAGATTTATTACAAGATCCAGGACTAGATAAAACTTTACAAGCTCAAGGGTTTGCAACATTAGCTGCTGGACTATTAGGTTCTTCACCAGTTACTACTTATGGTGAGAGTACTGCCTCTGTTGCTATATCAAAAGTATCTAGTAAATATGTAGTTGGTGGTGCTGCAATATTAGCGATAATCATTTCATTTACACCATTGCTGGCATTACTTGCTTATATCCCAACCGCAGTTTTTGGTGGACTGAGCTTATTGCTATACTGTTTCATATTCCTTAATGGATTAAAAGTGTTACTTGATTCAAATGTTGATTTTAGTAATCAAAAAAATCTACTTATCATATCTACTATGATTTTGTTAGGAACAGCAGTGACGTTGATACCGGCTTATTCATTTATATTTATAGGTGTTGATGTATTCAAAACTGGTGACATATCGTTCCAGTTAAGTGGTCTGATGTTGCCTTTAATTATAGGTGTACTTATGCAAGCACTGTTACCAGATGAAAAACAAGATTCAGATTTGTCTGCTTAAAAAACTGAAAGAAGTCCTAATTATCCAGTTCTAGTTAAGAAAATACTGAATGAAGATGGGTTAAAAGTTTTTGACAACTATACATTTGTTTAAATTAAAAGGTTATTAATAAATCCGAAGGGCCTGTATTAATCGGAACAGGGAGCTTGGTTGTAGTACCAGGACTGATATGAATATTGATTAACATTTATAACTCAATTATTTAAGATAAGTTATAATTTAAATCTAGGAGTGAAGAATTGAGTAAAGTAACTATAGAACCACTTAATAGAAAAACTGGATAAGAATCCAGTCTTAATCATCATTCATTTTCGCAACCACTTTATGATTCAACAGTTCTCCAAATGAAAAAAAAGTCCTTTTTGGACTTTTTAATTTATTATCTAAATTGATAATCTTTAGTTTAATTCCTTTTGTTTTCTAGCAGACACTTTTTTAGTTTCTGCATATGATTTTAAATCAGATAATAACACGCTATTTGTCTTTGCAAATTTTCTACTGATCATTGGACTCATTAAAAATCCCATAACTCCCATTAAATTTGCATTAAGATGTACATGTACAATACAAGTTTTATCATCTTTAACCTCAATCTTAAAATTGTTTTGCAAATTCTTTACAAAAGGTGGAATTTTCTCTGCCAAAGCTGACCATGATATTTCAAGTGTCTTGCTATCGTATTTAACAATTTTCTCTTCTATTATCCCAAAACCTATAACTTCGCAATGTCTTCCAACCACAGGCGCATCATTTAACTTATTATTAGTAGTTTCGAATTCCCAGGATTTAGTAATTCCTGATCCCCATTTAGAAATATCAAGAAAATTACGCGCAAGTATTTCCCAAACATGATCTGCGTTTTCATTTATAGTTGTTTCATTTTTTAAACTAATAGTCTTCATTGTACCAATCCTCTCTTTATTTTTGTATCGTAAAGTATCATCCTCTGGATTAATGATACGATAATCATCGTATACTTGTAAACCGTTTTACATTTCAAACTTGTTGATGGGTAGATTTCTATCATTAACGAAAAGGTGGGCTTGGAAAGGTCCTGACTTACGTAAAAAGTATTACTATCGCCACGTAAACTTTTAGCAAGCCTACTCAATATTCTGGATTAGGATAGGACTAGAATGAGAAAACACAATTTACCGAGACAAATCGTTGTGATATTATAAAGAGAATAGAATATATAAAAGGAGGTTTATGATGATAGATGGTTTGGATGTAGGTAGATTACTATTATTGTTAATACCGGTACTGTTAGTGAACTATGGAATGGTTATTTATTGTATTATCGACATGTTTAAAGTTGAGAGAAAAGTTAAGGGTGGAAATAAAATTGTCTGGCTTTTAGTAGTAGGTTTAATTAATATGTTTGGATGGATTGCATATCTTCTAATAGGACGTGAGGAATAATGAGTGTTATTAAAACTGTGGGTCTTACTAAAAACTACGGTGATTTTTGTGCGGTAAGTGATTTAAACATCACTGTTCAACATGGTCAGGTTTATGGATTCGTTGGTAAAAATGGTGCTGGTAAAACTACAACAATTAATATGATATTATCATTGTTAAAATCTAGCGATGGTGAAATCTATATAGATGATGAACTTATAGGTTTTAATGATATAGAATATAAAAAGAAAATAGGATTCGTTTCAGATGTACCAGTTTTCCCGACATATATGGACGCAGTCGAGTATTTGACGTTTGTAGCGGAGATATTTGAAATGGAGAAGAGTATTATTAAGCCTAGAGTTAAGGAAGTTTTAAACTTTGTTGGGCTAGACTTATCTAAGAAACTTGTAAAAGGTTACTCTAGAGGAATGAAACAAAGACTAGCTATTGCTGCAGGGCTGATTAATAGTCCAGATATATTAATAATGGATGAACCAACAAGTGCTCTTGATCCTGTGGGAAGAAAGCAAGTACTTGATATAATCGAAAAATTAAAAGGTAAGAAGACTGTCTTTTATTCAACACACATCTTAAGCGATGTAGAGAGAGTTTGTGATGTTGTTTGTTTGATTGATGAGGGGAAAGTATTGATTGAGGATACCATTGCTAATATAAAGGCAAAGTATTACTTAAAGAGGTTTGCTCTTGATACAACAGACAATGAGATGGCGTTTGAACTGTTAAAAGAAGTGAAATGGATTAAGGAAACTGAAAAGCATAACAACAAGATTATTATTGAGTACAATGATGATATTAATTCAAAACACAAATTGATGAAGTTAATGTTAGAAAACGATATTGATATAATCGAAATCTCTAGAGTAGAGATGAGTTTGGAAGATATCTTTATGAAGGTGGTAAATCATGAAAACATTACTTAAATATGACTTCCTTTTCCTGTGGAAAACGAAGAAGTATATTATTTTCCCTGTAATATTTGGTTTATTCGCAATGATGAGTCCTTTGTTGGCATATTATTTGCCTGAAATAATTAATATGATTCCTGCTACTGAAGGCATAAGTATTCAAATGCCTGCAGCTACAGTTGGAAATGCATATGTTCAATATTTTGCTGACATGAATGAGACTGTGCTATTTATTGTTATCTTTGTAGCTATAAGCGTGTTTACAAAAGAAAAGACTTCTGGACTTTTAATACAATTGTTTAGTAAACCGGTTTCTAAAAAGGATTACATACTTAGTAAGTACATTTCGTTTATAGTTCTGTTATTCGCGTCATTGGTAATAGCTATAATCTGTTTTAGTTTTTATACTTATATAATTTTCGGTGAGATGGCAGTTGGTACTTTCTTATTAGCCAACATAACTCAGTTTGTGTATTTTGCGTTTATCATAGCTGTATGTTTATTCTTCTCTGTAACGTCAAAATCATATCTAACAGCATTGTTACAGACATTTGGGGTATATGTAGGGTTATTCTTTTTCTCTATCTTCAATGTAGTGCCGTTCAAATATTTACCAGTTGCTTTGGTTGGTCAAAGCGCAAACCTTATGTTTGACAATATTAATAGTAATGTATTGTGGATGTCATTATCTGGAACTCTTGTTATCACGATATTATTGGTGTTCTTTTCTGTCAAAATAATTAGGAAACAGGATATTCAAAGATAATAAATGTTATTGCTATAAATACTAATCTTATAGAATTAGATATGAGAGGAAATTTTATTAATAGTGAGAAAAAGTCCTCTTAGGACTTTTCTTTTTATTCATACAGACATTGATACTTATGACTATTAGAATATTGGTTTGTTACAAAATAAAAGGTTAATTGTGAAAATTAAATCAGGATGATGACTCTTCAAATCAGATGTTTTGAACAAAGAAAATAATATGGACTAAACCTAAGTATATAGTAGTTTTACTTTATACTGATATAATGAAGTGATATGATATCTTGTAAACAGCTTTAATGTTTATTGTTGGGACTTTAGTTCCTAGAAGAGCCTCGAGATGTAGTAGATAAATTTAGAAATTTTGCTTAACTAATTAAGGAGATTACATTATGAAAAAAATGCAGTTATTATTACTTATTTTTATTACAGTATTTCTAATTGATAATACTCAAAGTGTTTATTCACAAACTGTGTTTCTTACGCCAGAGGAGATTCAATTTTTAGAAGAGCATCCTGTTATCACTCTAGGAGTAGATATTACTTTTATGCCATATGAATTCGTAGATACAGATGGGGTTTATAAAGGTATAGCTGCTGACTATATAGCTTTAATAGAGGAGAAAACAGGTATTAACTTTGAAATATATAGTTATGATACTGAATGGAATGAAATATACAATTTAGCATTAGACAAAGAGATTGATGTACTACCAGCAATTGGTGTTACAGATGCAAGAAAAAAATTCTTCCTGTATTCAGATCCGTATATCTCTTTTCAACGAGTAATATATTCTAACGATACATCAACTACCGACTATGGAATAGATGATTTAGCGAATATAACAGTAGGAGTTCAAGGTAATACTGTACATCATAATTTTGTGGTTTCAGAATTAGGACTTGATCCCATTGTTTAT
This sequence comes from uncultured Candidatus Izemoplasmatales bacterium, assembly GCA_964589075.1. Classification (GTDB taxonomy): domain Bacteria; phylum Bacillota_I; class Bacilli_A; order MAG-NZ; family MAG-NZ; genus CAZPQU01. The sequence continues at coordinate 241,803 of CAZPQU010000001.1, read as the reverse complement.
ACAACTATAGAAGAGGCAGTTAGTGCTTTGTCAAGAAACGATATTGATGCTTTTGTAGGAACACTTGCAACATCAACTTATTTAATAAGAAGAATGAATATAACAAATCTTGAAATAGATGAAATAATAATTATGGATAATAATCAGATATCATTCGCAGTAAGAAATGACTGGCCGATACTTGTTAGTATAATCAATAAAGGACTATCCGAAATTACAGAAGAAGAAAAACTGAATATTAATAATAGATGGATTGGAATTGTAGCTGAAGAGAGTAGGGATTACTCGCAAATAATTCTTATTGCATCTATTGTAGCTGGAGTGTTGTCAATATTTATTGGAATATCGTTTTTCTGGAATTACAAATTAAAGGGAGAAATTGTAAATAGATTAAAAATTGAAAAAGCACTTGAAATCTCTAAAAAAGAAGCAGAGTCGGCTACTAAAGAGGCGGAGACTGCTACAAAAGCTAAGTCTGACTTCTTAGCTAATATGTCTCACGAAATTAGAACTCCAATGAATGCAATCATTGGACTAACGGGACTACTAAATAGAACTGACTTAAATTCAAAACAAAGAGATTATGTCTTAAAGACTAGTAGAGCTGCTACTAATCTTCTAGGAATAATAAATGATATTTTAGATTTTTCTAAAATTGAAGCAGGAAAAATGAAGATTGAATCGATTGAGTTTAACCTAGATGACGTATTAGATAACATTTCATCAGTAGTTGGAATGAAAGCATTTGATAAGGGGATCGAATTTGTAGTATCAAAAGAGTATTCACTTCCAAATATGCTTATTGGGGATCCATTAAGACTTGGTCAAGTGGTTTTAAATTTAGTTAATAATGCGATCAAATTTACATCTGAAGGACAAGTCTATTTGAAAGTTGAGGAAAAAGAAGTTACAAAAGATTCTGTGACTCTATGTTTCTCAATAGACGATTCAGGGATAGGCTTGACTGAAGAACAGTTAAGCAAACTATTTAGGGCTTTTAATCAAGCAGATACATCAACAACAAGAAAATATGGTGGGACAGGTCTAGGACTATCCATTTCTAAAAACTTAGTTGAAATAATGGGTGGACAGATTGGTGTAACAAGTGAGTATGGAGTCGGAAGTGTATTTTCTTTCACAGTTAAGTTTTCACTTGGTTCAGCAGTTAAAACAGGGAAGTTAATAATTCCTGAAAAACTTCGAAATATAAAAGTATTAATAGTAGATGACAATTTTGCAGCTAGAGAAGTACAACAAACATATCTTTCTGATTTCGGCATTGAGTCAGTACAAGCCTCTTCAGGAAAGAGTGCTGTAGAAATGATAGATGATACATTTGATATCGTCTTCCTTGACTGGAAAATGCCGGGTATGAACGGAAATCAGACATGGTTAAAAATAAAGGAAAAAATGAAAAATTCAATTCCAAAAGTTATTATGCTAACAGCATTTTCGACTGATGATGTAATGGAAGAAGCAAACAAAGTAGGAATTGAAAAAATCTTAATGAAACCAATATCTCAATCAGCTTTATTCAACAATCTTTTAGAAGTGTTCGGTGAACATGGTGTACATAAGGATAATAAAGTAACAAGCAGAACTGTTAAAGATTTTGATAAAGTAATAGGAGCTAAAATATTAGTTGCTGAGGATAATGAAATCAATCAGCAAGTAATTAAAGAAATACTTGAATATGAAGGCTTTATTGTAGATATTGCTGAAAACGGTAAAGTTTGTATTGATTTATATGAAGAAAATAAAGACTATGACCTTATCTTAATGGATTTACAAATGCCGGTTATGAGTGGGTATGAAGCTAGTGAGTATTTAAGAGCTAAAGGTTATACCGATGTTCCAATATTAGCCTTATCTGCTGATGCTATGGTTGGAGTGGTTGATAAAGTTGAAAAGTCTGGAATGAATGGGTATGTTCCTAAACCGATTGAAATAAACGTTCTATTCAATGCATTGGTTGAATTTATCGAACATAAGGAAAGAGAAGTTAATGTAAGAGAAGAAAAGACTAGTGACACAGACACTTTTGATATATCAAAATACTTACCAAGATTCACTTCGAAAGAAGCACTTGAAAGAGTAGTTGGGAATAAAAAGACTTATTTAAGCATTTTAGGTAAATATTCAGTTAACAATAAAGACTTTATTTCTAAACTCAGAATATTAATCAAAGGAAATGATCGTGAAGTTGTGGAAAGAAACATCCATACCTTAAAAGGAGTAGCAGGAAATATTGGTGCTTTTGAAACTTATAAATTATGCGTAGAAATAGAGGTCGCATATAAGAATAAGGAAAATATCTTAGAGTTAGATGTATTCGTTAAACTTGATAAGAGTATTAGTGAAGATGTTTCTAACATTAGTAATCTACTTAAGAATGTACCAGTAGAAGAAGATAAGAGAATCCTTTCAAAAGAAGAACTAATAACAGAGTTAGAGAAGTTAGTAAGTGAACTAGATAACTTTGGAACAGAAAGCAAACAAACATTTGATGGGATATTTTCAGTTTTAAAACATTACAACATTAAGAATGTTGATAAACTTAGTAAATACATTAATGATTATTACTTTGAAGAGGCTTTAGAGCTTTCTAATACAATTCTAGAGACTTTAAAGAAGTAAATTAAAGGACAACACTTCTTTGCATTTCCAAATGCGGAGAAGTGTTTTTATCTGTATTGTCTCTTAATTAGATAAAGATGTCTATTTTCTAGAGACACCTATGTTTAAGTACCAGCAATGAATGCTGTGCTTTATAAAGGGAAGTCTTTCCGGAAAGAATGAAGTAATGATGTTAAGTTTACCGCATGTTTGTATCAATCATTATTATTAATGAAGATCATCTATTTGGAACAAATTACAAAGGGTATTTAGAATCAACAACAACGATCCGTATCATAAATAGAATTGAAAATGCTGTAAATAACATAACAAAGCCATTAATAGAGTGGTTGAATATGATTCGATTAATATAATATATCAGTTTATTTGAAGGCAACCTTGTTTTATTCAAGAGTTATTCACTATTCCTATGGAATACCAAGAAATTCACGGTTATAACTACTGTTAAATGTTCTTGGTTTTTTATTTGTTTTAGGAACTTGAAATAATTTTGCGGAATTTTAGATGTGAAATAGTTGAGTTGTGGTTGACATATACTGTAATCTGATATATAATAAATCAGTTGTTGAGAGAGGTGAGCTAATGGAAATTTACTTTAGAAAAAAGAAGTTGGAAAAAATGCTTTCATCTGAACGAATGATAAAAAGATATTTTTCAAAGATACAAACTGGATTAGTTAACAGATTGACTGAACTTGAATCAGTATCAAATTTATCATTGATTACACATTTACCGCCACCTAGAAAACATAGACTATCAGGTGATTATGAAAATTATTGGGCTGTTGATGTTTCAAAAAATCAAAGATTATTATTTAGCTCATATAGTAGCGAAATAACTAAGGAAATAAATATAAAAAAAATTATGATTGAAGGAATAGAAGATTACCACTAACAGGAGGAGGTTAAATTATGGCTTTTAATTTTATAGTAGCACCAGGAACTATATTGAAAGAGTATATGGACTCACGAAGTATTACCCAGAAAAATCTTGCCAAAATAACAGGTAGTAGTGAAAGACACATTTCTAATCTAATAAATGCCAAAGTTAGACTAAGTGAAGATTTTGCCTTAAAATTAGAGGATGTGTTTGATGATGTTGAAGCTGAATTTTGGATGGATTTGGAAAGTACATACAAATTAAAAATATTGAGAAAACAAAATGAAACACCAAAAATACTAAAAGTGATAGCAAAGGATTATCAGTTTGATTACGTGTTTAAAGGATTGAAGTATAGTATACAAAGACAAGCAGAGGAAATGTTGAAATTATTAGGAGCAACTTCATTTGATAGTGTCGAACAGGAATTTAGTAAGTTGTCATATAATTTCATGGTAGATGGAGGAAATCGAAAAGCATTATATGTTTGGTTGAAATTATGCGAAGAAGAATTACATATACAAAATAATTTGGAAATAATGCCTGATTACTCAAAAGATTCTTTGAATAAAAAAATTGGCGCATTTAAAGGATTAATGTTTACACAAGACTTTAAATTAGCAACTAATAATTTAAGAAGGATATCAAACATGTTAGGAATTGGACTTGTTATATTTGATGCAATTCCAACTTCTAAAGTGAGAGGTGCAACAACGGTTATAGATGATCATCCAGTAATTTTCTTGTCTACTAGATTTAAACGACTTGATACCTTTTACTTTGCATTTATGCATGAAATTGCACATATCATAAATGAAGATTATAATATAATAAAATATAATGTAGCACTTATAAACGAGAATTCTGAACTCGGGTCTAACGAGTTCGCAAGGAACTTCTTTATAGATAAAATTGATTATGATGAGTTTGTAAGCAAACATCATGCTGAAAATGAATTGACTGAAGAAGATATAATTGTATTTTCAAAAAAACAAAAAGTTATACCAGATATAGTATTGGGCTATTTGGAACACGATAAAGTAATAACAGACTACAGCAAGTTTTATTATTTAAAAGGAAAAATTAAAAAGTGAGGTGAGGTTAATGTATGTTTCAGTATTAAAGAACAGAATGTTTGAAAATAAGTTTTTAAGAGAAAATGGACATTTATTTGATGGGAATATTGTACCGTTAATAGAGATGATATCTTTGAAGATTGGGAAAACCAAGTATAGCGTTCAGGAATTAATGGATAAGTATGATAGTTACTTTAACTATAACTATTTTCTTGATTTTTTCACCTTTTCTGCAAATGAATACAAGAAATTTGACGCAAATCAAACTCAATTTTCAATTTCTATTAGGGATGAGAAAGAGTATGATTATCTAAATGATTTATTAATGGTAGTAGTAAATTCCAAAAGAGGAATACCTACGATATCCATAAAAGATGCAAGAAGTTTCTTACTTCAAGAAAAAAGCATTTTGGACTTGATTGAAAAATTACAACTAGTTTGCGAAAGTGTAGCAATAAGAATAAAATCATCAAAATTTGACGATTATTTTAATGCTATTGACTCTGTCTTAAGGGATACTGACTACCTGTTTTATGATATAGATGAAGACTCTATAGAATCAAAGTTTTTCGATATAGAGTTAATTAAACAAACTAAAACTATATATAAGACTATACTAATAAATTCGCCTAGACAAAGGAAATTCAATAATAGTAGCTATATTGATTGTGAATATACCGGATTAATAGATAACTCGATTAGAAAAGATTATGCATCATACGGTTTTGATGGATATGCAGATTACTCTGGAATAAAAAATGTTTTACCTACTGCTGGTGGAAACGGACAAGGAGCAGCATTAGGAATGTTTTTTGTAGCTAGTACAAATAAGTTTTTTACTATAGTTAATAAAGACACAAAACAAGGTGCTAGTGGGCATCATCATGTTATCTCATTAGCCTTTGGAAAATTTAAATCTATGTTGAATCCCACCGCCAATTGTCCTGCTTTTGATTATATCGATAATGAATTTATAAAAAATGCTAAAACGGGTTCATGGGGGCAGTGGAAATATGTTACTTTATTGAGATATATTAGTGAAATTAAAAAGTCTACAATATAATTACTTGTAGACTATCGTTGTTGGAATATTGTTTTTAAAGAACCATTGATAATCAAGTGGAATTATATTATCTTTATTTTTAAAGATATAATTCCATTTTTCTTTGTATTTTTCTTTAATACATTTATTGAAAATATCTGTAATCTCATCTTTTGATTTATGACTAATAATCTGTGAAAAAAACTCGTCAGAATTATTTGTATATATATTTTTGAACAACTTCATTAATTGAGTCTTTGTTAATGCATTCAATTGTGTTTCAGAATCGATATCATTATTATATGCTGGAAATCTATGCTCTCTAAATATAACATTACCCAATCTGTTTTTTGAGTACGTAATTATACCAACATTAGAACCTATTCTTGATAATGCATCTAATAACATACTCTCATGTATTATAATATTTATATATTGAAATACCTTAAAGTAATCGTTCAGTTGTCCTTCTAGTCTATAAAACGAATCATATTCTGTTTTGATTTCAAAAACCATACTCTTACCATTAATCATACAAATATCAGCTCTACTTGAGCCAACATTTAATTCGAAAATTGTGATTGTGTTTTTAGGTGATTTTTTGAAGCTGAATTTTTCAATAAAAGCAGATTTTATAACCGACTCATTAAGAAATCCATTACTAATTTTCTTATTATATAATTCTCTAATATTTCTTGTTGAATCAATTTCTGTCGATGTAATTGACTCATATTTGTCGCGAAGTTCCTTATTTGTTTTTAAAGGAGAATACGTTGAGTATAGCTTTTTTGAATTTGATAAATTGACATTATTCATCAGTATTTCCCCTTTCTAAATTATGATTACATTCTATCACAAATTTTAAAACCATTCAATTACGGAGTATTATAAATTTTAATACATTTTGATAGTGAAAACTGTATATGAGTAAGGAAATCATGCTACAGGTGTAGACTCTAAAATGCTCGATAGATTATATATTCTAACTACGGTAACATCATGTTTAAATGATATCCATTACATGTCAATTTACAACCAAGTATGATATAACGATCCGTATCATAAATAGTTGCAAACAACGATATAAACCGCATAACAAGGCCATTAATGATGGTCTTTTGTTTTCCAATAGTGAAAAAACTGTAACTTTTGAGGAAGTATTTGTTTGGTATAATGAGTGTGATAGATGTACTCATAATATATTGAATTAACTCATTAGGAGGAAAATATGTATCTACTTAATAATTTAAATTGGCTTGAGTTTGAGAAACTTGGAAAAGATATTTTTGAAAAAAATATGAACACTAAATTTGTTAGGATGACCCCAGGACCAGACGGTGGAATTGACTTGATAAACTATAAAAATAAAATTGTAGTTCAATGTAAACATATTGAAAGTTACGCCAATTTGCTGAGTTCCCTAAAAAAAGAGGTCCCAAAGCTTTTGAAGTTAGTGGATCAAAATCTCATGAATGAATATTATGTTTTCACTTCGTGTAAGCTAAATACTAATAGAAGGATTGAAATATATAAATTGTTCGCAAATTATATGGATAATGAAGGAGATAATATATTTGATTTTACTGACATTCAGGACATGTTGACAAGAGATGATTATTTAGGTGTAGTTAAATCAAATCATAAACTGTACCTTTCTTCAGTGCAACTCATTAAACTATTAGGAGAAAGATTGTGTGATAACTATGTCACAGTTTTAAAGTCAGAAATACCAGAGATAACAAAAAAATTTGTAGAAACTGAGGCGTTTTGGAAGTCGTGGAGATCATTAATTCACAATGGTGCGATCTTGATTGTTGGAAATCCAGGAGTGGGAAAGTCAACAATTTCGAAGATGCTAGTCTCGACCATTCTCAAATGGGATGGTGACTTTGAGATTATTCATCTTTCAAGCAACGATATAGACAAAATCATTAACGAAATTGATTTGGACCAGGAACGAAAACAATTGGTTTTTTTAGACGACTTTTTAGGTAAAACTTATTTGAATGTGAACTTAAATGCACTTCCATCTCTGGAAAGTTTGCTTACACTAGTATCAAATAATAAAAATAAGAAACTAATCCTAAATTCTAGAATCACAATATTAGAGGAAGTTAGGCCAAGGAGTTTCACATTTTCTAGTAAAATAGACAAAAACCTATCCTCTATAATAGTGGATGTTGGTGAGTTGTCATTGTATGAAAAGGCTCTAATATTTTATAACCACATGTATTTCAGCGGTGTACCTTCGGATTTTTATGTATCACTACTCGATGCAAAGAAATATGAGAAAATCGTAGAGCATAAAAACTATAACCCAAGGATCATTGAGTATTGTACTGATCCATCTAGACTGATTGGGTTAGAAGCTCATGAGTATGCCGATATGATTTTGGATAATCTTAACAATCCCAATTCTGTTTGGAATGATGAGTTTAACAATTACTCTGATTCAGATAGAATACTATGTACTATTCTTTATACTCTATCGGACAACTATGTTGATGGCTCAGTCTTAAAAGAACTTTACAACAAATATGTGTTAGAAAATAACTTAAGATATGATGAGTTCCAATTTGTTATTGATAGGCTTGGAAAGTCAGTTCTCAAAGTTAAGAAATACTCTGATAGTGAGAAGTGGTATGTTACCTTTTCAAATCCCTCACTTTTGGACTATATAGGGAACTACCTTTCTGTTAGTCGTATATTGCAAAATAGAGTGTTAAAGGGCAGCAGTTACTTAAATCAGGTGAAAAGAATATTGAAGATTAATTCTGAAAAAAGCGAAGATATTCAAGATTATGATTTATTGAAACTTGGATATTTAAGTTATACATCAAGAGGATACATAAAGGGTGTCGATAACTATAGTAGGGTTAATCTTATATTTGAGATTATAACAATGTTTAAAGTAATGAACTACGATCTGAAGAACTCTATTTCTGAGCTAATTGACTCAGAGAAAACGATATATCGAACTCTGTTATTGACTACTGATAAGGAACTATCGGAATTCTACCAAGTAGATTCAATACTGAATACAGACAGAATTGATTTTATGTTCAATAATGATTTTCCCAAACAACCTTGGGCAAGTGCAGTGATTAATGAAATTGACGAGCTTGATGAAAGCATTTCTAACTTGGGAAACTCAAACGTAGAAGCATTAAAGAGTTCTTTTAAGAGGAATAGTGATTATTTTAACGACCTATTTAGTGAGTACTCTGACGACTTAAGGTCTGATTATCTCAACGAGAATTTATCTGAATTAATCCAGAATATGGATTATGATACCAGTACAGATGAAGATGGAGATATAGAAATTATTTCAGATTATTGGAATGATAATCAAGTGCTAATAGATGACTTTAAAAATGATTTACTTGTATACATAGAAAGTGTTCTCAAATCCAACTTCAATTTTAAGAACCTTGGGAATTTGGCAGAGGATTACACATTTGAGGGGAACTTGCTAGATGATTACGACTTGGGAGAAAAAATAATCAAGTATGAGTCGGACGATGAAGTTGTTACAATCCCCCCAAAAAAGCAGATCGATTATCACGTTGTTTTCGAACAAAAATATGTTTTGGAAGAGGAAATTGATGAGCCTAAAAATTAAGGAAGTTACAAATGTACGAAACTTATCTCTAGATTTGACTGATTATAGTTCTAAAATTGGAATGATATATGGCTTAAATGGAACTGGAAAATCTACTATTAAAATGATAATAGAATCAGTATACAATAAATCTACTCTCAAGAAGAATTTTTCTAAGCAAAAAGAGAACTCAATTGTCAAACTTGAGATAGATGGAAAATCTTACAACTATGAGAATGAGTGGGACAAAATAGTGAAAGGTTCCAAAATTTACATATTTGATAATAACTTCATAAACGACAATATATTTATTGATGGAAAGGTATCTGCAAGCCAAAGACCAAATATTTCGAGAGTAGTCTATGGAAAAGAAGTAATCAAGGAATATACTTCACTGAATAAAATTAGCGAGAAAATATATAACAAAAAGATTGAATACTCCAAATTGTTGATTGCGATTAAAAATTCGAAATCGGTAATTGATATTCTTAGCCTACATCGAAGTATAAAGACTCTGGAAGTTATATTCTCAACAGAGTATTCTTCACATTCTATTAGTAGCACATTGGTTGAGGAACACATAAAACAGTGTTTAGAGGACAGTCCGAAATCCAAGGTATGGTTGAAAGATGGATTGTCTCATCAAAAGGATTCTGGAAAGTGTCCAATGTGCGGGCAAGTATTAAGAGATCTAGAAATTAACCTTTTCGCCGAGATACACGACAATGAACTTGTTGCCAAGACATATAATGTTCAAAAAGTTAGATTAGAGGGCGAAAAATACCATTTCGATACCATTATAAGTGGTATCGACAGTGGGTTGAGAATTGGAAGAAAAGATTTCATTTTAAACATGATGCAAAACCTTAAACTTACAAAAGAGGACAATTGGAATTCGAAAATCAGTGTGTATGGCAATGCTACCTTGAAAAGACTTAGCACTATTCTTTTTAGCACTAATGATGAAATAAATTCACTAAGTGACAAGTTAACTAGCAAGAATTATGACACCAATTTAACTTATGCTAATTCACTTTTTTCGAAGGGGTTAACTGAGTTTAAGCAATTAAAGAGTAAAATTATTGAAATAAAGAAACTTGAGGAAGCGTTAAATAGGAATACTCCTCTTATAAGATCGAAAATAAATGACAGGTTCACAAATAAAATTGAAGCAATAAACTATGATTTAAAACTTCACGGTGTACCCTATCAGTTGGATATTTCTAATATCTTAGACAGTTCTAAAAGCAACGCAAAAAAAGATGGTTCCCAGATAGAGATAAGTCTTCACTTAAAGCACACTGACTCAAAAACTGATATAAAGGAAAAAGACATTTCAGATACTTTGAGCCAAGGTGAAAAATCTATTTTAGCCTGGATATTGTTTAAAAATGATATTAGAGAGGAAATATCGACTGGATCAAATCTCCTGCTATTAGATGATCCCATCGCTAGCTACGATGAATTTAAGAGATTTCCTATGATTAGAAGTATAAGGGAAGTTGCAGTTAATAAACAAAACAAAATACTTATACTTACTCACGAAAAAAGTTTCGTATCACTATACTATAAGCAAAAACTAGGAGAATTATATACGATTAAGTCTAATAAACTTTCCGAAGTAAGTATATATGACATTCTAAATAATGAATTAATTGAAAACGTGATAAGCCTTGACAAGATAAATGCGATTGGAATATCAGAGTTAAATGTCATTGAGTTTCTGATTAGAAGTAGAAAGCTCATAGAATTTCACAACTCCTTAACTAATGATAGATTGGCTATGCTTAAGAGAGAATCAAATGCTTTCAACAACATATCGAGAGTTTTACATTGTGAAGCTCATGTTTTAAGTAAGGAAACTTTAAAAACGATATTTAGACTCCTTTCAAAGTACCAGTCAGGGAGGATTACACCAAAAACTATTATTAACATGAAAAAAATAAATCTGAGCAAAATTGCAATTTCCAACAAGAATTCACTTTATTCCTATCGAATTATTCTAGAGGAATTTCTGAAATCAGTGATTCCAAAAGCAAAGTACAAATCATTTAAAGCAGATTGCAAATCAAAAGGAGTTGAACCAGTTGTTGGCAGACTATATGATTTTGTTAAAGGTCTAAAAAAAATATCGGATATAAGAAGTATGGATATTTCTAATTCTCTTCCAATTGTGAACACTTTGTATCACAACGGCGATATTCACGGACTTAGCGTAAGTGATATTTCTGATGTCAATATCAAAGCTGTTCAAAAAGTTGTCGATGAACTAGTAAGTGAACTCTAGTACTAAAAACCTGAGTTTAGTTCAGAATCAAAGGTACATGGTACTTTAGTATAATAGGCTATGCGATTTGCTGGTTCATGAATCAAATGTAATAACGATGCACTCTTTAAAACGATACAAGAGCTGTAACATAAGTAATTGCAACAAATAACATCATTTGAAGCACTTTGTATATAATATAAGTAACATAAGATTTATGTATATTTAATATGAAGGAGACTAATATGATTAAAAACGATGAATACTTTATGAAAAAAGCTATTAGACTTGCTCTTGAAGCAAGAAAAGCAGGAAACGAACCATTTGGGGCTATTTTAGTAAAAGATAATGAAGTTGTGATGACTGGTGAAAATAAAATGAATACTTTGAGTGATCCTACTCACCATGCTGAATTAGGATTGATTAGAGATTATTGTATTGAAAACCATACACTTAATCTTAGAGAATATACTCTTTATACAAGTTGTGAACCATGTGTGATGTGTTCTGGTGCTATGGTGTGGTCAAAACTTGGTAAATTAGTATATAGTGTAACACATGATCAGCTAGCAAAAATCGCAGGAAGTAATATTATGATTCCAAGCAAGGAAGTATTTGAAAGAAGTCCCAATTATCCAATTTTAGTTGAGAAAATACTGAATGAAGAAGGATTAAAAGTTTTTGACAACTATACATTTGTGTAAATTAGAAGGGTGTTCAATTTAGGATTGATATGGAAGTAAACAGTTGGTAGTGAAACCATCATATGTTTAAAATAATATGTTGCAACTAAAAGTAGTGCAATAATCCGTATCATAAATTGTTGTAAACAATGTTATATATATCTAAACAAAGCCATTTTATGGCTTTTTTTTTAGTGCTTAACTGTATTGATTCGAATTTCTAAGTGATAAAATATAATATAGCAATGACAGGAGAGTGATATATATGAGAAAGATCTTTTCTCTAATTTTAAGTTTTGTCATAATCATTACATTAACAGCATGTCATTTTAATGATAATGACGAGAGCACAGGATTGCCAGAAGGATATGATATTCAGAAGGAGTTATTTATTCCTGAACTGATTGATATGACTACTGATAATTCTAGTTTTGAGATTACTGTAGATAAAACTGATTTTCAATTTTTTGATGGATTTAGTACTGAGGTACTAAGTTATAATGAACAGGGTTATTTAGGTAAAACAATAAAACTAAAAAGGGGTAACACATTTTATCCTACAATAACGAACAATATAGATGAAAAAACAACCATCCATTGGCATGGATTAGAGGTCAATGGTGATAATGATGGTGCAGCTGGTAGCATAGCAATTGTTAATCCAGGAGAATCAAAAACATATGAGCTTGCTGTAGATCAACAAGCAAGTACACTTTGGTATCATCCACATGCTTTTGGGACAACAGCACATCAAGTCTATAAGGGTCTTGCTGGATTTATTATTATCGAAGACGATATAAGTGAATCATTAGGTTTGCCAAATGAATATGGTGTGAATGACATACCAGTAGTATTACAGGCAAAGCTATTTGATGATGAAGGAAACCTTTCCTTTGGTGAAGGTGAAGAAGAGTTAGATTTTGAAGATCCTGCAGGTGATAATAGTGTATCTACCTCTGGGTTTGCCATCATGACTAATGGATCTTATAATCCATACATAAACGTTTCTAATGAAGTATTACGCTTACGCGTTTTGAATGGAAGCAACCATGGGATAATGGATATCTCATTAAGTGAAGGTGACTTATATGTGATAGGTACTGATGGAGGATTATTAGAGAGTACACAACAACTAAGTGTAAAAGAAATAGTTGCTGGACAGCGATATGAAATCTTAGTTGATTTATCAGACAATGAAATTGGAGACATAATTGATGTGATTGCAAATGGCCAATTAGTATTAAGCCTAAGAGTAACAAGTAGTACTACAAGTACTACTTCAATTCCAAACGAACTGGTTCAAATTGAACCTTATGAAGAATACAACAATCAACAAATTACACATACGTTTAACTTAAACAAAGACTTAATTAACGATACTCCATTTGATCCTAATGTTATCAATGAAGAGTTTATAATGAATGAGATTTATTACTTTGAAATTAATAATAAATCGTGGGAGAATCATTCCTTTCATATTCATAACGTTCAGTTTTTGGTTGTGGAAATAGATGGTCAAGAAGTTGATTTTAGAGAAATAGGATGGAAAGATACTATATATCTAAGACCTGGAGAATCAATGATTATACAAGCTCAGTTCAAACACAAAGGGACATTTATGCTACATTGCCATATCTTGATACATGAAGAAAATGGTATGATGCTTAAGTTTCAAGTGAGTTAGTAAGAACAATATTCTCAATTTCATATTTATTAACTATGATATGAATAGTATCCCACAACTTAAAGAGTTGAAACGATTCTTATTATAAGTGATTAAAAATAATACTATAAACAGCATGACAAAAGCCACTAACAGTGGCTTTTGTTAAGCAAAATTATGACTCAACTGTGCAGATAAATGGAATAAGTAGTGAATGTGTTGACAAAAACCAGTCTACTGTATATACTACAGTAGTGAATGAAAGGCAGTACTAAACTATATTTATTAGAGGTGATGTTTGTGAAGAAAGAATATAAAAAAGGAATTGTTGAACTTTGTGTCTTGTCAATGATTATAAAGAATGATCACTACGGGTATGAGATTACTGATTTCTTGGTTAGTAAAATTGGTGTATCCGATGGAACTGTTTATCCTGTGTTGAGAAAACTAAAAAAGGATGGGCAATTGGATACTTATTTACAAGAAGTAAGTGGAGGACCACCAAGAAAGTATTATAAGATTACAGAGTTAGGTAAGGAAAAATATCAGATAGAAAAAAATGAATGGCTTGGGTTTGCTAAGACAATTATTGAATTTTTGGAGGAGTAATTATGAATAAAGTTGCGTTTTTGAATAGTTTGAAAGTAGAGTTAGAGAAAATTAATGTAATTGATATTGAAGATATTATTATGGATTACGATGAGCATATTGAATGTAGATTACTAGATGGATACTCATTTGAAGAAATAATGGCTAGATTAGGTACACCAAACGATTTAGCTGCGAAGTATACAGGAGAAGGTAAAACTGGAGGCATTGAAAAAAGTCTTAGAGGGACTCTGTTGTTTTTTGAGACACTTACGTTTTACTTAGTCTTCCCAGTGTTTGCTGCATTTTTGGTTGTTATGGCTGCTGCAACATTGTCTATACTAGTTATTGGAGCATCGTACTTGTTGAGCTTTAATCCATTTGATTTATTGCCTACGATGCCGTATTGGAATGGAGCATTATTTGCTTTGATGTTTGTTAGTTTAAGTGTATTAATGGGTGTGTTAACAATTCATATATATAAATTGTGCATTCAGTTATATCTTGTATTTAGAAGGTTCTATCAAAATAATGTAAATAGAATAAAAGGTATTCCTGTTAAACCACAGTTATCTTTAACTCCTAAGTATAAGAGATTAGAACTTAGGATGTTAAGAAAGCTGTTACAGTATTCAACGTTTAGTTTCGGGGTATTAATTATTTTAGCTTATGTTGCAGCAATGATTAGAACTTGGTCTTTTGAGTTTTGGCACGTATGGGGCTTCTTTGGCGGATAGATTGTGTATTCTGTAAAGGTTACATATTTTAATTTACAATCAGAGTAACTGAGAGTTAGTAGGAGAGGTTCGAATGATTTCAAAAAGTGAAAGCATAGTATCTAATATGAAATACATATTAGATCTAGAAAACTTAATAAATAGAGTATTGTGTGAAGAAGATAGAGTAAAAGTAACGATTGGAAATTCTATTTGGGTGGAGTATTTTGGATTCCTCGAATCTGAATATATCACTTCCTCAGAGATCCATGAACTAAGTATTATGATATCTAAGATAGAGGATAAAATAGGCAGACATTTCTCCAATGAGGAGAAAGAAGCTTTTACTAGATTATATGAGCTCGAGAAGGAAGTGTTCAAGTTTTAATAGATCGTTTAATTGTTGGAAAAACAACGAAATAACAAAGCCATTAATAATGGCTTTTTCTATGCTAATAAAAAGACTGGGTAGGAATCCAATCTAAAGTATCATCCATCTCATCGTACTTGCAAGCAGACCAAATATGATTATCTTCATCATACAAACTGTCGTAACCTATAAAATTCTCCCAATCCCTTATTATCTTTATTAATTCATATCTTCACAAGACGGCAAAATATATTACAAATTACTATTGAGTAATATGTTTGTAACTGATACTATATTAGTATATTCGAATGTAATCATATAGGAGGTCGCTATGAATGAAGTTTTCAAAGCATTAGGTGACGAAAATAGATTAAGAATCATAAATGTGCTTATAGGAGCAACCGCATGTGTCTGCGATATAGAAGCATCATTAAAACTATCACAAACAAATGTCTCGAGACATTTAAAGATTCTTAGAGACTTAAGGATTGTCAAAAGGGAAAAGAAGGCTCAGTGGGTATACTATTCACTTGACGAGAACTTTTTAGCATATAAAGGACTTCTTTCTCAGTTGAAAGACGAGTTTAAGAAAGATAATTATATGACAGATATAAGGGAAAGAGACTTGTATATCAAGAAATGTGAGGAAGAGGAATGTTGTTAAAGGACAAAGTCAGATTATTGTTTGATGGAGAAGTATATGAAGTAAGTGGTTTAAGCAATCTTGTAGAAGCAATGGATGAAAAAGGTGTACACATTATTGCTCCCTGTTTTAGAAACGGACGAAAAAACGGTTGTTGTAAGGTATGCATTGTTGAAATGAATGGAAAGAAAAGCTTTGCATGTGGGTTAACCCCTAAAGAAGGAATGAATATCATATATAATAGACAGGATTTGAAAGAAGAACGTAAAATAGCAGCGAAAAAATATGCAGAACAGTCTACTGATGAAAGTACATGCTGTAGCTCAAGCCATAGTATTAGTGGTGGGTGTGGATGTGAATCGAATGACTCTCCATCAGCAGGGTGTTGCTAGATAAGCAATCTCGATGTAAAAATTATAATGCAAATGGAGGAAATGTATGGATTATGATAAAAACTTAAACATGTATGACGATATAGTAAAGATTTCTGGTTTCATAAGAAAAGGGAAAACAATGCCATACACATCAGACTTCGGTCACATGTTTTCGCTAGTCAATAAAGCCGGTGAGATTGGGTTCAGATACTCGAAGAATACTCAATTAGATTATTTTGACAAGTATGAAACATCTTACTTCATTTCATATGGAGCAAAGATGAAAGGATACATTCTTATACCTCAGTGGGTTATAGAGGACAAAGAAGTTGCTGTAAGACTTTTAAAAGAAAGTTATGAGTATATCAGTACATTGGACCCTAAATAGTAAATAATGTGCTAATTAGAAGCCAATATTTCAAAACTTGATAAGTCAGAAAATATAATACAGAAAAAAAACAAGCTCTTGCGAGCTTGTTTTATAGTTTTGAGTCATCTATAGTATCTAAATAGGCTTTTATTGGTTTAATGATTTCAGATACTACTCCATCTTTGAATGGATTTTTGAGTTTTGCACTTTCTACTAAGTTGACAAAGCTTTTAGAACCACCTAGTTTACATAATTCAAGATATTGATCAAATGCTGCTTGATGGTTTTCTTGGCTTTTTACCCAGAATTGGAACGCACAAACTTGCGCAAGGGTATAATCAATATAATAGAATGGAACTTCAAAGATATGTCCTTGTTTATACCAGAAAGTACCTTTTTCCATAAAACTATCATCACCATAATCTTTAAATGGTAGATATTTCTTCTCTAGTTTACGCCATAGTGATTTTCTTTCATCTTTAGTTAATTCAGGATTTTCATAAATATCATGTTGAAATTCGTCAACAAGTACTCCATAAGGTAAGAAGGAGATAGATCCAGCTAAATGGTTGAACTTATATTTCTCTGTATCTTTTTCAAAGAATTTATTTATCCACGGCCACGCTAAGAACTCCATACTCATTGAATGTATTTCTGCTGCTTCCATTGTAGGCCATCTATATTCAGGTAAAAGGTGTCTACTTGAATACACCTGGAAAGCGTGTCCCGCTTCATGAGTTAATACGTCAACATCATGCGATGTTCCATTAAAGTTTGCAAAAATATAAGGAGCTTTGTAGTCAGGTAAATAAGTACAATAACCTCCACCAGCTTTCCCAGGTTTTGCGTCAAGATCCAATAAATCATGTTCTAACATAAAGTTGAAGAATTCATTAGTTTCAGGACTCATTTCTGAGTACATTTCCTTAGCATGGTTTAGTTGCCAAGTTGAATCACCTTTAGGGGTAGGATTTCCGCTTAAGAAAGATAATGCTAGATCATATGATTTAGGATCTTCGATCCCTAAACGTTTTGCTTTTCTAGCAGTAAGTTCAGATGCTAACGGAACTACGCTCTTAAGTATTTGATCTCGGTATCCTTTTACGTCAGTACTCTTATAATCAGTTCTATCAAGACGATCATATCCTAATTGAACAAAATTATCGTATCCTAACTTTCTAGCCATTGAATGTCTTAGTGAAATCATATCATCGAAAATACGATCAATATGATCTTCGTTTTCCTCATAAAAAGCAGAAACAACTAATTGAGCTTGGTGTCTTGTATCTCTATTTTTGTCTTGTGTGAAAGGAGTCATTTGACTTAGGTTGTATGTTCCACCTTGAAACTCAATTTTAGCTCCAGCCTTCAATTTAGAGTACTCTGTAGATAATTTATTTTCCTGTTGAAGCTCTTTTATAATCTCAGGACTGAATGTTCTAAGGCTTACTTCACCTTTTTCAAATATTAAGGCTCCAAATTTCTTAACTAATTCATCTCTAAATTCAGATCCAAGAAGTTTTTTCATAAACATATGACTAAGTTCTTGAAGATGTGGTGAGTTTTCATTAAAAAACTCTGTTTCCTCTTCATAAAACTTATCAGCAGTATTTAATGTATTTCTTATAGATACCAATTCTGCAAGAGTAGACATCTCATCTTCTAGTTTAAACATTTCATTTATAGCGTCTAACTCTATATTAAAAGCCTTGCCTGTAGCTATAAGGTTTAGTTGATCCATGCTTCTTTTTTTAAACGATTTTAAATCTGGTCTATCATACTTGAACTCATTAAATTTCATAACACCCTCCATATTTTATTCTCCATTAAATTATAAACTATTTATGTAAATTATTAAAGAATACAATGTACCATTGAAATTCGAAGAGGGGTTCTCTTGAGGCAAAGAAGTGATTTTTTTGAACTTTGCTTTCTCCTCCGATTAAACCAGTAGTCTATTGAGATAGTCTAGTCTTTAATTTGCGACTAAAATGCTGCAAATGGTCATTCCATGAGTAACCTTATGCAATATTATGAATCTTGATATAATCAACAATTTACAGAGTTTTGAATTGCCAATAGTAGAATAACTATTACTTTTGTAGCGTTAAAAATTTGTTATACTAAAATCAGAATATAATCGGAGGATACTATGTATTTAACAAAAGATTTAGCGCTGCAGTTTACGAAAGATAGTATAAAGAAGTCTAACAGACCTAACTATCCTTTTAGATCAAGATACAGACATACACTAAGGGTATTGATGTGGGTTGAAAGGTTACAAAAAGTCTTGGGTGGTGATTTGGAAGTTCTAACATATAGTGCGATTTTTCACGATTGTTCTTGGAATGGACAAGAAAATCATTCGATTACTTCATACAAAGCTGCAAAAGATTTTTTGATTGGTTTTAAACTAGACAAGGAGTTTAGAGAAAAAGTTCTAGAAGGTGTTAGATACCATAATGAAAATGATACTTCAGGACTATGCAAGGAATCATATATACTGATGGATGCAGATGAATTAGATGAAGTAGGAGCGCTATGTATTGTTTGGGATACATTGGCCGAACAACATCAGCATAATACTCCAACATACAATACTGTGTTAGATAGAATAAAAAAGTATTTACCAGACTTACATAAAAATATAGAAAAGTTTAACTTTGATTACTCAACTACTATTTATAAAAGAAAATTAAAATTTATGGAGCAATTTGTTAAGGAAGCTGAAGAGGAATTAAATGATTGAATACAAGTTTGATACAAAAGATAAATACGTGAAGGAAATTATTTCACATCTCGTAGAATTTGAGAAACCATTTGTAAGTGATACTGAAAAAGAATCGTTTTCGTTTTATGCAATTGAAAATGAAAGTCTAGTCGGAGCAATCAACGTTTATTATAGCTGGAACTGGGTAATTGTATTAAGTTTATATTATGATAATGCATTAGTACTGAAGGATATGATTTACGAGTTGTGTAAACGATACAAGTCGAAAGCAAATGGTGTTCACTTTCGAACATATGATAATGATAAATTACAAGATTTCGTAAAGCTAGGATTCACTCATAGTGCAACTTTAAAGTTAAATACTGATCACGATGATTTGAACTTTGCTGATTTAATGAATCTTGAGTTTGAACATACTCCTAAATATGAAGTAAAATCTCAAGGTGAGAAAGATAAAGTTTATCAGCAAATGTTAGAAACGAATGCAAAGAAGGATTTATCTAAAGTTAGAGTCCCTCAATTGATAGATGATGTAACGATAGTTGCATTTGATGAAGGTATGTTTGCAGGAGGACTAGTGGCGAAAGCGAATGAGGATTCATTCCATATAGATTTGCTTGCTGTTCCTTTAGAGCACAGAAGGAAGAATATCGGTACAAAACTGATGATGTTGGCTGAAGAAGAAGCGAGAAAGAGGGATATCTTTACAATGGATTTAAGCACAGGGGAATTCCAGGCTAAACCTTTTTATAGTAAATTGGGATATAAAGTTGTATATACTAGACAAAATTGCCCAAGAGGCTATGAGAACTACAAACTCATAAAACATTTAGATAATTAATAATCATCTAATTATTATGCAATATCTTTACAAAAAAAAGAGTGAAAACTCTTTTTTTATATATCAAATTTTAAGTTTGTTAACTTCTCAGAAAGTTCCCATAATTTTTTTGCATCAGTTTCGTTATGAGCATTTGGCATTGCCTCAACTAAAACAGGTTTACCTTTCATTTCCTTGAAACCATTAGGACCATAATAGTCTGCGGTTGCCACTAATGGATCTAATGCTGCACGGAGTTGTGGTTCAGCTCCTCTTTTAGCTGACTGAGTAAACAACCACATTATTGGAAGTGCTATATAAACCATAATTCCTTTTAAAATATAACGAGTCAAATCAGTTCTTGATACACCAGGGTGAGCAGCTACAACTTTAACATCTAGATTTTGCTCTTTTATCCTTCTATTAAGTTCATACATAAATAATAGATTCGATAATTTACTTTGGCTATATGAACCCATTGGAGTATATCTACCTATGTTTTCAAACATATAGTTATCCAAGTTAATTTTACCGTTCTTGTGAGCAATACTGCTTACAACAACAAGTCTTGAATCTTTTGTTTTTTTTAACAAGTCGAATAGATGAGATGTTAAGGCGAAATGCCCCAAATGATTAACTCCATTTTGAAACTCGAATCCGTCTTCAGTCTTCATGTATGGAGTAGTCATTACTCCTGCATTATTTACTAATATATTTAGAGTTTTATATTTAGCCTTATATTCCTTTGCAAACTTCTCTACTTTAGATAAATCGCCCAAGTCAAGAAGCATTATGTCTAATTTTGCTTCTGGATTAGTAACTAATATCTTTTCCCTTGCTTCAGTAGCTCTTACATTAGAGCGACAAGCCATAATTACATTTGCGCCTTTTTCTGCTAGTACTTTAGTAGTAGCAAATCCTAGGCCAGTATTAGCCCCAGTTACAATTATATTCATACCCGTTAAATCTCTAATACTATCTATTGTCCAATTGGTCATTATAAAACCTTCTTTCTACAGTTATAAGTATACCTTATATATATTTATAGCATAATGTAATGTGCTGAAGTGACTATGTATTTAGATAAAATTGAAAATAGCGTTGTGCTACAATTTAAAAAAGCAATACTCACAACTACAAAAGATGGAGGAATCGATAATGATAGATGAAAGATTTACACTTAACGATGGTCGAATATTAGCATTTAGAAAATATGGAGATATCAATGGAGTTCCTATTTTATATTTTACAGGTGGACAGAGTTCAAGATTTGACGGTGAACAATTTGAGGCAGTCCTCAAAAAGGTTGGAGTATGTTTGTATACATTTGATAGACCAGGTACCGGAGAGTCGACAATTAGTCCAACTAGAACACTTTTGGACTGGGCCGATGACGTTCATGAATTCTGTATTCATAAAAACTTAAATAAAGTTTCTGTATTCGGTCTTTCGGGCGGCGGTCCACATGTGTTAGCATTGGCATATAAATATCCTAATCTTGTTAATAAAGTTTCGCTGATTAGTAGTTCCTCTCCTTGGGGGTACCGAGGGAGGTACCGAAAACTTTGGTTTCCTATAAAGGTTATCTATTTTATCGCAAAACACAAACCAAGTATGATGAAGTCAATTCTAGAATATCAAAGAAGAAGTCTAGAAGATGTAGAAAAATTTGAGAAACAAATGAGTCAATCACTGCCAAAGCCTGATAAGGAGTTGTTCTTGAAAAATGCAAATATCCTACAGACTTTTAGGAAGTCGAGTGTTGAGGCATATAAGAATGGTATTGACGGTGATCTTATAGAGTGGCAACTATATGTAAATGATTGGGGCTTCTTGCTAAAGGATATTAAGCAACACATCAACCTTTGGTATGGTTTGTATGACAAACAAGCTCCTTATTATATGGGAGAATATTTAGATAAAAATCTTTCAAATTCTACCCTTAGGATTGTTGAGGATGGAGGTCATTTATCAACTATAAATAATCACATTGAATTGATACTGAAACAGTTGATTTAAGAAGTAATTCAATATGTTCAGTAAAAAAGCTATAAGTTAATGATTTATCCTTATCTCTATAGATAGAAATAAAGCCACCTTAGAAGGTGGTTTTAATTTATTGGTCTAAATCGTATGATTTCTCTAATAACAACTTCAGTATCAATATCAATTGTTTTGTCCTCCTTAATTACACCTGTTACATCTTGAATAAAATTATCGATCCCTCTAAAGAAGATAGTTCCATCAAAGTAAACAATTAAATCGTTTACTTCATTTATGTCATATTCTTCAGTCAAACTTATAATGTCGTAGAAGTAGCACGGTGATATAATGGTTTATTCATGAACTTATGGATAATCGTATTATTTTAATAGTTGCATATTTTTTTATCTATGACTTCTATATGGTTTATTATATAAGTAAGTAAGTATAGGAGGTATTTATGAGTAGGAAAATTATTTTTAATTTAGCAATGAGTTTAGATGGATATATAGTTGATGAAAATGAAAAGTTTGATTGGATTACTGGTGATGGAACAACTACTTTTAACACTGGAAATCAGTTTGACTTTGAAAAGTTCATTGACTCACTTGATATTGTAATAATGGGTAGGGTTTCATATGAAATTGCTGGAACAGGCATGTTTAAGGGGAAACATATAATTGTGGTCACATCTAAAAAAATGGAGACAAAAGAGGGTATAGAATTTTTTAATGGAAACATTCTTGAGTATGTTAACAAACTAAAAGCAGAAGCTGGCATAGATATCTGGCTGTTTGGGGGTAGCATGCTTGCGAGTGCCTTCATCCAGAGTGAAAGAGTGGATGAATACATTGTTGGGATTGTCCCAATTATTTTGGGAAAAGGTAAAAAACTCTTTCTTGAGGATAATCCGAGAATTAAACTTGAGATGACTGACTATTCCATTAATGAAGGGCTTGTTATTCTTAGTTATAAAAAAAGAACATAATAAAGCATAGATTGAATAACATCAAATTGATATTATTTTTTTTTCGTTATAAACAAACCTTCTCATGCCTTTTCTTCTATTTAACTTAGATATTTCATTACTTTTTACAATAGAATTCAACAGGTACCATATGTGGGGAATCGGATAAATATTTTATAATGATGATTTCGATTTACTTTTACAATAGAAAAGTTTATACTTTTGAAAGCATAAAAGAAATGCAATACATTCTTATTTGATATGATTAAAACATAAGAAGTAAACAGTATAAAGGGGTAAGTAAATGGAATTTAAATTAGTTGAACAAGAAGAGATGACTTTTACTGGATTTACTAGAGATTTTTCTAGTGTGTACGGTAAAGACTATCAAGAAATACCTGAGTTTTGGGGAGAGTTATTTCATAGCGGTGACCATGAACTATTAGTGGATGATCAGGATGAGCTGGGGACAGTAGGAATAAGCTATGAGTGGTCTGAGGCAGAAAAAAGCTTTAAATATATGGTAGGAGTTAGAAGTGACGAAGATATACCGGGTACTGAAACTGTCACTTTTGAACCGAAGACGTATGCAGTATTCACTGTAGAAGGAGCATGTCCACAATCGGTACAAGACGCTGTAGATTACATCCACGATGAGTTTTTACCTGATGGTAAGTATAGACACGCTGGTGGACCTGAGATTGAAGTGTATCCTGATGGAGACGCAAGAGATGATGATTATGTTTGTTATTACTGGGTACCAGTAGTAGAAAAGTAGAATTTCATGAATAACTTGTTATTGTTCATCCAATGTTCAGTAACTATAAAAGTAATTCCTCTTATTTTTAGAATTTGTTTTATAAAGAACTCATGAGTCCGGTTATTAATTTTTCCCCGGATTTATGGGTTTTTTACGTTTTATAGTAAAAAAACCGTAAAAAAAAACTTAGATTATTTGATAATTAAATTGACAAGTTTATTTAATGGTGGTAAGATACTTGAAAATAAATAAAAAATATAGAGGTAGCGATGCATCAGAGTAACTCAAGGAGCCGACAGGCGATGATATGGGTGAAAGGTAATTATCGCCGAATACAATTGCTAGGTATAGCCGTTGTATGGGATTATGGGTAATACCCATAATACTCCTACGTAAAGTAGTGGTGCTATTTAAATTGATATTCAATCTAGATATAGCGCTCATAAAGGCGTTATTTTTTATTTCTTTTAAAAAAAAGAAAGAGGAAAGAAAAATGAGAAAATTATTTATGTTAGCAGGGTTGTTGTTTTTAGTAGGATGTCAGCAGGAGGAAAATCAATTCGTGGTTGGGTTAGAGTGTGATTATCCCCCATATAGTTGGACTACTTTAGCAGATGATGCAAGTGAGTATGGGTTACAGGTTGATGGATCAAATCAATACTGTGATGGTTATGATACAAGACTGGCAAGTTATGTAGCAGAAGAAATGGGTATGGAATTAGTAGTCAAAAAAATATCATGGGATGGATTACCAGCTGCATTAAATGCAGGTCAAATTGATGCAATAATCGCAGCAATGAGTCCAACACCAGAAAGAAAACAAACTATGAACTTTACTGAAGCTTACTTCACTGAAGTATCTGAACAAGTTGTAGTTGTAAGAGTTGATAGTAGTTTTGTAAATGCTGCTAGCTTGGGAGACTTTAGTGGTGGAACGTTTATATCACAACTCGGAACATTCCAAGTTGATTTGATTGCTCAAATGACTGGTGCAGAAACTGGAACACATTTAACAGACTTCCCATCAGTAATAAACGCAACATTAGCTGGAACTGTTGATGGTTATGTTGCAGAATATGATGTTGCTAATGCTCATGTTTCTAATAATGATGATTTAGTGATGATTAGGTTTTCAACTGGGTTTGTACTTGACCCTTCATATAGCACTGTGGCTATTGCTTTAAGACTTGAAGATGTTGAGCTAAGAGATGCATTAAATGAAGCACTTGCGTCGATATCAGATCTAACAAGAGAGTCATGGATGGAAGAGTCATCAGAAAGATCTGCAGGATAGTATGAGTTTATTTGGTGTTTTCTTAGTAAAGATAGTACCCAAAAGTATGTTGGGAAAAATGTTTTTTGTAATTGAAAATTATTATCCAATGTTCTTGGAAGGACTTAAATATACGGTAATAATAGCACTATTCGGAACTATATTTGGTATTTTGTTAGGTATGGTTTTGGTTTCATTAAAGGTCCAGAAAGTTACACCAAGAGATCGCACAATTGTGAGAATCTTTAAGAAGTGTGCTGTATGGATTTCAACAATTTATGTTGACGTTGTAAGAGGAACACCAATGATGATTCAAGCAATAATTCTTTATTATTCAGTATTGTATAAAGTATTTGAATTAGATGTTCTATATGCTGGTATTGTCATTGTTTCACTAAATACAGCTGCTTACGCAACTGAAGTTTTAAGGGGTTCAATACTAGCAATTGATACAGGTCAGATGGAGGCTGCAAGAAGTCTTGGTATGAGTAATAAAATGGCAATGTTAAAGGTAATCTTACCTCAAGCATTCAAAAATAGTGTGCCTGCTTTAGGAAATGAATTGGTAATAAACATCAAAGACTCTTCAGTATTAAGTGTAATTGGTGTTATTGAACTGATGTATCAGTCTAAAGCTGCAGCAAGTCAGTATTTCTTACAAGTTCCAGCCGCTCTTGTAGCCGCAGTAATATATTTAATACTTACAATGTCTGCTGCTAGACTGTTAGAGTACTTGGATAGAAGACTTAACTCTCCTGGTGGATCAAACAGAAAACGAATCCGAAAAGATTTCTTTATGAGTGAAAGTGGCGGAGGATTAGTAGGAAGAAAAAGAAGGGGTGACATTAATTGGTAGTCTTAGAGGTTAAAGATTTGAGAAAATCCTTTAGTGAGAATGAAGTTTTAAAAGGGATTGATATCTCAATCTCTCAAGGAGAAGTTGTCTGTGTAATTGGAGCATCAGGAAGTGGTAAATCAACGTTCTTAAGATGCCTAAACTTATTAGGTGAACCTGATTCAGGTTCGATACTATTCGAGGGAATGGAATTGATGGATCTAGACGTTGACCTGAATAAACTTAGAACAAAAATGGGAATGGTTTTCCAATCATTCAACCTATTCAATAACAAGAATGTTTTAGACAATCTTACTCTTGCACCTATCAATGTGTTAAAAATTGATAAAGAAGTAGCAGAAGAAAAGGCATGTAAGCTTTTAGATAAAGTAGGGCTTAAAGATTTTGTATACGCAACAGTAGATACACTTTCAGGTGGTCAAAAGCAAAGAGTAGCGATAGCTAGAACTTTGATGATGGACCCTGATATAATGTTGTTTGATGAGCCGACTAGTGCACTTGATCCTGAAGTTGTTGGGGATGTTTTGGAGGTTATGAAAACATTGGCATCTCAAGGTATGACAATGGTTGTTGTTACACATGAGATGGAGTTCGCAAAAGATGTAGCTGACAGAGTCGTATTTATGGACGATGGAGTTATTTTAGAGATGGGAACACCTGATGAGATATTCACAAACCCAAAACATACTAGAACAAGAGAGTTCCTAAAAAGAGTTATATAAAACAAGCCCTAGTTTCTAGGGCTTTTATTTTGTAAAAATATTCTATGTACCGACTTACTAATTGTTGATATTATGCTAAAAAACACAAATAATAGCGTTTCCATCTAGGATACCGGCGTTACAAGTGGAAAAACCATGTAAATGCACTGTTTTATGATATGATTGTTAAGAATAAATAGACAAGTATATTCTTTGTAGTAAATTGATTGAATGTATGTTGTTTTATAAAAAGGGGCATACAATTAATGACATTTAAAGAATTAAACATTATCGAACCAATATTAAAGGCATTGAAGGCTAAAGAGTATTCAATACCAACAGAGATTCAGTTTGAATCTATTCCGATATTACTTCAAGGAAAAGACATATTAGGTAGCGCACAAACTGGAACAGGAAAAACTGCAGCATTTGCGATTCCTATTTTGCAAAACTTACATATCGAAAACAAGAACGTAACTGGAAGAAGAACAATCAAGACTTTAGTTCTAGCACCAACAAGAGAACTAGCGATTCAAATTCATGATAACTTTTTAGAATATGGAAAACATCTTGAGATAAAAACTACTGTAATTTATGGTGGAGTTCCACAGTCAAAACAAGTAAGAGTTTTACGTCAAGGTGTAGATATTTTAGTAGCTACTCCAGGTAGATTATTAGACTTAGTCCAACAAGGAATTATTTCACTTTCTAATGTTTCTTATCTAGTATTAGATGAAGCAGACAGAATGTTAGATATGGGATTTGTAAGAGATGTTAAGAAAATAGTAGCAATGGTTAGGAAGAAAAGACAAACTATGTTCTTCTCAGCAACTATGCCAAACGCAATTATGAAATTTGCGAATGAAATCTTAAACAATCCTGTAAGAGTTGTTGTTTCTCCAGTAGAAGAAACTGTAGATAAAATTAAGCAGTCAATGTATTTTGTATCAAAAAGAAAAAAAATTAATTTACTAATTGAACTTTTACAAGATGAAAGTATCAAATCAGTTTTAGTGTTTTCTAAAACTAAACATGGTGCTAACAGAATTGTAAAAGATTTGGATATAGCATTCATTGATGCGAAAGCAATTCACGGGAACAAGTCACAAAGTGCAAGACAAAAAGCACTGGCTGCATTTAAATCTAGAGAGATAAGAGTTTTAGTTGCTACTGATATTGCTGCTAGAGGAATTGACGTAGATGAGTTATCACATGTAATTAATTATGATCTACCAGATGTACCGGAAACGTACATTCACCGTATAGGTAGAACAGGACGAGCTGGACTTGGCGGATTCGCTATTTCATTTTGTTCTCATGAAGAGATAGACTTGTTAAGAGATATTCAAAGACATCTTAAGATCGATATCCCACTAATGACAGATTCTGTTCACTGTGTAGAAGTCTCAGCTGAGTCAATTGATTCAAAGGTACAGAATTCTAGAAGAAAAAACAAACAAGGTAATAAGAATAAACCATCAAATAGAAATAGACGAAGCAAGCCTGCAAGCAGTAACAAACCTTCAAATAAAGGTGAACAAAATAAATCTGCAAGCAGTAACAAACCATCAAACAAAGGTGAACAAAATAAATCTGCAAGCAGTAATAAACCATCAAACAGAGGTGGACAAAATAAACCTACAAACAGTAATAGACCATCAAATAATGCTGGACAAAACAAACCGAATTCAAGTAGTAAACCAAAAAGAAATAAGTCTAAGCAGAAATTCGATAGTAGGAACCAATCTAAAAGAACTAAAAAATACTAGTAAGTCTACAGAGGCACTAGTATCTAGTTAACTTTATACACAATTGTTAAGGCCATTATTTGGCCTTTTACTTTTGTTAGATGTTGATTTGTACTTACTACATTACCTATTTTTTATGAGATAGGATGATATAATAAAATGTAAACATAAGTCATTGGAGGTCATTATGAAAAACGTATTAATAATCGGAGGTTCCGGTATGCTGAGTGGTGTTTGTAATTACTACCTAAAGGCAGATTATAAAGTTACAGTTCTAAGCAGGACTGATAAAAAAGAAGCGTTTAAAAGAGGCGATGTTGATTGGTTGAAATGTGATTATGAGCAGGCTGATTTCATGGATAAAATAGAAAATTATTTTAATTCCAATATTGTTTCAGAAATTATTATTTGGATGCACAATGAACATGAAGAAAACTTTGAGAAGTTGATGACGTATCTTAAGAAAAAAACAGATACTAGCATATACCATGTGAGGGGGAGCTCTGCCTTTTATAGTTTAGATACAATAAAGTACGGGGAAAACTACCATCAAGTAATACTTGGTGTGCTAAAAGTAGATGGAGAGACTAGATGGTTAACTAATAAGCAGATCTCATTTGGTGTAATTGTAGCTACCCAGGAAAAGAACAAATTGTTTACAGTAGGTATTGCCCCTGAAGAGGAATAATATAAAAAAAAATGGTCTATTATTGACCATTTTTTGTTTTGCTTAAAATTAATAATGTTTAATTAGATCTAATTGTTACCTGTATCCGGTTTAAGAATTAGATTTAAGACGATTCCAGCTAAAGCGGCTAAACTCATACCACTTAGACCTACTTGAGGTGTAACGAATATTGATGCCCCACCTAGTCCAATTACTAGCATCGAACCAACTATAATAAAATTCTTGATCTGATAAATCAACTTTCTCCTGAATCATTACTTTTACTCCATTACCAGCGATTAATCCGTAAAGCACAATAGTCATTCCGCCTAGTACTCCACTTGGAATACTTATAATGAATGCTTGTATATAACCAAAGAAACCAAAGGTTATTGCGAATACAGCTGCAAGTCCAGTAACCCAGACGTTTGCGATTTTTGTCATCGCAACTACACCAGTGTTTGTAAAAAAAAGACTTAATCTCAGGAAATACTGAGACTAAGTCTAGTTAAGTTAATTAAAGTCTATTTTGACTTATTATAGTCAGCTTTAAATCTTTCTATTCCTGAGTCAGTCAGTGGATGTTTAATACACTGCATTAATATCTTATAAGGAACTGTAGCTATATCAGCTCCAGCTAGTGCTGAATCAATCAAATGGATTGGATTTCTAATGCTAGCTGAGATGATTTCTGTTTCAATACAATGAATCTCAAATATATCTGCAATTTGTGCTACAAGATCAATACCTACTTGAGAAATATCATCAAGTCTCCCTACAAATGGACTTACAAATGAAGCCCCTGCTCTTGCTGCTAGAAGTGCTTGAGGAGCACTAAATATTAATGTAACATTTGTTTTAATACCTTTGTTAGACAAAGCGTTGACAGCTTTAAGACCCTCAGCTGTCATAGGTATTTTAACTACCATGTTCTTATGGATTTTTGCTATCTCTATTGCTTCAGTTATCATACCTTCATGATCGTCACTCATTACTTCTCCACTAATAGGACCATCAACTAAATCACATATCTCTTTGATAACCTCAAATAAGTCACGTCCTTCTCTAGCGATTAAACTCGGATTAGTCGTAACCCCACAAACGATACCCATTTGCGATACTTCTTTGATTTCGTCAATATTAGCTGTATCAATAAATAATTTCATTTCGTCCTCCTTAAATTTTCTTTGTACTCATTAAAATTATAATACTATATTATTCAGTATAAAACTAGTCAATAACAATAGACTCCATTTAGCTTAATAAGTATACTTATTTGTATCTTATAAATTAAGCTAAAGTAAAAGTGAAGATTTATTTGTTTATTCCCAATACAAAAGCCCAAATGGGCTCATATATTATTCTTTGGTTTGATTAGATTGATGAATGACAAGTTGAGGGAATGGTATTTTTATACCGTTCTCATCTAATATACTTTTAAGTTCCTTATTTAAAGCTCTCCTTACTCTAAATCGGTCTTTTTCGTCACAATGAGCAATAACTCTTACTACTACTGCTGAATCTCCCAGTTCATCAACACCATCATAAGTTGGTCCTTCGATGATCATTGGAATTTTCTCTTTTATTGTCTGTAAGTTATCGTTAATGATTTTTTCAACTATGTCGAGATCTTCACTATATTCAACAGAGATTTCTGATATAGCGATTGATAAATCTTCTGATAAATTGATGATTTCACGAATATCAGAATTTGCAATTATTAGGACGTTACCGAAATTGTTTTTAATTCTTGTGTTTCTAGGACTAATTTCTATTACTTTTCCTCTAAAGCCCTCAACTTTCACAAAATCACCTACTACAAATTGTTTTTCAAATATAATAGATAACCCAGCGAAAACATCTTCAAGTAGTCCTTGAGCACCAAACGATATTGCCAACCCAATTATTCCAGCTCCAGCTAATAATGTTGGTGTTGGAACATTCCATGCTGATAGAACAAGGATGAATGCTATTACTAAAGCAGAAAATTTAGTAACTGAAGTTATAAGGATTCCTATTGTTTCTCCTCTAGCGCTTTTTCTTGTAAACAATTTTATTATAACTGATACAACATAATATAAAATACTAACAAACAATATGACTGCGACACTTTCTAGGATGTTAATATAATTGTTTACAATTAAACCAACAACATCAAAGAACCTTCCAATAGAACTGTCAATAACACTCGCAAAAGCGGTTCCTGGAAATAGAATACCTGCGAGACTACCAATTAAAATAAACACTACTATAATACTTAAAACAATCCATTTGTGTAGATCTAATTTACCACTTTCTTTTTCCTTCATTATTCTACCTCCCTATTTAATAATATCTATTATTTGTTTCACTAAATAATCTGTCTGACTACCTATGCTAATCGCGATTTTATATGTGTCACTTAGCGGAATATGTACGGTAAACGTTACTGTTTTGTTAATACCGTCACCGGCAAAGTAATAAGTTTCACTAGCTAGGTATAAATCATAATCACCACTTAAATCGTATGATTCATAAAATGCATTTTGGAAGTAATGATTAGGATCATATAAAGATATCGTAACTTCCATAAAGTCTTCAATCGTCTCTACATTGTAAGTGTATGTATAATTACCGAGTGTTGTTATTTCTTCTTTATAAATAACACTTTCAACTTGTCTTAGGGTTTGAGGATTTGTATAGGTAGCAATACCTTCAAAACCATAAGTTGTATTTGGTGATAAACCACCAATTATCATTTCATTACCTTCGTATTCATTTTCTCCTAGACCAATAGTTTTGGTACTTATTAATGAGTCATTCTTGTAAACGAACATTTCATAACTTATGTTCTCTACATGGGCATCGCTGTATATATAGAACCCTATCTCTTCACTATTATAGTAATTCAAGTAAAGAGAAGTATATAACTCAAATGGTGGGGTTACCCAAATCTCATCAAGTAACTCTTTGCCTTCTAAAGTATTACCTTCAAGATATATATGAATTTCCTCTGTTGTATAAATATCAGATAACTCTATATTCATTCTAGATTTCATTACAGGAATTGATGAGTACTGTATATCAGTACCGGACTCCCAACTATAACCGTAATATAGATTAATAGAAGTATATTTTGAGTTTGGATCATTGATTGACACGTCTACGTTATAAACTGTCGAATAATCAGTAGTCTCAGTTATAACCGATAAAATCGTACCACCAATTTTATCCCCAGTTGAAATCATTATGGTGTCAAGCCGTTCTTGGCCAAACCCTTTACTACCATAAACACTTAATCGGTACTGAGTGTCATATTCCAATTTATCAAAATAGCCAGAGCTTTCACCCAGGCTAATCGGCTGTTCATAAAATTCTAACTGATTTTCTAGTACGACAAAAAGAGTTGATAAATCTAAAGCATTGTCTGCATCTGTGATACTCACTTGATAGACTATTTCCTCACTCAAAGCAACAGCTTTAGTGATTTCTGTCTTAGGTGATGCTGGTATTAAAGTAACAGCTGCGACCACCGCAATAGTGGTCATAGCAAAAGTAGACATTAAATCTTTGATTGCTTCAAAACGTCTTTTTGACTCTTCCTTTTTCTTTCTTCGAGATTTTAGCATGATTTACTCCTAACAAAAATCTATAAAAAACAAAGGTGAAATTGTGTTGGACCTTTAATCTATTATACACTTAAAGGTATTTATTAAAGGTAAGTAGACAGAGCAAGGTCTAAATTGAGTATAATGACTATTAAGATATTAGAAAAGAGTACAACATTTTGTACTCTTAGTTTTAGATTGTTTTTATTGGTTTTGTGATGAATAACGATAATAATAATGCAACTGCAGTAAATATAATCATCCCTGTTATTGCGATTGCATAGCTTCCGGTGTAATCAAATGAAATTCCAAATGGTAATGGTCCCAGGGCACTACCAATAACCATAAACACCGTCGCAGCTCCTCTTATACTACCAAGATGCTTTCTACCGAAAAAGTTCGGCCAAATAACATTTGTGGTTAATGATTGAACAGCTACTGCTAGACCATAGAATAAAATAAATATAATCGCAGTCACCATACTTGATATCCCAAAGATAAGATAGAACATACTAATAATAGTCATTGTTAATGTCGTTAGTAATATTTTAGTAACCGGGAATCTATCAACTACTATTTTAGAAGCGAATGGCAGTATGAATGCAGGCATTGCCATAAATCCTAATATCATCGCTGCGGTGCTATTGTTTATATTACTCAAACTCATAATGTTAAAGAAGTGAAAAGTTAAACCGGTACTGAACATTGGAGGAATCATACTTATCATTCCTATTATCCAAAACTCTTTTATTTTAACAGCTTCCTTTAAAGAGAAACTTGTTTTCTCAAGTTCAAGTAGAGCTTGTTCAATGTTCTCTTTTGATGTAGGAGCATTATTTTCAATCGTCATACCTAAATCTTCAGGTTTATTTGATGCAAATAAAAATACTACCGGAACAAATCCTACTATTAAGATTAATCCCCAAACTCTCCATGCACTTTGCCACCCAATATTTGATATCATCCATAGATTCAATGATGGAACAAGTAACATTGCTATTAGTCCACCAATGGTCGCAAGACTCATCGCGAATGCACGTTTCTTCTCAAACCACTGTGGAACGAGTGTACTTGGAATCAAGGTCATTGAACCTTGTCCAAAGTATCTTAGGAACAAGAATCCAAAGAAGAGCATATATATGTTAGAAACATAACTATTAAAGAAAGTTGCACACCCTAAAAGTATAGGAACTATTATTAACATTTTCCTAACTCCGAATTTATCTACTGCCTTACCCATAAATACTAACAAAACACCACTTAGTAGTGTAGCTATACTATATGCTGAAGATATTAAAGTACTTGAGTATCCAAACTCCTCAATATAGACTTTAGTAAAGACACTTATTGAATAAGTTTGTCCGGGGGCACTAAGGAAGAATGTCATTGCACTAAGTACAACCATGACCCATCCATAATATAAAGTTTTATTTATTTTTAATACTAATTCATTCAAATTTATCACTCCAAATCTGTTTATTATAACACTAAACTGAACTAATGAAGAGAAAGAAGAACAGTATCAAATAACCTAATTGAAATTTTGATTTAGAAAATGAATTGAAAAACAAATCACTACTTGTTAAAAGAGATCTTATTCTATAGTGTGATCCTTAATTATAAGTTTGGGTGGATAAGTTCTATTAGTGGTACAATATATTTAGACAAAAATACATAGGAGGACTTTATGCACGCAGCCATTAAAAGTAGTTTTTATATCATATTTTTAGTTTTAGCTTTAATTGTAGGTATTAAGATGTTAATAAATTCAAAAGGAAATATATTAGCGATGATTTTTGGATTAACAATTCTTATATTAGGTGTTGGAGAAGGATTCCATATTGTACCTAGAATTTTAGAAATATTTAGTAGTGACATTGGTACTTATGGGCCAATGATGGAAACTGGAAGATTTATATCATCAATATCAATAATCTTTGTTTATTTATTATTGTTTGATTTTTGGAGAGTATACTACAGAGTAACAAACATCAAAAAAGCGAAAATGACTTTTATGGTATTCGCAGTTGCTGGTGTTGTTTTAAGTGTTATTCTAAAAGATAGTACAGACACTTTGCTTATTGTATTAAGAAATATTCCATTAATGTTTATTGGATACTTCGTTATCCTTAATTTTAAGAAACAAGCTGCCCTTGCACCAGAAAAAGGATTTAAATTTTTGTGGTTAGCACTATTATTATCATTAGTGTTTACGGTTGCGTTCGAGTTATTAAGTACTGATATCGAGTTCCTTGTAATTCTGATGATGCCAAAAACATTAATGTTTATTTGGATAGTTGTTATGGGGTATAATGCTGATAAGAAGAATCTATTAAAAAGTTCATAGTTAAAATGCTAGGAATTGAGATAAACTTAAATTAGAAAGCCACATTTTGTGGCTTTTTTTATTAACTACAAATGTGATAATATTACTTATATGAATCATGAAATATAATATAGACAGATTGTTGAGGACATAAGATGATTAGTTATATTAACGACTTAGAATTAAAATATGAGTTTGAAATAGTAAAGCAGTTGAGAGAATATAATAATGAGTTCTCGCCTCAAAAACCTCAGAGTAAGAAATATTTTTATGCATTTGATAAGGATGTTTTAGTAGGTGCTGTTTTCACTTCAGTTAGCTGGGACTGGGTAGGATTCAGAAAATTGTTTTACAGCGATACCTTAGTATTAGAATCGCTATTGTCAGAAGTGTGCAAGTTCTATAAAAATTCTGTTAGTGGATTAAAAGCTCACTCAAGTGATAAAGTGCGAATTGATGATTTTATATCTTGTGGGTTTGATATGAGTGGGAAAATACCTGGAACCTCAATGGGAAAAGATCACTACTATGCAGATAATATTTCTCTTAATATTGTTGGCAAGTCACAATTCCGTATAGTGTCTTCTGATTCACCACTTAAAGAGTATGAGAAATACATAAATCAAAAAGTCACAATGTATGAAACAAGTATTGATATGAATAAATCATCTGAGATTATAACATTTGTGGCATTAGATAACGATGAGTTTGTTGGTGGAGTTCAAGGAGAAATTTCTAACGATTCAATGTATATTAATTTATTAGTCGTAAATGCTGGATACCGAGGAAAAAATATTGGGACAAAACTTATGAATAAACTTGAAACAGAAGCAATTACTAGAGGAGTTGTTTGCGTTAATCTTGCTACATCAGAGTTCCAAGCAAAGGAATTTTATCAAAAAAATGGTTTCAAGATTATCATGGAGAGAGAAAACAACCCAAAAGGTTATAAGTGCTATACGTTAATTAAGTGGTTAAGTACGTAGTTAACTGAGC
Organism: uncultured Candidatus Izemoplasmatales bacterium; assembly: GCA_964589075.1. Lineage (GTDB taxonomy): Bacteria > Bacillota_I > Bacilli_A > MAG-NZ > MAG-NZ > CAZPQU01. The sequence goes on along the minus strand of CAZPQU010000001.1, from coordinate 205,480 downwards.
AAAATAATAGATTATATCAATTTTAACAAAGCCATTATTAATGGCTTTTACTTTGTCAAAAGTGGAATATTTGTAACCCTAAGCATTATAAATATTTGATATAATTTAACTAAGGAAGTTAATCTAGTTTATATATCATATTTTTAAATATAAGGAGGTACCTTAAATGAAAACAATACTTTTAGTTCTTGTATTGCTTATGAGTGCTTGCAATAAAGAAGTTGCACCTGAAGTATTAGTTCCAATAGAGGTGCTAGAACCTGTTGAGGAAGATGTATTTGAAATTCCTGTTTTAGAATTAGAAGAACCGACTAGGAATAATGAGGCTGTAGCATCTCACAAGGATGACAGGTTCTTGATTCAGTTATTTGTTTCTAAAAATATATATCATACTTACGAGCCACTAATTACTTACATCACATTGGAATATATAGGTGATGAGGATTCAATTGTGGTAAGCTCATCATTCCCATATTGGGGATTGAACATTGGTACAGAGGACCTTAATGTCATGGTCGGATTTCAGTTGCCAAAGTTAGTATCATATACATTTATTAAAGGAATTGTTTACACTCACACATTAAGTGATGCTCTTGCATTTAGTGTGATAGATGACTACTCAATGATAGAAAAGATATACGTTAGCAAAGGAGTCGTAGGAAATGCTAGTTCAGGTCCATTTGAAGGACAAATAGTTCAAAATGTGCTGAGGAGCACTAAAATACAATTGGTTCCTGGTGAATATAAAATTTGGTTCATTGTTAATTTTGCCAGTAGTTATGTAGTGCATTTAAAGTATGATATTGTGGTAAGAGATTGATGAAAATTAGTTAAAAGTTATAACAAGATGATATAATTTAGGTATAAAGGGCGAAGGAGAACAGATATGAAAATTATTAATAATAGAAGAAGTGTAAGGAAATTTCAAGATAAAAAGGTTGAGAGTACTAAGATTGATAAACTGCTACGTGCAGCAATGCAAGCACCGTCTGCAGCTAATCAACAACCGTGGGAATTCATAGTTGTTCAAGACGAATTGATTATGAGTGAAATCGCAAATACTCATACTTACTCTGCATTAGCAAAATCTGCGCCACTCGTAATTGTCTTGGCTGCGAATCTGAAACGAATGAGGGTTCCTACTGCTCTTCCACAGGACTTAGGAGCTTGTACTCAGAACATATTACTTGAGGTAGTAAACCAAGGCTTAGGAGCAACGTGGGTTGGAGTACATCCTTCTGAACAATATATTGAGTATATTCAAAAGTTACTTAAAATGCCAAAAGATATTATTCCTTACAATATCATTGTAATAGGATATCCAGCAAATGACGATGCAAATCATTTCGTTGATCGTTTTGATGAATCGAGGATTCATTGGGAAAATTACTAAATCTAGTCTGACGGTTTTGTAATTAAAAATAATTTAACTCTAAGTGTAATAATAGGAAGACCCTTTATGGTCTTTTTTTCTTATGGAGCATTCGTAATCGTAAAGTATCTTTATCAAAATGAATTGATTACGAATCCTTATCCTCTTCCAGAAACTCACGACACGGAGCAGATATTATACTGTTCCAAGACTCGATTATTCAGTTCATTGAGGATATAAGAGGAAATACCTTTTGGGAAGCCGTCCTTAGGGCTTTTGTTTCATTTAATCTGGGAGTATTTGTTTCCAAAAGTGGCTTTGTTGTAACCTTTGACCACTTTATAAAAAGTGTACAAAATGATATAATTACAAAAATAGAATCTTGGAATCATTAATCAAAAGTATATACAATACATTGTATAAATTACGAAAGAGGTATGTGATGAAAAAGTTATTATTTATTGTAATGTTAATTTTATTAGCAGGTTGTGAGAAAGATGTAGATGAAATCGTTGTTGTTCCTAAAATTGAGGAACCTGTTGTTGAAGTTCCAGTGGTTGAGGAGCCGGTCGTAGAACCTGTTGTAGAGGAACCGGTAGTTGAAGAACCGGTAGTTGAGGAACCAATTGTTCCTGAGGAAAGAATTTATTTAAAAGCATTTGTTCCTATCAAAGATCTAAGTGATGATTACACTTTAACTTCAAGTGGATTAGGACTTTATATAGATCAAGAGGATATCGGAATTAGTTATATTAATGTTGAAGAGTTTGTTAAAGCTCTAGAGGGTGCAGTCATACCTCTAGTTATTGTTAAGACAGACACGTTGAGCTTGTCTTATACGTACGATTTTGATGAGGAAGAAGCGATTATTCAAGGTATGGACTCTTTCACTTATGAGATGATTATAAACGCAGAAGAGAATACAATCTATTTTAATGATGTAGATTTATTAGATATATTGGATGAAGAAACTGAAACTGATTATTCGCAAGGGTTGGATGTAGTGTTTAGTGATGTTACTGATACTGACTTTTCTAAATTATTTGATTTAGATGATTATAATATGAACATAGAATTATTTGAAGGTGATTATTATATGCCTCTTTATCTGGCAAATTTCTTTTTAACAGGATTTGCTGTTGATATTTATGAGTTAGATACCGAAGTGTTACTAATAGATTATTATTCATATGATAATACAAGATCATTTCCTAGTGTACTAGAAGGAAGATCATCTGTTCCACTTTCATTAGTTGCGGATGATACTTATAACTATATGGCTTTGTACTTCGATACAATGTATGGGTTAAAAGATTTTGCTGGTATCGATGATATTTATGCAAGATTAGATGAATACAATTTACAAGATGGTTCAAATAGACGTGCATTCTATATGAGTTTAAATGACTTTATTAACGACTTGGATGATTTACATTCAACATTTAAGTTTGCTGGTCACAGACTTACTAGCTATAATCCATCAGACAATTACTATAATGAGGAATCAGAGTTGAGAAAATATTATGACACATACGAGGCTTATAGTTGTGGGTCATATACATCAACAATTCAGTTATCTGTTATTAATGATATTGCATTTGTAAGAGTAAATGGATATGGATTAGATTTCCCGGAACTTTTTAAGCCGATTATGGAAGAGGCGAGTGCTTATAGTGACATCGTATTTGATTTAACATGCAACGGTGGTGGACTTGTAAGTTCAGCAATCAGCATGTTAACTTACATGACAGATGAAATAGTCTACTTGTATGAAACTGACCCGTTAACTGGTGCTTTATATACAACTGGTTATGAATCTGTAGAATCAAACTATGTACCTGCTAACTACTACGTATTTACTTCTAAAGCGACGTTTAGTGCAGCTAACTTGTTCACATCAGCTGTGAAAGACAACGGGCTAGGAATCATTATAGGAGACCGTTCGCTAGGTGGAGCATGTGCTGTACAATTAACTATAACTCCTGATGGAGCGGTATTTAGTAACTCAAGCAACTATGCTTTTAGCGACAAGAATGGAGTTATTATTGAAGATGGTATTGAACCAGACCGTTTATTATTAGAAAGGCTACCTGCATTAACTTGGATGCAAACGGTAGCGGAAATTATAAATACTGAATATAAAAACTAAATTGTGAAAAGGTCCTTTTGAAGGATCTTTTTTTATGATTTATTTATAGGTTTGTGACACTGAAGCTCAATCTACATTGAGCTTGAATGCTAGTAAAGAAACATTTATGATATCCTTATTAAAAGAAGAAAAATAAATGGCAGGGGTAAAATATGACAAAAATAGTTTTTACAGATTTAGATGGAACAATTGTTCATAGAAACAATATAAGCCAAGAGACAAAAAATACTGTTTCTTACCTTAAGGAAAACAATATTAAGTTTTCAATCGCAACGGGAAGGCATCATACTGCTGTAGAGAAGTTTGTTAATGAACTTCAAATTGTGGATCCAGTTATCTGTGGGAATGGAGCATATATTTTTAATCCTATTACAAAAGAAATATTAAGTGTTTCGTATATGGATGCTTCCGCAGCAAAAGAGGTATTAGAAGTAGCGTTTATGCTTAAGGTAGACTTTTTACTCTACACTAAAGAATTTATATATGGAACAAAACAACCTGTAGAAAAAGTTAGAAAAAATATGGGGTCTCATATAGAGGTAAAAGAAGTAGCGGACGGAGAAATAGAGAAATTACCGCTGGACAAGATATTTAAAATCTTGATAATGGAAGATGATGAAGATATTATGCAAAGTGTCATTTCATCATTAACTGGCATAGATTATGTCCAAACTGTTCAAAGCAGGAGAGATTTTCTGGATGTGGGTGCTATTGGAATTAATAAAGGAGCAGCTATTCAAAAAGTATGTGACTTATTAGATATACAAATTGAAGATTCAATCGCTTTTGGAGATGAGGATAATGATTTAGAAATGTTGAGAACAGCAGGTGTTGGTGTTGCGATGAAAAACGGAACTCCATCGGCTAAAAAATCAGCAGACATTGTGACTTTATCTGTCGAGGAAAATGGATTTAGTGCTTATATCAATAATTATTTATTATCAAAATAGTGCGAAAAAAAAGTTCTTAATAAAGAACTTTTTTATTTGAATATTTGTTCGAATAGGTGAGTAGCAGTCTTACTTGTTTTATCAATATGTGCAACACAACCTTTACACACACAAACAATATCATTTGTCTTATAATTTTTTAAAGAGTCTTCTAAAACATTTAGCCCGTTTTCTTTATCCGCTAAGCATAATACTTTAGCGCATTTATCGAAATCATCACTGATAATTTGAGATTCTTCAATCTTGTACCCCAACTTAATAAGAGTGCTTCTTAATAAGTCTTTATTTGTTTGATCATCTTTAAATTTAGAACACTCATGAATTCCTAATGTAATATTTTTGTTAGATTCTTTTGGTTCAACTGGTAATCCAAATTTCTCAAACACTTCATAAATTGATAGGTGTTCTTTAGCCATATCTTCTACCAACATTCTTGGGTAACACCCAAAACATGAGTAAATAAATACATCTGCTTTCGGTCTCTCTGCTTTCATCTTACAACATACTTCATGTAGTAAAACTTCATCATAATGTTTTTGTAAATACTCCATTGTTTTTGCTACTTCGTCTTTGTATTCTCTATTAACACCACAACCTGGCATAAAAATCGCTGTCATTTGATATCCTCCATTAATTTTACTTCAAATCATTATTACATCATTAGTTTCTTTAGTATGTGATTTATATCACAAATATACGTAAGTATGTAATAAATTAATAACAAATAAGTCGTTTAAGAAGAAACATTTTATATATAAATATAAAAAACCGCAATTAAGCGGCAGTTTCTAATTGTTTTAACATTATTTCATATTTGATATGGCCTCGAGTAAATTCAGTATCAGCTTCGGGAACTAGCCCGAATCCTTGATAGAACTTTCTAGCAGCAACCCTAGCATTACACCAAACCGTTTTTACTTTTTGCTCATTTAGATAAGATAGTGTGTGCTTTAGCAGTGCTGTACCAATACCTTTTCCCTGATGTTCTTGCAAACAAGCGAACTTTCTAAATTGTCCTGAGTCACCTGTAACAAAAACTGAAATAACAGCAACAAGTTTTTCTTCAAGAAAGAAACCAAAGTGTGAACCAGTTGGGTCTTCCTTTAATATTAACTCTTTCCTGGTTTTATCAGGCCATAAGACTGATTGTCTTATAGGTAGAGTTTCATTAAATTTTATTTTCCTAATCATTTTATCACCATTAGTATTATACATAAAAATGTTTCAATTGAGAACTGTGATGAACTGGACTATTGTTACTAGTGAAAACTATTTGTTATAATTAGTTGGACTCTTAAGTAATACATCAAGAAGAAAATGATTTAATGTAAAAATCTAAATTAAGAAAAAGAGGGAACTTCTATGAAACAAAACAAAGCAAATGGAACTGAGCTGAATGTCCTATGGACCACTGGTGACGCTATAACATCTGAAACTATGGTGATGTTATATACAATAAATGCTAAAAAAAGAGATTGGTTTGAACAGGTAAATATTATTATCTGGGGAGCATCTGCAGTATTAATAGCTGAGAACACAAAGATTCAAAAATTAGTTAAAGAAGCTTTAAGCGCAGGAGTAAAAATAGAAGCATGCTTGCATTGCGCAGATCAGCTAAATGTAAGTGATAAGCTGAGAGAGATTGGTGTATCGCTTGATTATATGGGTGTTCAGTTGTCTGATATTATTAAAAATAGAAAGAATTTGTTGACGATTTAATAGATGTCATTTCTTTGAGTATTAATAAAATGAATATTCTTAAGAAAGTTCGAATAGAAAATTGCTCTTAAGGCTTATGCTAATCAAAAGGCAGATACTGAATGTTGTGGAGACTCTAAATGCGGTTGTAACTAACTGAGAAGTATTCAAATTCCTTAAATATTGTGGGTTTTGATGACCAAAAGATAAGATATTATAATAGCACTGATACTTGAACTATTTATGCTTGAGAAGGGAAGCCTTTGGTAGGATTATTGATAATTCGTATCTAACAGAATCCTAACAGAAAAAATTATTTGATTATTATAAGGTGATGAGCATGAATAAATTAGTCTTATAAGAACACTATATCATGAAAAAAACAAGAAATTTTTTTGCTTTAAAATGACATATTTTATAGGTATAAATCAACAACAAGGCCAATTATTGGCCTTTTATTTATACTATGAGACAAACTTTTGGCGGGAATAATAAGTCGTGATATAAATGGAATTTACTGTTTGCATTTTGCTAGTAAAATTGGAGGTTATACAGTCGAAAAAATCGCTTACATTGGCGTAAATTAGTGGTTATTAGTGGTTGCTTTTTTTGACAAATCGCCCAATTAATACTATAATTATAATTGAAAAACATTTTTATTAGGGGGAAAGTATGCATAATATAACGGAAAAAGTGCTCCAATACCATTTGTTAGAGGGAAATTTGGTAACTGGTGAAGAGATTAAAATAAAGATAGATCAGACATTAACTCAAGACTCCACGGGTACTATGGTTTACTTGCAGTTAGATGCACTAAATGTCCCCAAGAAACAGACTGAGTTGTCGGTAGCGTATGTTGACCACAACACTATACAGTCTGGATTTGAAAACGCAGACGATCATGAGTTCATAAGATCAGCTGCTGCCAAGTACGGATTAGTTTATTCAAAACCTGGGAATGGAATATGTCATCAAGTTCATCTTGAAAGATTTAGTATTCCCGGAAAAACACTTATAGGTTCAGATAGTCATACTCCCACGTCAGGTGGAATGGGTACACTTGCTATCGGAGCAGGTGGGTTAGATGTTGCTGTTGGGATTGGGAAGGGATATTATTACCTTCAAATGCCTAAAGTTAAAAATATCGTTTTGAAAAACAAATTACGTCCTGGTGTATCTGCCAAAGACGTAATTTTATTTATACTTAAAATTTTGACTGTAAAAGGTGGAGTTGGATACATTCTTGAGTACTCAGGAAGTGGTGTGAAAAACTTATCTTTAACAGAACGTGCAACAATTTGTAACATGGGTGCGGAACTTGGAGCTACAACTTCAATATTCCCAAGTGATGAAATAACTAAAGAATACTTGAGACTTCAGGGTAGAGTTGATGATTACGTTGAACTAAAAGCCGATGATGGAGCGAAGTATGAAGATAGCCTTGAGATAGACTTATCAGTAATAGAACCTCTTTTAGCTGCGCCTGATAGCCCAGATAATATTGTGAAGGTATCTGATACAAAAGTAAAAGTAGATCAAGTAGCTATTGGCTCTTGTACAAATTCATCGATAACTGACTTATTGACAGTTGCTAAGATATTAAAAGGTAAAAGTGTTGCTAGCCATGTAAGTCTAGTAATATCACCAGGTTCAGCAAGTGTTTTAAAAATGCTAAGTGACTCAGGAGCATTAGGAGATATGATTCAAGCTGGTGCAAGAATTTTAGAATCAGCCTGTGGACCTTGTATCGGAATGGGACAAGCTCCAAGAACTAATGCAGTTTCTTTAAGAACATTCAACAGAAACTTTAAAGGAAGATGTGGGACTGATTCTGCATCTGTATACTTATGTTCACCTGAAGTAGCTGCTTATTCAGCATTAAAAGGAGAAATATCTGACCCTAGAGATCTAGGTGTAATTGATATTCAAATACCAGAAGAGTATGAAATTATAGATAACTTCTTTTTAGAAGAAGAGCCTGAGGAACTAGTCTTAGGACCTAATATAAAACCTTTCCCATTAGGGGAAGAACTTGAAGACTTTACATCAAAAGTTCTTATAAAAGTTGGAGACAATATCACAACTGACGATATAGTTCCTTCTAACGCCAAGTTATTACCGTTTAGATCTAATGTACCGAAGTTAGCAGAATTCTGTTTCGGAACTTTTATAGATGATTTCAAGAGCATCGCAGAACAAAACAATGGTGGAATTATTGTTGGTGGAGATAACTATGGGCAAGGATCAAGTAGAGAACACGCAGCACTTGTTCCGTTGTACCTTGGAGTTAGAGCTGTCCTTGCGAAATCTTTCGCAAGAATTCACAAAGCAAATTTAATTAATTCAGGAATATTACCACTTATCATAGAAAATGTAAATATTGAGCAGGGAGATGTAATCGAATTCAATGGAATTAGAGGACAACTTAAAACTGGAAATATTAAACTAATCAATAAATCGAAAGATATAGTAATTGAAGCTAAAGTAGAACTATCTGAAAGAGAACTTGAGTATCTGCTTGCTGGAGGGCTAATCAATAACCTAAGGAGAACTTTATGAAAATAACCTTGATACCCGGAGACGGAATTGGACCAGAAGTGGCATTCGCAGTAAGAGATATTGTAGATAAAGTTAAGAAATTTGATTGGGAAATTGTAGAAGCAGGAGAATCTGTATCTAATATTAGTGGAGAATTAGTACCACTTAAAACTTATCAATCACTTGAGGAAAACAAACTGGCATTAAAAGGTCCAATTACAACACCAATTGGTAAGGGGTTTAGATCGGTAAATGTATCTTTAAGGAAAAAATATGATTTATATCAAAACATTCGTCCTATCAAGGATGATAAGCTGGGAATAGATTTAATAATATTTAGAGAAAATACAGAAGGACTATATATAGGGGAAGAAACAGAAATTAGCCCTGATGAGATGATTAGTATTAAGCGAATTACCCGTAAAGGTAGTGAACGAATTATTAGAAAGTCTTTTGAGTACGCAAAAAACAAAGGGTATAAAAAAGTTACTCTAGTTCATAAAGCTAATATCCTTAAGAAAACAGATGGATTATTTTTGAGTATTGGTAGAGAGATAGCTGAAGGGTTTGATATTGAATTAGAAGAAGTAATTGTTGATAATATGTGTATGCAGCTTGTGATGAATCCGCAAAAATATAATGTAATCGTTACAATGAATCTTTATGGTGATATTTTATCTGACCTTTGTGCAGGGTTAGTTGGTGGATTAGGCTTAATACCAAGTGCAAACATTGGAGATCACATGGCTATATTTGAGGCAGTACACGGAAGTGCTCCTGATATTGCAGGAAAAGATTTAGCTAATCCAATAGCATTGTTAAGATCAGCAATAATGATGCTTGAGTACTTAGGAATGTTTAAAGAGGCATCTTTAATAGAACAAGCAATTCAAACAACACTAAAAACTACGAAAACTAAGGATTTAGGTGGCTCAGCAACTCTGACAGAATTTAAGCTGGCAATTATTGCTTGTATTGAGGAGGTAACCAATGAAGTTAAGTGAGAAATTTAAGAATAACAATACGATATATCCTGATAATTATGATAAGTACAAACTAAAAAGAGGACTTAGAAACGATAATGGTACTGGTGTTTTAGTTGGTCTTACTCAAATTAGTAGTGTTATCGGTTATGATGTTGTAGATAATGTTAAAGTACCAATTAATGGAGATCTTCTATATAGAGGAATTCATTTAGATGAAATTGTAAACAATTATTCTCATAAAGGTAATTTCAGGTTTGAGGAGTGTACTTATTTGTTGCTTTTCGGAGTTTTACCAACAAAAAAACAGTTGGAAGATTTTCACGAGCTCTTAGCGGAAAATCGTGAATTGCCTAAAAACTTTACTGAAAATATGATTCTTAGAACACCTTCTAAAAGCATTATGAATAAGCTTCAACGCGCAACATTAGTTCTTTACTCACATGATGATACTCCCGAGGATTTAGGGAGTGAAAACATATTAAACCAATCAATTAACCTAATAGCTAAATTTCCAACTATAACTAGTTACGGTTATATAGCTAAAGCTCACTACTTTGATAAAATGAGTCTATATTTACATGCTCCACAAAAGCACTTAGGTACTGCAGAGAATATCTTGTATATGATCCGTATTGATCATGCTTATACTCAACTTGAAGCTGAAACACTTGACCTTTGTTTAGTGCTTCATGCTGACCACGGTGGTGGTAATAACTCTGCATTTGCAACTCATGTAGTTGCTTCAAGCGGAACAGATACCTATTCAACGATATCCGCAGCCATTGGTTCATTAAAAGGTCCTAAACACGGTGGGGCTAGTAAAAAAGTACTTGAAATGACAAATGACATTAAGAAGAACTGTGATTATCATGACTATGCAGCACTTAAACAATATTTAACAAAAATACTTCTTGGTAAAGCATTTGATGGATGTGGATTGATATACGGAATGGGACATGCTGTTTATACTAAAACAGATCCTAGAGCTGAGATTTTGAAATCAAAAGCACTCGAGTTAGCAAAAGAAAAAGGAATGGAACTAGAATTTGCTCTTTATACAAACATTGAGAAAATTACACAAGAACTGTTCTGGGTTAATAAGAAGAAAGTTTTAGGTGCTAATGTAGATTTATATTCTGGATTCGTATATAAACTTTTAGGAATTCCTAAAGAGTTATACACTCCGCTATTTGCAGTAGCAAGAGTAGTTGGATGGTGTGCTCATAGAATGGAACAATTAATGAGTGATCAAAAAATCATTAGACCTGCATATAGAGATGTATGTGAAAGAAAAGAATATACTAGTTTGGATATGAGAAAAGAATTATAATACATAATTACCAAAATAAAACAAGATTGCTTATATATTAAGTTAACTATTTATAAACGAGCCAACCAAATGGACACAATTTGGTTGGCTTAATTGCTACTCATATCTGTAAATTGAAGTATGATATAATTTTAACTAACTAGAGGTGACTTATGAAAAATGTTGAATTAGTGGAAAAAATTTATAGTTTGGGACTTACCGGATCTGGAATCGGAGTTTGGTGGATAAAAAAAGAGAATGGTAAATACATGTATTATCATACTGAATCTTCTGGTGCTATCTATGGACTTGACATAAAATCATTGCCACCGAGTGAATTATATGGTGAGGAATGGCAAAAGACAGCCGATACTGTTTTTGGATTACATTCTTCATATAGGAACATTTTACTAGGAACAATGAGAAAACTTAAGGATCTTCTAGCAGGTAAACATGATTCTGTTTCTTTTAAAGCTCCGTGGATAGATAATGAAGGAAAAGTAATCTGGGTAATGGATAAAGTGTATGTAGTTGATAAGACTCCAAACGGTGAAGTGTTAACTGTTATTGGAGTAACAATTAATGAATCTCTAAGATTGTCTAGAAGAGAAAAATATCAAGCGATTGAGGAAATTAATATAAAACTTAGAAGTGTAAACTCAAGTGCTATTAGTTTAGCGAATTTATTGGTATGGAGTATGAATTATGATGAGTTTCCAAATGGCGATTATATTTTCTGTAATGACGCGTACGCTGATGCTTTGGGACTTAATAAAAATAAGGACAGTTACGTTAAATACGAGGACTTTCTAAAGACAAAGTCTGAAGATATTGAAAGCTCAAAATCAATGAAGGTCCTTCTTGATGTAATTAATCTAGTAAACTTGAATAAACGTGATGAGTTCCTAGGTGTAGTTGTGAAACACAGAAACCTTAAAACAAATCAAGCAGTGTATTTAGAACATTACTCAAGAGTTGATGAAAGATATGAAAATGGAAAAGTTAAACATGCAACAGGATATATTCTAAATATAACTGAAAAACATAAAATGGAAAAAGAGAACATAGAACTTGAGAAGAAAAATAAGGAACTACTACTTGCTCAAAGGTTAGCAGTAGATTCTGGTAAGGCGATGATTTGGTTTAAAAACAGTGAGGATTTAAATGATGAATTATTGTTTTACGGAAATGAATTACTATTTGAAAAAATAGGACTAGCTAGATTTGGAGAAAATCATTTTTCTTTGGAAGACTTTAATAAGTCAATATATATTGGTGATGAAGAGGGAAAAGAATTAAGAGATAAATACTTTGAGATTGATGATTTAGTTGAAGAGAATAAGCTACAATCATATTCAAAAGTGTTAGTGAAACATCAGAACTTAATAACAAAAGAACTATTGTACATAGAACATAGTTTTGCTGTTGAGGAAAGATATGATGATTTATCAATGAAAATCAGAGGCGGATTTATGTCTGATGTAACAACTGAAACGAAGTATAGAAAACGTATTGAGTTTCTTGTGAAGCATGACTTGGTTACTGGATTAATGAATAGAAATATGTTTGAAGAGTTTATTGAATCTCCTGAATTTCCTAGAAGTTATTCATTAATAGTTATTGATATTGATGGGCTTAAGTTTATAAATGATGCATTTGGTCATATAAATGGGGATAATGTAATTAAGTTGATTGGGAAAGTACTTAAAGCAAGGTTTACTGATAATCCATGGTTGTTTAGGATAGGTGGAGATGAGTTTGCTGTAATCACTAAAGAGATAAACCAGGCAAAAATTGATGAATTAATCCTTGAAGTTAAGGAAATGATAAGAGTAGAATCTTCCGTCATGAAGCTAGTAGTAAATATATCCGTAGGATACGAAATAGTAATTAATAATGAAATTGATTTTAATACTGCATTTACTTCTGCTGAGAATATAATGTACCGTAGGAAGTTAAGTATTAGAAGTAGTAGAAAGAGTCAAATATTAGACACTGTTTTGGAGACCTTAAATACCAAAACTGAGGAGACAAAAGATCACTGTGATAGATTAGGAAAATATGCGGTCAAAACTTTGAAAGAACTTGGATTTTCCAGAACAAGCGATTTAGAAGACATTAAACTTTTATCGCAAGTTCACGATGTTGGTAAGATTACTATTGCCGAGGAGATTCTTTCAAAAGAGAGTAGACTTTCAAAAGAAGAATACGATAAAATTAAAACTCATTCTGAAGCTGGATATAAGATTGTTAAGAATATTGTAGAATCTGATGTAATTGCTGATGGAGTTTTATATCATCATGAACGTGTTGATGGTAAAGGATATCCATTTGGTTTAACTGGCAGTGAAATTCCGTTATTTGCGAAAATTATTGCTGTTTGTGACTCGTATGATGTAATGGTTACCGGTAGAAAATACCAGACGAGAAAATCCAAACGTGATGCTATAGAAGAAATTGAAAGATGCATTGGGACACAGTTTGATGAGTTGGTAGCAAAAGCATTTATCAGAGCAAATACCCATAAATAGTAATATCGATCTAGAGGTTATCCGCTTCTAGGTCTTTTTTTTGATATAATTGATAAGATGAACAAAAATGTTGTTATAAATAATAGAAAAAAGGTGCTAATAATGAGTAAAATGCAAAAAATCGCAATCTTAAGCATTTCGTTACTAACGATAATGTCTAGTGCAGCTGTTTCACCTGCAATACCCTATATAGGTGAGTATTTTAGTGATGCGTCTGAACTACTCATTAAGATGGTAATTTCTTTGCCAGCAATCTTTATAATACCTGTAACTTTGATTACAGGTAGATTAATCTTTTATGTTAAGAAGAAGCATTTATTGTATATCGGATTGTCATTATATATTATTGGGGGGTTAGGTGGAGCTTTACAAAACTCAATTTATCTTCTTTTGGTTTTTAGAGCATTAATGGGAATTGGGATAGGTATTCTTATTCCACTTACAAGAGGAATTATTGCTGACCTCTTTACCAATCATGAAAGAGTAAAAATGATGGGGTATTCATCTGCTTTTAACAATCTTGGGGGAATAATAGCTACTCTATTTGCTGGGTTATTAACAGTTTATGGGTGGAGATATCCGTTTCTAGTATATATGCTGGCTTTTGTAGTTCTATTCTTAGTCATTGTTTATTTACCAGATCAAGAAATTCCTTCGAAAGAAACGCACAAAATTCATATTAATAGGAATGTGTGGATATTAGGACTTACTCATTACATGATGATTATCACATTTTTCGCTGTACCTACAGGTTTAGGGTATTTAGTTTCAACGTATGACTTTGGTAGTGGTGTTATAACAGGATTACTTATATCCATTGTGACACTGGTTTCATTTGTACTAGGAATAGTATTTCATCACTTAAGAACATTACTGAGAGAATGGACTATATTGTTTGGACTAGTTCTACTTACTGTAGGTATGCTAGGTATTGGATTATCAAATAATATGTTTGAAATTTCAGTGGCGTTAGTATTTGTGGGGTTCGGTATGGGAATTGTACCACCAATGATCTACCTACAAACATCACTTGTAAGTTCTAAGAACGATGTAATATTGTCATTAGCGATAGTATCAATATTCTCATTTCTAGGACAATTCTCATCACCACTTGTTAATAGCATTCTTCAGAACATATTTAACTATCATTCAGATGGTTCAACATTTATGATTTCAGCAATAATTGGTGCATTTACAATTGTTGTTATTATTACTAGCAAATTCTTAAACACGGTTAAAGCATAATTATTAGGAGGGTAAAAGATGAAAATTGCAATTCTAGGAGACAGTATCACTGAGGGTGTTCCAGGTGTTTCATACGTTGATATTTTGAAACAACACTTCACTAAAGATGAACTAATTAATTATGGTAAGGGTGGGGACACGATATCGAGTTTACTAAAACGAAGTAGAAAAATAGAAGACTTATCAAGTTATGATTCAATTGTCCTGTTTGTTGGGGTAAACGATCTGTTTGGAAAATTAACTAGTACTTACAGAGTACTTAAAGTGCTAATGAAACAAGTATGGGCCAAAAATGAAATTGAATTCAGCAAACAGTATAAGCAAACAATAGAATTTTTGTTAACTAAGACAGATAAACTATTTGTAATTCCACCTCTTTTTATTGGAGAAGAAGTTAACAATAAATGGAATAAACAATTAGATGATTATGTAGCATCTATAGAAGCAATATGTAAGTCTTATTCTAATGTTACGTATGTAGATGTGAGAACAGATTGTATTACTTATTTAGAGGATAAATCCATATCAGGATATATGCCATTCAAGATATCTGAGCTCTTAAAGGACGTAAAAGAATTGAAAACAAATGAAGACGTTGATGAGAGAAGTAAAAACAGAGGACTACACTTAACTTTGGATGGAGTACATATTAATTCAAAAGGAGCAAAAATAATTGCTGATGGAATTATTAAAGCAATAACAATATAATAGAAAAATTTGCCAAATTATGGAGGCAAGAACAACTAAGCAAAACAACATCATATACTGATGTTGTTTTTTTGTTACTTTTGGACCAAAAAGACATATATTTATACAGTAATGTTGGTTTTAGTAGTGTAATATCGGTATATATAGCACAAATAAATCAAAATATGATTTTCTTGCTATTGAAACATTTTTCTCATCAATTTATTTGGAAAAACAACGTGTATAATAAATATTGGATGAATTAATTACACGAAAGGAAGTATAAAAATGTTTTTCTTTGAGAATTATACAGTAGTTAATGTTATTGCATTTTTACTAGTAGTATTAGGGTTATTACTTATCAATGAGATAACAAGAAGAAGTAAGGTTTTATCAGTTATATTCTACATTGCAATACCGGTTGTATTTACTCTGTTTGTTTGGGGTAATGGAAACTCTGAGAACACTGATGGTAACTGGTTTGCTTGGGTTAAAACTTATTCTGCACTTGCAGGAGTAGTTGGATTTATGGCAATACGTTATATTAAGAAGTTACAAACCAATAAGTGGGCTTTAATTTTCCCAGCTTTAATTTTAGCGGTTAATATCTTTGAAGCAGTTATTAGAGACTTCGAAGTATTTTCTAAAAGTGGAATAATTGAGAACGGATTATTACTTCAAGGTGGACCATGGAATATCATTAATGGGATTGCTGGTATCTTGAGTATTATCACATTAACAGGTTGGGTTGGAATCAAAATTGCTAAGACCAAAAGCCAAGACATGGTTTGGGTAGATCAATTGTGGTTTTGGATAATTGCATATGGTATTTGGAATATGTCTTATGTCTACAACTGTATTCCTGAAAGAGCATTCTATGCGGGTGTTGCATTAATATTCGCATCTACATTTGCGGCATTTGTTGGAACCAAGGGAGTTTGGTTACAGCATCGTGCACAGACTCTTGCATTGTTTGCGATGTTTACACTAACGTTCCCGGATTACTCTAATACTGAATATTTCAGTATTGTTACAACTCATAAAGAAGCACCTATGTATATTCTAGCTATATTATCAATTGTAGTGAATTTGGCTGTACTTGCTTATGAGATAAAAACTATAATTAAAACAAAAAGAAATCCATTAAAACAAGAATTGTATGTCGATTTACAAGCATATAAAGACGTTTTAATAGCTAACAATTTAGACAACACATAATAAGAAAAAGACTATGAAATGTTATCATAGTCTTTTTTATTTATCTTATTTTGCAAGAACTTCTTTAATCATAAACTCTGTTCCACTAATAACCTCATATTCGTTTGAATCGCATAGTGGACAGATATTATTGTTTTGGAATAAGTTATATGTAAATCCACATGATTTACAAGAACCAATACCTGGTAATATTTCAATTTCAAGCTTAGTGTTTTTTAGAGTTGTTCTCTCTACAGCAATTGGGTATACATCCTCAATGTAATGAGGAACAACACCTGATAATTCACCTATCTGCAGAACTAACTTATCTATCTCTTTTATGTTTTGCTCTTTAGAAAAAGCCTCAACTTGTTTTACTATTTCTATAACTATACCTAGTTCATGCATGGTTAACCTCTACTTACAAACTTCTGTTTGATTTTCTTAGCAGCAATTTTTACTTTTCTTTTTAGTGCATGTTTGATGATTAGTGGTTTAAGTTGTGGGAAATCCACACCCTCTTCATCATATCTACGATCTAAGGTAATTGCGTCGAATTTACAACGAGTTGTACAAGCTCCACAACCAACACATAAGAACTCATCTACAACTGTTATTCCACATCCCATACAACGAGCTGTTTCTTTAATGATTTGTTCTTCAGTTAAGATTCCTCTAGGGTCATCAAATGATCCTTTAAGAGTTTTAATGTGATTTACAGATGAACGTTGTCTTTCAACTCTGTCATAACCTTTATAGTCAACATTATCTTTATCTAGAGCTTTAAAGTCTTTTCTATTTCGTCCGTGGATTAATGAATGTCCTTTGTTAACGAATCTGTGGATTGAAATACTAGCTTCTTTACCTAATGCGATTGCATCGATTGCATATTTAGGACCAGTTACCACATCTCCACCTGCAAAGATATCATCAACACTTGATTGCAAAGTAAATGAATCTACACTGATTGTATTGTTTTTGTTTAATTCAACATTTTCTCCATCTAGTAGGTGGTTGAAATCAATTACTTGACCAACAGCTACTAGTACGTGATCTGCTTTTACAATCATTGTGTCGTTAGCATCATACAACGGATTATATCTTCCAGTCTCATCAAAGATTGAGATAGCTTTATGGAATTCAACACCAGTTACTTTACCGTTCTCAGAAAGGAACCTAACGGGACCATATTGGTTGTTTATTTCTATATTTTCTTCAATTGCTTCATTTATCTCTTCGTCTAGAGCTGGCATTCCATCTCTATCTTCTAAGCAGTACATGCTAACATTTAGAGCTCCGTATCTAACAGCTGTTCTAGCAACATCAATAGCCACGTTACCACCACCGATTACTAGTACATTTCCTGTTAACTCTTTTTGGTTATCTAGTGCACAGTCGCGTAAGAAATCTACACCTGTTGCAACATTAATAACATCTTCATTTTTAAGATTTAAGTTTCTTCCTTTTTGAGCACCAATTGCGATATAGAAAGCGTCAATTCCATTCTTTCTCATCTCACTAATTGTTATATCAGTACCAACTTCAACACCTGTTTGGAAGGTAACACCAAGTTCTCTTAGAATATCTATTTCTGCATTTATAACTTCTTTTTCTAATCTAAAGTTAGGAATACCAAATGTTAACATTCCACCTAGTTTTTTCTCTTTTTCAAATACGGTTACTTTGTATCCTTCAATTGCTAAGTAGTATGCGCATGATAAACCAGAAGGACCACCACCGATAACTGCTATTGATTTAGAGTAATCATGTTTTATTCTAGGAATATAACGGTTTTCTAAATTTAAATCTTGATCAGCAATAAACTTTTTAATATCATCAATAGCGACAGCTTCATCTAAATCACTTCTAGTACAAGCCTCTTCACATATTGCAGGACATACTCTACCGCAAACAGCAGGGAATGGATTTTCCTTCTTAATTAATTCCAGTGCCTCTTTGTATCTACCTTGAGAGGCTAATTTAATGTAAGCAGGGATACTGATGTGAGCTGGACATTCTGTTTTACAAGGAGAAGTACCTGAATCTAATGTTTCAGATCTAGTATCCCTGTAATCTGGATTCCATTTATCTGGTCCCCATTCTGTATTATTTGGAAATTCTGTTCTCACAGGGTTAACTATTTCCTCTTTAACACACAGCTTTTGTCCAAGCTTTATAGCATTTGTAGGACATACTTCAATACATTCACCACAACCTACACATTTATGTTTTTCAACTTGAGATACATAGTTACTTCTAACCATATCTGGATTGTGATACATTGAAGCGGCTCTTAATGCGTAACAACCACATCCACAGCAATTACAAATTGCATGTGTGTGACCAGGACCTTCAGTATTTGGTACCTGATGCATTAAACCGTCTTCCTCAGCTACTTTAATTATTTCATATGCTTCCTCACGAGTGATTTCTCTACCTCTACCAGTTCTAATGTAGTACTCAGCAGCGTCTCCCATTTGGATACACATATTTTCTTTTAAATGCCCGCAACCTTCGCCCATCTCTTCACGAGAAGTACGACAAGAACAATCTGCAACACTGAATAATTCATTACTATCTAAGAAGTATGATACCTCTTCATAAGAAGCACTCTTAGTAGTACCATCAATTGCGCTTTCAATCGGTATAACTCTCATAAGACCTTTACCAATTGGAAAGTTTCCAGCAGCTGCAGGATTCTTCAATAATCCATAATCATCAAATGCTTTACTGATTTGAGGATGATTTGCTACGTTTTCCTTATTGTTAACAACCATCTCGAAGATACCAGGAACCCAAGTTTCATACCAATATGTATCAACACCATTTTCTTTTTTGATACTAGCAACTCCAACCATAGCTAAGTCCCAAAGAAGTTCTCTTGTTTCTTCAACTTCTCTATTAACTATTTTAGCAATCACTTCTGGAGTCTGGTGAAATCTGTATTCTAGAGCTAAAGCAACTTCAGCCATATCTTCAGTTACTATTTTTTCTAGTAATAAGAATCTAGGGTCACCATAACCCAATCTCTTTTTACTCTTCATTTTGATTCCTGAAACTTTATTTATGAATTCTATTAGTTTAATATGTTCCATTATTGTTTTTTCCAATCTTTGATTTCATTTAGTATCCACTTCGTAAACTCATCCATACCTTCACCTGTCTTAGCAGATACTGGGAATATCTTTATTCCTGGGTTTAGATTTCGTACATATGACTCACAAGTTTCAAACTCGAAATCAAATACAGATACTGTGTCAATTTTACTAATTACTAATACGTCAACTTTAGAAAACATCTTTGGATACTTTAATGGTTTATCATGTCCCTCAGGAACAGATAGTATCATTATATTTTTTGCTTGTCCTAAGTCGTAAGATGCGGGACAGATAAGGTTTCCAATGTTTTCAATAATAACAAAATCTAACTCACCATAATCAATTGTTTCTAAGCCCGTTCTAGCCATACCAGCATCAATGTGACACATACCACCACTATGAAGCTGCATAACCTTAGCACCACTTTTAGCTACAGTTACGGCGTCTACATCTGAATCGATGTCAGCTTCTATTACACCAATATCGATGTTCTCTTTTAGACGGTTAATAGTGTTTACAACTAGAGTAGTTTTACCACTACCAGGACTAGACATAAGATTGATCATAAATGTTTCTTTATCTTTTAAATCATTTCTTAATATTTCTGCTTTAATATCATTGTTTGCATAGACTCTCTTTTGAATCTCTATTACTTTGAACTCGCTCATGCTAAATCGTACGCCATAGCCGAATGCTTAATAACATATGGTTTACTTCTCAATTTAAAGAACCAGTACACTAAGTACGCACCATGCATTATAAGGTTGATTAGTCCCCAGAAGTAGGCAACATCAGCATTGAACCATAAGCTTGATCCCATAACTGGAGTAAAGACATCATAAGAAGAACGAATTAAGATATGGATAGCTAGTGTATATACTCTAGCTTGAAGCCATAAATCTGTTCTTTTTTTTGCGAAAATCCAGATCTCTGGAGCTATTAATATACAAACAGAAGAAGCAAAGAACATTGTGTTTTCTGAATAAACAAATGCAGCATTCCATGTTACGTATAATAAACACCATGCAAGTGGTAAATCAGCAATCAATTCTGCATAATTTCTTTTACCGTCATGCTTCATAATTCTCCAACGTTTAGTTGGAAGTGGGATCGTGATACATAGAATAATTCCAGAAATTGCATTAAAGTAATTACCCATTTCAAAATCACCTATAGTAGCTTCTGCAATGTTAAGCATTAGTATTAGGTAAAGTAGCCATAAAGGCCATTTCTTTTTCAAACTCATCATTACACTATCGTGATTTTTATCATTTGATATTCTTACAAATGATAAAAGACATACTGGGATTAATACACTAATTGTTTTAGCCCATCTAAACCAAGAATGAAGGTTTAGAAACCACAAAGGGAATGATAAAAGTGCTAAAATGAAAAACCATTTATAGAACCCTTGTTTTTCTCTTGTAAAGTCTAAAAACATGAATAAAAATAGTATATAAATACCCATTGAAACGAAGTAACTTAAAGCCGATAACTCCATAATAATTCCTCCTATATTTCTAACTACTTATAGAATATAAGTATGTATGATGTATATCAATTAGGAACTCATATTATTGGTAGCAACAAAATCATATAAATAGGCCATTTTAGGTGTTAAATAGCAAAAAAGTCATAAAACCTTGCCTTTTATAAGAAACTCAATATACTATAATTAGGTGATAATTATGAATCAAGACTGCATTGATGTATTTAGTAAATATGAACTACCATTTGAGACCTATTTTCAGAATAGTATCTCGCATTTAACGCAGCTACATGACGAGACAGAAATAATATGGGTTATGAGGGGTACAGCTACTATTGTTTGTGAAGGATTATCATATATCCTAACCCCACAAACATTGTTTATGGTAAATGCATTTCAAACACATTCGATATCCTCAACAGATGATTCTATGATCATCGCTTTTAGGTTTTCTAAAGAACATCTTGAGCAAAACAATCATAGCTTTGAGGGTATGCATTTCATTAATCGTACATATACGCTTGATGAGTTAGTTAAGAAATATAAGGAAGTTCCCTTGGTAATATCACAACTTTTAAATCTATTAATGGCGGATGATCCACCTAACTTAGTTAGATACAAAATTATCAGTTACTACAATATGCTGATTTATGAATTATATACCATGCTTCTTAAAGAGAAGTACTTAGATGTAAAGAAAAAAAATGTCTCTCTTTATCTGGACAGGCTTAGTAAAATTAATTCCTTCATAAATAAAAGATTTCAATCAAAACTAACTTTGGATGAATTGTCAGCCCAGGTTGGTATTAGTAGATATAGAATGTCTCATTTCATTAAAGAGTATATAGGTATATCATTTAGAGAGTATTTATTTAATATGAGGCTAGAATATGCATTAAGATTATTAAAAGACTCTAATTTAAGTGTGCTGGATGTTTCAAAACTAGCTGGGTTTAGTGATGTTAAATACCTTAACAAACTAATGAAAGAGAAGTTTAAAACAACAGCTCTGAAATACAGAAAAAAAATTAGGGAACATATCACACTTGCCTCTATTGAAACTTCAAACTCTGAAGCCTTCTTTAACGAGTTAAGAAGGTGTTTACTACGATTAGAGCAAACATAAAAGAACTTTCAAACTTGAAAGTTCTTTTCTATAATATTGAATTTATAAGTTCTATGCTTAAATTATAACTATGCTTTACTGTTATGTCGTTTTGAATATATACGTTTAAGTTTGGTTTTTTTTATAATATCTATCATTACATCAGCAATTACGGGACTAAATTGTTTTCCCTTAAACAAAATTAATTCATCAATTATTTCAGAATTTGACTTTATTACTGAATAAGGTCTTCTTGTAGACATTGTGCTTACGCTATCAGCTACTTGCAATATTTGTGAAATTAATGGAATCTCATCACCCTTTAATCCGTCGGGGTAACCAGAACCATCCCACCATTCATGGTGATGTCTTACATAACGTGCAATGTCCTTTAACTCCTCACTTTTACTTAGTAAATCGAATCCGTGGATTGGATGTTTTTTAATTACTAAGTATTCATCAGCTGATAATTTCGCTGGTTTATTTAGAATTGTATCTGTAATACCGAGTTTTCCTATATCGTGAAGTATTCCTGACCAATATGTATCATACCTGTCCTCTTTGGAAAGCATAAGTGACCTAGATATATCTAATGAAATCTCTGCAACATCTTCGCTATGACCACCGGTATATTCATCATGTAACTCAAGTGCACCAACTAATGATAGAACAATATTATCTTTTAAATTAGCATTCTTAATTGCAAGAGAGTTATTTTCTTGAAAAGTATTAATCAGTTTTCTAAATGATTCGTAATTATCAATATCTTCAGATGAGTATTTATTGTACTTTGAACCAACTTTGTCAAATGTTATTCCACCTACGTTGGTGGCACCAATTTGTACTATTATTCTAACTGATTCTGTTATCTTTGGTAGTGAGTCTTTGTATTTATCATATTTAGAGCCGAACATCAGTTTGAAAGCTTTAGTTGCATCTCTATACAATGTTGCCTTAATTGATGTAAATGAAGCAACTTCGCTGGTAATATGAATGTCCTTAAACAAATCTATGTTATATCCTACTGTGTCAATAATTTCTAATGAATCTCCTGTTTTGAAAACACAAAGAGCATAATCATATGAGTCAAACAACTCAATGGCTATATTAAACACTTTTTTCAAATATTCCTTGGAGTAGGATTCACCATTTATGGCTGTACTATCAGCAATCTTCAATAACGTTATAGAGGAGTTCATCATATTTTTAAGTTTTGTGTTAGTTTTTTTTAGTGTCATATTTCTATCTCTTAGACGGTATAAAATGAAATTTATAACTACTGCCATCGCAATTAGAATGGTTAAGTAAAAATATAATCCGTATAAATATGTCTTGAAGTTTATTATAGATGATGAATTTAAAAGCAACAAATGTGCTAATACTAAGTATAATACAGAGCCAAGTGCGAGAATTCTAAATGAATAACATGCCCCAATAATGAAAAATATTATTATATATAAAAACATAGCACCAAAGAAGTAATCTCCGTAAATGACTTCAGAAAAGACAAATACACTATAAGTTATAAACAAAATAGCTGCTATTACGTTTACTGTGACTCTTTTTACTGATTTGGTGGTTGATTTGTCAAAAAGAAATGAGGCATGATACAATCCTCCAAATATTAATACCCCGATAAATAATGATAAAGCATTTCTTAAAAGAACCACAAAGAAACTTAGGTCTTGAATAGTAAGTCTCTCAATAATTGAAGGTAGAATGGAAACTATAACTACTGTAAACATAATTCTCAAAATGTAGAGTATTACATCGAATGTGGTGAAATTTTTATTATGTTCCGTACTATTTAAAATGAAATCATAAATAAAGGCTAATAGGGTCATAAATACACCGTAACCTATTGCAGTTATTATTGAAATAAGAAGTGTTTGATTATCAATAAGTAAACTGAATAGAAATACTGATGTTAATCCTGCTAGAAGGAATGGAAATAATATTTTTCTCCCCTTTGAAGAATAGATCCCAACCAAAAATCCTGCAGTAATAGATACTGAAAAGTATCCGTCTGGATTTACGATTATTACTCTGTCTATATAGATTAGCAAGGAGAAAATTAAAAAAAGGCCTATAGTATTTCTAATTTTCTCAAGCGATAAGTAATTTACAGCGATTGTTTTTTTCATTTGTGTTTCCTTCCAAAATAAAATTGCCTCTCAAAATAAAGAAAGACAAATCCCAGTATTAAAAATTAAGATGTAATTGCGGCCCATCCGACGTAGATTAAATCCTTAGTCATGTAGCTTTGCGTATACACATTTCTGAGTAGTTGCCGTATAAATGCTAATTTATTATAGCAAGAAACTACCTAATTTACTATTTTTCTAAATAATAATAGACATTATTTAGAATTTGTTCCCAAGATTTCCTTTTATTAGGCTATTTGGCTGATATACTAGAAGTAGTGAATAGAGGGCGAACAACTGTTAGTCTAAAATCAAACTAACTTGAATACAAAGCAACAACCTTCTCAATAACTTTTGAGAGGTTTTTTTGTTAAATAAGCAATCTTCAATTTATGTCATGAGGAGGTGCTAGCATGAGGGATTTAAGAATTGGAGTCGATGTTGGAAGCACAACATTAAAAGTGGTAGTAATCAACGAGGAAAACAAAATCATCTATAAAGAGTATCTAAGACATTTCTCAAATATAGCGAGCAGTCTGCTTGAACTTTTATCACGAGTGGATCTAGCTTACCCTAACATTGTTCCTCACGTTAATTTTACTGGTAGTGCTGGGCTCTTGTTAGCCGATGGAATTGATATTCAGTTTACCCAAGAGGTAATTGCAGCCACTAAAGCATTAAGGCTAGATTATCCCGATATTGATGTATGTATTGAACTTGGTGGAGAGGATGCTAAGATTATCTTCTTCGATGGTTCTAATGTAGAACAAAGAATGAACGGAACATGTGCTGGTGGGACTGGTGCATTTATAGATCAAATGGCGTCACTGTTAAATATTGAAAGTTCTGATATAAATGAGCTTGCTAAAGATTATGAAAGGATATACCCAATTGCCTCACGTTGTGGTGTGTTCGCTAAATCAGATATTCAGCCTCTACTTAATCAAGGAGCTAAACACGAAGATATTGCTGCTAGTATTTATCAAGCAATTGTTAATCAAACAATTGCTGGGTTATGCCAGGGGCGTAAGATAAAAGGAAAAGTAGCCTTTTTAGGAGGTCCGCTTTCTTTTGCTAGCGAGTTAAGAAAAAGATTTATTGAGACTCTTAAATTAGAGGATATTTACTTGCCTGACTCAGCTGAGACTTTTGTTGCATATGGAGCTAGTCTTGCTGCTGAGGATACTGCTGTGTCTTTAAAAGAGTTGATGGAAAGAATATCAAGTCACGCAAAAAAACAAAGAGAAAATATTAGAGTTGGTAAGAAATTATTTAAGAGTAAAGCCGATTATGAACAGTTTAAGAAAAGACACCTTTTAGCTGAAGTAAAATCAGCAGAACTGTCTACCTATGCAGGAGATGCATTCTTGGGGGTCGACGCCGGTAGTACAACTACTAAGATAGTATTGATTTCTGAATTGGGAGAAATATTGTATCAGTTCTATGCGAATAATAAGGGGAATCCAGTTGATGTAGTAAAAGAAGCAGTTCTCGAAATGTACTCTAAGATGAATGAGAAAACATTTATTAAAGGTTCATATTCCACAGGGTACGGGGAACACTTGATTAAAAACGCCCTTCAGTTAGACTCTTCAGAAGTTGAAACAGTATGCCATTACAGGGCAGCTAAGTTTTTTAATCCGGATGTTGATTTCGTTATCGATATCGGTGGTCAAGATATGAAGTGTTTTAAGATAGAAAATGGAGCTATTACATCGATAATTATTAATGAAGCCTGTAGTAGTGGATGTGGAAGTTTTATCGAGACGTTCGCAAGTTCACTGGGTCATGAAGTAAAAGAGTTTGCTGATATGGCAGTAGAATCGAGTAATCCTGTTGACTTAGGGACTCGTTGTACGGTATTTATGAACTCTGGAGTTAAACAAGCCCAAGCAGAAGCAGCTAAAACTGAAGATATTGCCGCAGGTCTAGCAATCAGTGTTGTAAAGAACGCTCTATACAAAGTTATAAGAGCTGTAAATGTCAAAGAAGAGTTTGGTAATAATATCATTGTTCAAGGTGGTACATTTCTAAATGATGCGATTCTAAGATCATTTGAACAAGAAATTGGATCTGAAGTAATAAGACCTTCAATCGCAGGACTTATGGGTGCTTTTGGTGCTGCGTTACTGGCAAGGGAACATAAAACAAATGATTCAACTATTCTAAGTAAAAATGAAATTGAGAATTTAGAATATATAAGGAAAACTGGAAGTTGTAAGTTATGTGGAAATAATTGTCAGTTAAATATTAATATCTTTAATGGTAAAAAATACATATCAGGTAACCGTTGTGAACGTGGAATCGGAAAACATTCGACTGATGTCTCTTTGCCGAATTTGTATTTATATAAGTATGACAAAATAATGAGCTATAAATCTGATAAAGAGAACTACAAGGGAACAGTAGGACTTCCCCTTGTTATGAATATGTATGAGAACATCCCATTTTGGTTCACATTCTTTGATGAGTTAGGATTTGAAGTGGTTTATAGTGGACGTTCCAATAAGAAGATGTATGAGTTAGGTCAAGACTCTATACCGAGTGATACTGTTTGTTATCCTGCAAAACTTGCTCACGGTCATATTGAAAGTTTACTTTTGAAGGATATAGATTTCATTTTTTATCCTAATATGCAGTTTAATATTACTGAAAAAGATTATAGTGACAATTTCTACAACTGTCCCATAGTTGCACATTATCCAGAACTAATAGATGCAAATATGGATAACATAAAACAAAAACCATATATGAAACCATATGTTTCTTTAAATACTAAGAAACAGTTTGTTAAGAATCTGTTGAATGATTTTAAGGAATTAGATGTTTCTAAGAAAGAATTAATGGTTGCTTACGATAAAGGAATGTCTGAGTACCAAGCATTCAGACAAGATATTACGGTCATGGGAGAGATGGCGTTTAATTACGCTAGATCTAATGATCTAAACATAGTAGTTTTAGCTGGTAGACCATATCATATTGATCCAGAGATTAACCATGGAATTCCATCACTACTTAGAAGCCTGGGACTTGTTGTTGTATCAGAAGATGCGATTAATACTAACTCCGATCAGGAAAAGGTGAATATCCTTAATCAATGGACTTATCATACAAGACTCTATGATGCAGCTAAGTTTGTTACCACTTCACCAAAAACAAGTTTAATCCAACTTGTATCTTTTGGGTGCGGACTAGATGCGATTACCACTGACGAAGTTAGAAGCATACTGGAAAAAGGTCATAAGTTATATACACAAATAAAAATAGACGAAGTTATTAATCTTGGTGCTGCTAACATAAGAATAAGAAGCCTAATATCAACGATGGAGGGCAACTAATATGGAATATATTTATGATGGTGAACGTCTTATATTTACTGAGGAAATGAGAAAGGAATACACAATTCTAGTTCCAATGATGGCTCCTTACCATTTTGATTCAATCGTAACTTCATTGAATGCTGAGGGATTTAATGCCGAACTACTTAAAACTGACTCTTATGACTTAATAAAAGAAGGTTTGCGTTATTCACACAATGATATCTGTGTTCCAGCAATGCTTGTAATTGGACAATTCATTAACGCTATTAAGTCTGGAAAGTATGATATTGATAAACTTGCACTAGTTATAACTCAGACTGGAGGAGGTTGTCGTGCGAGTAATTATGTTAATCTACTGAGAAAATCACTATTAAAAGCTGGATATCCAAAGATACCAGTAATCTCTCTTAACTCGAACGGGTTTGAACCCAATCCAGGTTTTATTGTAACTTACAGATTAGGTATGAAGTTTGTAAACTCGGTAGTTATAGGTGATATTATAATGCAACTCTTTAATGAAACTAAACCATATGAAGTAAATGATGGAGATACGGAATTGGCTTTGGAAAAAGTAGATATATTGAAATACAAATATTTTTCTTCTAAAAAGTTAAGAGATTTACGTCTTCCAAGAAGACTACTTAAAGAGATAATAGATGTATTCAAAAAAGTCGAAGTAACTGGTAATAAGAAACATAAGGTAGGAATAGTTGGAGAAATATATGTTAAATACTCTCCTCTTGGTAATAATAATTTAGAGAAACTATTATTGTCTTACGACTGTGAAGTTGTAACTCCCCCACTATTTGATTTTTTCCTTTACTCGATTGACTCAGCAATTCACGATGTCATTAGGTACGGTGGAAGTTTTAAGAAAAGAATTGGCTTGAAGATATTACTGACTTTTCTTGAGTCGCGCAGAACTAAAATTCGAAGAATGCTGCAACAAGTCGGGTATACAAAACCAGTAACATATAAAGAACTTAAGAAATTTGCAAAAGGAGTAATTGATTATGGAACTCACTCTGGTGAAGGATGGTTATTAACAGCCGAAATGATTGATCTAATTCATAGTGGAGCACCAAATATAATTTGTACTCAGCCTTTCGGTTGTTTGCCTAATCATATTGTAGGCAAGGGGATGTTCAAAAGAATTAAGGAATTGCACCCCACAAGTAATATTGTAGCAATAGACTATGACACATCTGCATCATACATAAATCAAATTAATAGAATCAAACTGATGCTTAGTAATATGAGAAAATAGAGGACTCGAGTAGTTGTGAGTCCTTTTCTATTTTTAGTATTGTATAACTTCAATAAATTAAATTACATAATATAAAAGATAAGTTATCCAAAAATACACTAATAAATACTGAAGTAGTTAAGAAAGCAATACATTTTACTTTGAATATGGAGATATCAATTTGTCATTTTATGATAAAATTAAATAGAGTATTTACAGTCTCACCAATTTGGTTGAGGAATGTAAATGTATTTTTAAAATCTTGAAATAGAATTCCTGCATTATTTACTTGGAGAAAGAGGTGGTATATTGAATTTTCTTATTGATTCATTTGAATTGTTTTTTGACAGATTTGACTTCTTTTTGGAGTTAATCCTCGAACATATTTACTTAACATTGATTGCAGTGGCAATAGCTGGACTACTTGGAGTAGTATTAGGTATATTGATGTCTCAAAATAAAAAGTTTGCAAGTTTATTTCTAACTTTGACATCAATTTTGTATACAATACCTTCAATCGCAATGTTTGGGTTACTAGTTACAATTACCGGAATTGGAGATAAGAGTGCGATAATTGCTCTTGTATTATACGGTTTATTACCAGTGATTCGAAACACGTATGTTGGATTAAATGAGGTTGACAAGGATATCATTGAGGCAGCAAAAGGAATGGGGACAACTAATTTCCAAATGCTTTATAAAATCCAGTTTCCTCTAGCTTTACCAATTATATTCTCGGGATTTAGAACTATGGTAATTATGACAATTGCTCTTGGAGGTATTGCTTCATTTATTGGAGCAGGAGGACTAGGAGTTGCAATTTACAGAGGTATTACGACTTATTTCCAAGAAATGATTTTCGTTGGAAGTATACTCGTTGCACTTTTAGCATTTATAACAGATTTTATACTTGGAAAAGTAGAGAAAAGATTGAGAATTAGAATATTAGGCAAAATATAAGGAGAACACTATGAAAAAAATATTTATGATATTAATGGTTATGGCACTAACAGTAATACTGGGTGCATGTTCTAAGACAAATGATGTAATAGTAATTGCGAGTAAACCTATGGCAGAACAATACATCATTGTTGAAATGTTGGCATTGTTAATTGAACAAGAAACAGATTTAGAAGTAGATCATCTAGAAGCAGTTGGTGGAGGAACTTCTAATATACATCCTGCTATGCTAAATGGAGAAATTGATATTTATCCAGAGTATACGGGTACTGGTTGGTTATTTGTATTGAAAGAAGAACTGATAAATAACCCAACTGAATTATATAACGCTGTAAAACAAGCATACAAAGATGAGTTCAATATAGTATGGACCGGTTTATATGGATTTAACAATACTTATGGTCTTGCTATTTTGAGTGATATAGCTGCAGAATATAATCTAAATAATTATTCAGATCTTGCAGCAGCAAGTTCAAACTTTGTATTTGGTGCTGAATATGACTTCTATGAAAGAGAAGATGGATTCCCAGGATTAGATGCAGTATATGGATTTGATTTTGATGATAATGTTGAACTTGATATAGGACTTAAATACCAAGCGATTGCTCAAGAGGAAGTAGATTTAATTAATGTGTTTAGTACGGATGGAAGACTTAAAGAGTACGGATTAAAAGTACTAGAAGATGACAAAAACTTCTTCCCTACATATTATGGTGCATCTCTAGTTAGACAAGAAACGCTTGATAAATATCCTGAATTACTTGCGGTATTAGAAATGATGACAGGGTTAATATCAGATGAAGAAATGACTAGTATGAATTACCTTGTTGAAGTAGAAAATGCAGATCCAAAAGATGTTGCTTATGACTACCTTGTAGAAAAAGGATTAATAAATTGAGCATAATTGAAATTTCAAAACTATGCAAAAGTTATGACAGTGATAAGCAAGTCCTAGTTAACATTGATCTGAAAATAGAAGAGGGCGATTTTATTGTTCTATTAGGTCCTAGCGGCTGCGGTAAGACCACACTTTTAAAAATCATTAACCGCTTGATAGAGTTCAACTCTGGAGAAGTTAAAGTTTATGAGAAAAAACTTAAAGACTGGGATGAAATTTTGCTTAGAAGAAAAATAGGATACGTAATACAAAATATAGGATTATTTCCTCACCTTACTGTAGGAAAAAATATCACATATGTACTAGAGTTATTGAAAGTACCGAAAGAGACTCAAATTGTAAAAGCAAAGGAACTATTAAAGCTTGTACAATTAGATGAGGATTTAATGGATAAGTACCCACATGAACTAAGTGGTGGTCAAAAGCAAAGAATTGGTGTTGCTAGAGCATTAGCAAGTGATTCCGACATTGTACTAATGGATGAACCGTTTGGAGCAGTAGATGAAATTGCTAGAACTAAACTACAAGATGAGTTAATTGAAATCCACAAGCGACTTAATAAAACCATTGTTTTTGTAACTCATGATATACATGAGGCTCAAAAAATGGCTTCAAAGATTGTTCTAATGAATGAAGGTAAGATTGTGCAAGTTGGAACGCCCTATGAATTACAGTTTAATCCAGTTGATTCTTTTGTTAAAGAGTTCTTTGGGACAAAAGGATTTAAGAATTTTTTAGACGATTCAAAAATGGAAAAACTTTATGAAGATGTTATGGACGGAAAGAAAGAACTTAGCAATTTATTCACTAATTAGTTCGTTTGTTTCCAAAAGTAATAATGCATATTATCTTTACAACAAACACTATTTCAAGGTAGTTCGGGAAACTGAGTCTTCTTACGATATGGTTTGGGAACAATTGAATGAATAATGATATTTGATAAACTCCTCATAAAAAGGGGAGTTTTTTTTGTTCAATAAACTGTAGTTTGTACAGATGATTGAAAATGATATAATTAGAAGAAGTAATAAGGGGGACAATATGAAAAAGTTTAATCTTAATAATCCAATTGAAATAGCTACAGGTATTTACTGGATAGGATATGTTGATATTGAATCAGGTTTGAAAACAAATCCATATATTATAATTGAGGGTGATGAAGCTATAGTCTTTGATGGTGGGTCAAGACCAGATTTTCCACAAGTTATGCTTAAGATAATTAAATTAGGAATTCCATTTGATAATATCAAGCGGTTAATTTATCATCATTATGATCCAGACTTATGCGGAAGCATCCCGAATTATGAAGACATAATTGGTGGGCATGAATTAAAAATATTGTCACATAAATTAAACAATGAGTTTATTTATTTCTATAATACTAAATTGCCACTTAATTGCATTGAGGATATTAATTACGAGTTTACATTTAAAACTGGTAGAAAGTTGAAATTCATTAAAACTCCGTATTCTCATAGTGCAGGAAGTTTTGTTACATATGATGTCCAAACAAAAACACTGTTAAGTAGTGATATTTTTGGAAGTTATTCCAAAGATTTCCAACTGTACCTAGATGTTAAAGAAGAGTGTTTTGACTGTATTGACAAAACAAAATGTGGAGATGAATGTCATATACCAGCTATTACTAATTTTCAACAAATTGTTATGACTAGTACAAAAGCTTTGCACCATGCTATAAATAAAATTAGTAAGTACGACATAGAGCTTATAGCTCCACAACATGGGAGTCTAATTCAAGGGAAAAGGAATGTAGAGTTCACGATTAATTTATTGAAAAACACTGAAGGGATTGGGATTGATGGTATTTGATGGAAATTATAACGATATCTTTGATAGAATAAGAAAAAATTCTTTAGATCATATTGATAAAGAGTCTCTTTTATTAGGGCTTTTGCATCAGATTGCTACAAGACAAGACATGCAAATAAACCAAAAGTTGTTTAGAGAACTTTTGGACTCGAACAGGGAACTAGGGGTTATTTTAAACTTACAACTTAAACATACTAAAAAGCTATCAGAAACCGATTTTTTAACAGGTGCATACAATAGAACGAAATTGTTTGAGTATTTGAATGAAGTGTGTAAATATACAGGAGAAGACCTATATTCAGTGGTAATGTTTGATATTGATCACTTTAAGATAGTTAATGATACATATGGACACGACATTGGAGATGAAGTATTGAAAACTTTATCTAAAATAACACAAAGGCATACCAGATCAAGCGATATCTTTGCGAGATTTGGTGGAGAAGAGTTTATTGTTGTTGTGAAAATGAATCTAGATAGGGCAGGTAAGTTCGCTGAAAGATTGAGAGAAAAGATTGAGGAAACTAAATTCAATAAAGTGAGCACAGTAACATGTAGTTTTGGAGTATCCTTACTTCAACAGGGTGATTCACCAGAATCAGTTATAAAGAGAGCTGACATTGCATTATATGAATCAAAAGATACTGGAAGAAATAAAGTGACTCTCAATCATGAATAACCAGGATTACCAATCAACACTAATTAAAGGCCATTTTAATGGCCTTTTGTATTGGTAGTATGAGAGCACTTCAATCAGTGCCTTAAAAGTAATTTGATATAATAATTTATGTTTAAGTTTAATTATAAATAATTTAAGTTAGAAACGCTTTCATAAATTATTGGCTGGTTAAACTGATATACTCTTTTTAATATATTGAAAGGAGAAGATTATTTTGGATAAACCATCAAAGAAATATGGTTTCTTTACAGCTGTATCAATGGTTGTAGGAATCACAATAGGTTCAGGAGTATTTAAGAGTGCAGGAGACGTATTAAAAGCAAGTGGCGGTAACTTATCATATGCAATATTGGCATGGTCGATAGGTGGCTTTATTATGCTAATTAGTGCTTACACTTTCAGTTTAGTAGCTGTAAGGGTAGAAAAAAGTAGTGGTTTAGTAGATTATGTAGAAGAAGCAATGGGTGAAAAAGCAGGTTATATAGTTGCCTGGTTTATGAACTTTATCTATTATCCAACATTAATCGGAATTCTTTCTTGGCTCGCAGGAACTATAACAGCTAGTTTACTGGGTCTTGATAATCCGATTACAGGGATGTATACATGGATTATTGCATTATTCTATATGTTTATGACTTATATTTTAAGCATTTTATCACCAATATTAGCAGGTAAATGGCAAATTTCTGCTGCTGCAATTAAGCTTGTTCCGCTATTTGCAATCGCTATAACTGGACTAGTTGTAGGACTTGCAAATGGAAATGTAGTTGAAAGTTTTACAGTTAACACCTTTAGCACAAATGGAGGTCTAGCAAGTGCAGTCGCAGTTACAGTATTTGCATACGACGGTTGGATAATTGCTACCACTATTAATAGTGAACTAAAAGACGCTAAAAAGACATTACCTAAAGCTTTAGTAGTTGGTTCATTGATTGTTGTAGTTGCTTATCTACTATATTTCGTTGGATTATCAGGTGTAATTAGTAATTCTGAAGCAATTGAACTTGCTGGAAGCCTTGAAACATCTGTATTAGCTGCTAAAAGGCTATTTGGAGGCGTTGGTAGTTTGATATCGGTATTAATACTAGTTTCAGTATTAGGTACTTTAAACGGGGTTATAATGGCTGGAGTAAGGGGTATGTTTGCTATATCTATTAGAGAAATAGGTCCTAAACAAGATGTGTTCAGTAAATTGTCTAACAATGGAGCTACAGTCAATTCAGCTTATTTGAGTATTGTGTTCACCCTGTTTTGGTTTATGGTTTGGTATGGAAACTTCCAAGGTTGGTGGGGAGGATTTATGGATACATCAATATTGTCGATTGTATTCATATCTGGATTCTACTTACTTGTTTATTATCATATTATAAAAACATTTAAAGATTTAGGAGTTATTAGAAGATTCATAATTCCAACAATGGCTGCTGGAGGATCATTATATTTACTATATGGTGCATTCATGAGCGACCCATTAATGTTCTTAGTGTTTTCTGTAATTGTATCTATATTTATTATTGTAGGGTTGTTAAATTTTAATAAGAAAAAGTCTGTGTAATTACACAGACCTTTTTAATGTTATAAATCTATTTGTTATCTATCTAATAACATTTACACTGAACAATCTCTTTTGAAAAATACCCAGTTTAGTGGAACTCATGAAATAATTTCTCAAGTTCCTTTTCGTACTTGATGAAAACTCTTAGTATTTCAGGATCTAGTTTTTTTCCATCTTCATTCTTGATAATCTTCAATGATTCATTATGAGTCATCTCTGGTTTGTATGGCCTTTTGTTTCTCAAAGCATCGTATATATCAACAATTGTAACAATTCTAGCCTCAAGAGGAATTTTATTTTCAATTAATCCGTTATATCCAGAACCATCCCAGTACTCATGGTGATATTTGATTATATTCTCAGCAACACTTCCTAATCCTATGTCTTTTATTATCATATATCCATACTCAGTATGCTTTTTCATTAACTCAAATTCCTCGAAAGTTAATTTACCTGGTTTACTCAATATACTGTGGTCAATAACAGATTTTCCAATGTCATGGAGAGGTGCATAAAATTTAATGTACTTAACGAGTTTTTTACTGACATGTAGTTTCTGTGCTAGAAACTCGCTTAATACCCCAAGCCTAATATTGTGTTTACCAGTGACTTCATCTCCACCTTCAGCAACATTCTCTGCAATATCGCAAATGCTCATAATCAAATACAAATAGTTTTGTTCTATGATCTCAATTGGTCCATGAATAATTTTTTTTCTCACTAACAATAATATTATTGAAGTAGCTGCTAAAAATGGTAATAAGTAAGAATAAAACGAGAGCGGCATGAATGCAGTGACAAAATCAGAATATTTGTTTACATAGACACTTTCCGAACTTTTCATTATGGAAGCAACGACAACAGAACTATCGTTTGAAACAAATGGTAATGCATCGTCAACTGTTTGTGAACTTCTAGAATATATGAATCCATCAAATTCATCTGAATAGAAATAGTTTGAGCTCTCATCTAAATCAATAAACTCTCTAGATCTTAAATTTACTTCTCCAAATTCAGAGGAGAAGATGTCCTCGGGATCCATAGTGTTTAATATAAAATCACCACTATCACTAATTATAAGTAGTTCGAAGTTGTGACCCATCGAAAAATGCTTTTTATAAATATCACCAAAGAGTGAATTGTATTCCTGGTTTACAACTAGTACTCCCTTTATCTCATCATCTAAAAACAAAGGGATAGAAAAGCGTATTACAGGTAATAGTGGAATTTGTATTTCTGAATTTTCTATATTCAAATCAATTGAAGAAACGAATATCTCTCCATTGTCTAATTTCATTGATTCCTTAAAGTAGTATCTATCATATTTATTCTGGAGTTCAGAAGTTGGTATTTTGACAGGTGATTCGCCATTTTCATACCTTAGTACTTCGTTTCCTTCAGTATCTAGTATTCTCATCTGCAGAATAGTTGGATCATTACTAAGGGCTCTTATAAAAGAATCCTCCACAGAAAGTGTATACGATTCTATATCACTCAAAACATTACCTGTAGATTCATGTTTAAGAAAGTAATCCACATAATAGTATATCGGGACAGAGTAGTGATGCCATTCTAACGCAATCTCGTTTGTATGTTCCATCAGCGAAGTTTTTATCTTTGCTCGTTCAAATTGGACTTTTGATAATGAGGAGATGTATGAAATAACCATCACAACCGCTATGAAGAACAAGGAAAATAGCAAGACAATTTTTCTAGTCTTGACCTTGTGTAGTTCGTATGACTCGTGCATACCCATTGAAACTCACCTCCGCTTACCTCGCCTCATTATATCATAACGTGTTTTGTATCTCTTTACTCTCAAACACCTTGAAGTGAATGGTTCTAAAATCTTTGCTATTCTAAGACAAAATCAATACTTAATTTGTAGTCCAATATTACTTATGAAGTCATACCTATGGATTTACATACTGTTAATAATTTTTATTGATATTGTAAATAGTATAGTCGAAAAAAAACTCGCCATTGGCGAGTTATAGTACTAAGTATGTAAGTAATCCATATGCAAGTGCTAATGAAATTACTTTTAGTGGAGCCCATTTAAATTTGTCTAACAAGATAAACGCTACAACAGTAATTATGATAGTTTCTAAATATCCCATGGTATTGATTGATGTGACACTAAACTTGATTATTATTGATAAAAAGATACCAATTATAATTGGTTTTATGTATAAATTAAGTGTGATAAATAGTTTAGAATGTTTAATTTTTTCAACAAGATTAAATGAGATTAACATCATTATAATTCCTGGAACAACGAATGCTAATGAAGCAAGAATCATACCTGGTATTCCAAACTCAACATATCCAGTGTAAGCACTTATTTTCCCACCAGTAGGTCCAGGGAACGCATTAAGCACTGCGATTACTTGTGTATATTCCTCAATTGTAAATATTTCCATTCTGTAAACGAACATATCTTCAAACATAGGAATGAATACAGCTCCTCCACCAAATGTAACAAATACAACTACTAGTACAGATAATATAAATAATAACATTAACTCTTACCTCCTTTTAATGAAGATAAGAACACTATAAATATCATTCCACTTATCACTAACGAAGGATGTACTTTTAAGAAGTATATCAAGGTTAATGATATGAGAGATATTAGAATTATGACAGGAATTTTAATCTCTTTTGTACTTTGTATATATAATTTCTTAGATAGAGTTAACATTAATGCAGAAACTGTCCCAAGGATTGGTGCAGTTATTGCGTTTAGCAACTCAACTGGTATTAGATTATTCAACATCACCATAAATATTGTGAAAATAATCATCATAGGTAATGTGATAGCGAAACTAGCAATTGTAGCACCAGTTACTCCTGCCTTTTTATATCCAACAGCAGCAGCCATTTCCACCATGCTTGCGCCTGGTAGCATATTAGCAATTGCTACTATATCTATAAACTCTTTGTCTGTTATCCAGTCATGTTTTTCGACTGCTTCTCTATGGATTAGGGGAGCAAGTGCACTCCCGCCTCCATATCCAGTAGCTCCTACAATGAAGAACGACTTAAATAAATCAAATAGTATCATAATTCCTCCTAGTAAACTGCGATGTGTCCATCTGTTCTGGCTTCAGTTCCGCCAACTAAAGTGCCATGTTCTGTCTTGAGTATGATTTGTCCTCTACCAAAGCTACCAGTGTCAGTCGCAACTACAGTGTCATGACCTAGTTCGGATAGTTTCTTAATGATAGAAGCGTTGAATCTAGGTTCAAAACTTATACTTTTATTCTTAATCCACTGCCAGCGTGGTGCATCTAATGCCATTTGTGGATTCATTTTTAAATCTATCATATTACATATAACCTGCATGTGACCTTGAGGTTGCATATATCCACCCATTACTCCGAAGGGACCAACAGGTTTGGAGTCCTTTGTTATAAATCCAGGTATGATTGTATGGTAACTTCTTTTACC
Organism: uncultured Candidatus Izemoplasmatales bacterium; assembly: GCA_964589075.1. Classification (GTDB taxonomy): domain Bacteria; phylum Bacillota_I; class Bacilli_A; order MAG-NZ; family MAG-NZ; genus CAZPQU01. Next base: position 167,041 of record CAZPQU010000001.1, on the reverse strand, counting down.
TGGTTTTAAATAGTTTGCATCATTTGGATTCAAACTAAAATCAGCTCCGCGATTTTGCATAGAGATTCCAGTTCCTTCAACAACTATACCAGAACCGAATCCCATATAGTTTGATTGAATGAAAGAAACCATGTTGCCGTACTTATCTGCTGTCGCTAAATATACTGTTCCACTAGTTCTAGCTCCAACTTGAAAGTCCTGAGCAGTTTTTGAAATAGTCTTTGACTGACTTAGACAGTACTCCTCACTTAAGATGTCCGAGAAGTCAAAAGAAGTATCATTTGGATCAGTTATATATTTAAGACCATCCCTGAATGCAATTTTAATTGATTCAATTTGATTATGGTAAAATTCAGTTTCGTTATTAGATTGTTTCAAATTCTTGAAGATATTTAAACCTTCCAAAGCAATAATACCTTGTCCATTTGGAGGTAGTTCCCAAATATCATATCCTTTATAATTAATGCTAACTGGTTTTGACCAATCAACCTGGTGAGCTTCTAAATCTGTTTTTCTTAGATAACCACCATGTTTTATACTTGAAAGTTCTATTTTGTCGGCTAACTCTCCGGAGTAAAATGAGTCTGAACCAGATTCTGCAATCATTCTAAGTGTTTTTGCATGATTTTTTAAAGTGAATACCTCACCAATAGCCGGAGGTGTTCCATTGTTTGTATAAGTTTTGGTCCACTCTTCAAACTCTGAACCTTTAAGGTTACCGAATACTCTGGTTGATCGTTCCCAGTTTTTCCCAAGTACAGGTGTAATGGCATACCCTTCTTCAGCAAGTTTTATTGCTGGAGCAAGAACCTCATTTAAAGACAATTTTCCATATTTACTTATAAGTTCAGCCCAAGCTTTTGGAACACCAGGTACAGTTACAGGCGTCCAACCAAATTTAGGCATACTATTAACATGTTTTAACTTATCGGGAGACAATAGCACAGGTGATTTACCAGAAGAGTTCATCCCAATTAGTTCGTTATTAATCCAGCAAATAGCAAAAGCATCTCCACCAATACCATTAGAGGTAGGTTCAACAACTGTAAGTGCCGCAGCGGTAGCTACAGCCGCATCAATCGCATTTCCACCAAGCTTCAGTATTTCTAAGCCAGCTTGCGCAGCCAGAGGTTGTGAAGTTGCAACCATACCGTTTTTTGCAACAGTAGGATATCTGTTTGAATTGTGTTCTTGATATAAGTAATCAAATTCCATAAAATACCTCCTATTCATACCATATAATTATATATTAAATTTGAAACAATACCAATTTATTATGGATATAAGGGAGATTTTAAAATCAAGCTTTAATTTTTCCTATTAATAAAAATTCATTAATAATAATTTTTTATGATTGTTAAATCTAAAGAAACGTACATAAGAAAAATAACTTACTAATAATAAGTGCATAACGATTGATAAGTAATGTACGATAGTGTAAATTTGTATTAATAGTAAGTTGCTTACTAAAAATAACTTAGAGGAGAACGAAAATGAAAGTATTGTACATAACAGCAAATCCGAAGGCAAGAGAAGACTCACATAGTTTGAGTGTAGGACATTCATTTATCAAAGAATATCAAAAATTAAATGTAAATGATGAGGTAATTACACTAGATTTATTCAACACAGATGTTCCTGAAATAGATTCAGATGTAATGAGTGCATGGGGTAAATTACAAGGTGGAGTAGAATTTAAAGACTTAACTGAAGACGAAGCAAAAAAAATAAGTTCAATGAATAATAACTTAGAACAATTTATGGATGCAGATAAGTATATATTTGTTACACCATTATGGAATTTTGGAGTACCACCAGTGTTAAAAGCATATATAGATAATTTAGCTATTAATGGTAAAACATTTAAATATGGTGAAAATGGACCAGAGGGATTATTACAAGGTAAAAAAGCACTACTGATTCAAGCAAGTGGTGGTATTTATAGTAGTCCTGCAATGAAGGATTTTGAACATGGTAGCAACTTTATGAGTGTTGTCTTAAACTTCTTCGGAATTCAAGATAGAGCAGAATTATTAGTTGAGGGTGTAAATATGGTCGCAGATGGTGGCTTAGCAATCCGTGATGAGTATATTCAAAAAGCGGTAGACCTAGCTAAATCGTTCTAATAGTTGAACAACGAGTACACAATTATAGTATATAAAAAACCTAGTAAGAAAGCTTACTAGGTTTTATTTTGCATTATAATATTTCCTTCTGTTTCAATCATTGATAAGAAATCCTGGATTGTCATTTCACCCAAAATAACATCATGCAACCCTGGCTGGTAGTATGTTGAATGGATGGTTGTCCATTCTGGAGTTGGAGTATTAATGCTTGGGTTATCAAAGCCATATATAAATTCTTTGAACTCAGGATAAGTGTTGAAATAGTCTGAATCTACCATATCAGTTCTAATAGGAACTCTAAAAGGATAATATGCTTGATGTTTTGGACTGTATTCACCGTCCATAATTTGTTCAAGTGCCTCAATAGTATTTAAGTATTTAATAAACTCTAGGGCAGCTTCACTTTTATCTTCGGAGATGTTATTTGGTATAGATAACATCATTGGTCCAATTTCAGATGCTCCACCTAATCTTGTGAAAGATATTGACCCTACTTCGAAAGGGTTACCCGCTTTCCATATGTCGGTTATTCCCCATGGTCCTTGAATTTCAAATGCAACTTCCTGATTTCTAAAAGAAGACATAACATCAACACCATTATGATTTTCCCATCCGTCTTGTGCATGAGAACCTAATATATTAATATAATAATTAAGTGCTTCAGCAGAAGATGCTGAATTAATTGAAATCTCTGATTTTGAATCATTTATAAGAGTTCCTCCAAATGAGTGAATAAACATTGTTGTCATCCATGAAAGGTCATGGTGGTCTGATCCAACTAATGCTATACCTGCTTTATCGGTTTCTCTTTCAACTTGTTCAACTGCAAGTGCAAGTGCATCAAAACTATCAATTGAGTCTGGACTAATACCAGCATCAGTTAAGATGTCATTATTATAGATAAGGCTCATAGAATGTCCTATCCAAGGGAACCCATAAAGTGTATCGGCTACTCTTGCTAGTTCTAATACCTGCTCAGAATGATTAAGTGATTCAACCTCAAAATGTGCAGATAAGGACATTAGATATCCTTCAGCACCAAAGCTTTGAATATATCTATATGGAAGAACAATAATTTCAGGAGCATTATCTGCGTTTAGAAGTTCTGTTAACTCATCATTATCCTCGTTTCCACCAATCATTGTGACAATTATATCTTTTTGTGAATTGTTGAAATTGCTAACAATTAGATTTATTGCCTCACCTCGACCAGATGCTTCTCCCCAAGTTATTCGGAACGATAATTCTATCGGATCAGATTTGCAGCCTGAAAGTAATAATGTAATAGCCAAAACTATAACTATAATCGCACTTTTTTTCATATTTTCACCTTTTTTCTTATTATACTATCTATAAGGATAACAATCAAACAGCAGGCTTTTATGTTTACAAATTTTAAGTATAAAGTCTACCAATTGATGATGAAGATTGTTAGGAAACACAATTCCTGATTTTAAAACCTATTTTTTATTAGAAAATATTCAAAGTTCACTACTCAATTTTAGATGATATTTGATATAATTGTAGAAGATTATACAAGTAGTTGGATACAGATAATGTAATTAATAAGCGTTACTAGGAGAGAATAATGGATATTAAATATGACTGTTTACCGTGTCTATCAAGACAAACAATAAGTTTAGCAAAACAAGTAACTGACGATTTAGATCTGCAAAAGAAGATTATAAGAGATGGTTTAAGAGTTATATCAGAAAAAGCCTTTAAGGATTCTGCTCCAAAAGTTACTGCTGATATATATAACGTTGCAAAAGGACACTCAAACTGTATAGATCCTTTTAAAGTGGAAAAGAAACTATTTAATGATGTCGCAATCGATCTGATTAATAAATTTAATTTGGAAGAGTTAATCTTGGATAGTGTTAATCCAATTGAAACTGCGGTTAGATTAAGTATTGCAGGAAATATTATTGATTTTAGTGTAAGTGATAATATTGAAGAAGCTCATGTAATCGATTCCATCGAAAAGAGTTTAAAAGTTGATTTACATGGCGCAGACATGGATAAGTTTATCAAAGCGTGTGATAGTGCTCATAAAATAATGATCATAGGTGATAACTCTGGAGAAATAGTATTTGATAAGTTACTAGTTAACGCTTTTGATAAAAGCAAGATTACTTATGTTGTTAAAGGTGGTCCAATTGTAAATGATGCAATAATTGAAGATGCAGAGTACGTTGGGATGAATGACTTAGTAAGAGTTATTACTACTGGAGTTGCTATTCAAGGGGCTGACTTAGATTATTGTAGTGAAGAATTCATAACTGAGTTGAACTCAAATGATTTGATAATAAGCAAAGGACAAGCAAACTATGAAACGCTAGATAAACTAGTTGGAAAAGAAATATTTTTCTTATTAAGAGCGAAGTGCGATACGATTGCTGAGGAAATTGGATGTAACAAAAACGATTTTGTAATGTTGCATCATAATGTTTAAGTTCTAGAAGACACGCTTGCTACTTATTCTAAGAACTAGCAGAAATAATGAAGTGAAGCCAATTATATTGGCTTTTTATTTGCTAGAAAATCATCATGATATAATTAACGAAAGGGTTAAGCTAATATTATACATTTACTACTACAACAGTAAATTTTTAAAAAGGATGTGGTCTCAATGAAATTGATAGCCTGGCTTCTTACTGGAGATGTCTCAATCCAGTACCAAACATACAGAGACTTATTAGGTAAGGACAAACTTGAGTTAAGAAATAGAATATCATCTGAGGGTTTTGGTGCAAAACTATTATCCCTTCAGCAAGATAACGGACACTGGGGTGGAGGATACTACAATTACAAATGGATTAACACCCATTATACTTTATTAGAATTAAGAAGATTAAATATCGAACCAACTACAAGGATTATGAATATCGTTTATGACATAGTAGAAAACTGTAAAACTGATGATGGTGGAATTACACCCAATTCTCACTTATGGTCTTTTAGTGATGTCTGTGTAAATGGCATGAATCTATTCACAATGTGTTACTTTGGTGTTGAGGAGAAGCACCTTATGTCTGTAGTTGATTTTATTAACCTGCAACAACTTGAAGATGGAGGATTTAATTGCTACTACAACTATCCTAAATACGGAGCAAAGCACAGTTCACTTCACTCGACAATCTCACTAATAGAGGGGATTAATGAGTATATTTCAAATGGATATAGATACAGAGTAAAAGAGTTAACAAAAGTTAGAGCTGAAGCAATAGAATTTATACTTAAACACAAGATGTATAAATCGGATAAAACCGGTGAAGTTATTCACAAGAGTTTTACAATGTTATCATATCCACCTCGGTGGAAATATGATATCTTACGAGCTGTTGAAGCTTTTATGAATGCAACTATCGATTATGATGAAAGAATGCAAGATGCATTTGATATTCTAATAAAGAAAAGAAGAAACGATGGGACTTGGCCGGTTCAAAACAAACATGCAGGAAGAGTACATTTTGATATGGAGAAGACTGGAGGCAGTTCTAGGTGGAATACTTTAAGAGTATTGAGGGTTCTTAAACATTTCAAACCAATCTTATATAAGGAGTATTTAGAGTAACTACAACTTAATTATCCAACGAATAAAGTATCCAAGAATAACAGTTTGGAAATATATCTATCAAACGTTATAATATAATTAGGAATAAAATCAATATCAACGAAAACATAGTATGTTTTTGAGATCTCGTATTATGTTTTATTACAACTAAGGGAGTGGTAATATGAGTGATAAAGAAATGACAGTTCTAATTGATGGGGAACCATTCGCGAGTGAGTTGTCTTTTTATAAACTCGTTTGGATCTTTGTGATCGGTTCCATTTTCGGAACTTGGTATGAAGAGATTCTTACTTTTGTGAGACTTGGTATATGGGAAAATAGAAGTGCAGTTATAATTGGACCTTTTAACCCACTATATGGAACTGCATATGTTCTAGCAGTATTGCTGTTTTATAAAATGAAAAATCCGCTTGTAGTTTTACTTTTAGGAGCAGTTGCTGGTGGAGTATTTGAATACGCTGCTAATTGGGCTCAAGAGTTTTTTACTGGCAGTGCATCTTGGGATTATAGCGCACTTTACTTAAACATCAACGGACGTACAACTGTGGGATATTCCGTTTTCTGGGGAATATTAATTCTTATGATGGTTAAACTAATTTATCCATTTACGAGTAAATGGGTGGAGAGAATACCAAAAAAAGCTGGTGAGTTTATTACTAAATTACTAATAGTCTTTTTAAGTGTGAATATGTTGATTACTTATTCTATGCTTATAAGACAAGGTCAACGACTAAAAGGGATTGAGCCTTTAACTCCAGTTGGTCAATTATACGATGAAGTGTTTACGGATAATAAGATAAAAGAGCTATTTCCAAACATGGTACTTAACATAGGTGATGATAATGAATAAGTTATTGAAGATTACAATGGTTATTGATACTTACGGTGTACCAACAAATGGGACTACAATCTCCTCAATGCGTTTTGCGGAGGCATTAAGAGATAGAGGACACACCGTTAACATTTTAACTGGGAGTCCTGCTAACGATGAATTTACCTATACAACAGGATATGTAAAAATACCTGGATTATATCAAATAACAAAGTCCCAAGGTATGTACTTAGCAAAGAGTAATAAGAACGTTTTAATGGAAGCTATTAAGGAGTCAGACATAGTACATTTTCTATTACCATTTAAAATACAGAAAGATGGACTAAAGCTGGCTGACAAATTAAATATTCCATCAAGTGCAGCTTTCCATTTACAACCTGAGAATATTACTTCAACACTCTACCTAGAAAAATTTAAAGTAGTGAATGAAATTATCTATGGATATTTTAAAAGATATTATGATAAATTCTCTCATATACATTGTCCTTCGACAATGATCGCGAACAAACTTACAGAGCGCGATTACAAGTCAAAGCTTCATGTCATTTCAAATGGAGTTGACTCAAAGTTTGTTCCTGAAATAGTAGCTAAACCAAATGGTCTAGAAGATAAGTTCATAATATTAATGGTAGGAAGATTATCTAGAGAGAAAAGACAAGATTTGATAATTAAAGCAGTTAAGAAACTTGATTTTGAAAAAGATGTTCAAATTATATTTGCTGGAGACGGACCATGGAAACACTCTTTAAAGGAAGAGTCTAAAGGGTTAACAAATGAACCAATTATGCAGTTTTTCCAACAAGATGTATTGCTGGATATAATTAACTATTCTGATTTATATGTCCACGCATCAGATACTGAAATAGAAGCTATTTCATGTATAGAAGCCTTTAGTTGTGGACTTGTACCAATAATAAGTAACAGTACTAATTCTGCGACGAACCAATTTGCTTTGACTGATGACAATCTGTTTAATGCAGGGGATGAATCTGACCTGGCTAATAAAATTACAAGTCTTCGGTATGACTCTGACTTGTTAGATAACTTATCAAAAGAGTATGTGAAATATGCTGAAGCATTTCAACTGAGGAAAAGTGTTGATGCTTTGGAGTTAATGTTTTATGAAACAATAAAAGATTATAATGGAAATTCTAAGTTATAACAAAAGAACTATCTAACATTTTTTTGTTACTAATGCAGATATTATATATGATTAAACCTAGTCTAAAAATACCTTGTAAGCAATATGTGAGTTAGCTGAGGGATTACACGATATAATAGGAGGGATTCATATGAGTAAAAGAATGAAAAGAACATTATCAGTAGGGGCTATATTAGGTGTCCTTTGTATAATTGGTGCTAGTCTAAGATACCAGGAAACAATAGAGAACTGGTATTTGTTTGCGTTCTGGTTTAATAGACTCTTAATGGGATTTGTTATAGGGTTACTATCCTTTAATAAATCAATCAAGTACATTTTGGTAAGAGGGTTCATTATAGGATTAATAGTTTCGTTTGCATTTTACAGTGCTACTAATTATCAAGACTTACCTGGCTTTTTAGTTGGAGGAGTTTATGGGATGATTATTGAGTTTACTGCATATAAATTACAGGTAAAGTACGGTGAACAAGCAATCACATAAAAAGGAAGTGCACAGATGGAAATTATATACATTAACATTGTTATATCAGTAATAATTTATTTGAGTATCGCTTTTGTATTAGTTATCGTAAATGGTAAAAAGAAAAACTTGGACTCAATGGAGAGTGACTTGAAATTTGATGAACTAAATATAGATTATTCTAATTTAAATGATCTAGTTAAATATAGTTGTAGAGACGGTGAGATGTTAGAGTACCGAGAATACAAGTCTCAGGCACAAGATATATTGATTCTCATCCATGGTTCTGGATGGCATTCACAATACTTTTTTGGAATATCTAATTACTTAAGTGAAAATAAAGTTGCTAAAGTATTTACGCCTAATCTTAGAGGACATGGAATAAATCCTATACTTCGTGGGGACGTTAGATACATTAATCAGTTAGAAGATGATATAGCTGATTTTATAGAATTCGTAAAAAAAGAAAACCCTGAATATAAAATAATACTTGGTGGTCATTCATCAGGTGGGGGAATGGTAATTAGATTTGGTGGAAGCAAATACTCAGAAATGGTTGATGCATACATACTATTATCACCTTTCTTAAAGTATAATGCACCAACAATGAAATCCGAGTCTGGTGGCTGGGCATACGCAAGAATGCCAAGAATAATTGGTCTATCAATGTTAAATAATGTGTATATTAATGCATTAAATCATTTACCTGTAATCGATTTTAATATGCCAAAAGACTATAGAGATGGAACAGAAACTTTGTCTTATTCATACCGTTTGAATACAGGTTATGCTCCTAGAAATTACAAAAAGGACCTAGCTAAAATGAAGCAGAAAATGTTAGTTGTTGCTGGAACACTAGATGAATCATTCGAAGCTACTAAGTTTCAGGAAGTTATGTCAGACTTTAAAAGTGATATAGACTTTGAGATTCTACCCGGAGTATCACACATGGGTGTTGTTGTTGGAGAAGAGATTAAAACTGTGCTATCAGATTGGCTAAAAAGTTAAGTATAGACCAATATTTAAAATTATATATAAAAAAGACATAGAATAATCTATGTCTTTATTTTGTCCATTTTTCTGCCCATTGGCTTATTTTCTTATATGTTGCGCTTAAGTCAATTCCCTTTTCAGTAAGTATATATTCAATACGAACTGGAGTTTCAGCGTACACGTTTTTTTTAATAATCTCTTCTAGGATTAAATCTTTAAGTCGCTCTGTTAACAATCTTGGAGAAATCCCAGTTATAAAATGTTCCATTTGAGTAAATTTCTGTGGACCATTCAAGAGTGACAAGACAATAAGTCCTGTCCATTTTTTACCTAATAATACTAAAGCGTGTTCCATTTTTGGACATAGTTTATCTTTCATCTTTTCAGCTCCTTTAATTGATTATAACACCATCAATAAATAAAAGTAAGTAACTTACATAAAATAAGCACTTTACTGTTGTTTAAGGTGTGCATATCATATAATGTTATTACAATAAGTAAGTAACTTATTTTTGATAAGGAGGAGTTATGAGTAAAATAATTATGAGTTTTAAAGCAGTAGATACAGTAGATGGCGATAATGTGCAGCTTAAGCGTATATTTGGATATAATCAAAAAGAAGTGTTTGATCCATTTCTCCTATTAGATCATGTAGATACAAGTTATCCACAGTTTGGATTTCCTTGGCATCCACATAGAGGAATTGAAACAATAACTTACCTTGTGAAAGGTAAAGCAAAGCATGAGGATTCATTAGGAAACGAAGGAGTAATGGTTGACGGCGACATTCAGTGGATGCAGTCCGGAAGCGGTATTTTGCACCAGGAGTTCCCTGATAAAGATAGTGAGGAATTTGAGTTGCTTCAGTTTTGGCTAAATATGCCAAGCAAGAACAAGATGGATGACCCTAAATATTATTACACAAATGTTTTAGATAAAAATTTAGTGAAAATTGGTAATTCAACAATTTCTGTTATTGCTGGATCTTTTAATGGAACGTCAGGACCAATCCAAAAAGAAGATAGAAAAATTAGAATGCTTTATATTAATTTAGAGTCAGGTGACAGAGTAGATTTAGAAAGAGTCCCTGATACTAATGCATTTGTTTACATACTGAATGGTGATGGAAGTATAGATGATGACCAGATAGAAATGTACTCAGTGTACAAATTGACACAAGGGAAAATTACTATAAAAGCAAAATCAAAAATGAAAATGATCTTTGCTGAAGGCACACCACTTAACGAAAGTATTGAATGGTACGGACCTATAGTAATGAATACTAAAGAAGAAATTAAACTAGCTAGGAAAGAATTAGATAATGGCACATTTTTAAAAACTAAATGATGTTAGTAATTTCCGTCACTAGATAGATTGGGATAAGTCTCAAAAAAGATGATGAAAGAGGAACAAGATGAAAAACAAAGGAATACTGAAGTTCAAAGGAACTGAATCAAGAGGAGCAATGCATTATATAACTTATAAAGGAAATACTGTTTCTTTAACTATGAGTTCTTCAAGAAAAGTAAAACACATCAAAGCTAACAATGTGATTGGAATTGCAGATAGTTTAATTTCTAGAGAATTTAATAATATAGAAGTTGAAATTATTTATGATGAGAAATATGTTAAGGAAGTATTCGATTATATGAAGACTGAGAAACATACCCATTATAAAAAAGAAAGTGATGGTTTAGTAGTATTAAAATATAATGTTTAAATTATTTTGATAATAAATTCTAAACTAAACATATAAAGTATGAAAAGAGTTAATCTAGTGATTAACTTTTTCTTATTTAAATAATTACTTATTGTAAAATTATGAGCAATTTTGGAAGAATGGTACTATTAGGTTAGTGTCTTGATATTATTATATTGAGCTAAAAGTATGGAGGACAAAATGAAAGAAGTTAAAATTAAAAGAGTTGGTATTATATTTAGCAGTCTAATAATTCTCACAATCATTGTTCACTTGCTAGTATTAATAAAAGTATTACCATATGAGTGGGTTAATGGTGGAAGATCACTTTCCTATCAAGAGGCAAGTATAACATCAGCTACAAGCATATTTGTTCTGATAGTTATTGGATTGATTTCGCTAATTGCATCTGGTAATATCAATGTAAAACTTAGTAGAATGTCAGTATTGGCTGTTCAAGTTGCATCATGGATTTTTGTGGTTTATTTTGCACTTACGTGTATTATGCAATTTTTGGGAACTCCATTTGAAAAATATTTTATGAGTATAGTGTGTTTATTATTAACAATAGCAGCATTTGAAATTGTATATTGGAGAGATTGGAAAAACTGGAAATAATTACTTTTTATTGTAGTAAAAACAATGGATAATAGGAGGAAATATTTGATGAGTAGAGCGAGAAAAGATTCGATTGTTGTTGGAGTTTTGTTTATAACAGCTATATTTTTTAGCATTATTGGAGGGACGATTGTCGAGGGAATTGTAGGAACTGATGGATATCTATTGGATTTGTATAATGACAGTGCATTGTTTAAAGTAGGAGTTGCGCTTGAACTGTTGAACGGAGTAGCTGTAATAGGTATCGCTACATTCATGTATAGATACATCAGGAAGTATGATCAAACACTTTCGGTAGGATACTTCGGAGTAAGATTTATTGAGACAATAACAAGCATTGTACCTGCAGTACTTGCGTTGTCCTTAATCTCGTTAAGTAAAAATTATTCTGCTAATGAAATCGTAAGTATAACTTTGATAGAAAACATTATTATAAACATAAGATCAAACTTTTTAGGGTTATTAGTACCAATTTCATTTAGTATTAGTGCACTAATTCTATATTATTACTTATTCAAAACTAAGTTAGTTCCTATATTTATACCAATTTGGGGATCAGTTGGAGTTATTTTAATATTAATAATGAATTCTATGGGAATAGTAGGAAATGTACAAATAATATTGGCATTACCAATAATTACTAACGAACTATTTTTAGGTGGTTGGCTAATTACTAAAGGATTCAAACTGGATACTGCTAAGTAAGTTTCTAGATTAGTATGTTAAGAGGAAGTGAATTATTATGAACATTTTTGATAAAAATATGGACTTACTTATTAAGCTAGAGGAACTAACCCTTTTCGGAGGGTCAATATATTTATTTACTCTAACACCTTATGCATGGTGGGTATTTCCTCTATTACTTTTTGTTCCTGACATCAGTATGTTGGGATATGTTATAAATACCAAACTTGGATCAATCATCTATAATTTTGGTCACCATAGAGGGATTATAATCTTATTGTACTTTCTGGCGGTTTATATAAAAAGTGATGTACTGGCATTAATTTCAATCATCCTGTTTGCACATAGTACGCTAGACAGAGTTTTTGGATATGGCCTGAAATATTCGGACGATTTTAAGCACACACACTTAAATGAATTGTAAATTAGGAAAAGAAAAGGACATAATATGATTTATATAGAAGAGGCAACAATAGATTCAACTAGTTACAACCTATTCGTTTCATGGATATTATCAGAATGGGGTGAAGTTGATCCTTTTCCTAAATTGGAAGAGCGTGGACTTTTGCCGTTACCTCTTTTGGCATTCAAAGATAGTGAAGTTGTAGGAGGTTTACAATTTTCTTACTATACTGACAAAGAAAAAAAAGTGAAAGCGATTTGGGTAAACACATTATATGTTGCGCCTGCTTATAGAGGGCAAGGAATAGCGACTTTGCTAATTGCTCGAGCAGTAGCACAGATGAAACAAACTAAGCAATCCGAGCTGTTTGTGTATACGAATGTACCAGAGTTGTATCAAAAATTAGGATGGGAAACAATTAAGGAGACAGACAGTAACTTTGTACTAAAAGTTTCATTAGTTGATTAGTTATCTAATTAAAGTGATAATTATTTCTACCTATTATATTTAATGAATATATGACGAGACTTAAAAGGTCTCTTTTATTTTGTTACTTTTCTACTTCGGAATCAAATAATTATAGGTTAATTCTTGTTTATCTACGCAGACCTTGTCTTAAAGGACAAGATTTTAATGCAATATTTATCTCATAAGCTGAACTATTATAAATGTGGTAAAAAGTGCATTTTTTATTGAAATTCTGTGTTAATATTCTAATCGTGCTGAAAAAACGAGAGCACAATTATAACGGTATGTATGGAGGTACTTATGGGAATTATTATGTCAGGTGCAGCAAGCGGGCTGCAAAGTTTAGTGTTATTAGATTTAGGTATTATATTATTAGTAGGAGTATTATTTGGGAAACTTGCAGAATATTTTAGAATTCCATCAGTTACCGGTTATTTGATTGCAGGATTGGTTTTAGGACCTATTACTGGGATCGTTAAATTAGAAACATTGGAATCATATAGATTCATTGGAGATATAGCATTAGGATTTATTGCTTACCAAGTGGGTAATGAGTTATGGTTCGGAAAATTAAGAAAAACAGGAATGAAAATAGTGGTTATCACAATCATCCAGGCTATTGGAACTACAGGTATCGTAATCTTAGCATTACTACCATTTGTTTCTTTACCAGTAGCACTAGTGTTGGGGGCAATTGCAGCAGCAACGGCACCTGCACCAATTATGATGATCATAAAAAAATATAAAACTAAGGGTGAACTTACAGATACAATTTTACCAGTAGTTGGATTAGACGATGCAGTTGGAGTTGTAATGTTTGGTGTTCTATTATCAATCGCAATAAGCTTGTCAGGTCCTGCAACATCAATTGGATTCATTGAACTTATTAAAGCACCATTATTAGAAATTGGAGTTAGTATCCTTATTGGATTAGGAATCGGACTAATTAGTGGTTGGGCAATTAGAACTATTGAAAACAATTCTGAGCGTCATGAAAACAATTTAGGTGTTATCACAATATCTGTTTTCTTAACAACAGGAGCAGCATTATACTTTGGAGCATCACCAATCTTAACTCCTATGATAGCTGGTACTGTTGTAACAAACATGATTAGTAAGGACACATTTATGTTTGAGGATGAAACGATAAGATTCTTTATCCCACCAATTATGGTAGCATTCTTCACAATCGCTGGAGCAATGCTGCAGTTTGATATTTTATTAACAGTTGGTTCAGTAGGTATTGCTTACGTTTTATCTAGAACAGTTGGTAAAGTAGTAGGTTCATATATTGGAGCTAGAGTAATGAAAACCGGTAGTGGTGTAAGAAAATATTTAGGATTAAGTCTACTTCCACAATCGGGTGTAGCAATTGGACTGAGTGTATCAGCTTATGCTGCTTTCTCAGCAGTTAATATGGAGTATGCATTAGTAGTCAAAAACGTTATTTTAGCATCAGTACTTGTGTTCGCTTTATTCGGACCGGTACTTGTTAAAATGTCATTCCATAATACTGGAGAGATGACAGTGGGAGATACTAAAAAACAAAAAATTAAAAAAATCGCATTCCAAGGAGAATAAATATGAGAAAATATGTTGAAGTATCAAAGTTAACAAATGAATTTTTACAAGGTACTCTTAAAAGACTAGAAATTGATTATGAAAACTTAAATGACGTTATTGTAGCTGTGTCTTATGAAGATATCCACAGTAGCAAAATTGATTATAGACTTAGAATTAATGGGATGAGTAGCGTTAACTTTTTATCACACCAATGTAGAGATGCATATGGTAAATTCTCTTTAAACAGAGACCAAAAATTTGAAACTGCATTAACTGAATACTTAGTAAACTCATAATAAAAGTTAATATATTTGATGAAAGTGTTTATTTGCTCCATAATGGAGTGGAGACACTTTTGATTTATATGGGTTTCTGTTACGATTTGTAGTGTTTTGTTATAAAATAAATTAGGTAGAATAAAGATATTCTCAAATTAATAATAAAAGAGGGGTAGATTATGGTTGGATTAACTAATGAAGTAATTATTGAAATGGCTGTGAATTTGTCGAATCTATTTACACATAATGTGAATATTATTGATACTAAAGGTATAATAATTGGTTCAGGTGATTCAACAAGAATAGGTGACTACCATCCTCAGGCATACTCAATCATAAATGATGGTTCTACAAACTATGAGATTTGTGAATCAGAAGACCCGCTAATTCATGGTGGGATAATAGTTCCTTTAAATGCAAAAGGGAGTATATTTGGAGTGGCTGAAATAAATGGAAATCCAGAGACAATTGGAGTCTTTAGTAACATACTTAAGATGACGTTGGAATCTCTGATATCTCAAAAAGTAATTGAGGGTAAGAAAAAGTCAGTTAAGCATTATGAACGTGAAGTTGTACTTGATGTTCTATATGGTTTAGAGGCATTTGAAGATATAGACAAAAGACTTGATGTGATTGGGTTTAAAAAGATGGACTTTAATCTTTTAGTTAAAGTTGATAGTGATTATTTGGGAGCGAAGTGTATTTTCAAAGGAACTAGTTTTCTAAAAGCAGAGGAGCACGATGAAACATACTTTATTTTAACTTCAAATGATGAATTTATTCTCAGAGGGATAAAAGACGAATTAGTTGATAAGGGAATTAATTCAATCATTTCCGAAATTGTAGAATTTAATATATTAAAGGATGAGTTCCAGATAATTAAATACATTGAAAAAAACAACAAAGATAATTCAGCAATATATCACACTAAAAACTTTAAGATAAAAGCTTTTTTAGAAACAATAAATTACGATAGATATGATTTCTATGAAGCTAAAAACATAATGAGCCACAGTTATCTTATTGAGACTTTTTATGCTTACATTGAAAACAACTTATCATTGATCCACACTAGCGAAAAACTTTTTATACATCTAAACACTTTAAAGTATAGATTAAAAAGAATAGAAGCAATGACAGGATGTAGTCTACATAATATAGATGACATTGTAAAAATCAGATTATCTATAATTTCTTTTACAAGAAAAGGTAATTCAACAACAAACTAAAGTGCCGATTGGCACTTTTTTCTTATTTATAAATGCTATAACAAATGAAATTTAAAATGAGAATGTTATAATTATATTAAGAATAACAATCACTGGAAGACCCGCAATTAATTACTTTTTATATTGTCCAGAATAAAAGGAGGATTTATGAGTAAAATAACAGGAATTGGTGGAGTATTCATCGAATTTAACGGAGAAGAAAGCAAAGTAAAGGAATGGTATTCAAAAGTTTACAAGTTGAAAATGTCCGAGATGGGAACTAGTTTTTCTACTGGAGAACAATTGGCATTATTTACGTTTAAAGCAAGAAAGGATACACCATTATTAGTAAATTTTCGAGTTGATAATGTTGAAGAAGCATTAAAAGACGCAGTTGGTAATATGGGAAAAGTATATTCCAAAATTGAGGAAAATCCGTTTGGAAAGTTTGCTCAAATTGAAGATCCTTTTGGAAACGTCGTAGAATTATGGGAAGCAAATGAAGATGGCTTCAAGAAAATGATGGGATAAAAGCATTTAGACTTTAATAAACACGGATATAAAAAGAGAAATCTGAATCCGAAAGGTGAAATACACCTTGCGGTGGATGATTTTTTCTCTATAATGAAGTAGAGGAACATAAGCATTTTAGAGTGGAGATGATAATTATGAAGGAATACATTTTAAGCACATCAAATGAGCCAAGCTTTAACTTGGCCGCTGAGGAATATCTGTTAAAAAATACAACAGATAATTTTTTCATTGTATATGTTAATAAACCTTCAGTAATTATTGGAAGAAACCAAAATCCATTCGAAGAGATAAATATTGAATATGTTAAGGAAAATAAGATTCCAATATATAGGAGAGCGACCGGAGGCGGTACTGTCTACCATGATTTTGGTAACATAAATTTTTCTTTCATAAAAAACGGGTTAAATGAACTTAGTAATTACAAATTTTTTATTAAACAAATAACTGAACCACTTAAAGCTGTGGGTATAGAATTAGATTTTAAAGAGAAATCTCATATTTTTTTAAAAGGTAAGAAAGTGTCAGGTAATGCTCAGACATTCTATAAAAATAGAATGCTTCATCACGGGACATTACTTCACAGTTCTGATTTGGATAAACTAAATAGTTCTTTGGGATCAAGTGAATTAATTGAATCAAAGAGCATTAAGTCAGAACCTGTACTTACTACTAACCTAGAGAAGTACATAGAGTTTGATTCTTTAATTAATACTATACTTCCTTCATATAGAAACTTCACAGAAGAAGAAGTAAGATCGATAAAAGCGATTGAGAGTAAATATACCAGCTGGAAGTGGACGTTCGGAGAATCACCAAAATACAAAGTTAGTAATAAGATTGACAATGATAATCTTGAAATTTATGTTAGAAATGGGATTATGGAAAGCGTCTCAATAAATGAAAAAAAGATCAAGTATTTAATAGATTTGCCCTTCACTAAAAGTAGTTTTAGTAAATTAAAAGATAATCCAAGAATATTTGACAAAATAAAGACACTTTTATAAGTGTCTTTTACATGTGAATAGGTTTATCGATTGCTCCTTTAGCAGCCTCCATTATAATCTCGGAGATTGTTGGATGAGGATGAATCGTTTTAGCAAGTTCATATATTGTTCCTTCTAGTTCCATTGTAGAAACTATTCCAGCTATTAATTCAGTTGCACTGGCTCCAATTATATGGACTCCAACTAATTCTCCATATTCCTTATCAGCAATTATTTTAATAAAGCCGTCTGTTGCACCTTCGGCTAATGCTCTACCATTTGCAGCTAGTGGAAATTTTGAAATTATAAAGTTATCATTTGGAAGTTCATCTTCGGTTAATCCAACGTATGCAATTTCAGGAAAGCCGTAGATTCCGGATGGAACTCTATTATAATTCATCTTTTTGTTTAAACCAGCAATGTTTTCAATTGCTATTTCACCTTCAGCTGATGATACATGAGCCAAATTTGTTCTACCATTAACGTCACCAATAGCATAAACATTTTTAATATTAGTTTCTAGTGAATCATTTGTGACGATACCGCCACCATAAGTTTCTAAGTTTAACTTTTCAGTACCTACTAGATTTGGTTTCGTCCCAATTGAAAACAGTAATGTATCAAAGTCAATCTCTTCACTATTTATAACTGCTTTGTTATCTGTGATTTTAATAAGTTCTGTATTTTCTAATACTTTTATTCCTTGTTTTTTTAAAAGCTTACGGAAAGTATCTCTTATCTCAGAATCAACAGTCTGAAGAATCATATCCTTCTCTATGATGGTAACCTTTGATCCTACAGCATTGAACAATGTTGCGAACTCAACACCAATTACCCCTCCGCCAAGTACCACTAGGTTTTTGGGAACTTCCTTGATGTTTAAAATTTCTTTATAAGTTACAACTGTATTGTTTTTAATACCTTCTTTTATTCCATGAATCGGTGGTATAAAAGGTGATGCTCCTGTTGCGATAATTATCGATTTAGTTTTATATGTTTTTCCTAAGACAACAACACTATTATTATCAATTGCGTCGGCTGCACCTTGAATTATATCTACTCCATTTTTCTGAAGCAATCCTTTTACCCCGGTTGTAAGCCGTTTAACAGCCAAATTTTTTCGTTTAAGCATTTTAGGCCAGTCAACAGAAACTGATGACTTATCAATTTTAACGCCGTAACTACTAGCTTTTAAAACTTCTTGATAGACCTTCGCACTTTTTAAAAGAGTCTTTGTTGGGATACATCCATGGTTTAGGCAAATACCACCTAGGTCGTTTTTCTCTACAATTGCTACTGAGAGCCCTAATTGAGCTCCCTTAATCGCAGCAACATATCCACCTGGTCCTGAACCTATTATTATTGTGTCATACATAAATTCACCTACTTAACTAATAATTTCATTGGATTTACCAGATATTCCTTGAAAATTTTCAGGAATCTACCCGCATCTCCACCATCAATCACTCTGTGATCAATTGATAAAGATAATGGTAAAACATATGAAATGACTATCTCTCCGTCTTTAACGACAGGTTTTTGTTTAATTCGGCCAATACCAATTATAGCTACTTCAGGATGCTTAATTACAGGAGCACCGAAAGAAGAATCGAATACACCATAATTCGTAATTGACATTGTACCATTCATTAACTCAGCCAGAGTTAATGTTTTATTGTTTGCTTTTACTTTTAGAACATCAATTTCTTCTGCAAGTTCTAATATTGACAACTTATCAGCATCTTTAATGTTAGGTAGGATTAAACCATCCGGAGTATCTACCGCAACACCAATATTATAATAATGTTTATAAATTATTTCTTCATTTTCAGAATCAAAACTAGAATTAAATACAGGAATTTCTTTCAAAGCCATTGTTAATGCTTTTATTATGAATGGCATATATGTGATTTTTGTATCAAATTCATTTTTAATGCTATTTCTAGCTCTTACAAGTTCGTCTACTTCAATTTCATCCATCACAGTTGTGTGAGGAATAGTTTGTTTAGAAAACGACATGTTTTTAGCAATTGTTTTTCTTAGTCTTGAAATTTTTTCTCTTGTTTCTAAATTAGTTCCTACTTTTGTTTCCACTTTCTTAGTGCTTCCCAAGATATCCTCTTTTAATACTCTTCCGTTCTCTCCAGTACCATTTATAGTTGAGATATCAATTCCTCTGTCCTTAGCTAATTTTCTAGCAACAGGAGTTGCAAGCACTCGTTTACTTGTTTTCAATACTACATCATTTCTGTATTCAATTACCTCATCAGAGACTTCTATATCTCCAACTACACCTGCTGATTTTTTCCCCTCAGGTTCAGGTATTTGAGCTGTTTCAATTTCGGGTTGCTCTTTAGATGAACCATCATCAATTACTGCGATGATGTCTCCAACATAAATAGTTGCACCCTCCTCTTTACCTAATTCTACTATGATTCCATCTACTGGAGATGGGATCTCAGCATTCACTTTATCTGTTTCTATTACACAAAGTGTATCTCCATCATTCACTTTGTCTCCAACTTTAAATTTCCAACTAAGGATTACTCCTTCATGGATACCTTCACCGATATCCGCAAATTTAAACTTATACATTAGAATTTCATGACTTGCTTAATTTTATTTTTGATTTTATTTGGAGATATCATAAAGTGGTTTTCACCTTTAGGTAATGGGACTGTAATATCAAATCCTGTTAGTCTTGTTGGTGGTGCTTCTAAGTATAGAAAAGCTTTTTCGTTTATAATAGCAATCAATTCAGCACCTGGACCAAACGATTTAACTGCTTCATGTACTACTAGGAATCTTCCAGTTTTCTTAACTGACTCAACTAGCGTTTCTGTATCTATTGGTGAAATGGTACGTAAGTCTATAAGTTCAACTGATATATCCATTCCTTCTATAGCTTTTTCAACTTCTCTAACTAAAGATCCCCAAGCAACTATTGTAAGGTCGGTACCGCTTTTTACTATTCTAGCTTTACCAATCTCAATTTCATACTCTTCTTCAGGAACTTCTTGTTTAAACGCTCTGTATATTCTTTTAGGTTCTAGGAATATTACTGGATCATTGTCTTTAATCGCAGCTGTTAATAATCCTTTTGTATCATATGGTGTTGATGGTATAACTACCTTTAGTCCAGGGATAGAAGCAAACATCGCTTCTAAACTCTCAGAATGATGCTCAAGAGCTCTAATTCCTCCACCATAAGGGATTCTAATCACCATTGGTAAATTATATACTCCTCTAGATCTATTACGCATACGAGCAACATGAGTAGCTATCTGATTGAACCCTGGAAACATAAATCCAGAGAACTGCAGTTCAGTTATTGGTCTAAGTCCATTGATAGCCATCCCTACAGCTGAACCAATAATTGCTGATTCAGCAAGCGGTGTATCAAATGATCTTTCCACACCAAATGCATTTTGTAAACCGGTAGTTGCTCTAAATACTCCACCTTCAAATCCAGTGTCTTCACCAAAAGAAACGATTGTGGGGTCCTTTTTCATTTGTTCATGTAAAGTCTTATTTATTGCTTCTAATATATTGAGTACCATTATAGACCCTCACTTTCTAAATATTCTTTGTATTCTTTTAGTTGTTCTTCAAGTTGTGGAGTCATTTTTTCATAATTGTATTTGAAAATATCTTCCATAACATATGTTGAAGCTTCAACTTTTTTAAACTCTTCAGTCACGAATTTCGTGAAGTCTAGTCCATATTTTTCGATTTTATCTGTTGTTAAAAGTCCTTTATCAATTAGATATTTTTCAAATCTAATCAATGGATCTTTCAATTTCCATTTTTCTACTTCATCGTTACTTCTGTAAATAGTAGGATCATCAGCAGTAGTATGTGGACCTAATCTATAAGTCACAGCCTCAATTAATGTTGGGCCTCCACCTGCTCTAGCACGGTCTACAGCTTCTTTAGAAACCATATACATTGCTAGGATATCATTACCATCCACTTGAACTCCTGTCATTCCATAGGCAATTGCCTTTTGAGCAAGAGATTCCGATTTGGTTTGTTTATCTCTTGGTGTACTAATTGCATAATGATTATTTTGAATAATTGTTACTAGAGGTACATTAAACACTTGAGCAAAATTCATCGCTTCATGAAATTCTCCATGTGAAGTACCTCCATCGCCAACGTATGTCATTGCGACTTGGTTTTTCTTCAATATTTTACTTGCGTATGCAATACCTGCTGCATGATTTAATTGTGATGCAATTGGAACCGAAACCGGTAATATGTTTTGAGTGTATTTCGAACCGTCTTCATTTCCATACCAATATAAGAAGATTTGTTTCAAGTCTACTCCTCTATATAGTAATGCTCCCATTTCTCTAAATGCCTGAATCATCCAGTCATCCTTTAGCATTGGTGCAATAGAACCAACTTGGGCTGCTTCTTGACCATGAGAAGGAGCATATGTTAACATTCTTCCTTGACGCTGGAACTGTAATGCTTTTGTGTCTGATACTCTTGATAATTTCATAGCCTCATACATTTTAATTAATATATCATCTGATATATCAATTTTTACACCTTTTTTGAGGTTTCCTAATTCGTCTAATACTTGGAACATTTTCACTTTGTACATCTTTACTTTTTCTATCATAATAATCTCTCCTTTGAGACTTGAATTTCTACCCTTATTATAATGTTTTATTTGTACTTTGTATTAAAGTTTGCTCAACCTAACACTTTTTAAATAAGCATCAATTCACTACCTTTAATTATATTTCTTTGGTTTAGAGGATTTGATACTTTTTATAAGTTAAGTAACTTATTATGGATGGTTCATTAATGTTACTTGATTGATAGAAGATGACAACACTGCTAAGGGAACATTGCTGGACCGAAGGATAGCTTGCATAGATACAAGTTGTTATTTAGAATGTGTAAACTCATGAATTGCTCAATAATGAGGGATAGCCTAAATCAATTTAATACTTGTTATAAATAAGATGGTTAGACAAATAAAATCATGAGTGTATTTTTTGATTATCAAATCACTAGGTATATAATAAGGATACAGCTGGGGGAGTTACTATCTCTAGTTGTTTTGTCTTTCTAGGGAGACCTAGGAAAAAAATGTCTCAAGCTCTCAATGAGACGGCCCATAAAGTATTAAAGCTTTATCGAATAATTTGAACCATTAGAACCATGAAAGAATTAAGAATTATTATAGATTTATATTTTTAAGAAGTGAGGAAAAAGTTATCAGAGAAAAGAACCATAAAGATTTGGAACCAAAGAAATAAATCTAAACTCAATTGATTGTTAAAAGTTTCAAGTTTTCTCAATTATTCTGGTAAACATGTGGGCTAGTATGATTAAAAGTATTATTGATTCAAGTACAATTTAATTTGTTTTAGTAGTAAGTTTTAAGAAAGAGAAAAAAAAGATTTATAGTATTACAATTGAGTTTAGATTATTTATTTTAATGTGCTGATTTCCTCAGCATTTTTTTTGATTTGTTGCTGTAATCGTTATCATAATTGTTTCGTCTTTTCTTGAAAATTAAATGTGCATATTGTTTCAGTTATGAAGACAAAGCGAATATACTCATATTGTTATATTGAAAGGAAGTGTGTTTATGAACAATATTATTTGTCCCATTTCAACTGAAAAAGTTAGTAAAAATATAGTCAGATTAACTGGTTTGTTAGTTGCTATTACCGTTGGTATTTACGCAATAACTTTACAACCATTAATAATTGCTTTCCTAATAGTTGATTTTATTATTAGGGCGTTCTCTATATTTAAGTTTAGCCCGATAAGCTTAGTAGCGTGCGGTATTGCTACATTGTTTAAAATGAAGCCAAACTTGATAGATAAAGCTCCTAAGCTTTTTGCCGCAAGAGTCGGTGTTCTTTTTACAGTGACTGCTTTTGTTTTATACTTTGTATCAATTCCAGCAAGCGTAGTAGTAATGTTAATTCTTATGAGTTTTGCATTACTTGAATCGTTATTTGATTTCTGTGTTGGATGCGTTGTATATACATATTTAGTATTACCGGTACATAGTAGAAATCTCAAAAAAAAAATGAATGATTAGTTATCACAATATGCTAACCCCACTTTTTTAGAGTGAGGTTTTAGATACAAAAATAAGGATATTATAATTAAGAGGAGAAAATATATGAAACCAGTTAATAACGTTTATGAGTTAATCGGAAATACCCCAATGATAAAATTAAAAACTCCAGTAGAATATGCTGATGTTTATTTAAAATTAGAATGGTTTAACCCAGGTGGATCTGTTAAAGATAGAATTGCCTATAATATGATTTCCAAAGCTATTGAAAGTGGAGAGTTGAAACCAGGTGATACTTTAGTAGAACCGACAAGTGGAAATACTGGAATTGGACTAGCAATCGTGTCAAAAGGATTTGGAATCAATACTGTCTTTACAATGCCAGAAAGTTTATCAATCGAAAGAAGAAAGATATTAACAGGACTTGGTGCGGAGCTTATCTTAACTCCTAAAGAAAAAGGTATGAAAGGATCGATTCTAAAAGCTGAAGAACTAGCTAAAGAAAATGGTTATTTTATGCCTAGACAATTCGAAAACCCAGCTAATCCTGAGATACATTATTTAACAACTGGAGTTGAGATTCTTGCTCAAGTACCGGGTGTTGATGCATTCGTTGCAGGTGTAGGAACTGGTGGTACAATAACTGGAGTTGGAAAAAGATTGAAGGAAGATTCAAACGCGGTTATTATAGCTGTAGAACCTGCTCAATCACCTGTATTAAGTAAAGGACAACCTGGTCCTCATAAAATCCAAGGTATTGGAGCAGGATTTATTCCAGATATACTTAACATAGATGTAATTGATGAAATTATAAAAGTAGAAGATGAAGATGCATTTACGACTGCTAGAAAGCTTTCAAAAGAACAAGGACTGTTTGTTGGAATTTCTACTGGGGCAAATGTATTTGCTGCTTTAGAAGTTGCAAAAAGACTTGGTAAAGGTAAAAAAGTTGTTACAATATCACCGTCAAATGGTGAAAGATACTTGTCTACAGATTTATACGAATAAAAAAGGGAGCTAGGCTCCCTTTTTTTCGTCAAATTGACATAAGTCATTTGAGTATTTATCACGTACATCTTTGTCAATTATTCTAGCTTTATGTCCAACAGCTGTTGCGTAAGCAGGTACATCAGATAAAACTGCCGTATTTGCTCCGATCTTTGCATATTGTCCAATTGTAATATTCCCTAAAATTTTTGCTCCAGCAGCAATCATAACGCCCTTCTCGATTGTTGGGTGTCTCTTTGAGGAATCATCATTTCCTCGACCGCCTAGCGTTACTCCGTGGTACATTATAACATCCTCACAAACAACCGCAGTTTCTCCTATAACTAGGGAAGAACCGTGATCAATAAATATTCTTTTACCAAGCTTAGCACCGGGATGAATTTCTATATTTGTGAAGAATCTTGTTAGATTCATAATTAGTCTTGCGATAAAGTAAAATCTCATTTTATAGAGTAAATGGGATACTCTGTGGATCAACAAAGCATGATACCCAGGATACAATAAAATGATCTCTAAGTAAGATTTTGCTGATGGGTCATTCTTCTTAATAAACTTTAGTGTTTCGAACATAATACCACCTCTAGAACATTATAGAGTAATTAAATAATTCATAATAGTAATATACTCTCCATATTAATGAAGACTGTCTAAATGAAAAAAAGACTCAATTGAGTCCTTTAATCATCATTATAAATTCATCAGTTAATTCTGGGTCGAATTGAGTACCTTTACACTTCTTAAGTTCTTTCAGTGTTTCTTCAACAGAAAGAGCTTTCTTATGTATTCTACCAGAAGTCATAACCTCATAAGCATCGACAATTGATAATAATCTAGAATTGAATGGAATATTACCTCCAATTAATTTTGATGGATACCCGCTACCATCCCACCTTTCATGATGATGTAAAACGTCATTTGAAATATGGTTTAATTCAGGAATAGAGGAAACCAATCTTGAACCAGTCTCAGGATGAGAATGTATGTGTTCCCAGTCTTTTGTTGACAGAGTAGTAGTTTTCAATAAAATGTCACTACTAACAGCCACTTTCCCTAAGTCATGAACTTTAGCCAAAAGCGAAATAGTGCTAATTTCATCCGTACTTAAGTTTAAATGTTCTCCGAACTTCTGAGATAACTCTAGCATTCTACCAATGTGTTCCTTTGTCTCAACGCCACTTTCATCTAGAGTCATTTCAAGAGTTTTCAGCAACATAGCTAACATACTGCTTTTCTCTTGCAGTTTCTCCTTGTACATTTTTGTTTCTGCTTCAAGAAGAACATCATATATATTTTTGTCTTCAAATGTTTTAGTAGCGACTCCTAGCGAAATGCTAGGTTTGATAACAGAATAATCAGATTTAGCACAAAGGTCCTTGATTCTATCATAAATTAGTTGAGCATTGGTTGAGCTGGTTTGTGGTAATAATATAACGAATTCATCTCCACCCCATCTAGCAACGATATCTTCATATCTACATGCTTTCTTAAGGATATCTGAAACTTCAATCAATAGATTATCTCCTTCTAAATGATTAAACGTATCGTTTACAAGTTTTAACCCATTAACATCACCCAAAATAATTGAAATTGGAAGTTGACGCTTTGTATTAAGTCTCTTAAGTTCACCCTCAAAATAGTATCTGTTGTGTAGTTTTGTTAAAAAATCATGTTGTGATATAAATGTAATTTCATCCTGTCTTTTTTTCTCCAATGTAATGTCTCTTATAAACAGAATTGCGCCATTGTTTAAATTATTTGAACTAGTTAGTGGTGAAACAGTGAAGTTTATTGATTTTTTTTCATCATCATCGTTTGTAATTAATGAAAAAGAAGAATCGCTTTCAAATTTTTTGTCACCTCTAAGAGCGTTCATTATAATATCCGAAAACTTATCTTTGTGAGTTGCTGAATAAATTCTAAATACATTCCAAAGTCTCTTACCTAGAGCTTTGTTTTTTGAACCCAGAATCTCTTTTGCTTTTGAGTTGATAAGTGTTATGTGTCCGTTTTCATCTGTAACTGCCAAGCCCTCAGTAACACTTTGAAATATAGCTTTAAGTTTTTCATCGGCATCAAAGAATTTTCTTTTCGACTCTAACTGTTTCGTGACATCGATAATTGTGGATAAAATGTACTCTTTATTCTCAAGAAGTATTGTTCCCGTATGAACCTCTACATCCATAATCTCTCCATTTTTCTTTTTATGCTGAAATTGGAAAAAATTCTTCTTGTTGGAAACAACTGCTTCTAATTCTTTGTTCACTTCCGTTTTTGAAAGCACATTAATGTCTTTGATATTCATTGTTACGATATCGTCTTTTGTATATCCGTATGTTTTTATGAATTGTTCATTAATATCTACAATATTACCATTCGTTTCAAGTAAGAATTGCATTGCTCGACTCTTGCTAAATAGATTACGATATTGCTTCTCGGACCTGAAAGTAGCCAAATTTAAGAAATATTTTTGCCTTTGGTTTAACATAAATAAACTTACTAACAAGCCTCCTACAGGATAAATTATTAATATTGGTATCGCTACATCCATTACCACTCCAGAGGCAATTTCTCTTGGTAATGTGAACAGTAAAAGAACCATTATTACCTGTACTGCAAAAGAAAATACATAGAGCTCTATCCAAGAAGTAGTTATTTGTTTTCGTTCATTTGGTTTAAGTCTAATGTGTCTAAATAACATCCCTAATCCACCCGCTACTATGACCCATAAAATACCGGTATACATTCCTGCTCCACCGATGTATATTCTGAACAGAATCATGAATGTTCCAGCTATTAGAGCTGGGACAGTTCCAAGGAACATTCCAATAGTTAACATAGCAACAGCTCGAGCATCAAATACAAGTCCAGGTGATAACTCATAACTTGAGGCCATTATTGATATTCCAATAACTCCTCCAACCAGTCCAACAATTACCTTTCTGGTTATATTATCAATATTTTGTCTTAATGGAAATATTGAATATATTACAGCTAGTCCCATAAGCAATATAGTATTTGCTAGGAATGCTAGAGATATATCTATTACCGCATTAATATCCATAAGTTACCTCCTTTGATCACTTTGACTAAATTATACTCTATATTAATCTAATAAGAAAATTACCATTTAATGGGGATCAGCTTCAAAAGCTGACATGTATCTAGCAACAATTGATTGTTAATTTCAATAATACTGTATTTAGAAAAATAGTAATGATAGACTAGTTATAAGATGAAATGGTGAAATTGAGTCAATCAATCATGATTATATAGTTAAGTTGGAGGGTAAAATGAATGTTATAAAATATAGAAAATACGGAGGTCCAGAGGTATTAATGTACGAAAGTGCACCAATGCCTGTTCCGAAAATACACGAAATTCTAATCAAAATCTACTCAACTTCTGTTACTCAAGGAGACGTTAAGATGAGGCAAGGAAAACCATTTGCAGCGAAGTTGTATAACGGATTTCGTAAGCCAAGGAAAATCACAGTTTTAGGATTCGAGTTATCTGGAGTGGTTGAAAAAGTTGGAAGTAAAATTACAAAATATAAAGTTGGCGACAAAGTGTTTGCTTTCTCGGGATTTCATTTTGGTGCATATGCTGAGTATATCTGTCTTCCAGAGAAAGGGAATCTATCTAGAGGTATGGTGGAAATCATGCCTGATAATCTTAGTTTCAATGATGCAGCTGTCCTTGCGGGTGGAGCAATTACCGCTTTGGCTCAACTTAGAAAAGTAAAATTAAAAACTATGAATGTAATGATCTATGGAGCTTCTGGCAGTGTAGGTACTTATGCAGTTCAGCTAGCAAAATACTTTGGAGCAGCAGTTACTGGAGTTTGTAGTACTACGAATGTCGGATTAGTTAAGTCAATTGGAGCAGACATAGTTGTCGACTACACTCAAGAAGATATTTCTGAGCTTAAATACAAGTATGATCTTGTTTTTGATGCAGTAAATAAAATAAGTAAGAAAATGTGCAAAAACATTCTAAGTAGAACAGGAAAGTATATATCTGTTACCTCATCTACTAATGTAAAGGCTGGAGACTTATCTTTAATTAGGTCAATTGTTGAAGACGGTAAACTAAGACCAGTCATTGACAAGGTAATCGAGTTCATGGATGTCGTAGAAGGACACAGATACGTAGAACTTGGCCACAAAAAAGGAAACGTCGCAATTCAAATAATTGAGGAGTAGACAATTTTGTCTACTTTTTTTTATTAACTGATTCTTATTAAACCTCTCCATCCTTGGATGTGAATTAGGTTAGGAATATTTAACAATTTTTGTAAGCCATATATGGTCAAACAAGTTGAAGTACACATAAAGTTATGCTATACCGTAGGTAAGGATACGTGTACGAAGTAATTGGTTCTGTGCACAATACTTTTACTTATAAATACCATAATAATCGTTTAATTTTGTTCATTTTTGGTAAGTTTAATATTTATCAAGATGAATAAATTACCAATTAAATTGTAGAAAAGGAGGCATATTATGGAAAATTTTGATTATGTAGGGAGTGTAGAGAAAACTGGTGATCAACGTCTTGTTCACTCAGGAGACCATTTAGTAGTTTTATATAATAATGAGATAGAGGTTAGTAATACGGTGACCTCATACATTGCTGAGAGTTTACGCAGGAATGAAAGATGTATATATATAATGGGTGATGTAGACACTGAAGTGGTATTACATACTTTAAAAAAAGAGTTCAATATTGATGACCTTGTAGAAAAAGGGCAGTTTATTATGCTTACTAAGGAAGAGTCATATTCTAAAGAAGGTAAATTTGAACAAGATAAGATGGTAGGATTACTTCAAGATTTATCGGTTAAAGCAGTAGAAGATGGATATGATGGATTAGCAATCACAGGAGAATTAAGTTGGTTACTAGAAAAAGATCATGATGCTATGCAAACAATTATTGATTATGAATGTAAATTGAATGAGGATGTGTTTGACCAATATCCTATTAACATTCTATGTAGATATAGTATGACGAAATTCTCAGATGAAATGATAATCAATATCATTCAGTTACATCCTTACATCGCGCTTGATGATAATGTGCATGAAAATCCATTCTACATACCTCCTGTAGGATATAAAGAAGATGGTCTTGTTAAGTATCAGATAAAAGTCTGGTTAGAAAATATCGTCAAGTTTACAAAAACAAAAGACAGATTTAGCTCTGAACTAAAAACAATTGAAAAAGAAAACGTAAAATTACTGTCTCAGGTTACAGATAACATTATATTGGCAATGATTGGATTGCTAGAAATTCATGATGTCTATACAAAACAGCATAGTGAGAGTGTTGCTAAGTTGGCAAAAGAGGTAGCTGGAGAGCTTAATTTCTCTGAAGAGGATATCGCGAAGTGTTATTATACT
This sequence comes from uncultured Candidatus Izemoplasmatales bacterium, assembly GCA_964589075.1. Classification (GTDB taxonomy): domain Bacteria; phylum Bacillota_I; class Bacilli_A; order MAG-NZ; family MAG-NZ; genus CAZPQU01. The sequence continues at coordinate 136,994 of CAZPQU010000001.1, read as the reverse complement.
GGACTAATTCATGATATTGGTAAAATAGCTATTCCGAGTAAAATCTTAAATAAACAAGGAAAATTAACAGAAGAAGAATTTGAAGTAGTTAAAAGACATTCAACTCTAGGTCATGAGGCTTTGATGAGATCGCCAAAAACTTATGATATTGCTAAGTTTGTAAAACACCACCATGAACGTTATGATGGGAAAGGTTATCCATCTGGGTTGATAGGGAAAGATATTCCTGAAATATCAAGAATTCTATGTGTTGTAGATGCATTTGATGCGATGACACATAATAGACCATATCGAGCAAGAATGACGGTTCTAGAAGCTGTTAATGAACTTAAGGAAAATTCTGGAACTCAGTTTGATCCTGATGTAGTTGACGCATTCGTTAGAACTATCAGCATTGAAAATGTATTTAATAATGTGAACTAATATTTGAGGTTGAGTTTCTTCAACCTCTTTTTTATGTGCTCGTACTTATGACCGTGGAGACAACTACTTAAAATTACTCACAACTGTTTTCGAATAATGGAACTTCAAAAATGATATACTAGATTCAAGGATGTTGAATTCTGTGTTTAAATACTATTTATATGGCTACAAGATAATCATTAACACACATAAGTAATATAGATTTATCACTATCTGGGGAGGTGGATTCAACTATGATTGATTTTTTTGAGCAGTTTAGTCTTAATACATTTTCCATCATTTTGCTACTAATTTTGCTTGTATCCATGGTTTCCAAAAAGGAGATATATAGATACAGTAGTAGGCTGTTTGTTCGCATAATATTCTCAATATTAATGTTACTGATTCTGGAGATTTTGTCCTGGAGTTTTGATGGTATACAAAATGAGTTTGCAAAAATATTAAACTATTTGTTTAATTTGGTATTCTTTGTATCTAGTGGAGTTCTAGCAGGCTTTTTTGCTTCTTATGTTGATTTCTTAGTATTTAAATCTAAGGAAAGATTAAAAAGAAGAATTTACTATATGCATAGTTTGATTTTTTTGCTTGTTCTAGGGATTATCAATATGTTTACACCAATTTTATTTACAATAAGTGATTCGAATGTATATGAAAGAGGACCACTAATAATCCTTGGTCTTGGGGTTGTTGGGATTCTTATGGTGTACATTTTAATTATAGTTTACTTAAACAAAGATAAGGTTGATCAGAAAATTTCCACAATTTATATATTCATTTTACTACCATTTATAGCTGCTGTTCTACAAATGATGAGTTATGGCTTATTGATTATGTGGTCTGGGATGGCATTAGGTGTTGTAATTGCATATATATTTACCGAAACCATTAGCACTTCAAAAGACTATTTAACAAAACTTTATACTAGAGCTGTTATTGATGACTATGTTGACCGCTTAATAGATAAGAATGTTTCATTTTCTATCACTATGATTGATTTAGATGATTATAAACTATTCAACGACAAGTATGGACACAAAGAGGGAGATAAAATATTGGTTTATTTTTCTAAGACCCTCTTATCTGCATTTCCTGATGACTCAGTTGTATCTAGGTTCGGTGGAGATGAGTTTGTTATTATTTCATACATGAATGAAATTGAAGTGGAAGATTGTTTTAGAAGAGTAAGAGAAGTTCTAAGAAACAATCAAGAGTATCCGCTCATAAACAACGCTATGTTTAGTTATGGTTATTCTTTAAATAGATCAGGTCAAACACAAACACTTGATAAAATGCTAGATGATGCGGATAGAAATATGTACCAAATGAAGGCAGTTCGTAAAAATTTGAAAAGAAGAGTAACAGATAGATGATAAATAAAAACCACCATCGAATTTAAATGATGGTGGTTTTTCTACGCTTATTGTTTGAATGCTTGGAACCATTCTTTTATTACGTTATCAGCAACAGTTATAACGCTCCCGCCCTCTACGTAAGGATATCCAAATATAACAACACCCTCAATCCAGTCATTATCATTAATAACTGTAAATATCATGTCATAATATGCTGGGACTAAATCAATGTCCTCCAGTGACAACTCCTCAATGAAGAAAGCTACCTGATCAACAAAGTAGGGTACACCGTATTTTTCTGTTTCTAATTTGTAAATGGCTAGCTCTTCAACAAACTTGTTTTCAGCTGCATTAAGATCCAAAATACTGAACCAATGTTTATTTGAAAGGTAATCCATTTTTTCAAGATATGTGAAGTGGTACTCAAAGTTATTATATATTTCAACACTTGTATAAATTTGTCCACTGTATACTTCTTGAATCTTATCTACCAATGAACTCATTGCCAAATCATATTTTTCTGCTTGTTCAAAGTTCGAGAACATTCCCAAGGTTTCACCTATGAATGTATCGGGCAAGCGTATAAGATCAAAATCGTTTTCCTCCGCAACATCTGCATAATATAAGAAGAATCTCTCTAGTTCAAAAATATATAAGTCCCACCACTCATCTGTTTTTGCGCCACTCGTGAAGAAATCAGCTACTCCAGTATCCATCATTTCAGGGTTAACCTGTTGATAAAGAGCTAGCTTAAATTCACTTGCTACATCAGCCCAATGTGCTAAATCATCATCTGGTATTGAAACAGAGTATAAATGTTGACCAGTTGATTCTAAACGCGGAATATCAATTATACTATTGAAGTTCCATACAGGACTGTTCATCAAGTAGTCAGGATTTATGTATTCAAGTCTACTAATAACTGTCTCAAATTGATTATAGTAAGTTGAGTTCCAGTAATCAGCCATCATAATACCGGTAAATATGTTTCTAGCTTTTGGAACTGGGTCAATTAATTGTGCTTCAAACGTTAAGAAGCCGTCGATTTTATCATTAAGGGTTTCATCAGATACAACATTGTGCGTACGGTAATTGTTGTATCCATAATAGTATTCGATTTGTAAGTCACCCAAATTCTCAGAAGAATAGCCTTCAACAGAAAGAGAATATCTGTATTCTAGTAACGTGTTTTTTTGTATATAAATTGAAATATTATCATTAAATCTGATAGTGTTGAAGTTAAATTGAAGTACTAAGTCTCCTATGTAATCTGGGTTAAATGTTATTAGAACATCATTTTCATTTTTGAAGGAGTTTACTGTATCTTCAATTACTAAGTTTTCAGTAATTACAACACTTCTCAAAACTTGGTTGTAATCTTTTACTTCATAACCGTAGTTGGAATTACCACTTGTGTATGAGTAATAAAGAACTTCTCCTATTGGAAGTAGTATTTCTGCGTTAAACTCATCATCTAAATCTAAGAGTTGTCCGCCATCCTCATCAAAAGTTAACTCATTTACCTGGAAGTACTTATAGCCAAATTGACCTATCATACCAGTAACTCTTATTTTTTCAATTTCAGAGTTGTTTTTTATGTTAAATGTAACTGTAGTCAATTCTCTTTTAATTAGATCAACAACAATGTTGTCTGAAGCTATTACTGAAACTGGTTCATATAGTCCGTTTAAATCATAAATAGTAACAATAGCACCTGGAGTAATAGAATCTAGAGTAGTCTTACCATCAGACATTGTAAGTCTGTGTTTACCTTCACTAGTTACAACAATACCTCTAAGAGGAGTCCCACTTAAAACTGTAACTTTAATATCCTCAGTACCTGTCTTAATGAACGTATCTCTTATCGTGTCGCTAGCTTTAACAACTACAGCTCTTGATGTAGTTTGACCATGGATGTTTTTCTCATAATCTAATCCAGTATCAGTTCTAACTGCATAGGAGTATCTATATAACGAGTTCGGTGTAATGTCGATTGAGACTTGGTATCCTTCATCAACTTTATCCATTTTATAGGCTTCTACTGGGCTACTGACTGACGAAGTCCCTCTTTGAAGCAGATATACTTCTCTGTTAGTATCAATGTCTAAGATAAAAGTAACATTATCTTTTGATTGGGTGCAACCAGCGATAATTATAACTAATAATAAAACGAATTTTTTCATAATAGCACTCCTAAGGTTTTATTTTCGGTACATTAATACAGGTGTACGTTATCTTTTAGTTACATTAAGTATATTATATTGTTATTGTAAAGTCATTGTTTACGGTCTATAAACGCCAGTTACTCAGCGACTAACATTACAAATTTATTGTAGTAATTGCCAACTATTTTCATTAGTGATAAAATTAAGTATAAGTAAACGACTGCTAGGTGAGAAAAATGAAGGTTCTAAAATTTAGAAAATTGAGTAGAGGGATAAAACTGTTCTTTAGTTTTTTTATTATTTTTTCTCTGCTTATGGTTGTAGCAAACGAAACAGAATATAGAGCTTCTTTGGAACAAGTAAGTAAGGTAGTTGTTGCTGATCTTAAAGCTTACTCGTTATCAATTGATGAGAAAATTTCATCTGTTGCAGGAGATGTGTTCTTATTAAAGGAACTGATCCAGAGAAAAGATGTACTTATATTAGATAATGGAACTATTTTTGAGAGTGAATTAGCTAAAGAAGAACTTGAGGAAGAATTGGAGTTGTGGTTAGATAACAGAAATGTTTATGACCAAGTTAGGATCATTGGTGTTAACGGTCAAGAGATTCTAAGGGTTAACTATTCATATATTGGCTCAACTGCTGTAGAAGATAAATTGCTTCAAGACAAATCAGATAGATACTATTTCACTAATTCGATTGGATTGACTGGTAATTCACTATACCTGAGCGAGTTTGATTTAAATGTTGAAAATGGTGAAGTACAATATGTTAATGGTGAGACCAAGCAAGTGTTAAGGTTTTCAACACCTCTTTTTGATAAGGATAATAACACACTTGGAATAATCATATTTAACTACCTATCAAAGGATTTGTTTCATTATTCAGATAACTTTGAAGAGTTTGATCACGTTAATTTTGAGGTAGTAGATAGTAACGGATATTATCTACATGCATATGATTTAGAAATCGAATACGGCTTTATGTTTGAAGATAAACTTAATGAAGTATTCAGTAAGTATCATGATTTTGATATTTTTGGTATTAGTCATGAAGGAATTACTCAAAGTGAGGAAACAAATGAAATCTATTCAGCCTTCGTTTTATCTGAACTATCTTTATCAGATACTGTTTCAAATGTATTAGGTGAAAGAATAAATGTTATTTCAGATGGGGGAGATTTGTTCGTTTTTGGAGAAATCATCCTTGAGGATACCGTTGCATACAAAACTATACTTTTCAAATACGTAATTTACACAATGATAGCAATTACTTTCTCATATGCGTTTAGTAGATTTATTGATGAGTTGGAGCATTTGAGACAAAAGCAAATTAGATTATTAAAGCATTCGTCTGAACATGATCATTTAACTGGTGTTCCAAACAGATTGAATATATACGAGCAACTAGAAAATGTTATTGAGGAAGAGAGAGATGTAACTATCCTTTTCTTGGATTTTGATGGATTTAAAGGTGTAAATGACAAACTGGGACATGACGCAGGGGATAAAGTACTCATTGAAGGTGTTAGGAGACTAATTGAATGTGTTAGAGGAAATGATGTTGTTTCAAGAATTGGTGGAGATGAATTTATAATAGCATTGTTTGATTTAACTGATATAAATGTTATTACAAGAATTTGTAATAGAATACTTGAGAAATTTAGTTCTCCGTTTATTGTAGGTAAAGATACTTTCAATATGGGTATATCAATAGGTGTTGCAAGAAATAATAAAAATGAAGATTTAGAAACTTTGATAAGTAGAGCTGACAAAGCAATGTATTTTGTTAAAAATGGTACGAAAAATGGATTTATTTTTGATACTGATATAATAGAAATATAATTTATATCATATTTTGAAATACGGACTGATTTTTATAAAAGTTTTTTAGGAAGAAGTGAGTAACGTGAAAAGCACATTATTAATAGTAGATGATTCTGAAATTACATTAGATATATTGAAATATATATTAAGCCCTGACTATAATATTTTAACGGCTACAGACGGATCGAGAGCTCTGGAAGTAGCAGCAAGGCAATTACCGGATTTGATTATTCTTGATATTTTAATGCCTGGATTAAGTGGGTATGAGGTATGTAAAAAAATCAGAGAAAACCTCTTAACCGAGCATATTCCTGTGATTTTTTGTACCTCACTAGATACAGATATTGATGAGGAGTATGGATTTGAAGTTGGAGGAGATGACTTCATAGTTAAACCTTTTAGTGCTCCAATATTAAAGAAAAGGGTTGAGACTCATTTGAGACTTGCCAATTCTAACAAAGCACTGAAGGTACTAGTAACTGATAAAACTATTGAACTAGAAACTAATAAAGTTGATTTAATAAACAGTCTGGTCCTTGCTACTGAAATTAAGGACAAGCAAGTGAGTGAACATTTAGATAAAGTTGGTAGATATACAAAGTTATTGGCCAAAAAAGTAGGCTTCACGGATGATAAATGTAACCTTATTGAACTAGCATCAAGGATGCATGACATAGGTAAAATAGGTATTCCAGACAAATTATTGCAAAAACCGGGATTATTTACAGCAAAAGAAAGAGTTGAAATCCAAAAACATTGTTTGAACGGTAGTAAAATAATTAAGGGTCATAAAGGCGAACTTTTTAAAGTAGCTAGAGTAATTGTTGAACAACACCATGAGCTATGGAATGGAAATGGATATCCAAATGGTCTTAAAGGTGACCAAATTGACCTAATTGCTAGACTAGTAACGGTTTCAGATGTGTTTGATGCATTAACATCCGCTAGAACATATAAAAAAACATGGTCCTTTGAAGATGCATACAAATATATTAATGATAATACTGACATGATATTTGACCCAGCAGTAGTTCTTATATTCAAAGATTTAAAAGAGGAATTTATGGAAGTATATAATACTTAATGTTAATATTATAGAGATCACTAAACAATCACAAAAACAAAGGAGCCTTTTAAGGTTTCTTTTAATGTCGGTTATATCGAATCTTAAAATGAAATTTACATTTAATGTACAATGATAGTTGAAAAAATCCAATATCCAATCAAAAGTGTAAAAAACGGAATTATTCAAATTGCATTTTTATGATAAAATTAAGGAGGAAACTTTGGTTTGTAAGTATGTTACTTATGTGCTAAGAACGATCAATATGAGAGGCATTTACGTAATTGCTAACAAGACTTTGTTTTGTTAGCAATTATTTTTTTTTATAATTTATTCAGCTAAAGATAAATACTAAGGAGGAAGAAGATGGTAGGTTTATTAAGTAGAATCCAGTTTGCCTTTACAATTGCATTTCACTTTCTGTTTGTTCCTGTTTCAATTGGGCTAATTTTCTTGATTGCGATCTTTGAGACATTATACTTTATTACAGATGATGAAAAATATAAGAGACTATCTCACTTTTGGAGTGAGTTGTTTATAATCTCATATGCGTTTGGTATTGTAACAGGAATTGCAATGACGATTCAGTTCGGGACTAACTGGGCGAATTACTCAGTATTTATGGGAGATATCTTCGGCTCACCTCTGGCACTTGAAGCGTTATTGGCATTTTTCTTGGAGTCAACATTTACTGGTATTTGGATTTTCAGACGTCACAAAATGTCAAAGTTGTTCAGGTTGATTACAGTTTATATGATTACATTAGGAACCACTCTTTCGGCGATTTGGATTATTACAGCAAATGGATTTATGCAAAATCCTGTTGGAGCAATCAATATTGGCGACAAAATGCAGTTAGTTTCATTTAAGGAAGTTGTATTTAATCCATACGCTTGGTGGATGTTACTTCATAATCATGTTTCAGCGATTATGATAGGTGGATTTCTTGTAATGTCAATTTCTGCTTGGTCGATTTTGCGTGGCAAGCGAAAAGATAAAGCTGACTTTATATTATCAATGAAATTTGGTACATGGGCTGTTTTGATAACAGCTTTAATGCAACCAATAATTGGAAACATGTACATGAAATACATCGCTACTGTTCAGCCAACAAAAATAAGTGCTATTTCAGGAGGAAGTCCTATTGTACAGACTGCATTTGGAGTAATGGTAATATTAGGGCTATATTTTATTGCGTTAAGTATTTACACTACATTCTTTAGAGAAAAATTCTTAAATAGTGTAACGATGTTAAAAATTGTTCTTTGGTCGTTACCTCTACCATTCACAGCTATTTTAGCTGGATGGGCTGTTACCGAAGTTGGTAGACAACCGTGGATTGTTTATGGTGAGATGTTAGTGGAAGACGCAATAAGTAATGTTCCAGTAGAACAAGTATGGTTCTCATTAATTTCAATAGTAATTTATTATGGAGTTTTAGCATTCTTGAATATTCATTTAATGAAATCAAGAGTGAAAAAGGGAATTGAAAACAAGGGGGTAAGATAATGAGTCATGACACTTTAAAAATTATTTGGTTTATTATTTTGGCTCTTGTATGGGCAATATATTTTTCTCAAGAACTTTTTATTTTAGGTACTGGTGCACTACACCGGTTAGTAACAAAGAATGATGCTGAAATAAAGCAAATTCAGTACTCAACGGCACTTCATTGGGATGGAATTGAAGTATGGTTAATTCTTGCAATAGCAGGAATGTTTGCTGCTTTCCCAAAAGCATTTGCAGTGACACTATCAAGTCTCTACATTCCGTTTTTCCTGCTGTTATACAGTATTATAGCAAGAGGAATTTCAATTGAATTAATTTTCAAGACAGATAATAAAAAGGTCCAAAGAATACTAAGTAAAACATGGATGATCTCAAGTATGCTTATGGTATTTATTTTAGGATTATACATCACTAATATATTTAGAGGTCTACCAATTGGATTGAATGGAATGGAGAAGTCATTCTTATCAATATTTAACCTAACTGGAATTTTAGGAGGGATCCTGTTTTTGTGTTTATCATTGGCAATTGGATCCGCTTGGATTAAGATGACAACTGAAGGGCAATTAGGGAATAAAGCTTTCAAGTACGGGAAATATTCTGCATACATTCTTCCCTGGATACTACCATTGATTTTTCAAGGGATGAACACAACGGACAACCCTATTTCAAACGGTACATTATTTTTAAATAATAATTATCTATATATTATACCTGCATTGACTGCGGTGTTTGCATTATTAACTGCATATTATGTATCTAAGGCATCTGAGATTAAGACGTTTGTTTTCTCGATTCTTACGATAGTATTTTTTGTAGCAACTGGATTTGTAGGGACTTACCCTTATATGGTTGTTAGTAATATAAAATCTGATTACGGAGTAACATTGTTTGAAGCTGGGGCATCTGAAAAAGCTCTAACCGTACTTACAATAACAGCAGTAATAGCAATACCGATAATAATTGCTTATCAAGCATTTAAATACATTAAGTTTTCTCAAAAAGTCAAACTTGGTGACGATAAATAGGAGGGAATATGTTTAAAGTTAATTTGAATCCATATGTAACTGGGAAATTAAGTAAAAGACAGATAAATGACAATATACGTGCGGCGTTAATAGTAATACTTGCATATTCAATTGGAGTTCACTACTATTTGTATTCGCTAGCATATGCAATTAAGATCGTTTTAATTTTCTTTACAATATTTTTTGGAGCAAAGTTTTTCAACACGATTTATTATACAAAGGTCTCAGATTTAAGTTTTAAGAAAGCAAAAGATAAATCAAAACGCTCCCACTTACTAATAATGTCAATGCTATTCACACTAGTTCTCCCAGCAGGAATCCCGCTTTGGGTTGTGTTCGTTGGGACTGCATTCTTAATTAGTATTAGTAAACTTGTTTTAGCAGAAAATGGGAAACACATTATAAATCCAGTGATTGTTTCAAGAGTATTACTTTTTACTCTACTAGGTTCACTGATGACAATAAGTTTCGCAGCATCTCCATCAAATTGGATTGTTGAGTTTGTATTTGGATCGAATGCATTTACTTGGTTACAGTTACAAGGAACTGCAGTTGATTCAGCAGCGGGAGCTACTACATTAGTATTACTAAGTAATCCTGAAGTGTTAAGTGACTTAGCTGGCTCAAATATAAACTGGTTAAAACAGATGTTTGGTATTACTGGTGGAGCGATAGGAGAATCTGGAAGAATAGTAATAATTGTTTTGGGATTATATCTTATTAAGAACAAAGTAATTGATTATGTAATTCCTTTGACTATGATCGTAACAGTATTTGTTATTACGTTAATATATGGATCAATCATGGGATATGGTTTTGCATATCCGATTTATCAAGTATTAAGCGGTGCATTAATATTTTCAGCATTCTTTATTGCAACAGACCCATATACTTCCCCGAAAGAAAATATAGGTAAATATACATATGGATTCGTAGTTGGTACTTTAATTGTACTGATAAGAATATTATCTCCTTATCCTGAGGGTGTTATGTTTGCGATATTGATAGGTGGATTAATGTCTCCATTGTTAATAAGAAGATATGTCGGTGTTCGAATTGGTGAAAGTAGTTATATTAATACAGACGAGACAAGTGTAGAAACTAATGTTAAGAAAACAATTATGTTTACAATCGTCACCTTAATAATTTCTATAGGGTTACTCTTCATACCTGAATTAGCAAGTGATGAAATTGTTTACTCAGAAACCGCAATTGCTAGTATGGAAAATGAATTTGAGTTCGTTGGATCAACATCGGATGACGAGTTTGTATATTACACATATATTGTTGATGGAAAAAATAAAGCATCTATAGAGGTAGAGGTTGTTATAAATATAGAGAATAACAATATTAGCCATGTTTCTATAATATCCCATCAGGAAACAGAAGGTATTGGTTCGTTGATTACTGAAGCGGACTTTTTAGATCAATTCAATAATTTGGAATTTGAAATAGAAACAGAAGTAGATATGATAGTAGGTGCAACGTTATCAAGTAGAGCCGTAGGAACAGCTGTCTACCAAGCTATATTTGATTACGAAAACTAGAACACTATAGAAGGATATTTCATTGTCACATCTGAAAGTTATTTGTGAGTATCTAACTTATGGTTGATTCCCTAATAAGGAGTTAAAACTTGTAACAATCATTATTATAATGGTTGAGACGAAAATAAGAAAAAGCAAAGACCAAATGGTCTTTGCTTTACATATGTTTTACTTTGTCCTCAATTGACTTTCGAGTTTTGTTATGTCTGTCGATTGATTTTGGATCTTTATTTGAGTAACCTAATGCAAGAATATGTACAGGTACTAAATCTGGTGATATATCAAATAAATCAACCAGCATAATTGGATCGAAATGGCATATCCATAAACTATCTATCCCTACGTCCATAGCTTGCAACATCATGTGGTCAGTAACAATAGTTGTATCAATTTCTGCATGATTTTTCTCATCATAATTTCTAGTCCATCCATTATCCATTTCAGCGGAAATTATTAAGCAAGTAGGAGCGCCGTAGGAGTTGCAACATTCTTTAAGCTTACCTAAGTATTGCTCAGATTCAACTACTATGATTTGATAAGGTTGTCGATTAGAGGCTGAAGGAGCAATTCTTCCCGCTTCTAAAATAGTGTTTAGTAACTCTGGAGTTATTTTTTTATCGCTAAAAGACCTTGCAGAGTATCTTTTCTTTGCTAGTTCTAAAAAATTCATATAACACCTCCCATACTATTATTGTACATTTCATTTCATATAATACAAGTGGAGGATTAATTGTTAGTATTTTCTGCAATTAGTTGCTTGGGACAACTAATTTTGTTATTATATGTTGTAAATTATTGTAAAGAGGGTAAACTATGGAAAATCAAGAAAAACCACATAAAAGAAGAGTTAGATATAATGGGAAGTACCCAAAAACTTTTAAGGATAAGTATAAAGAACACCAACCTGAAAAATATTCAGAAACAATTTCAAGAGTAATCCAAAAAGGGAGTACTCCAGCAGGAATGCATATTTCGATATGCGTTGATGAAATTTTAGCTTTCTTTAAGATTAAACCAGGTCAAACCGGATTAGACGCAACACTAGGATACGGTGGTCATGCTAAGGTTATGATGAAAGAGTTAAATATGAAGGGGCATCTATATGCTCTTGACGTAGACCCTGTTGAATTGCCAAAGACAAAAGATAGACTTGAAAATCTTGGTTACGGTAAGGAAATATTGACTACAAAAGAACTTAACTTTTCTAGAATTGACGAGTTAACGGATGAAGCTGGACTATTTGATTTTGTATTAGCAGACTTAGGAGTATCCTCAATGCAAATTGATAATCCTGAGCGAGGGTTCTCTTACAAGACTGAGGGGCCATTAGATCTGAGAATGAATCCAGAAAAAGGGACTTCGGCAGCTAATAGGTTAATTAGAATTACACAGCCTGAGTTAGAAGGAATGCTAATAGAAAATGCCGATGAACCACATGCAGGTGTTATATCAAAAGCAATCGTTGCTGAAATCAAAAAGGGAATATACATTAAGACAACCCTACAACTACAAGAGATTATAAGTGAAACATTGCAATTTTTACCTAATGCAACTAGAGTTCAGGACATAAAAAAATCATGTCAGAGAACGTTCCAGGCCTTAAGAATAGATGTTAATGAAGAATTCGAGGCACTGTACGACTTTTTAGAGAAGTTACCTGATGTTCTTTCTCCAGGTGGTAAGGTAGCAATTCTTTCCTTCCATTCAGGAGAAGATAGATTAGTTAAAAAATCATTCAAAAGGTTATTAAGAGCAGGTGTTTATTCAGAAATATCTCCCGAGATAATAAGACCAACATTTGAAGAGCAAAGGTTAAATAGTAGAGCTCGCTCAACTAAAATGAGATGGGCAATAAAAGCATAATAAGGCCAACTTAGTTGGCTTTTTATTTACATATCATAGCTTTTGGAAATTTAAGAGTCATATTTATTGTGTAAACCACGTCTGAGTTGTATACTGTAAATAGATATCGAAAATCAATATCGAATATCGATAAGGAGGAGTTATGGAAAAGGTCCTTAAAAAATTTATGCAAGGCTTCTTGCAATTTCATATTTTATATCATGCGAAGGATGATCCGTTCTACGGATCATGGATGATAAACGAACTTGAACAACATGGCTATGACCTAAGCCCAGGTACTTTGTATCCGGTCTTACATAATCTAGAAAAGTCTGGTTTGTTAGTTAAATCTGAGAAGATAGAGTTTGGTAAAATAAGGAAGTACTATAGTATTACGGATGCTGGTATTAAAGTGTTATATAATGTAAGAGATAAGGTAACAGAGTTCGTAAAAGAAATGGAGGAGAAAATATGATTCAATGGATTCAACAATTTAGTCCTGTTACACAGGCTTTAATAGGTACAATGTTCACTTGGGGAGTTACTGCCCTAGGAGCATCATTAGTTTTCTTCTTTAAGGAAATTAACAAAAAAGTGTTAAATGGTATGCTTGGTTTTGCTGCAGGTGTTATGATTGCTGCAAGTTACTGGTCATTACTAGCTCCTGGAATTGAGTTAGCTGAGGACTTAGGGCAAACTGCCTGGTTAACAGCAGCAATAGGGTTCTTAGCAGGAGGAGCATTTTTATATATTATAGATAAAATATTACCACATTTACATATGGGACTTAAAACATCTCAAGCAGAAGGAATTAAAACGAGTTGGCAAAGAAGTGTTTTATTAGTCTTAGCAATTACACTGCATAATATACCAGAAGGATTAGCTGTGGGTGTAGCATTCGGAGCTGCTGCTACTGGTCAAATTGCAACTGCAAGTGTAGCTGGAGCAATTGCTTTAGCAATCGGTATTGGTCTACAAAACTTCCCAGAGGGAGCTGCAGTATCAATACCACTAAGACGAGAAGGTTTTGGACGATTTAAGGCCTTCTTCTATGGTCAGGCATCGGGAATCGTTGAACCAATCGCTGGAGTAATTGGTGCATTAGCTGTTATTAGTATGAGACCAATGTTACCATATGCATTAGCATTTGCTGCTGGAGCAATGATATACGTTGTAATTGAAGAACTGATTCCAGAAGCGCAAAGAGATGAAGGTGGATCTAGTACTGACATCGCAACTATAGGTTGTATGATAGGATTCACTGTAATGATGGTCTTAGATGTAGCTTTAGGATAAAATAAAGACCACTCGCGTGGTCTTTTTCTTTTACACTTAGTAATTATAAGGCAGTAATAAGCCATAAGAGTCTATTTGTTGAAGGTATTCTCTGCTCCAACATTTGTGTATTTGTCTTCAAAAATTAGTATTCCATTATTGAACATTTTAATGGAACACTCTGAATCTAAACTCTCCATGACTGTCATAGTCATAAGTCCATTTGATGTAGGTCCAACTAGTTTGGTTGTGTTATTAACTTTTGTCTCAATTAATACTTTAAATTTTCCTTTAGTAATCATAACCATAAAGGGGTTTCCATTATATATCTTAATTTTAGAATTGTTTGTTGTTGAAAACCTGTAACTCATTGAAGCTGTTTTCAATATCAAAAAGAATCCTGTTATCGTTAAAAATTTAAAAGGGACAGCACCTGTTGAAAAAGTAAAAGTGCTTTTACTCCCGTAACTACTTTGTATCCAAATCCACTTTTTAGGGAAGCTATATCCATATGTCTTCTCCATATATGCTTTCCCTGAGATTTCTTTTCTAGACCCACTGTCTATTGAACCAGTAAAGGTAGAATCTAAGAATATTACTTCTTGAAAACACTCTAGAGGAAAGTTTTTAAGATAGCTCATTGCACTTTCATTTTTATTAGCATTTAGATATAACTGATTTGAAATTGATAGATTTATCTTTATCTCCTCATCAATAACAAGAATATTATCTGATAACATATTGTTATTTATGTGAACAGTATCTGTCAATGAATCGTAATTGAACTTACTTACAGGGTATCTGACGTATTTACAGCTTTCATCATATTGGTTAAAAATCTGAACAAAACAATGTGGGTCCTCAGTACATTTTGTAATTGCGAATATGACAGCATAATTAACTCCTGATTCATCGGTAAATCTAAAGTACCAACCTTCGAAGTAATCACTGTTTTTTTTATTTTGGTATTTAAATGTTTTCATAAGATCTCCTTAGGTAAACTATACCACAGTGCTATTCAATAAAGATTGGATGTTTGTTATAATAATGTGAGGTGAAACGATGAAACCAACTAATATAAATGATTCTTTTGAAAAAGTTATAGAGTATTGCTCTCCAAGGATTATTTCATCAGTAGAAAATTGTTACGTAAAAATTGCAAAGGTAATTGGAGAACTTCCTTGGCATATCCATGAGAACGAGGATGAACTTTTTATTATCCACAGAGGTTCACTTATTATGGAACTTGAGAATGAATCAATCCCTTTAAGAGAGGGAGATGTATATTTAATAGAAAAGGGTACTAATCATCGACCAGTTGCTAGTGAGGTTTGCGAAGTTATTCTTATCGAAAAGAAATCAACTAAACATACTGGGAAAACTGATAGTGAGATTACAAAATCCCTTGATGACCAATTAAGACCATTGTAAAACGACTTCTTTAGGCTTTAAGCCTAAAAATAGTCGTTTTTTTCTTGTATATAAGTGTGCTTACAATACTGATTACTGCGATACTTACAAAAACATAATTAATCCCGAATCTGTCAAATATAAAACCAAATAGGGGAGCTAATACAATTATTAATAGGGAAGTTAATTGAGACTCTACACTCAAGATACTTGCTCTCAGATCTGGACTTATTTCCTCAGATATTTTCTCAACCATAATTGGCTTTCTAATATTTAATAGAACATAAAATAACGAGAATAGACCAATTGTAGTAATCAGTGAATTACCTAGAATGACTAGTAAAACAGATGTTACTGATGAAGCAATCCAAATTAATCTCAACAGCTTATCTTTACTAATCTTAGTCAATAATAGATGGGAATACCTACTAGCAATTGCGCTTAATATAAACATCCCTGCATATACAATACCTATAATGATTTCGATACTGTTATCTTCATTTCCGATTGAAGAAATTAATAATGCAAATATTATTATTTGAATGTAGTCCTTGATTGTTTTAAAGATTGCATTATAACTTGCTGAATCAAGCAACACTTTCCTAAGTTTTACTTCCTTTACAGAGGTAGCAATAACTAATAATGTACCTTGTAAAAATTCTGAGAAGGAAAATTTATGTTTTGTCTTTGTATTTAAATAGTTTGGATAGGATAATATCAAAAAGAAATCAATTATGTAAGGTATGATAGCCACTAGGAATAACATTGAAAGTTCTGGAAGTATTTTTATTAAAAGAATAGCGAAGATACTAGATACCGCAGAACCAATCATCGAATATGATCTAGTCTTTCCATAAACTTTACTTTTGGATGTTGTGAGTTTATGATAATCGAGAAACTCTAAAATCATAGCCTTATGTGTACCTGACCTTAATGCCTCACCAAATCCATAAAGTGCAAATGCAATTACGAATTCAGAGAACGAACTCCCTAAATAGAACATTACAAATGAAGCTATATAAAATATGAAGCAAATTACTAGTTCTAATTTTCTACCGTAATTATCAGCAAACACACCTGATGGAATCTCTAACACGTATATAACTACTTCTCTAATTGCCCATAAAAACCCTATTTGGGTCAATGTTAAATTATTGTATGTTAAGTAAAGAAGTAAAAATGGATCGAAAAATCGTAGGTTTTTAAAGAAGCCATACATATTAAATTTCATGAGTTGTCGAGTTATTGCTTTATCATACATATTATCACCTAGCTACAGTCTACTATAACTAATAGAAGTAAACAATAAGTTAAAGCAATACTAGACTAGTTACTAGTAATGATTTATTATTAGTGTAGACTAAATTATTTGGAGGTAATTATATGACTTTGAAAGAACAATTATTTAACAAGACTACAATAACGATGTTTCTAAAACTAATTGATAAGTACTATCCTCTAAATGTCGAACACTTAACAAATGAACTAGTAGATACTATGAAGACACTGGAGTTAAAAGAGAGAATGACAGCTCTTAGAAAAACACTCGAAAGAGAAATTAAATTAGATTATTTAGAAGTTCTAAGGCTGTTTGACAAGGTTATGTTAGCTCAAAAGGAGGAGCACTTTGTATTTGCATCAATACTTGAATACGTTGAATCTAATGGTTTGTCAAAAGAACACGCTGATGAATCTTTGAAGAGACTTGGAGAATATACAAAAGTGTTTACCGCAGAACTTGCGATAAGATCATTTCTTAATGATTTCGAAGAAGAAACACTGGTTTACATACGCAAATGGAGTTTAAGTACTGATTATCACAAGAGAAGACTTGCATCTGAGGGTACTAGACCATCCTTGCCATGGGCAAAGAAAATTGGGATGGAGTACTCAGAATCGATTAGTTGGCTGAACAATTTATATTATGATTCAGAAAGATATGTTACAAGGTCCGTTGCTAATCATTTAAATGATATATCCAAAATAGACCCAGAGCTAGTTGTTAAAACATTGGGATTATGGCAAAAAGAAAATAAACAGACGAAAAAAGAAATGGAATATATAGTAAGTCACTCATTAAGAACGTTGATAAAAAAGGGGAATCCCTTAGCGCTTGAGTTCTTAGGATATAATATGAATGCTGTATTACTAATAAAAAATTTACATACAGACAAAAAAATAGTAAATACTGGTGACAGTATTATGTTAAAGTTTGATATTCATTCACTGGATGATAAGTTGATCGTAGATTACATAGTACATTTTCAATCGAAATCTGGAAGAGCATCTAGGAAAGTATACAAACTGAAGCAAATTAGTAAAAGTGGAATAACTCATATTGAAAAGAAGGTAGCATTTAATCAAAGGAGTACTAGAAAAATTTATCCAGGAGTTCATTTAATTGAAATCCAGATAAATGGAAAAATAGTTGGAAGTGTTACAGTTACCGTTACTTGAAAAATATTATCCTATAACAATGCGCTTTTACTTTGGGAGATATTACTGTAGAATTTAGTTAGATTAACTGGAGGTTATATGAAGGGATTAATATTCGCCGGAGGCGGTGCAAAAGGTGCTTATCAAATTGGTGCTTGGAAAGCATTTATAGAATTAGGTATTGAGTTTGACTTAGTATGTGGTACTAGTATTGGTGCCTTTAACGGAGCATTTTATGCCCAAAAGCAATTTGAAGTTGCATATGATCTTTGGAGTAACATGAAGATGGATGATCTTTTTCTTGCCGATGAGAATGTAATAAAAGCTTTCGATGAAATGATGACAAATAGGACTATCTCTAATGGTCTTGCATTTTTTAAAGATTTCTACGGATATGTTAAGGAAAAGAAGGGACTTGATATATCTCCTTTAAGAGAAAAAGTCGATATTTTTCTAGATGAGGATTTACTAAGAGCTAGCGATATTATGTACGGGTTAGTTACTGTTAATTTAGACAAGTTTAAGCCTCTCAGACTCTTTGTAGATGAAATACCGGTGGGAGAGTTAAAATATTATTTATTAGGTAGCGCTATGGTACCTGGATTTGCTAGAGAAAATAGTCACCCCATTAAATTTATGGATGGCGGACTTTATGATAACTTGCCAATAAAAATGGCTGTAGAAAGAAACTGTGATGAGATAGTTGCAGTTTGTTTAAGCCATGTTAGAAAGAAAAAATATAATGGGACAAATGTAACTTATATCGAGCCATCAGGGAATTTGGGTAACTTTCTTCATGTTGATCCTAATCAGATAAAGACAAATATAAGAATGGGATATCTTGACACTTTAAAAGTCCTTGGAAGTATTGGTGGAAACAAGTATTACTTTGCAAGTTTGCCAGATGAAAAGTTAGTTTTAAGAGCTATCTCAAAGATAACTAAAAAAAGAAAATCGAAATTAGCGAATGTAATCACGGGAAAAGATTATATGTCCGAGAGACATTTTATTGAGAGGGTTTTACCCAAGTTAGGTAGAATGCTAAATTCTGGTATAAATGATGGGTACACTGACCTTATAATACAAGGATTAGAGGAACTTTTAGCGGAGGCAAAAGTTGAAAGACTAGAGGTCTATAATGTTCATGAAGCCCTTTCGTTTTGTAAGAATTTTAAGTTTGAAGAGAGACACAATATCATCTTTGAGTTTATAAATGCAATAGTAGAAAAGATAATTTAAGGAGTGGACTTTGGTTCCACTTTTTTTCTCGAAATTAGCCAATGTTTAAACTGGCTCTTTAAGTCTAGGTGTGTTATAGTTTATCTACGAAGGGGTGAGAAAAATGCAATTAGAATTAAGAAGTAACAAAGTTGAAGTACTAAGATCTAATGGAATTTTACCTGGTGTAGTATATGGAAAAGGTATTGAATCTACTCCAATACAAGTACCATACAAAGGTTTTATTAGTGCTTTATCAGAGTATGGCTTAAACTTAACTTTCTCGGTTAGTCTTAGCAAGAAAAAACACATCGTATACGTAAAAGAGATCCATAGAGATCCTTATGATATGCACACAATTATTCACTTTGATTTAGTTAAAGTGTCTACTGATGATGTTATTTCATCTGATGTTCCACTTATTTTCACTGGTAAAGAAGTTCATGAAAAAGGTAAATTAGTTTTAACTACAGATTTAACACAGTTATCTGTTGAGTACAATGTTGGTAATGGGGTTTCTCATATCGATGTTGATTTATCAGAATTAACTTATGAAGAGAATCTGCATGTTAAAGATTTAATTATACCAGAAGCATTGACGGTTCTTAATGATCCTGAAGATGTTGTAGCTAGATTATCTTATGCTAAAGCTATTGTTGAAGAAGTAGCTGACGAAGATGTAGATACAGATGAACCAGTAGTAGTTGAAACAACTAAACAAAGTAACGAGTAGACATTAAGGTAGTCATTGACTACCTTTTTTTTTGAATTTATATTATTATCAAAACTCGACTGCTGCATTGTTCCCTATTTTATTCGAGTTAACTATTCTCAAGCTAAAAAAAAAGAACCGATTTTTACCCTAAAATATATTATGGATACAGTATGCTTGCTTGTTCAAATTGTATATTTTGTTTAATTGAGAATAAACTGATAAACTAAATATAGAGAGAAGGTGTGTTATATGAAAACTGCTGTAATTTATAAATCTAGAACTGGATTCGCTCAAAAGTATGCAAACCTTATTGCTGAACAGTTAAATGCGGATGTATTTAGCGCTAACTCAATTCACGTAGAAAAATTGTTTACTTATGACACAATAATTTTTGGTGGCGGGTTATATGTAAATGGTATTTATGGTCTTAGAACAATTACTAATAATCTTAGTGTACTTAAAGACAAGCATATAGTAGTATTCGCAACTGGTGCTACTAAAGCTAGCAAACGTAATATTGAGTACATAATGAATAGTAACTTTTCTAAAAAGCAGTTAATGCAAATTAAATTCTTTTACTTGCAAAGTGGATTTGATGTTGATAAATTGTCATTAATTGACAAATTCTTCCTGCAACTTATTAGAATGAAGCTTTGGGTCAAAAAAGAGAAAAGTGATGGCGAACATGAACTTATCACACTTTACAAGAAAAATTTAGATGTAACGTCTAGAGAAAGTACTTTACCAATAGTTAAATACGTTAATAACTTAGAATAAGCGCGCATGCGCTTTTTTAATTATAGGAGGTGTATCATGAAAGCAACAACTATAGATATGTTGAAGAGATTAAAGGACAAGAAATTTGATTTTTCATCTGTGAAGGACTTGCTTGGACTAACCAACTTGTTGTTAGAGGATATTGGAAACACAGATCCATTAATAAGAGACGAACTTGTATATCCTGCGCTTGCGAGGTTATTATATGAAGAGCATTTAGAAAATGGTGAAGTTGAGAAAATTCTGAAACAACTTTTCACTGAGCGATTTTTATTCTATAAAATTGGTGAGAATAATACTTCAAGTGTTTATACTAGAACTTTTTCTGCACTGCAAATTGCAGTTGTACTATATAAACATAATGAGAAGAATTTCCTATCAGAGGAATTAGTTAAGGACATGTATAGTCTGTTCTTAGATTATTTTAGAAGAGAAAAAGATGTCTCTGGATATAGTAGTGAATTTGGTTGGTCTCACAGTGTTGCGCATGCGGCAGATGTGTTCAAACAGTTTGTTATTTGTGATGAGTTAAATGAAGAATTAGAAGGAATGCTTTCTGTAGTTAAGGATAAATTTACTCAAGCAGATTATCTATTTGTTAATAATGAAGATGAACGAATAGTTTCGGCTATTGATTTACTTATTAAAAGAGATTTATTCAAAAAGGATATAATTGGAGACTGGATTAAGTCTTTTGGAGAATATCGAAAAGAGACAGATTATAAAAGGGAATTTGTAATTAACTCAAATGTGAAAAACTTACTTAGATCAATTTATTTTAGAAACGACTCATTTGAAGAAGTTATTAGAGACACTCTCTTCATAATAAATCCATTTAAAAAGTAGACATCGTCTACTTTTCTTTTATTGATTTTGTTATAGAATAGATATGTTGACTAATGAACTCATCATCTCTTTTGTAAGATTTTTCCAAAATACCATCTAATTTCATGCCTATTGATTTATATAAATTGATTCCTGTTATATTATCCTCATACACATCTAACCAAAAGCGATGAAATGACCTCTTAAGAATTACATAATCAATTAACCCGATAATTGCTTCTTTACCATATCCCTGGCCTTTAGACTGAATTATAAGCCTTCTGAGCTCGAATGAGCTATTGGGTAGATCTTGTTTGCACAACATATAGCCGATTTTGTCGTAACCTTCTCTTACAAGTATGACTTGATAGTCATTATCCTTGATTTCATTAATGTGTTCTTCCAAAGTTCCTTGAACAACAAATTTTCTATTTTCAGGATGTTGCTCTAGACTCATTATATAAGGGATGTCAGACTCGTTAGCTAGAACGAAAGATAGCCTTTTAGTTTTGAACAAAGTTTTCATAGCCTCACCTCACCTATACAATACTACAATATTAGACAATTACAAAGAATTTGCTGACTTTACCCAATTGCAGAACATATGATATTATTAATATATCTGAAAGAAGAGGTCGAAATGTATAATTATAAATATAAAGTAAAATATTATGAGACAGACATGCAAGGTATAGTTCACCATTCTAATTATTTAAGATATTTAGAAAATGCCAGAGAAGAATTAATTGAGAATTTTTTAGGTATGACGTCCCTAGACTTCGGTGAAATGGGAATATTTTATGTGATAAGAGAAGCAACAACCAAATTTATTTATCCTATAAAATTTGGCGATGACCTTTCAATTAATGTTAGATTAGCAGGATATAATGGTGTGAAGTTAACGCACGAGTATGAGTTTATTGTAAATGGTAATGTTCACGCAACTGCGAAGACTGTGATGGTCTCAATTGACAAACTTACTTTCAAACCTTTTAGTGTTAGGAAAAGATTCTTGGCACTTCATGAAAAAACATTAGAATTATTAAAGTTACATAATATTAAAACAAAAAAAACCTGATTAATAATCAGGTTTTATTTATGTCGAATTTTAGTTTTGTTAACTCCTCTGATTTTTCCCAAAGTTTGAATGAATCAACTTCATTTTTTGCGTTAACATTTGGTTGAACTAAGATTGGTCTTCCCTTTAATTGCAGTAATCCAGAGGGACCGTAATACTCTCCACTTTTAACAGAATCATCAACAGATGCTCTTATTCCTGGTAAAGCTCCGTTAAATGCATTTTGTGAAGTTAATTTAAATAACCAGTTAAAAAGTACAAAAGTTTTTCTTTTTTCAACATGTCTTGAAAGATTTGTTCTGGAACTTCCGGGATGAGCAGTTAATACTTTGATATCTAAACCTGCAGCTCTAATTCTTTTATCAAGTTCAAGCGTAAATAATAAGTTGGCTAACTTAGATTTACCATATGCTCTAGCAAGCGAATAATTACCTTGTTCATACATTAGATTATGAAAATCCATTGCGCCAATTCTATGTGCTTGGCTTGAGATGTTTATTATTCTTGGATTAGTTCCTTTTTTGATAATATCAAATAATTGAGCAGTAAGTGCAAAGTGACCTAAATGATTAACTCCAAATTGTTTTTCGAATCCGTCTTCGGTTAGTCCAAATGGAACTAACATAATACCAGCATTGTTCATAAGTATGTCTATGTGGTCGTATTTCGCCTTAACCAAATCAGAGAAGTTCTTGATAGATGCTAAACTTTCTAAATCTAAAGGTAATACATCAATCACTGAATCTGGGTACATTGAAATGATATCAGCTTTTGCTTTTTCACCTTTATCTAGAGATCTTGCGGCAATTATAACTTTTGCTCCCTTTGAAGCGAAAAAAGCTGATGACTCAAAACCTAGTCCACTATTTCCTCCTGTTACTATTATTGTTTTATCGGATAATGATCCTACATCTTCAATATTCCATTCGGTTTTCATATAATCACTCCTTCAACTAATTTTACCATAAATGATATATAAATCATCTTGTTAGATATATCTAAATCCCACTACAGTGCCAAAAATTGGCTTTAAACAAATAGTTGCAGTATAATTAATTATTAGGAGGGCTTATTATGGTTAATATGTTACTCAGTAGCATCTCTTTGTTTTCGGAATATCAATCAAATGTTTTTCTAGAAATCGCACTGTTAATTACAGTCGGAATCCTAGGTGGGAAGTTAGCGGAATTTATCAAATTACCAAAAGTAACAGGGTATATATTCATTGGTCTAATTTTTGGTCCCAATGTGCTAAACTTTTTTTCAGCAGAAGTTATAGAGCAATTTAAGTCCCTTAAACTATTAGCCCTTGGATTCATTGGGTACAATGTTGGACTTGAAGTTGACTTTAAGCTGCTCAGAAACAATAGAAATACTGTTGTTTACCTGACGATTGCTCAGTCGGTCTTAACATTTCTATTAGTAGCAACCGCGATTATTTTAGTATTAGATGAGTTCAATTGGACTTATGCATTAATACTAGGAGCAATCGCAACAGTAACAACACCAGCTCCGATAATCGCTACAATTAAAACTTATCATGCAAAAGGTAGAGTTACTGATTTGTTATTTCCAATGATTGCATTGGATGATGTTATGGGAGTAATTATGTTTGCACTAATGCTTCCTATTGCTGTATTTTTAGCAGGAAGTACTAATACTGTAACAAATATATCTCAACTACTAGCTCAACCTATATTTGAAATTGTTTTAGCTATAATAATTGGACTAGTAATAGGTGCGGTAGTTGTAAAAATACTTAATTATTATTATAAGGGTGATAATGTCTCAATATTAATTATAATAATCATCGCTGTATTCTTTGGTATTGGTTTAAGCTACATGTTGAATACATCAACTATATTACTACCTTTAACTATTGGTGCAGTTCTTGCTAATAGTTTGAATCCAGATATTAAAGAAAAAGTAAGAAGAAATACAGATGCCGTCGTCATGCCACTGTTACTAGTATTCTTTACTCTCTCAGGAGCAGAACTCAATATCCAACTGTTACCTTCAATTGGACTGCTGGGTGTTATATATATATTTGTAAGAGTAATTGGTAAAATTGTAGCTTCTACAGTTACAGCTAGGGCTTTGAAAGAAGACCGTAATGTATCTAAATATCTTGGTTTTGCACTTATTCCTCAAGGTGGGGTTGCGATTGATATGGCAATCTTAGCAGAGATAAGATTTTTGCAACTTGCTAGTGAAACAGGAAACCCAGAATTTGCCAATATCGGATCAACCATTCTAACTGTAGTACTTGGAGCGGTTGTAATTTATAAACTATTTGGTGAAATAATAGTTAAATGGGCATTTAAGAAATCAGGTGACATTAAGTACGAAGAGCATGAAACGCATAGTCACATAATATAACACGGCTTATGTCGTGTTTTTACTTGTACTAAATTGCTTTATCTGGAAATTAACAATATAATTAAAACACATTTAGGAGGTATCATATGAAAGAATATATTTATATCCTCAAACTCACGGAACGATTAACTAAAGGCGGGGCATGGAAAAAGGAAGATGAGGAAATAGTATCGGAGCATTTCGAATACTTATTATCTCTTAAAGATAAAAATAGTCTAATTCTTGCGGGTAGAACACAAGTAGAAGATTTGAAGACAATGGGAATTGTAATAATCAAAGCTGATGATGATCTAAGCGCTGAGAATATTATGTTAAATGACCCAGCTGTTAAAAAGGGTATCATGACTTGTGAGTTCGCTCCATTTCAAACTGCGGTAATGCAATAATGGAAAGACAATACCTATACGCAAGAGTTATTAGAGAATACAGAGAATTACAGAATAAAAAGAGAAAAAGAGGATACCTTATTCTAAGAAGATTCACATACGTTTCTATCGTAACATTAGTTACAACATATTTAATATATACTCTAACAGGCATATTATTTGTGAAAGTTCTTATACCATCTATGTTAGGTGTTTTTTCAACTGTATTACTTATTGCATTTTTACTAGTTAAAACAAGCAAATTCAATAAATTAATATATACGTTTTTAATAGACGAAATAATAAAGAATATGAACTTGGATAACAACACATTTCTAAAATATGATCCGTTAATAAAGAGGGATAAAGAGTTAAATAAGCTGGGTGGATTGTTTTCAAGAGGAGCTGCGGTTGACCTAAAATTCAGAATATCAGGCAACATGAAATCAATTGATTTTAGTATTCAGGAGGCAAGAATTTATACCTCGGATGGAAAAAACCAGTATCAGTTATTCAAAGGTATATACTTATTTATCGGCATCAAAGAGCCAAAATCACTACAAGTAAGGTCGAAGGGTAAACCTCATTTAAAAGGAAAAAAACTTTTGCTAGAGTCTGATAATCCAAAAGTATATGCAGAAGAGTTTGGAGTAATCAAAAATAAATATTTAAATCTGTTTAACACCTTAAGTCTTGACTTAGATTCTAAGAAGCAGTTTCTAAGTTCCAATGATTCTGGTCTTCATATTTGTATAGAAGTTCCTTTTATAAAACCACCGAAAACCATGAGTGAAGACGAGTTCTACAATATATATGATTACATCGAAAAACTTATTAAAATCACTAACAAATATTGTCAACTAATTAGCGGGTCCTCTTAAAGGAGTCGCTTTTGTTTGGTATGTGTACGAACTTGTAGTTGATAAGAAAATATCATCCTTGTTATACTTTTATTGGTAAGTTATTTATAAAAAAACAAAATAGAAGGAATGGAGGTTTAATATGGGAATTGTTAAGATTTCTAAGGACGAGTCAAAACTAATAAAAAGTATTGTTTTAGAACATAAAAGTCTTAAGACGCCACTTATAGAAGTTTTGCATGAAGTTAATGGTATTTACAGATGTATTCCGTTAGCAGTTTCAAAGATTATTTCAGAAGAGATGGGTATTTCTATGTCTGTAGTGAGTGCAACAGCTACTTTTTATGACTATTTTACAGAGGAACCATTAGGTGATACTGTGATTAGAGTCTGTGAAGGAGCAAGTTGTGTTGTTAATGGAGCGGAAGAGCTTACGAATGTTTTGAAGGAGAAATATCAACTGGAAGATAACCACACAACAGAGGATAATTCTATTACTGTTGAAATCACATATTGTAATGGCCACTGTGACAAATCACCAACAATTACTGTAGATAACAATCTCTACACAGAGGTAGATGTATATGATCTCGGATCTATTGTCAGGGGGTACTCAAAATGATGACTTTAGACAAACTGAAAAAAATTAAGAAAACAACTTTAGAGAAAGTTGGACATAGATTAAGTTTATGGCACGAGCTTAGTAATCACGAAGTTAGAGATAAACTTAGGAATTATGGAAAAATTGATCCACTTGAGATCGACGAATATATCGCAAAAAATGGATACTTAGGTGCACTAAGGGCTACTGAAATGTCTCAACAAGAGATAATTAATGAAATGAAATCATCCGGATTAAGAGGTAGAGGAGGAGCAGGATTTCCTACTGGACTTAAATGGCAATTTGCGCACGACGCAAAAGGTGATCAAAAATACATTATAATGAATGCCGATGAAGGAATTCCTGGGGATTTTATGGACAGAATCATTATGGAAAATGATCCTCACTCTGTAATTGAAGGAATGATAATTGCTGGAATTGCTGTAGGTGCTACTAAAGGATTTATTTATTTGAGAATAGAATATCCTAACACTAAACCAATCTTGGAAAAAGCAATCAGAGACTGTTATGAATATAAATTATTGGGTTCCCCTTTATTCGGAACTGAATTTAAATTTGATATTGAACTTAGAATTGGTGCAGGAGCATACGTTTGTGGTGAGGAAACAGCCTTGATTGAGTCAATTGAAGGAAAAAAAGGTCAACCTAGAAATAAACCTCCGTTCCCAGTAGTTGAGGGTCTTTACGGAATGCCAACTGTTGTAAATAATGTAGAAACATTATGTATTGTTCCACAAATTATACAACGAGGTGGAAACTGGTACAAGAAGATAGGTAATCCTACAACACCAGGTACTAAAATACATACAATCTCTGGTAAAGTTGCAAACCCTGGATTTTACGAACTACCAACAGGAACTCCAATAAGAACAATACTAGAAGATGTTGCTGGTGGAATGAAGGAAGGTTCTGAGTTTAAGGCAGTCCTATTCAGTGGTCCATCTGGTGGATTCTTAAGACATGATGAATTATTTAGGAGAACTGGATTTGATACTTTGGCAATGAATGGAGTACAAATGGGTGCAGGTGGTCTTATTGTTTTAGATAAAACCAATGACATTGTGAGTCTATGTAGGTCATTCATGAAGTTCAACATGAAGGAATCTTGTGGAAGATGCACACCTTGTAGAGAAGGAACAACTAGATTATATGAAATATTGAAAAAAATAGAATCAGGGGCAGGAATCAACAAAGATTTAGAGAGACTTGAGGAAATATCGTATTATATGATTAATACAGCCTTCTGTGGACTAGGTCAATCTGCACCAAATCCTGTGTTATCAGGGCTTCAAAAGTTTAGACATGATTTTGAAAGCAAATTATATAATTTTGGGGAGGGTCAATAATGTCGATTAATATAACGATTAATGATAAAAAACTAATAGCAACTGAAGGTCAGACTGTACTAGATGTTGCAGAAAAAAATGGGATATACATTCCCAGACTATGTTTTCTAAAAGGTATAAATGAGGATGGAGATTGTAAAGTTTGCGTCATTGATGTAGACAATCAATCTAGACTTAAGTCTTCATGTAACACAAAAGTATATGAAGGAATGAATGTAACAACAAATAATGCAAAAGTTAAATCAAGTGTTAAAAATACGCTTGAGATGCTAGCTGGTAATCACTCATTTGAGTGTTGGCTTTGTACTCGAGAACATAACTGTGAGTTTTTGAGGTTATTAAAGAAAAATAATGTTGCTAATCCAATCGCGGATGACCCAACGCATAGTAGGAAAGAGCGTGTTATAAGAGATAACTCAGTATCATTAGTATTAGATAGTGGGAAATGTGTTTTATGTAACCGTTGTGTATCAGCTTGTCATACATACACTGGATTAGATATATTATCAATAAACAAAAGAGGCTCTGAATCTATACTTGAGTCAATTGATCCAGTATCTATAGAGAATTCTGGTTGCCTGTACTGTGGTAAGTGTATTCAAGCTTGTCCAGTTGGAGCTCTAAGTGAAAAAGACGCTATTCAAAAAGTTCAAGATGCAATAAATGACGATAAAAAGTATGTTGTTGTTCAACCGGCACCTTCAGTTAGAGTTGCTTTAGCAGAAGAGTTTGGGTTTCCAGTTGGTACAAATGTTGAAGGTAAAATGTATGCTGCGTTTAAAGCGCTAGGATTTGATGATATTGGAGATGTTAACTGGTCAGCAGATTTAACTATAATCGAAGAAGGTACTGAATTTATAAACAGACTTCAAAATGGTGGAACATTCCCAATGTTTACATCTTGTAGTCCTGGATGGATAAGGTACATAGAAGGGTATGAAGCAGACTATTTACCATCACTTTCAACTTGTAAGTCTCCTCATATGATGCAGGGTGCAATGACAAAACAATACTATGCTCCTAAAAACGGTATTAAACCCGAAGACGTTTATGTAGTATCTATAATGCCTTGTATTGCTAAAAAGTTTGAAATTGAAAGACCAGAAATGCAATCACATGGGCACCGTGATGTAGATGCAGTATTAACAACTAGAGAATTGGCAAGACTAATTAAATATAACGATATTTGTTTCAGAGAATTAGATGAGATAGAACCAGAAGGTCAATTAGCACAATTTACTGGTGCAGCAAATATCTTTGGAGCAACAGGTGGTGTAATGGAAGCAGCACTTAGAACAGTTGTTGAAACATTAGAGAAAAGGACTTTAGAAAGAGTTGAATTTGAAGTAACAAGAGGAACAGATGAAATCAAAGAAGCTACTCTCAATATTGCTGGAATTGATGTAAATGTTGCAATTGTTGCCGGTGGTAGAGCGATTAGGGAATTTTTTGAAATGTTGAAGACTGGTGAGAAACAATATCACTTCGTTGAGTTCATGGGTTGTATTGGAGGATGCGTTAATGGTGGTGGTCAACCGATTACACTGCCTGAGATATATGAAAACGTAGACGTTTTAGGTGTTAGAGCAAAAGGCCTATACGACCAAGATGCACTAATGAAACTTAGAAAATCACATGAGAATGAATCTGTTATGATAACTTATGAAGAATTCTTAGGAGAACCGAATTCACACAGAGCACATGAGATGCTGCATACGCATTATGAAAGCAGAGAATTTTTAAAAGAAGACTAAAAAAAGAAAGCATGAATAATAATTATTCATGCTTTTTATTTAAATCATTAATCAAATTCTTAGTATCATCCCAAGTCTTAAATATTGCACCTGAAGCAAACTTATGTCCACCACCGTAGTACTTATTAGCTATTAAGTTAACAGGGATACTCTTGGATCTGATTCTACATCTAATTCTATTATTAGACTCATAAAATAACACCCAAATTGGATAACCATCAATGTCTTCTAGTAAACTAATATATTCTGCAACAACAGGATCATCAAGGGAATATTTCTTAATTAAAGTCTCAGGGATTTTCATGTATATGACATCTCCTGATGTTTCTATCAAGTTTAAGCATTCTCCTTCAAACATTAACTCATCAATAGTCTTGATATATAGTTTCTCGAATAGTGCTTGTTGGTCCAAACCAGTAGCAATTAATTTAGCTACTAATTCGTGAGTCTCATTGTTAACACCTCTGTAGCGATATCTCCCAGTATCTGTGATAATGCCAGTAAATAGGCACTCAGCAGATTTCTTATTAACAATAATATCATTTTCAAACAACATCTTTGCAATAATGTAAGAAGTAGCAGGACTTGAAGTATCAACGTAGTCGATATCTCCAAAGAACTCTATATGAACATGATGATCGATTCTAATCAGGAATTCACCTGTGTCGAATCGTTTATCATATACTCTATGCTTAGTTCCAGTATCTAGTGATATTACAAGCGAACCTGTAAACTCAGAATCACTGATTGTATCAGTTAATCCTAGATGCCTTTTGTTTGATAACTGTTCTCCAAGTACATAAACTGTTTTACCCGGGAAGTTATCAAGAATTGCATGTTTAAGACCAAAGCTAGAACCATAACAGTCCCCATCTGGTCTAAGATGCATTATTAGAATGATTTTGTTATATTCTTTTATTTTGTCTATAATATTTTTCATAATGCTTTCATTTCCTTTATTACTTCGTCAACTTCATCCCATGATTCTAAAGTAGCACCACAAGCTCTTAAGTGACCACCACCACCATGTTTAATGGCAATTTCCAAACAATCAATCGAACCTCTAAGTTCTAAAAAGATTGAATCTTCGTGTTCAGTGAAAGTTGCCCAAACATTGATGTTCTCGATGTTAGACATTAAATTAACTGTACCACTCTTAAGTTCAACGAAATTTGTATCAAATTTTTTAGCGGTAGCTTCATCGTATTTGATGTAAGCGACATTTTGTTCAGCAATAAAATTACTTAAGACATATCCTTGTAGTTTCTTGAATCTAAGATCTGTCTTATAAAGTTCACTATAAAGTTCTTCAAGGTTTATCCCTTTTGAAATCAGTAGTGATGCAGCTTCGAATGTAAATTCATTCACATTTGAATACATGAATCTTCCAGAGTCAGTTACTATCCCTGCGAACAAGAAGAACGCAGCGTCTTTAGTTATAAGTAATTCGTTTTTAATTGCAAACTCAGTTACCATGCCAGCACAAGATTCTTTCGACTCATCAACATAGCATATATCACCATAAGGAGAATTGTTTATGTGATGATCAAATTTGATTAAATAGTCACCAGTATTGTATCTTTGGTCGTATATCAAGTGTTCGCTTCCTGAATCAAGAACTATAATTAAAGCGTCCTTGAATTGATCATCTGTGAGATTATCTAATTTATAATTGAAGTTGAATCTATTTACCTCCCCAGAAGCGTATATTTGCTTCTTAGGGAAGTTTTCATTCAACAACAGTTTCATACCCATTTGGCTACCTAAGGCGTCCATATCGGGTCTTTTGTGCGTTATTATAATTATTTTATCGTATTCAAGTATCTTATTTAATATCTGTATCATTTAATGATATCTTCTACAGTTCTAATCATAATTTGGTAAGTAGTGTGAAATTGACTAACATTACCAGTTGCATCTATGATATCACCAACAACGAAGAATGATTCCTCGATGAATGGTTTTAGATACTTATCGATTCTTAACTCTGCTTGAATACCATCTTTTTCTACAATTACGCTAAATCCTTTAGAATCTGAATCAGGATCAACTTCAATAATAGTTACATCAATAACAGTAACTACTTGTGCTTCATAAGCTTCACCAATTTCATCTAGTGCTAATTCTATTGGTTCAGGTACTTCATTATTTTCAGAGACTATTACAATTTTCTTATCAACAATGTTA
Organism: uncultured Candidatus Izemoplasmatales bacterium; assembly: GCA_964589075.1. Classification (GTDB taxonomy): domain Bacteria; phylum Bacillota_I; class Bacilli_A; order MAG-NZ; family MAG-NZ; genus CAZPQU01. Next base: position 104,989 of record CAZPQU010000001.1, on the reverse strand, counting down.
AGAAGTTCAGCTAATCCATTATAGTCTTGTAAATTTGCCGTCAAGGCAATTTCTGTTCCTACTCCGTAATTAACAACTGCGTTGTATGGAGTATTATTTGTGTAAACATATATTGCTCCAGTACCATCTTGCATATAGAAGTTATTACCTACGATTCCAGTAATGATACCAGTAGTTGATAATGTCTTACCGTAATGAACATTCTCTATGTCTGAAAGTCCTATTTCTATAATTGCATTTGAGTAGTTATAATCAGGATCGTCTTCACCCCAAATTCTCAAATCTTCGTTTTGCATAGCACCTTCAAGTCCGATTAAAAGTAGGTTATGGTCGTAGTTACCGTATAGATACTTAACCCATGCAAGACTTTCTCTTACTAACTTATATTGAACCAATTCTCCATCTGCCCAAATGAAAGCAAGTAACCTATCATAGTTATCCCAAACATCACTCTCATCATCATTTTCTAAAATGATCTCAGAAGCATTTGTAAGAAGACTACAAGTTAACTCTTTTGCTGCTTGACCCCATGGGTCAACTCCATTTGAAGTTTCGGGTGTGTCAATTGCTAAGAATCTAGTAGCAGTAGCAGAACCACTTACGTTAAATACTGCGGTATCTCCATCAGTACATGAAACAAGTTCAACTATTTGAAATCCATCTTCAAAAAAGTCTAACCCTGTAAAATCCATATCGGGTAATACAGGCATAGGATATTTTTCATCAATAGTTAATATTATTTCTACTGGAACTTCCTCAGCTGGATCTTCAGTGACTGGTACTTCAGTAACCGGAGTATCTGTAGGTGTTTCTGTAACAGGTTCCTGGTTTGTTGTGTCTTCACAACCAACTAGGAATAACGCCAATAATAGTATAATTAATTTTTTCATTTCTAACCCCTTTAGTTGAAAAAAGGGAGGAATCCTCCCTTTTAATATTTTATTATGATGTTGCTTCGTGTGCGTCTTCGATAGCTTGAATAGTTGTTTTAACATGTAATACAGCTTCTTCAACAGCAGTTTGAACTGCCATACGCATATCATAACTTTCTTTGAAGATTGGATCGAAAATGTACCATGATGGATCATAACTAGTTCCAACATCTTTAGTTGGGTTAACACCAGTTGCTACATAATCCATGTAAGCAGGTAATTCACGAGCACTTAATCTTACAGGTAAGTATCCTGAACGCATTGCCCATTCCGCAGTGTTTTCAGTTTCTAATAAGAAATTCATGAAGATGAATGTTGCAATTTGTTCCTCTTCAGTAGATTTCATCATAAACATATTTGAACCTTGTTGGATTACTTTTTTAACTTCACCGAAAGGAACTTGTGCAGCATCCCATTCAAATGTATCAGCACCAACAAATTTAGAACCACTTGTTGAACCAATAAACATCATAACGTCTTGGTTGTTAAATGGACCAGATAAGTATCTATCTTCACCTGCTGTTCTAAAGTAACCAGCATCAGTACCTTTAACGAAGAAGTTTACTGCTTCTACAGCTTTAGTATTGTTAAAGTGAGCAGTACCATCGCTAGTAGTGTAAAGTCCACCATTTTGTTGTGTCCAAGTAATAAATAAGTTAGAAAGTGAATCATAACCAAATGAAGGTTGTCCTGTAATAGCAGTTGCAGCCATTGATACAGCTTCTAATTCTTCCCAATTTGTAGGAACATCTAAATTATTTTCCATAAAGAACGTTTTGTTATAATAAAGAACTTCAGTTGACTTGTTGAAAGGTAATGAGTTAAACATACCATTTGGATAAGCGCTATTTTCAATTCTATATCCTTCTACGATATCTTCAAAATCATCAATTCCCCAAACATGATCAAAAATATAATCATTTAACTCAACAATAGCGTCTGAATCAACATAAACCATGATGTTGTTTCCATATGCTTGAGCCATATGTGGATATTCGTCAGCTGTTAATGCACCAACTAGTTTTTGATGTAAGTCAGTGTATCCACCTTGATAAGTTGCTTCAACAGTAATACCATACATATTTTCATTGTTGAATTTTTCAACTAAATAATCTACAGCGTCACCATTTCCACCACTCATACCGTGCCAGAATTGTAATGTAATTCCAGTAGGAATTTCATCCATAAATAATGCTTCAGCTTCAGGTGTACCTGGTTCATACTTAATAGTACCACCATCTATTGTGCGTCCTTCTGGTGGAGCGACAGTTGTGTCATCACCACATGCTGCTAATGTAAATACAAGTGCAGATGCAAACAATAAGACTAATAATTTTTTCATAATATTCTCCTCTATTAAATTTTTTGAAAATTATTTTTTGGGTTTACCCCTTATTGCTATCCTTTGGTACCGCTTCTTGAGACCCCTTCAATTATATACTTTCTTGCGAATAGATACAATATAAGAAGTGGCATTATTACGATTGACCCAGCTGCCATTAATAAATGGTAGTCGGTTCCGGCTTCACCACTAAAGTATTTAAGCCCAATCGATAGTACTCTTTTCTCTACAGTATTCGTTACTAATAATGGCCAAATGTATGCATTCCAACTGGCAATCCAGTTGAATAAACCTATTGTTATCAACGCATTCTTGCTGTTTGGAACCATTATAGTCCATAAATATTTCCAGTCACTACAACCATCAACTTTTGCAGCATAATATAGCTGCTCTGGAATTTGATTGAAGAACTGACGTAACATATAAATATAAAAGATACTCGCCGTGAAAGGAATTATTAATGCACTATAAGTATCAATCCCAGCCATATTAGGAATAATTTCACCTAGTTTAGGGAACGTCTCCATTATGAACGCCGGTAATTTGTCGGGTAATGCTTTGAAAGATTTACCCATTTTAACTATTGTTACGTAGTTTGTTATTATCAACATTTGACTTGGAACCATTAATGTTGATAAAAGGATACTGAATAAAACATCTCTTCCTTTAAACACTAATCTTGAAAAAGCGAATGACGCTAAGATTGTTGTAAACAGTGTTAAGAATGTGTTAAAGAAAGATACGATTAATGTATTTTTGAAATATAGTACAAATGGTGCATATGTTGATGCAACTACATAGTTGTCGAATAATACTTTTTTCGGCCACCATACAATTGGATTTGCGATGATTTCGTTGTAGGTCTTAATACTTCCGGTAAGCATCCAGAAGAATGGGAAGACCATTATGATAGCTCCTACTGATAGAAGTACATATATTAGTAACTTACGATATTTTTCCATCAGAACCTCCTAGTAATGAACCCTTCTCTTGTTTAAAGCTAATTGTAAGAATGTAAGTATCAAAATCATACCGAACATTAATACACTTGCCGCTGCCGCAATTGTTGGTTCTTGTGAACCATAGAATCTTTCGTAAACGTAGTAGACAATAGTCATCGCACTATTGGCAGGACCTGGTCGTCCTCCATAAAGTCCTACTACCTCGACATAAACTTTGAAAGCACCGATTAACGAGATTACAGTAATGTACATAATCATCGGTGAAAGAAGTGGTAATGTTATTTTAGAAAAAGTTTTCCATCTTGAAGCACTGTCAATTTTAGCAGCTTGATAGTATTGCTTATCAATACCTTGAAGCCCAGCTAAGAAGACAACAATTTTAAATGCTAACCCTCCCCATATACCAAAGATCATTAAAGCAGGTAAAGCATATTTGGCATCATTTAGCCAAACAATTGGTTCCATACCAACTTTAGTCATTAAAATATTTAATACTCCGTAATTTGAATGGAATATGAAACGGAACGCTAATCCAATCGCAATTACATTTGTTATATAAGGTAAGAAGAACATTGTTTCAAAGAACTGCATACCTCTCATTTTGTTATTTAAAAGTACAGCAATGAATAAAGATATCGCAATCGATACCGGTACTACTACTGCTGTGTAGATTGCTGTATTCTTCACAGCTAATATAAATAAGTCATCTTGAACAACTTCTATATAATTATCAAACCCAAATCCACTTCCTGTGTGTTTGAAAATATTATAATCAGTGAAAAAACTCATATAAAATGATCTTACAAGTGGGAATATTACAAACCCAAAGATTACTGCTAGTGCTGGTAGTAGATAAAAGAACGCTTGTACAGTTACTTTCCTTTTAGAATGGCCTACCATTCGCGTATCCTTTCACCATCAGGTGTGAATAGATAAATTCCTTTTTCTCTAAAAGATACTTTTATGTCAGTACCAATAGTAGCTTTTAAATCAGCATCTACCAATGCATTTACATTTTGTCCATTTAAATCGAATCCAATTAAATTATCTCTACCAATATGTTCAACTTTAGTTACATTTACAGGCATACCATCATCATCGATTATAAACGACTCTGGTCTTACTGCAACTCTAATTGCTTGATCTTTTAATTTTACTGACATTATTTTCTTGTCATTTAGAATAATATCTCCATCAACAACAGTTGCGTCAAACATGTTGATTGGAGGATTTCCTAGGAATGTAGCAACAAATGCATTTCCTGGGTTATTGTACATTTCTTGAGGTTCATCTATTTGTTGTAAAACTCCATCTTTCATAACAACTATTTGATCACTGATACTCATTGCCTCTTCTTGGTCATGAGTAACGAAGATTGTTGTTACACCAGTTTGTCTTTGAATTCTCTTTATTTCTTCTCTAGTTTGTAATCTTAATCTAGCATCTAAGTTAGATAGTGGTTCATCTAGAAGAAGAACTTTAGGATTTTTTGATAATGCTCTAGCTATCGCAACACGTTGTTGCTGTCCACCTGATAGTTGAGCTGGCTTTCTTTCAAGAAGTTCTTCAATGTCGACTACTTTCGCAGTTTCTTTTACAACTCTTTCAATTTCTGCTTTTAATCCTTTTCTATTACCTTTGTATTTCGCTTTAAGTTCTTTCGAATTAATAAGTGGAAAAGCGATATTTTGTCTTACGGTCATATGTGGATATAGTGCGTAATTTTGGAATACAAGTCCAATCCCTCTGTGTTCAGGAGGTATTTCAGTTACGTCCTCATCTCCAAAAAAAATTCTTCCATTTGTAGGTTCGTGAAGTCCTGCAATCATGAAAAGTGTTGTTGACTTACCGCAACCAGATGGTCCGAGTAGTCCTATTAGTTTTCCTGAAGGGATATCCAAGTCTATCTTATTAACAGCAATAGTCTCTATTCCTTCTTTATTACTAAATATTTTTGATAATTGTTCCAAACGAATATTCATTAAATCATCCTCTCGAAATACTTTGATACTAGTATACCAAATTTGAGGTGAAATTTGACACGATTTCATAAAAAAATACCAATTAAATCGTTTGATTCCCAAAGTTTATAAAGCGTTTACATTTTATGCACAAAGAAATCTGTAAATTACTCCACTTCCAGTATGACAGTTTTTATTTAGAACACTTAAATAGATATGGTATAATTTAGTAATTATTCAGGAGGAAAACAGATGAAAAAACCTATTAAAACTTCCAATGCCCCATCTGCAATTGGACCATATTCCCAAGGTATAAAAATTGGGGACTTTGTATACACTTCGGGTCAACTTCCGATAGATCCAGTTACAAAAGAGATGGCAGAAGGAATTCAAGAACAAACACGAGTTTCACTTAGCAATGTTAAAGCAGTGCTAAAAGAAGCTGGATTAGAAATGAAACATGTTGTTAAGACTACTGTATTCTTAGACGACATTACAGAGTTTAGTTTAATGAATGAAGTATATGCAAAATTCTTTGACCCACCATATCCTGCAAGAAGTGCATTTGAAGTTGTCAACCTTCCATTAGGTGCCAAAGTTGAAATTGAAGTTGTTGCGGTAAAACAAAAATCGAATTTCCTTAGAAGACTATAAAATACTAATTTTGTAGTTTTTTTTTTGCTAAAACCCATTTTTTTTGTAACATAAGATACATCTTGTGAAATCTATGAAAATAGTAGTGAAAGTTGATTTATATCACAAATATGGAAATCGTGTACGCTGTCGTCAAATAAACGGCTGTACTAAGCCAATAATGGGGTTTATTTTTTTAGTGCGTATACACACTTGTTAACAAGTAAAAATTTATGAAAATGTTTACATTTTATTTGGGTCTAAAAACTCTTATCAATACTTTGTTATGTGGTTAGAATGAGGGTGTAATTCATTCGATTCAAGACAACAATCAGGAGGAAGTTATTTGAAACTTATAAAACTGCAAGAACTATTGGAGGCTACTGTTTTTACAAACAACATTAGACCAATCGATATAAAATATATATTTAGTTGCGATTTAATGAGCGATGTACTTATGATAACTAGAGAAGCAAAAGATATTGAGAAGAAAAAGACTATGCTTACAACTGGTTTAGCTACAAACCAGTCAGTAAGAACAGCTGAAATGTTAGATGTTGATGTAATCTGCCTTGTTAGAGGTAAAAAGCCAAGTGAAAAGATGATCGCTCTGGCAAATGAATCCAACATTATCATTATCGGAACAAAGCTAAGCACTTTCAAATCAAACGGGTTACTTTTTAAAGCCGGTTTAAATGGTGTCGAAGGATATGTTTCTTAAATTTCAAATTAAGAGCAATGACCTTAATGAGGCAGGAATTGTAGCGAGTACGGTAAAAAAAATACTGATTGAAAAAAAGATAGATAAGGCCACGATTAGAAAAGTTGCAATCGCGGTTTATGAAGCTGAAATAAACGTTGTCATTCATTCTAATGGTGGTAGCGCTGAAATAGAGATTAAAGACAATTTTATAAAAGTTGATTTTATTGATATAGGACCTGGTATAGACGATATACCGATGGCTCTATCTGAAGGGTGGTCTACCGCTAGTGACTACGCAAGAGGAAATGGATTTGGTGCAGGTATGGGTTTACCAAACATCAAAGCCTTGACCGATGAATTTAATATTATGTCTAATCCCGATGGGACAATACTTAAGATTGGATTTAGAATATGATAGTTAACGAATTAAGTAAAGAATTTGTCTCCCTGACAAGTCTAAAAGGACTAAATTGTATTTCTTCGATATTTATTGGAGACTTATTAAGTCATGTTCTAGCAAATGCAAATGAAGGTGATGTTTTAATCACAGTTCAAAGCAATATTAATACACTAGCGGTTGCATCCTTAATAAACCTATCTGCGGTTATTTTCCCAGATAACGTAGTTGTCTCAAAAGAAGTAATAGGTAAAGCTGAAAAAGAAAAAATACCGTTATTCAAAACTAACCTAAGTGCAAAAGAAATTGTATTGCTACTTAGTAGATTGGGAGTTGAATAATGAAATATAAATATGATCTACATGTACATAGTGTTTTAAGCCCATGTACTGATGAATTAATGACTCCAAATAATATTCTCAATATGGCTTTGCTAAATGAACTGGATGTAATTTCAGTCACAGATCACAACTCTTTAAAGCAGTTAGACACGATATTAGAAATTGGAGACAGTTATGATTTCTTAGTTCTTCCTGGAGTAGAGATTCAAGTTGAAGATGGTCACCTGCTAGCTTACTTTGAAGCAGTTGATTATAAGAACTTTGCTCTTTGGTTACAAAAGAAAATTTATGATAAACCTTACGAATATGACCAAACATTAATGGACGTTTTTGATAATGAAATAGGAAATTACGATAATTGTTTGAGTGGAAATATTAACTCTAAACTGATGGAGTTACTTAAGATAATTAAAAAACATAACGGAGTTGTAATCCTTGCTCACTTAGATAAGGAAATGTTCAGTCTAAAAAATAGAATAAGAGAAGAACATCTCGATTATATTTCAGGAATCGAATTAACAAATGACTACAGTTCCTTTATTAAAAAGTTTCCAATATTTAAAGAGATAAAAGTTTATAGAAACTCTGATTCTCATCTAATTACGAATGTTGGTTCAAATAATGAGTTTATAGAACTTTGTGAAAAGTCTATTAGCTGTCTAATTAAGGAGTTAAAAAATGAATGAGTTATCACTTCATATTTATGATATAGTTCAAAACTCTATCAGAGCCGAAGCTGGAAATGTGTTTATTACTATAACTGAAAACGACGTTTTAAATGAATTAAAAATCACAATTAAAGATGATGGCCGAGGTATGAGCAAAGAAGTTCTTAGAGGGGTAAAGGATCCATTTTATACAACAAGAACAACAAGGAATGTTGGTCTTGGTATTTCCCTATTTGAGTTAGCTGCGGATCAATCAAACGGGTTCCTCAGTATTGATACTGAAGTTGGAAAAGGAACAACAATGACGGTAGCGTTCCAAAAGAATCATATCAATAGAAGTCCTATTGGTAACATTGCTGAAACGATATATTTACTTTGTTTAAATGAAGTGAATATTATTTATAAACATATTATTAATGGAAAGTCCTTCATTTACGATAAGGCCGATGTGTTAGAAGTATTAGGAAGTGTTCCTCTTACAAACATTGAAGTCAAGTCGTGGCTTGAAGATTATATAAATAAGAACATCAATACACTAAGTGAAATCACTTAAATTAAAGGAGTAATCATGGCTAAACTAAAGTACGATTTGAATGCTGAAGACTTCGTGGCCTTGGAAGAGTATATTAACTCTCAAGAGACGCTTGAAGGTGAGCTAATTGCAGTATTACACAAAGCACAAGGAATCTTTGGGTTTTTACCTAGAGAAGTGCAAGTGTTTGTCGCAAAAAGACTTAATTTGGCAGTATCAAAGGTTTATGGTGTAGTAAGTTTTTATTCTTACTTCACAATGACACCAAAAGGGAAGTACAGAATCGCAGTATGTATGGGAACAGCTTGTTATGTAAAAGGGGCTGAAAAAATTGTCAAAGAATTTATAAAAGAACTTAAAATTGAAGTTGGTGAAACAACAAGTGATGGGTTATTTAGTCTTGATTCGTTACGTTGTGTTGGAGCTTGTGGACTAGCGCCGGTAGTTCTAGTTGGAGAAAACGTTTATGGGCGTGATGATGCTAGGGACGCAAAAGGGTTAGTTGAAAAGTATCGCAAACTTAACGCAGAAGGATAATAGGGGGAAATATTTTGAAATCTTTAGAAGAATTGAAGCAACTAAGAGATAGAGTTGCGAAACAAGTAGATATGAGATTAACAAAAGATGGGTACCGAATTGCTGTTGGTATGGGTACTTGTGGAATTGCATCAGGTGCAAGACCAATCTTAAGTTCATTCGTTGACGTTGTTGGAGAAAACAATATCTCTAATGCAATCGTTACTCAAGTTGGATGTATTGGTAAATGTGTTTTAGAGCCTATGGCGGAAGTTTTTGCTAGTGATGGGACTAAAACTACATATTGTAAATTAACTAGTGAAGCTGTTAAAAGAATTGTTGAAGAACATATAATGAACGGAAATATTGTGAAGGAATTCGAAATTTCTAGTTTTGAATAAAAGGTGAAATCATGGCAGAAAGAACACAGATATTAATTTGTGGTGGAACTGGTTGTTTATCTAGTAAATCAGACTTAATTAAAGCTGAATTTGATAAACAATTAACTATTCTAGGAATCCGCAATGAAGTTAGACTAGTACTTGTTGGTTGTTTCGGACTTTGCGAAAAAGGTCCTGTTGTAGTAACTTATCCTGATGAAATTTTCTATTCTCATATGAAAGTAAGAGATGTAAAAGAAATATGTGAAGAACATATACTTAAAGGTAGAATCGTAGAACATAAAGTTGTTGAAGGTGCTATTGAAGAAGATACTATTAAATCTCTTAAAGAATTGTCTTTTTATGAACCTCAAGTAAGAATAGCTTTAAGAAACTGTGGTGTTATTGATCCATTACAAATAGATGAGTATATCGCAAGAGAAGGTTACATTTCAATGGCTACAATGCTTGAAAAGATGTCACCTCAGGACGTTATTGATGTTATAAAAGAGTCAGGTCTTCGTGGACGTGGTGGTGGAGGTTTCCCTACTGGGTTAAAATGGCAATTTGCTAAGAACAACGATGCTGATCAAAAATATGTTATCTGTAATGCTGACGAGGGAGATCCTGGAGCATTTATGGACAGAGCAATATTAGAGGGAGATCCTCACACTGTTTTAGAAGCAATGGCAATTTGTGGTTATGCAATTGGAGCGACTGAAGGATATGTTTATATCCGCGCAGAGTATCCATTAGCTATTGAAAGACTTAAAAATGCGATTGCACAAGCAAATGAATATAACTTATTAGGAAAAGATATCTTTGGTTCTGGATTTGATTTCAGTATCAAATTAAAATACGGAGCTGGAGCATTTGTATGTGGTGAAGAAACTGCATTAATAAGCTCTATGGAAGGTAATCGTGGAGAACCTAAAAGTAAACCACCATTTCCAGCTGAACAAGGGTACTGGAAAAAACCTACAAATGTTAACAATGTAGAAACGTTTGCGAATATTCCAATTATTTTAGAAAAAGGTGCTAAATGGTTCAGAGGTTTTGGAACAAAAAAATCTCCTGGAACAAAAGTATTCTCACTTGCAGGTAAAATCAATAATGTTGGTCTTATCGAAGTACCAATGGGAACTACACTAAGAGAAGTAATTTACGATATAGGTGGCGGAATTGTGGATGGTAAGAAATTTAAAGCTGTTCAAACCGGAGGTCCATCTGGTGGTTGTTTGACGATTGATGATTTAGACACACCAATCGATTTTGATACGCTGATTGATAAAGGTTCAATGATGGGTTCTGGAGGTATGATTATCTTAGATGAAGATGATTGTATGCCAGCCATTGCTAAATTCTATTTAGAGTTTACTCAAGAAGAGTCTTGTGGTAAATGCACTCCATGTAGAGTTGGAACAAGAAGATTGCTTGAATTGCTGGAAAATATTACTAGTGGTAAAGGTGATGCTTATTCTATTAAAGAGTTAAGAAGATTATCAACGGTAATTAAGGAAACTTCACTTTGTGGTTTAGGGCAATCTGCTCCAAATCCAATATTATCTACTTTAGATAAATTTGAAGATGAATATATTGCTCACATTAAGAAAAAATCATGTCCTGCTCACCAATGTACTGATTTAATACAGGTGTTAATTGATCCAAATGAATGTATTGGTTGTACTGCTTGTAAAAGAGTTTGCCCAGTAGATTGTATTACAGGTGATGTTAAAAAAGTACATTCAATTTCTCAAATAGACTGTACTAAATGTAAAGCTTGTTACGATGCATGTAAATTCGATGCAATCGTGATTAGATAGGGGGATTATTATGATAAATATTAAAATAGATGGTAAAGAATTACAAGTTGCAGCTGGAAGTACTATTCTAGAAGCCTGTAAAGAAATAAATATTAATATTCCCACACTTTGTCACTTAGATATGCACGGTATGAAAGTTGTCAACAAAGCGGCAAGTTGTCGTGTGTGTGTGGTTGAAGTTGAGGGAAGAAATAATCTTGCTCCTTCATGTGCTACTCCTGTATCTGAAGGAATGTCGATAAATACTCATAATCCAAGAGTACTAAATGCTCGTAAAACTGTTATGGAGTTAATGTTATCCGATCACCCTTCTGAATGTTTGATTTGTTCAAAAGCTGGTAAATGTGACCTACAGGATTTGGCTTCTGACTTTGGAATTAGACATATTAGTATCACAGGAAAATCACAATCAACATATAAACCGGATAAATCAGTTTCTATAAGAAGAAATATGGATAAATGTATAATGTGCCGTAGATGTGAAACAGTTTGTAATGAAATTCAAACTGTTGGAGCATTAAGTGCTGTAAATAGAGGATTTGATGCTGTTGTATCTACCGCATTTGAAGTTAACTTAAAAGACTCAGTTTGTACTTACTGTGGACAGTGCGTTCAAGTATGTCCTGTTGGAGCATTAACTGAAACAGATAGAACTTGGGACGTTGTTGAAGCAATTGCAAACCCGAGAAAAACAGTTGTAGTTCAAACTGCTCCAGCTACAAGAGTAGCTATTGGAGAAGAGTTTGGATATGAACCAGGTACAATTGTTACTGGTAAATTAGTATCTGCTCTAAATTCATTAGGGTTCGATGCTGTATTTGATACAGATTTCTCAGCTGACCTTACTATCATGGAAGAAGCGACTGAGTTAATTGACAGACTTAAAAAACATATGGCTGGAGAAGAAGTTTCATTACCTTTATTAACATCTTGCTGTCCGGCTTGGGTTAACTTTATTGAAACTCAGTTTCCTAATTTATTAGATATTCCATCAAGTGCAAAATCGCCACAACAAATGATGGGTGCAATGGCTAAAAATTATTATGCTGAGAAACTTGGGATTAAACGTGAAGACTTAATCATGGTTTCTGTAATGCCTTGTTTAGCAAAGAAGTTTGAGGCTAATAAAACAAAACATAAAGTAAATGGTAATCCAGACGTTGATATCGTAATTACTACTAGAGAGTTAGCACATCTAATAAAACTTTCAAATATCGACTTTAGATCATTACCGGATTCAGACTTTGATAATCCTTTAGGAATATCTTCTGGTGCTGCAGCAATCTTCGGTGTAACTGGTGGAGTTATTGAAGCAGCAACAAGAACTGCTGCTGAATGGTTAACTGGTGAAACATCAAAAGATTATGTATTTGAAGCATTACGTGGTGATGAAGGGATTAGAGCAGCATCATTATCTGTTGCTGGACTTACTCTAAACATTGGTATCGCTTCAGGTCTAGGAAACGCTAGAAAATTATTGGAAGAAGTAGAGAACGGAAATCCAAGAAACTTTCATGCAATTGAAATCATGGCTTGTCCTGGTGGATGTATTGATGGTGGTGGACAACCATATCATCACGGTGATTCTTCTGTTATTAGTAAAAGAAGAGAAGCAATATACCAAGTTGATAGAGATTTACCGCTTAAAAAATCTCATAACAACCCTGCAATCATCAAGGTGTATGAAGAATACTTAGGTGCTCCAGGTTCTAAAAAAGCACATGAATTATTACATACGAAATATTACAAGTGCGAAGATAAAGTATAATAAAAAGCTCATTCATGAGCTTTTTTCTTTTATATTGTTAAGCATTGAATTTATGAATGTCTCATTCTTACTGAATGCGTCATTTCCAATATCAGTTAATTGATAGATTCCTCGACTTACTCGTTCAAACCAGCCATAGAAGTTCTTTTGCAGGATTGAAGCCGCTTTTGGTGCGTTAATTTTTAGATCTTTTATCCGAATATCTCCATTATTAATAAGTCCGGTCATTAAAAGTGCTTGTTCTCTGTAATGTGTCATTATTTTAGTGCCAGTAACGCCACCAGTATTGAAATTGCCTTGTCTATTTGAGAATTCTTTTAGGTGGAGGTTTTTCTTTTTCTTTGACCTTGCTTGGCTAACTTTTAAGTTAAATGGTTTTGGGTCTAGCTCGACTTTAACCGTGTCACTAACTAGAAGCAGTCCAAGGTGCAGTCTTTTCAGTATATATATCTTTTCCTTAAAGGATTTTGATCTATAAACCTTGTATGTAGGTTTGGGAATAGCTACATAGACGTTATTGGTAATCTTCTGTCTTTGGGTTGCTTGAAAAAGTAGTTTCAGTGAAAAAATCATCTTCATTTCAATAATAACTAATTCTCCGTCCTTAATAGCTGAGACATCCGCATCCTTGACTTCGGCTTTAACAGAATAACCAAGGTTCTCAAAGAACAATTTAATTGGTAAATACATATCTGACTCTTTCATAATTACCTCCACATATATAATAGTTGTACTTCGTCATTTTGGCAAATTGTATTATTACGATATGTGTATATATTTATTGTGGGAAAAATAATTTTATTGTATAATGTATTTGGGTATTATTAAGAAGGAGGTTTTTTAAATGCTTAAATTAGAAAACGTTACAAAGAAATATGGCGATCTTGTAGCTGTTGACCATCTGAACTTTGAAGTTCAGCCTGGGGAAATTTTCGGATTACTTGGGTTAAACGGTGCAGGAAAAACTACTACATTTAGAATGATTTTAAATCTATTTAGTCCAAATGAAGGTGTAGTTTATTACAATGGGAAAAAAATGAGTTATGATCAGTCAGATACTGTTGGTTTTTTATCTGAAGAGAGATCACTATTAACTAAAATGACAGTTAAAGAACAAATAATTTATTATGGAAGACTTAAGGGAAAAACTGAAGAAGAGATAGTTACATCACTTAAGTATTGGTTAGAAAGATTCAAAGTACCAGAATATGAAAACAAAAAAATCAAAGAACTTTCAAAAGGAAATCAACAAAAGATTCAGTTTATTTCTGCGATAGTGCATAATCCAAAATTACTTATCTTGGATGAACCATTTAGTGGGCTTGATCCGATTAATGTTGAACTGTTTAAGGAAGTTATTTTAGAATTCAAGAATAGGGGAGCGGCTATTATCTTTTCATCACACAGAATGGAACATGTTGAAATGTTCTGTGAGAAGTTAGTTATTCTTGTTGAAGGTAGAAACATATTGTCAGGGTATATAAAAGATATTAAGGAAAATTACAAACGACAAAATGTAATTATTAGAGGTTCAGTGGATATTGAAGCCTTGAAAAAAGTTGCAGGAGTTGAAAAAGTTATTGTTCATCAAAACGAAATTGAAGTTAAGATAACTAATAAGAGTTTTGTTAAAAACATTTTTCAAGCAATCAAAAATGTTGATGACATAACAATGTTTGATGTAAGGTTACCAAATCTTAATGAGATATTTATCGCGAAAGTTGGTGAGAGCTATGAATAAGAAACAATGGTTCTTAACATTCTTTAGTTTAAAAAGAAAAATATTTAAAAAGTCATTTATTATCTCAAACATAATATTACTATTACTTGTAACTATATTTACAAACATAGATTCAATAATTAGATCATTCGGTGGAGACTTCGAAGAAAGTTATTCGATTTACTACACAGATGATTTTGATAATTCAGGTTATGAGTTATTTAATCTTGCATTATCAAATGGGTTCTTAGTAGAGAACGAGTTATTTATCTACAATGAATCTTATGAAATAACGGAAGATGATGATAATACAGTAGTTATTCATCTAAGTGAAGATCTTGTGGGAACGATAACTTCAAACGAACTTATCGCAACGCAAGTATATGCTTCCATAACTGGAGCACTAGACACCATTAAGTTAGAAAGTACCGCAATTAGGTTGGAACTAACACAACAAGATATTGTTGACTTGAAAACTGGAGTACAAATCGATAGAATTGTTATTAACGATGAAGACGCAACAGAATTACAAAGTTTAATTCAAGAGGGACTATCTGTCATAATTGTTATGCCACTGTTCTTTGGGTTAATAATGATTATTCAAATGATTGGGTTAGAAATATTTGACGAAAAATCAACTAAGAGTATGGAAGTTATAATGTCGAATGTTGATCCTAAAACTCATTTAAAATCTAAAATGTTTGCTGCTAACATATTCTCACTTATTCAGTTTGGATTAATCCTATCTTATGGTTTAGTTGGAGCTGGTGTTAGAGGAATAGTGTCTAAATTATCATTACCACAAGTTGATATTGACATAGCTAGTTATGCTAGTGAGTTACAATCAACATTGATTATAGTAGTAGTGCTTTATATCTTAACTAACATTCTTTATTCAATGGTTATGGCAATCTTAGCTTCAACTGCTAATGAAGTAGATGATTACCAAAAAATCATTAGTCCATTAATGATTCTAATGGTTATAGGATTCTATACGGCTATATTCTCTACTATGTTTAAAGGAGCATTATTTATTAAAATTATGGCGTTCATTCCTTTCTTCTCATTAATGATCGTACCTGGGTTATTTGCAAGTGGAGAAATTGGAGTCGGAACTGTAATGATTATAGTAGGTATTCAAGCTGTATTTGCTTATGGTATCTACCGTGTTGGAGTGCCAATCTATAAACAATCAGTATTAGATTACTCAACAGATAATGTTTATAAAAGATTGATTAAGAACATTAGAAATTCAAAAAGTAAATAAAGTGGTCATTTGACCGCTTTTTTCTTTTCTTAGTGTAATACTATTGTTTCCAATAGTTAGTATGGTATACTAACCATATAAAAAAAACGAGGTGGATTATGGATAAGTCGAAGCTTAAAAATGACATGTGTTCCGTATTCATAGAATTAAGAAGAGCATTCGTGAAAAAACTTTCAACACTAGGACTGAGTTTCCAACAGTGGAATGTACTAAAAGCAATAAAACATTCTCAAACTCCAATTTCTGCTAAATCATTAGTAGAAGAGTTAAACTCAGATAAAGCTACAATTTCTGGAGTAGTAAGAAGACTTGTAATTGCGGGATTCTTAACTGAACAGAAAAACCCCGAAGACAAGAGAGAAACTTTACTATTTTTATCGGGAAATTCCGCTAGTATGTGCGATATGGTAATGGAACTTGAAACAGAGTTTAATAATCATATATTCTCTAACTTAGACGAAAATGAATTGGAACAATTAGATGTATTAATGAAAAAGATAAAATTTTAATTAATTTTATTTTTTTTTCGATGCAAAAGGGTTGATAACTTCTATTAAAGTTCGTATACTAACTAAGTAAATATAATTAGGGGGAATTAATATGAAAAATGTTAGTATTTCAGAACTTAACAAAGAACTTTCGAATAATATAAATGTAATTGATGTGAGAGAACCATATGAGTTAACTTATGGGAAAGTTCCTGGGGCGAAAAATGTTCCAATGAGGGAGTTAGCGTATAATCATCAAAATTATTTAGAAAAGGGAAATGAATATTACATCATTTGTCAGTCAGGATCAAGAAGTGTACAGTTAGTTAATTTTTTAGCAAAAGAAGAATATATTTTGATAAACGTTGTTGGTGGTACAGGAATGTACGGCGTTCAATATCCTTTAGAAAAATAATGGGAGTATCAACTTATATACTGTATGCATTATCACTGACATTACTAACAGTTTCTTTTTTTAAAGATAGAACTAAGACAAAAAAAGCAATTAAGAAGGGTTGGATGTCCTTCAAAAAAATAATGATTATCCTTGTTCCTTTATTTATGTTTGTAGGAATATTATTATCATTAATAACGCCAGAACAGATTAAAGTTGCGATGGGCGAAGAATCGGGAATTATGGGAGTTGTTATTGCTCTTGTAGTAGGAAGCATTGCATTCATACCAAGTTTCTTAACATTCCCACTGGGAGCAGAACTTTTAGAAAGTGGTGCAGGTTATCCCCAAGTAGCAGCGCTGGTTACTGCTTTGATGGCAGTTGGAATAGTCTATATTGCTGCTGAACACAAATTTTTCGGTAGAAAAGCAGTTGTGTTAAGAAACAGTTTTGCCGTTTTAGCCTCAGTTGTAGTAGCATTCGTAATCTGGGTGGTGATGTAATGAGACAAATACTAAAATCGAAAGTATTCTGGGCAAGTGTGGTTGCCTTGCTTGTACTTGCAGTAATAGATTATAATATAGCCATAGAAGCAGGAATCCAAATTACTAGTCAGTTTTGGACAATGTTACAAATTGTCCCACCAATCTTTTTACTGATAGGTCTATTAGACGTATGGGTACCAAGAGAGACTATGATTAAGCTGATGGGAGAAAAATCCGGATTACTCGGAATCTCAATAGCCTTCTTGTTTGGAACACTTGCTGCAGGACCACTTGTAGCTGCATTTCCAGTAGCTATGATTATGCTTAAAAAGGGAGCTAGATATGGAAACGTTGTATTTTTCTTAAGTATTTGGGCAAGTGCTAAGTTACCAATTATCTTTTTCCAAATCTCAACTTTAGGGTTAAAATTTACAATTTACTCAAACGTTGTATTAATTTCATTTTATCTTGTATCATCTTTCTTAATCGAAAGGTTTATGGGTAAAGAAGTTGATGAGATTTATAAAAAAGCAGAACAATTTTAGGAGGACAAAATATGGCAATTCAATTAAAAGATGCATCAAATTATGAAGAAGCAGTTAAAGAGGGAACAACTTTAGTGGTGTTCTATGCAGACTGGTGTGGGCCATGTAAAATGCTTCATCCGGTATTAGAAGAATTAGATAAAGATGGACATAATATTATAAAAATTGATTCAGACAAGAACCCTCAACTTATGACAATGTTTGGACTTATGGGAGTTCCTGCAATGATAATTTATAAAGATGGAAAAGCTGTTGAGAAAACATCTGGGTACCGTCCAAAAGTACAACTTGAAGGATGGTTAAAAAAATACGAATAAAAAGGGACTATTTGTCCTTTTTTTTGTATAATTGAATAGGAGGACAATATGAAAAAACTTTTATTAAAATACAAAAGTCCTGTTTATGATTATAGTTGCTCTGAAGCAATACTTCATGCATCTAATGAAAAATACAATTTAAATCTTGATGATAACTGTTTTAAGATGGTTGCTCCATTCAGTGGAGGGTTATTAACTGAGGATATATGTGGTATCTTAACCGCTTCGGTTAATGTACTAGGTATTATATTTACTAATAATGTTGCTCATCAGTCTCCGTTGCTAAAGAAAGCTACGGTTGAATATATTAAAAGATTCAAAGAAGAACTAAATTCAACAAACTGTTTTACACTTAAATCAATGTACCGAGATGAGGTTACTGGGTGCAGAGATATAATTATACAAGGTGGGGAAATCTTAGAAAAGGTAATTGAAAAATATGAAAAAGAAAAAGTATGATTCATTATTTAGATATACAATAGGTGAAGATATTGCCAATGCTGTTTCTCACGGAGTAGCTGCTCTTGCAAGTTTTGTTGGATTAATATATTTAGTATATGTCGCTAGTACGAAAGGAACTGTTGCTGATGTCTTTATTTATAGTATATTTGGAACGTCATTAGTCTTAACTTTCTTAATGAGTACTCTGTATCATGCAATTTTCCACTCAACTACAAGAGACGTATTTAAAAGACTAGATCACTCATTTGTGTTTATTCTTATTTTAGGGACGTATACTCCTTACACATTTACGGCATTGAATACAACTGAGTCTTACGTTGTTTATGGACTCTTAAGTGTCTTAACACTTGCTGCTGTATTAATAAATTCAATATTTATTTCAAAGTCCAAAATATTCACAGTTGTGATAGCAGTCTTTATGGGATGGTTATCTGTCGCATTAATCAGAGACTTATACTCAGCCCTTGAACCAGAGTTCTTCGTATTTTTATTAATGGGAGGAATATTTTATACCGTTGGAGCAGTAATATACGCTATAAGCAAATTTAAATATCATCATTTTATCTGGCATTTATTTGTGATAATGGGTGCTATTAGTCACTTTATTTCAATAGCATTTTACATTTTATAGATATTTAAATATAATTAAGTAACAAAGTAGAGGAGAAGTTCATGAATAACATTAAAACAAAAGAAATAATCAACAGTTTATTTGTTGATGTATTTAATAGTATATTGTATTTAGAAGATAACTTTATCAGTGACCGCATTAATGAAAGGGTTACGGTAAACGAAGTTCACGTAATGGAAGCAATTTTATTATCAGAAAAAAAAAGCATGGGTGCGATTGCTAAGAAATTGATGGTTACTGAGGGTACTCTTACAACATCGGTAAATAAGCTTATTGCCAAAGGATTTATTAGTAAAGTTAGAGATGAAATTGACAAGAGAGTTTACTTGTTAGATTTAACTGATAATGCAGACGAAGTAATGGAAGTCCATAAGGAGTTCCATGATCGAATGATGAATCATGTTATTGATAATCCTAACATAGATGAAAAGCTAGTTGAGTCATTAGAAAGTCTTAAACTGTTCTTTAATCAACTTAAAGATGAATATAAGAAATAGAAGAGAAATCTTCTTTTTTTATGTTATAATTACTGCCGTACTCGGAGGTTATACATGTTTAAAAAGATAATAGGAACTAAGAATTTTTACAAAAAAGTAATCGCTGTTTCCTTACCTGTAGTTATTCAACAACTTATCACTGCTTCAGTGCAATTAGTTGATAATGTTATGGTAGGTAGATTAGGTGAATCTGCAATAAGTTCAGTAGCAGTTGTTAATCAACTGTATTTTGTTGTTATCATAGTAGCTTTTGGTATTATTGGTGGAGCTGGAATCTATTCAGCACAGTATTTTGGATCAAAGGACTATGAAAAACTAAAAGAGTCATTTAGGTTTAAGTTGTCAGCAGCTATTTTATTAGCAGTAATAGCATTTACTGTGTTCTCAGTATTTGGAGAACAGCTGATTTCAATATTTACTAGTAACGAGACCACAATTGAAAACGGACTAGCTTATCTTAAGATAACTAGATTTAATATATTACCAATGCTCATAAGTTTCGCAATCGCATCTACATTTAGAGAAATAGGTTTACCAAAACTAATGCTTAAAATATCAGTAATGGCTATTTTAGTTAATACGGTCCTAAACTACTTGCTGATCTTTGGTAGTTTTGGCTTCCCTGAACTTGGGGTAGTTGGTGCAGCTTACGCTACATTAATAGCTAGATTTTTAGAAGTAGGATTGTTATTACTACTTGTTAAAAGAAGAGGTAAAGTATTCGCAACTAAGTTTAGAAGAATATTCAAAATTGAAAAAGCAGTTTTAGCTAGTATTTTAATAGTTGCACTGCCAATGATGTTAAACGAAACTATGTGGTCTGTAGGACAGACTGCCTTCTTAAAAGCCTACTCAACCAGAGGAGACAGTGCACTAGCTGCCTTCAATATATCAAGCGCGGTTTCACAGTTAGTATTTATTGTATTTGGTGCAATGAGTACAGCTGTAGCTGTTATGGTAGGAAATACACTTGGCGCAAACAAGTTAGAAGAAGCAAAAGATAATGCAGTTAAACTGATTGCTTTTAGTGTGTTTGTTGCATTCATTTTCGGTCTCTTACTAATTGTAGGGTCATTCTTTATTCCTAACCTGTATGATGTTTCAGAATCTACTAGGGAAATTGTCGCCTTCAACATAAGGGTTAATGGAGTATTTATTCCTGTGTTTGCATTTAACATGGGATTATTCTTTGTTATTAGAGCCGGAGGAGACACGAAGTCAACTCTACTTATGGATGCAGTATTTATGTGGGTCGTATCAGTGCCAATGGCACTAGGGCTTGCATACTTTACTAAAATGGATGTAAGGATAATGTTCTTAATAATTCAAGCAAACGATATACCAAAAGGAGTATTCGCTATTGTAAGGTATAGAAAAGGGAACTGGGTAAGAAATTTAGCAGAATAAAAGGAACTTATTAAAGTTCCTTTGTTTTATCAAATGAATATTCAATTAATTCCGTAAGTGCTTCTATGTTTGTCTTTTCTAGTGATTTAATGTAAAGACATCCTTTACCATGTTTTAGCCCAAGTTTTTCCAGAATCTTTGGGATTGTTTCTAAGTAGACAGGAACATAAATCGTTAATGAAGTTTTTCTAGGACTAATTCCTACTTTAAACCAATTTCCGGTCCTACCTGAAGCATGTGTATAGTTATATGAGCCAAAGCCAATTATAGAGTCACCCCACATTTTGGGTTCAACGTTTCCAATAGATTTGATGATACTAATCAATTCAATAAGATCTGCCTTCCTTTTAGTGTTTTCTACTAACTCAATAAATTTATGCACAGATGCATTATTTTCCTTTGTTTTTAACTCAGCCATCTAATCACTCCTTATATTAATGATAGTAATTGAATTATATACTAAAAAATGCTAAAATTTTAACGACTATGGGGTGAGAAGTATGATTTTAGAAGGATTTATATCAATTAAGGCTGCTTTGAAAGCAGGAAACAGAGAAGTAAATAAAGTTATGATTTCTAATAAGAAGAGAACAAGAAAAAGTTCTTACATGAAGAAATTATGCAATGAGCTAGGTGTTGAAGTTAACTTTGTTAATCCAGAATTCTTAGAAGGATACAATGGGAATACTCATGGCGGATTTATCGCCGATGTTGAACCGAGAACGTATTCAACAGTTGAGGAAATATTGGAAAAAGGTAAATACTTTTGGCTTGAAGGCGTAGAAGATCCATACAACTTTGGAAGTATAATTAGAACACTATTCGCCTCAGGAGTAAGAGGATTAATAATTGATTCAAGAGATTGGACAAACGTTAATTCTGTAATTACGAAAGCGTCTGCAGGTTGTTTTGAGAAAATGAATATAGCTATATCTAACAGCAGTGCTGAAACTGCTGAAGTAATCAAGAATAAAGGGTTCAAGATATATGCTACAATTAAATCGGACAAGTCAATTGACTTATACGAGACAGATTTCGCTGAAGATGCAGTTATTGTTATCGGCGGTGAAAGAAGAGGGATAAATTCTGAACTATTATTACTCTGTGATTCAGAGGTACATATCTCGTATGGTAGAGAATTCGGTTACTCTCTTCCAGCAACTATTGCGAGCGCAATTATTAGTTTTGAACTATATAGACAAGTTTACGATAAAGAGTCCAAGAACATATAGATTGAAAGTTCTGCACTTATATTACTTATTATTAAGTTAAGTGCCTTTTGTTTAAAGAAAGTCAGGAGATAACATGTTTAATTATATATTAGAAATATCTGTGTTATCAATGATGATAGCTCAGTTTAGTAAGTTTTTTACAAAATATTTTGTTAGTGGAGAATGGGATTTAACAGTTATAGCTTCTACTGGTGGAATGCCAAGTTCACATACTTCACTTGTTACAACTTTAACTATGACTTTAGGTTTAATCCACGGATTTAGTTCAGTGGAATTTGCGATGAGTGCTGTTTTTAGTGCTGTAATAATACATGATGCAATGGGGATACGATTTGAAGCAGGAAAACATGCATCTGTTTTAAATAGAATTGCTAGAGATGTAGAGTATATTATGAACAGAGAAGAAAGGTACGAAGAAAAATTTAAAGAATTACTGGGACATAAACCAATTGAAGTATTTGGTGGATTTGTATTAGGAATCGCCGTTGGATTAATTGGTTACTATTTCTGGTTTTTATAATAAGAAAACACCTTCAATTGAAGGTGTTATTTTTTTAGAATTTCATCTAAATCAGTTATGAAACTATCAAGTTCATCCCAAGAGTGAAGAGTTAACCCACTAGCTAGAGCATGACCGCCACCTCTGTATTTAGCTGCTAATCCATTTATTACCGGACCACGTGAACGTAATCTACCTCTGATTTGCCCATCTAATTCATAGAAGACAGCCCATACTGGAAAACCTTTAATGTTTTCAAGCTTACTTATAGCGTTCCCTGCATCGTCTTTGTTAATTTTCAGTTCTTCCATATCAGTAACTTTTATCATTACATACAAGAATCCACTCTCAGTTGATTTTAAGTTATTTAACACAAATTTATCTAAACTAAGTCTTGAAATGTCTTTCATGTAAATTTTTTCAAATACATCTTGAATATCAACGTTATACTCAAGTAAGAATGCAGCGTTAATGTGTGTTAGAGCAGTTACACTTGGGTATCTAAATCTACCAGTGTCTGTAACTGTTCCAAAGAACAAACATTTTGCTCCTAAATCATTTAGTTTCAGTCCACTTGTTCTAATCATATCAGTAACTATTGAACAACAACTTGCCATAGATGAATCAACATGATCAATATCTCCAAAATAATCTACATGTGGATGGTGATCAATTCTTATGAAGAAGTCACCTAAGTCACCTCTTGAATCTATCATTCTATCCTTTGATCCGGTATCTAAAGATATAACAAGAGCACCAGTAAAGTCTGAATCACTTAATTCTGAAATTTCGCCCATCCAATGGGAATCTTTCGAGTGTTCTCCAACAACATGTGCTTCAATTCCAAAGTTTTCTTCGATTGCATATTTTAATCCAAAAGAAGATCCTAAACAATCTCCATCTGGTCTCACATGGGGGATTAAAATCACTTTTTTAGCTTCTTTAATTGTTTCTATTATTTGTTTGTACAAAATACCACCTCGCTCATTCAATACTAACATTAATAATATTTTTTGTCACAGAAAAAAATCCATTTTTTTTGATAGCTTTTTTTAGTATAATAGAGTAAAGGTAGATGATTAAATGGAAGCTTTAATAAAACAATCCTTTTTCAAAGGGAAAATAGAAGTGCCTGCATCAAAAAGTTACTTACATAGAGCGCTAATTGCGGCAAGTTTAGCAGAAGGGCCGTCTAGGATAATGAATTTTACAATTTCGGATGATATTCAAGATACAATTAATGCCCTTGTCTCATTGGGTGTAGGTATTGACATTGGAGAACATATTTTAGTAACTCCTAAAAAATTTACAAACAGTAAGATTAAATTAAAAGAGTCAGGAACCACGTATAGGATGCTGATTCCGATTCTATCATCAATGTTTAGAACATTTGATATTGAAGTTATGGAGAGCTTATACAATAGGCCAATTAATATATATGAGGAACTCGGGTTAGTTAGAAAAGGAATGGTGCATAATTTTGATTTATCTCCAGGTGTATTCGAAATAGATGGGTCTATTTCATCACAGTTTGTATCAGGATTACTGTATACACTTCCGTTACTAGATGGAGATTCAATTCTTAATTTAAAAAATAGAACTAGTGAAAACTATATAATGATGACTTTAGATGTTTTAGAAGAATTTGGAATTGTCATTAAAAGAGTAAAAGACACTTTTTATATTAAAGGAAACCAGAAATATTCTGGAATTACATACACAGTAGAACCTGATTTTTCAGCAATTGCGTTTTGGGCAGTTGCGGGATTTGTTAATGGAGATATTTTTATTAATGCGCCGGAATACAGTCTACAACCAGACTTTGCGCTTATTAAACTACTAAGAAAAATTGGCAAAGTAGATTACGATTCTGGATATAGATTCGTTAAGCAGACCTATTCTGGATTTAAGTTTGACGTTAATAATTCACCAGACTTAGCACCTGCACTTTCGCTGTTAGCTTGTTTTGCATCTAGTGAATCAACTTTATCAAGTGTAAGTAGACTAATATATAAGGAATCGAATAGAATTGAAGGAATACTAGATACTCTTGGGAAATTAGGAGCTAATATAGAATATGATGGCGAAATTAAAGTACTTCCAAGTAATCTAAGTTATAATAATATTGTACAAACAGATCATCGGATCGCGATGATGGCCGCAATAGCTGCTACAAAGACAGATGTTTTAATTAAGAATATAGAGTCAATTAATAAATCATACCCAAACTTTATAAATGATCTTATAAGTGTGGGAGTAAATGTGGAGGTAAGAAAATGATTCAATGCGGAAATTATAAAATAATTATTGAAGATGGATTACTTGGACGGTTGCACGATTTCATTGATGTTGAAAGGGAAACTATTATCATCACTGACAATGGGATTCCGGAGAAATACTTAACTAAAGTTGAGAGTTACTTTGACAACCCTCTTACACTTGTACTAGCGCAAGGGGAAGAAACAAAATCAATAGATGTATATAAGCACCTCTTAGAGGAGATAGCTTCTAGAGATTACTCAAGAGCCGCTCAAATTATTGCGCTTGGCGGAGGAGTAGTTGGTGACCTAGCAGGATTTGTAGCTGCCACATATTTAAGAGGGGTTAGATTTATTCAAATCCCTACGACTCTACTTTCTCAAGTAGATAGTTCAGTAGGTAGTAAAGTAGCGATTAATCATTTTAGAAAAAACAATGTAGGGACATTCTATGACCCTGAAGTTGTTTTAATTGATCCTACTACGTTATCAACCTTATCAAAAAGACATTATAATAATGGAATGGCAGAAGTAATAAAATATGCTTTCACCTTAGATAAGAGTCTTTTATTAGATATTGATAGCGAGGATATAATGAAAATTATAGAGAAGTGTTTATTACTTAAAAAATATATAGTATGCAAAGATCCACATGACCACCATCAACGACACATACTAAACTTTGGACACACAATTGGTCATGCAATTGAGATTCATAGTCATTTTAAAATACTACACGGAGAAGCAATATCAATTGGGATGTATAAGAGTATAGATTATCCTTTAAAGAGTATTTTAAAAGAATACTTACAAAAATTTAATTTACCATATACATATGATGGAAACTTCACTGAAATAATTAGATCTGACAAAAAAATTAGAAATGAGTTTATTAAGGTTGTCAGAGTAACAGAAATTGGAAAAGCACTTATCGAAACAATAGAACTTGAAGAGTTTTTAAAAGGGGTTGAAGCAATTGAATAGGTTTGGGAATACTATATCATTTACTGTTTTTGGAGAGTCTCATGGAAGAATTATGGGTGTTACGATAAATGGATTAATGCCAGGACTGGAGATCGATGAGGAATATATCAGGGAACAGTTGGTACTTAGATCATCAACTATGGAAATAACTACACCAAGAAAAGAAGCTGATGAATTTGAAATTGTAAGTGGATATTTCAATAATGTTACAACAGGAGCTCCTTTAACTTTTTTAGTTGAAAATAAAAATTACGATTCTTCTGAATACAGTGAAACATTACTTAGACCATCTCATGCTGATTTGGTTGCTAAAGAAAAATACAAAGGTTTTAATGATTACAGAGGTGGAGGAATATTCTCTGGAAGACTTACCGTTTTAAGTACAATAGCTGGAGCTGTTGCGAGAAGTATCCTAATTAAAAAAGATATCCTGATTTATTCACATATTTATCAGGTTGGAGATATTAATGACATATCATATTTGATTCAAGATCCTGTTAAGGACGGAAGTATTGATACTGAGAAGTATGAACAAATGATTTCTTTAGTTGAAAAGTCCAAAGCAAATCATGATTCAATAGGTGGCGTAATTGAAACCGGAATATATGGAGTTCAAGTAGGTATTGGGAACCCATTATTTGGTTCAATGGAATCTACTTTATCGGAAGCATTATTTAGTATTCCTGGAATAAAGGGTGTTGAATTTGGTGCTGGGTTCGAATTTGGAGATATGATGGGTAGCGAAGCTAATGATCAAATATTCTTCGATGAAGGGTTTAAAACTAGAACTAATAACTCTGGTGGAATAAACGGTGGGATTTCAAACGGAATGCCAATTGTTTACAAGTCTGTGTTTAGACCAACACCATCAATAAGTAAAAGACAGATAATTGTTGATTATATTACAAAACAAAATGAAGAGTTAAAGGGTAAAGGTAGACATGATGCAGGAATCTTTATTAGAGGGATGCATGTAATAAGTAATTTGTCAGCGTTCGCTTTACTTGACCTTATTGTAGAAAGCGAGGGGCGTTCATGGATGAGTTAAAAAGTATGAGAACTGAGATTGATGAGCTAGATAGCCAGTTGATGAGACTTCTTGATAGAAGATATCAATTATCAAAAGCAATTGGAATTTACAAAAAACAGAATCATAAACAAGTTCTAGACTTGAAAAGGGAGCACCTGATTCTTGATAAAGCTAGAGATTACTCAGAGGAGATTTACCACGTGTTTTTTAAAATAATTGAAGAAAGCAAAAAACTACAGTAATGTATTATTTGCTTGGAAAATCACTAAATCATAGTATGTCAAAAGTAATTCACAAGATGATAAGTGACATTGAATATGACTATTTGGAACTAGATGAAATTTCTCTATTAGGTAGAGATTTTTTAGGTTTGAATGTCACTATTCCTTACAAAGAAGAAATAATGAGTCACTTAGATTTTATAGATGAATTTGCTAAGGAAATTGGTGCTGTAAATACTGTTGTAAATGATAATGGAGTGTTAAAAGGATTTAACACTGATTATTATGGGTTCAAGAAACTTATCGAAAAGAATGATATTATCTTCAAAGATAAGAGAATTCTTATTATAGGAACTGGTGGCTCTAGTAAAACTGTTACTAGATTTGCTAAGGATATGGAATCAAGAAGCATTGATTATTGTTCAAGGAGTAAGGGAATACTAATTACTGATTTAGAGGATATTTACGACATTATTGTGAATACAACTCCAGTTGGAATGTATCCAGATGACTCGTTAATACTAGATTTAAGTAACTTCAGTATAGAAGTAGCTATTGATTTAGTTTATAATCCACTAAGAACAAGATTTTTGTTATCAGCTAATACGAAAGCAGTAAATGGATTATATATGCTAGTGGCTCAAGCGGTAAAGGCTCAAGAGATATTCTTTAATGTTTCATATGAACACAAGATTAATGAAGTGTATTTGAGGTTACTGAAGAAAATCACTAACATCGTTCTCATTGGTATGCCTATGAGCGGAAAGACCACTCTAGCAAAAGTGCTGTCGTTAAAATATCATAAAGAACATATAGATACAGATAATCTTATTGAAGAGATTGGATCTATAGAGAAACTTATTTCTGATTTACCTAATTTTAGAGAAATTGAGAGTAAAGTAGTTAATGACATTAAATTTTACTCTGGTAAAGTCATCTCAACCGGTGGTGGAGTAATTCTTAATGAGAAAAATATTAACTCGTTGAAACTCAACGGGGTAGTTATCTACTTGAAGAGGTCTTTAGAGTTTCTTCAATGTCAGTCTAAGAACGGGAGACCGCTTTTAAGAGAAGATGGGTCACTTGAAAAAATGTTTGCTGAAAGAGAGGTACTTTATTCTACGGCAGCAGATGTTATTGTGGAAAATGTGGAGGGTATTTATGAATATTTTAATTCTAAATGGTGTTAATATTAATTTAGTTGGTTCTCGAGAACCAAAAATTTATGGAAATTCAGATTATACTGAATTAGTATCATTGATAAACTCAACATGTGATGATTTAAACGTAGAGGTTGAGATTTTTCAGTCCAATTTTGAAGGTGAGTACATTGAAAAGATCCAAACTGCAAAATGTGACTACCTAATCCTAAATCCAGGAGCATGGTCACATTATAGTTATGCGATTAGAGACGCTTTGTTAGCTGTTAATATTGAGGCAGTTGAAGTTCATTTATCAAATCCAAAATTAAGAGAAGAATTTAGAAAGATTTCCGTTATTGAAGATATATGTATAAAGACAATTAGCGGATTAGGGTTTAACAGTTATATAAAAGCTATTAAATTCCTAGAAAAGAGGTAACATGATTGTAAAAATTAAGACGGATTCAAATGATCCTAACTATAGAAGTTTAATAAGCTATTTAAAAGCATCTAAAATTAGCTATATCGATAAAATGGTAGATGAAATTGGAATGTTGTTTATTGATCACATGGATGATCACGATTTGTATGACTTTAGCTGTGTTAAGAAAGTAGTAGAGTTTAAGACACATGCACATAAAGAAATACCTATTATAAAAGTTAAAGATGTTGAAGTTGGCGGGAACAAAATCGTAATAATTGGTGGTCCTTGTAGCGTTGAGTCTATGGAACATATGGAATTAATTACCTCTTTGATTGAAGGTAAGATAGATATATTAAGAGCAGGTGCATTTAAACCGAGAACTAGTCCTTATTCATTTCAAGGCTTAGAGAAAACAGGAATAGAAATCTTAGAAAAAGTACGCAATACCCACAATATACCAATTTGTACTGAAATAGTATCTGCTGCTGACATTCCTTTATTTAAGAATGTAGATCTTATTCAAGTTGGCGCGAGAAATATGCAGAATTTTGATTTGTTAAAAGCACTTGGTAAAACTGATAAACCAATCTTACTTAAACGTGGATTTTCAAACACGATAGAAGAATGGATAATGAGTGCTGAATATATTATCTCCAATGGGAACAACAAAGTTATACTTTGCGAAAGAGGAATTAGAACATTCGAAACGTATACAAGAAATACATTGGACTTGTCCGCAGTTATTGCTGCTAAACGATTAACGAATCTACCTGTATTTGTAGACCCATCGCATGCATCTGGTAAATGGGATTTTGTCGAAGATTTATCTAAAGCAGCTATCGCAGCTGGTGCAGATGGGCTAATGATTGAGATTCACGATAATCCTGAAGAGGCTATTAGTGATGGAGCTCAGAGTTTAAAACCTAAGAAATTTGAAAGATTAACTAAGTCAGTACGTAAAATTGCTGAGGCAGTAGGAAGAACATTATAAGTGACTCTTTGAGTCACTTTTTTATATGTTATAATTTTTCATGTGAGGTATAAGATGAAAAAACTTGGATATATATCAATAGTTATTGTATCAATTGCTTGGGGTATTAGTTTTGTAGCTACAAAAATAGCTTTAGAAGTATTTAATCCCCTTGGATTAATGTTTTTTAAGTTCCTTTTTAGCACAATACTATTTATGATAATAATGAAAATATCGTCAACTAACTATAAAATCAAAAAGCCTGATAGAATTTGGTTCTTATTAAGTACTGTATTTGGGTTCGTATTGTATTTTATATTTGAGGGGATTGCGATTGATATGTTAAACGCTTCAAGCGCAGCACTTATACTTGCGTTCGAGCCTGTAGTAATTATGGTGATGAGCTATATATTCCTTAAGGAAAAACTCTCACTTGCTAAGAAAGCCGTGATTCCAGCAACTATTATCGGTGTTTATCTGATTGTGTTTACGTCAGGTGGAAATAATGAATTGCTTGGATATATGTTTATGTTTTTAGCAATTATTATGTGGGGAGCTTATGTTACTGTCTCTTCAAAGTTAACGGATAAGTATTCTGTTATTAAGATTACAGGAATTCAAGCAACTCTAGCATTCTTTATATTTGTACCATTTATTTTTACTCAGAATATTGATTATACAATAATTGAACTTAGACATGTTCTATCAGTTGTTTATTTAGGCGTAGTCCCAACAGGATTAGCCTTGCTCCTATATATATTCAGTCTAAAAGCCATTGGGAGCACTACTTCAAGTTTGTTCGTAAACTTTGTTCCAGTCGTTACAGCCGTATTAGGAGTCTTGTTTTTACAAGAAGTAATGACTCTTAATATGATACTTGGTGGACTGATAATTGTAGTTGCTATAACATTCACAATAATTGTAGATTTAAGTACTCAAAACCATTGACTTAGTAGTATAGAAGGTATAATCTAAATGTAGATTTTGGTGTATTACTTAATAAGGAATTGAGTTAAATTCTCAAGCTGTCCCAGCAACCGTATAACTGACGAATTACGATAACCACTGCAAGAAATTGTGGGAAGGTGTAAGGAGGATGAAGTTGAGCCGGTATACTTGCCAAAACAATAGTCTCCTGGGGTTTGAGAAATCATCTTTTTAAGATTGATATTTTCAGCTCACGGAAGTGAGCTTTTTATTCGGGGACAAAATTATAAGGAGAGTGTCATGAAAAAAATCGTAGTTTTGTTATTAGTAATGCTTACAATCATATTAGTTGGTTGTCAGCAAACGCAACAAGGAAGCAAATGTGTAACAATTGAAGTTGTTTATGAAGCAGAAGGTATTAGTGAAACAATTGAAGCTTGTACTGATGAAGAATATCTATTAGGAGTTCTACTAGAAAATGCAGAAGAACTTGGTCTTGAAACAACTGACGCAAGTTTTGGAGTTTATGTTGCTGGATTAGTAGATTATAACTTTGAAGCATTAGGTATGGGTTACTACTGGAGTATATTTGTAAATGATGAATATGGAATGTTAGGTGTGTCTGTCCAACCGGTTATAGATGGAGACGTGTTTACATTTGAAGCTACAAGTTTCTAGCACAAGAGAGTTAATATTAATTAGTTTCCTCTCTATTCTAGTAACAGTTGGTAAAATGAGTTTAGCTACTATTCCTAATATAGAAATAGTATCGTTTCTATTCATTTTGTATACAATTGTACTGGGTGTAAGGAAAACATTATTAGTATCTGTAGTTTTTTCAACAACTGAAATTCTAATTTGGGGATTCGGATTGTGGACTTTTGGATATTATCTAATTTGGCCATTGTTGATACTTATAACTCATTTACTAAGAAGAAGAATAAAAGGGGCTTTTGGTTGGGCCGTAGTATCGGGACTGTTTGGTTTAAGTTTTGGATTGTTATTTGCAATTTATACCGCTCCATTAACTAATATAAATATATTCATTTATTGGTTTAATGGTATTACATTCGATATCGTACATATGATAGGTAACTTTACTCTCATGTTGATCCTTTACAAACCAATTAAGCGAGTATTAGAAAAACAAGTTAAATTAGGGGAACACTAGTTCCCTTTTTTTAATACATATTTAAAGCAAAAAAAAATGGACAAATGTCCATTTTTAATTATAACTTAATAATGTTTGTTGCTTGAGGACCACGGTCATTAACTTCGATTTCGAATTCAACAGCTTGACCTTCTTCTAAAGATTTGTAACCATCACCCTCGATATTTGAAAAGTGAGCAAACACTTCTTTTCCATCTTCTGCAGTGATAAACCCGTAACCTTTTTCAGCATTAAACCATTTCACAGTTCCATTCATATATCTGTCTCCTTTAAGTTTGTTATTCATATTATAAATCAAAACCGAGGAAATTGAAACAGCATTTAAGGTTTTTTTTCAGAAAATGTTAGCGTTTACTTTATAAATAGAGACTTTAGACCTTGTAAAGTATAATATCAGTAACTATTCAATAGTTATTGTCGATTTGGTAATTCTTCTGAGAATTTCAACTTATAGCTTGTTTATTGAACTGTGATGTATTTCGAACTTGAGTTTTCTTAATTATAAAACCATATTATTTATGGATAAATATTTAATACCCTAATATAGACAACAACATATAATAAATAGTACAATAGTGTAGCTTGTAATATTAATTGAAAATATTATATTTGAAATATTCTAGGAGGACCTATGAAAGTAATTATAGACAAAGAGACAATTAAGAGAACGATTAAAAGAATTTCATATGAGATAATAGAAAAAAATAGAGACTTAAATGAAATTGTTATAGTAGGAATTAAAACAAGAGGTGTAAATCTTGCTCAAAGAATTGTTGAGAATATCCACTCTTTTGAGGGCATAAAAGTGCAAAGCGGTGATTTGGACATATATGCTTATAGAGATGATATAGAAAATGAAGTAGAAGTAACACTTCCTAACTTGGATGTTGTTGGTAAGACGGTTATCTTAGTAGACGATGTTTTATATACTGGTAGAACAATAAGAGCTGCGATGGATGCTATTATGGATATCGGTAGAGCATCAAGAATTCAGTTGGCTGTTTTAGTTGATAGAGGACATAGAGAGTTACCGATAACAGCTAATTATGTGGGTAAGAATATTCCTACCTCAAGTAAAGAGAAAGTTAAAGTGTTATTTGATGAAGTTGATGGAGTAGAAGAAGTTCAATTATTCTAGATTTTAACTAAACTTATTATAGTAAATTCACTACTTATAAAATAAAGGGGACATCCCCTTTTTTTAATTTACTTATTTTGCTAGAATAAAATGTATGAAATATGTTTATTGGGGAGAATTTAATGAGAAGAGAAATTGCGCTAGAATTTTCAAGGATTACTGAAGCAGCAGCCCTTGCTGCATATAAACATCTAGGACGAGGGGACAAGAATATTGCTGATGATGCAGCTGTTAAAGCGATGCGTCACATGCTTAATAATACTAATATTGATGGAAAAATCGTTATTGGTGAAGGTGAAATAGATGATGCGCCAATGTTATATATTGGAGAAAAAGTTGGTAGAGGTGGAGATCCAATCGATATCGCAGTAGATCCTATCGAGGGAACTAGAATGGTGGCAATGGGTCAAAGTAATGCGCTGGCTGTTATATTAGGAGCTGAACGTGGTGCATTATTAGAAGCACCTGATATGTATATGGAGAAGTTAGTAGTTAATTATGAGTGTAAAGGTGTTATTGATATTGACCTACCTTTAGAAGAAAATATAAAAAGAATCGCAAAAGCGATGAATAAACCTATTAATGAACTTACTATGATTACTTTAAGTAAGCCAAGACATCTTGAAATGATAAAGAGAGTACAAAAGTCTGGTGTTAAAGTGTTCGCAATACCTGACGGTGATGTTGCTGCTAGTATATTAACTTGTATGCCTCATAGTGATGTTGATTTCATGTATTGTATAGGTGGTGCTCCTGAAGGTGTAGTGTCTGCTGGAGTTATTAGAGCTTTAAATGGAGATATGCAAGGAAAATTATTACCTAGAAATCAGGTTAAACCTGATTGTGATGATATAAGTAAAGTTGAAATTGAACGCTGTCATCAAATGGGTGTTGAAGTAAATAAAAAGCTGGAGCTTAATGATTTATGTTCTAGTGATAATATCGTATTTTCAGCTACTGGAATTACAAAAGGAGACTTACTTGAAGGTGTATCAATCATAGATGGTATTGCTGAAACGGAATCACTCTTGGTAAGAGGAAAATCTAGAACAATTCGCAGAATAAAGAGTAGTCATTATATTGAAAGAAAAGACGAATTTTTGAGAAAGATTATTTTATAATAGATGTTTAACTATTTAGACTTACCTAGAATCGATTACGATATTTCAATAGAAGAAATAAAAGAGTTAGAATATGAGGAATTTGAAGTTGATTTACATGATTTATTTTCCGACCAAGCTTTAACAAGTATTAGACGAATTGTTAAATATGCTCCAAAGCAAGTTAGGAGTATTTATGTAATTCACGGTTATATTGGGGGGACAGTCTTAAAGGATGCGATTACAAAGCATAATTTAAGAAGTTCGAGAATAAGACATATAAATCCAACTTTTAACAAAGGACAATCAGTTATTGTTTTCAAAGTTGAAGATAATTAATGTGGTATAATAAATAATCATAAAGAGGTGAAGAAATGGGTAGAAAATTTGAAGTTAGAAAAGCCTCAATGGCGAAAACTGGAGTTGCAAAGGCGAAAGTTTATTCTAAGTTTGGTAAAGAATTATACATTTGCGCAAAGAACGGTGGAACTAATCCGGACGCAAACTTGAGTCTAAGACATTTGATTGATAAGGCTAAAAAGGCACAAGTACCAACAGATGTTATAAAAAGAAACATTGAAAAAGCCAACATGAGTGGTGGAGAGAATTACACTGCGTATAGATATGAAGGATATGGTCCAGGTGGATCTGCTGTTATTGTAGATTGCTTAAGTGATAACGTTAATAGAACAGTTACAGACGTTAGAAACTGTTTCACTAAGACTGATGGAAAACTTGGAGTGAGTGGATCTGTAATTCATGGGTTTGAACATTTGAGTGTAGTTGGACTTAAAGGATTCGATGAAGAAGAATTGTTAGATATCTTATTGATGGCTGACATTGATGTTAAAGATTTGGAAGAAGATTCTGGAGAGATAATCATATACGCTCCAGCCAATGAACTTTTCAATATAAAGAATGCTATTGAAGCTGAGAAAGGTAAAGTTGATTTCACAATTGATGAGCAGACTATGCTTCCAACAATTACCGTTGAAATTAATGACCCTGAAGTAGATAAGAAGTTCCAAAAACTACTTGATATGCTTGAAGATTGTGACGATGTACAGAAGGTTTATCATAACGTAAAATAATAGACATTTTGTCTATTTTTTTGTACGTTCACAAGTAATGAAAAAGTTTACATAAAAATTGTAAAACGTTTACATTTATGATAAAATTTTAGAGGTGATATTAGAAATATCGATAGTTATTTTTTAAATAAAAGGAGTGAAATAATGGCAAGAGGAAGAGTCGAGATTGAGATAGATACATGTAAAGGTTGTAGCTTATGTATTGACGCTTGTCCGCAAGGAGTTTTAGGGTTAGGAACTGAACTTAATGTCAAAGGTTATTTACCTGCACTGGACTTGAATCCAGAGAAATGTACCGGTTGTACATTTTGTGCATTGATGTGTCCTGACAGTTGCATTACAGTTTATAGAATTAAGGGAGGTGCAAGTTAATGGCTAAAGTACTTATGAAGGGTAACGAGGCTATTGCCTTAGCAGCGATTAAAGGTGGAATGGACGCATTTTTTGGGTATCCAATCACACCACAAAATGAAATACCTGAATATTTATCAAGAGAATTACCTAAGTTAGGTAAAGTATTTGTTCAAGCTGAAAGTGAAGTTGCTGCAATAAACATGGTTTATGGAGCTGCTGGAGCTGGAGCTAGAGTTATGACTTCTTCAAGTTCTCCCGGTATTGCTTTAAAACAAGAAGGAATTACTTACTTAGTTGGAGCGAACTTACCTGCTGTTATCGTTAATGTTATGCGTGGTGGACCAGGTTTAGGTGGAATTCAACCATCTCAAGCTGATTATAACCAAATGACACGTGGTGGTGGTAATGGAGATTACAACTGTATCGTTATGGCACCTGAAGATGTTCAAGAGTCTTTTGACCTAATGAAAGAATCATTTGATTTAGCAGATTATTACAGAAACCCTGTAATGTTAGTAGCTGATGGATTAATTGGACAAATGATGGCTCCGGTTGATTTAGACCGTCCAACACCTAAATATGATTTACCTGCTAAAGACTGGGCAACTACTGGTACTAGGGGTAGAAAAACTAGAAATATAATCAACAGTTTAAGTTTAGTGGCTGAAACGTTAGAACAAATGAATCACAAGCTGCAAGCTAAATTTGATCATATGAAAGAAAATCATCAAAGATACGAAATGATTAACATGGAAAATGCTGAAATAGCTATCGTTGCTTATGGGACAAGTTCAAGAATTTGTCGTTCTGCAATTATCCAACTTAAAAAAGAAGGATTCAATGTTGGTATTTTAAGACCAATCTTCATTTGGCCATTCCCTGAGAAAGCATTTGCTGAATTACCAGCTACTGTTAAAGGTTTACTAGTAGTTGAGATGAGTATGGGACAAATGATTGATGATGTAAAAATTGCTAATGAAGGTAGACTTCCTATCGGATTTTACGGAAGAGTTGGTGGAGTTATTCCAGAACCAAAAGAAATCGTTAAAGCTGTTAAAGATTTCGTAGGAGGTTTAAATGGAAACTAAAGTATTTAGTAGATCAGAAGGATTTACGTCTAAAGAAACAAGTTACTGTCCGGGATGTACTCATGGTATTATCCATAGATTAGTAGCTGAAGTTTTAGTCGAATTAGATATATTAGATAAAGCTGTTGGAATCGCATCTGTTGGTTGTAGTGTAGTTAACTATGAGTATTTCAACTGTGATATGCAACAAGCATCACATGGTAGAGCTCCGGCTGTTGCTACTGGTGTTAAAAGAGTAAGCCCTGAAAGTATTGTATTTACTTATCAAGGTGACGGAGATTTGGCTTCAATTGGTACAGCTGAGGCGATTCACGTTGCACATAGAGGTGAGAACATAACTACAATATTTGTAAATAATGCAATATACGGTATGACTGGTGGTCAAATGTCACCACTTACATTACCTGGTCAAGTAACTACTACATCACAATCTGGTAGAGATCCTCAAACAGCGGGTCTTCCACTAAGAATGGCTGAAATTATGGGTCAAATTCCTGGTGCATATTACGTTGAAAGATGTTCTGTTCATACGCCAAAACATGCACTAAGAGCTAAAAAAGCAGTTAAAAAAGCATTTCAAAATCAAATTGATGGAAAAGGATTTTCAATCATTGAATTCGTGTCAACTTGTCCAGTAGGATGGAAACAAACTCCTGTTGAATCTCTTAAGTGGCTTGAAGACAATATGATTCCTTATTATCCATTAGGTGTTATTAAGGATGGTGACTTATAATATGACTGAAAGAATGGTTATCGCAGGATTTGGTGGTCAAGGTGTCATGTTAATGGGACAATTACTTGCCTATGCTGCTACTAAAAAAGGACTTAACACATTATGGTTCCCTTCATACGGACCTGAAACAAGAGGTGGAACAGCGAACTGTCAGGTTATCATTTCTGATGAGGAGATATATTCTCCCGTATTTAGTGAATGTGAAACTGTAATCGCAATGAATGAACCATCTTTAGATAAATTTGAAGATAAAGTAGTTCCTGGTGGGACGTTATTTGTAAACTCTGACTTAGTAAGTAGAGAAGTTGAAAGAACTGATATTAAAGTAATTAAAGTTCCTGTAAACAAAATCGCTATTGAACTTGGTGTTTCTAGAGTTGCAAATATGGTAATGCTTGGATCTTACTTAAAAGAAGCAAACTTGTTTGCTGATAAAGATATCATAGATGTTCTTAAAAAAATGTTCGGTGAAGGTAAAGCTCATTTGATTGAAGTAAATGAGAAAGCTATCGCTAAAGGTAGAAATTATTAATCAAAACCCACAACTCGTGGGTTTTTTTTCGAAAACAGTTGATAGTTCGTATACCCATTTGGTAATATATATCCAATGGAGGACTTATGAAGAAATTATTTTTAGTATTAATATTATTCCTAGTAGGGTGTCAAGGGACTACTCTTGAACAAGAACTAGGACTTGATGGTAAATCAACTGAAGAAATTATTTTTGAGCTTAACAATGATTTGAAGCAAGAAGTGACTGCTTCAATAACGGGTACCGAACTTACAATCAATTCTGGGGAAGAAACGTTAGTTTATGAAGTTGGGGAATTATTTTATTTAGCAGTTGCCCCTTATAAGACTTTTACACATACCTGAATGATTCATAGCGTGACAGGATGTCAAGGCGAACTAGTAGAAGAAGAATTAAATGTGTTATTCATTAATGAAAATGGAGTTACAATTTTAAATGAAACCGTCTCAACTCTTAAGAATGGATTTGTTGAGTTATGGTTACCGAGAAACGAAACTGGTACATTAACATTTGTTCAAGGTGATTTATTTGCATCAACTGAGATTAGTACATTTGATGAGAGCGGAACTTGTTTAACTACAATGGAATTAAAATAAAAGTGCAGATAGTGCACTTTTTTACTAACATGAAACAAAAACGAAATCTCAATCACTCATAATGTGATATATTTTTAATAAGGAAGGTGATGTTTATGAAAGGTTACTTGTTCCACAATGAGAAGAAATTTGATGATGTAGATACTCCTCAAGAGAAAGTCTATTCTGAAAAGGTCTTTGAGTCGATACTTAACATGGATTTAAAAGATGTACTTTATGTGTCAGTAATTGTAGATCAAATAAACAATTTTGACCTAGCAATAAGAGTATTTCAGAACCTATTAGAAAAGAACAAACCAGTTGTATTACTAAATAGAAATGTGGTTAGTGAGGCTAATCCTGTTACTCATTCTGGGAGAATGATAAAGGATATGCAGATATTTAATTCTTTAATGGATAAATACGGAGTTATCAATTGTTATTCATACCAAGAACTTAAGTATGCTTCGATGATTTTATCGCATGAGTCGTTTCAACAAAACGCAAGTAATGTTGAGATTGTTAATGTAGGATCAGATATAAGAAACGTTATTCAAAAAGAGTTAGAAGTACAAACTGAATCAGATATAAAAATTACAAGTATTGAGAATAAAGGAAATTGTATTCAGTATGGAAAAGTTACTTATATTGTTGATGAAACTCTTTCTCATGCGATTGAGGATAGTAGTGAGTCTTGTTTTGGACAGTCTTTAATTGTTCCTAACTCGAGAGTATTCTTTAAAATGTTGAATAAGTGTATTAATAGATTCACAAAAGAATATGATTTTAATAATATGGCTTTAACAACAAATAAAGTATTTGGATCAAGTGTAACTTTATCTGAAATTGATAGTAGAGCTATGTTAGCAGAATCTGATGTTAGACTAAGCAAAAATCATTTCACTAAAACATTAGATGACCTATTAGATACTGCAGACAGAGTTGGATACCCAGTTGTAATGAAAGTCAATTCTCTGGATATACCACATAAGTCTGATGTGGGTGGAGTAGTTCTTCACATTCCAGGAAGAGAAGAGTTAAGAGTGTCTTATCATAAGATGATGTCAGATGTTTCAGGTCATTGTCCGGATGCAGTTTTAGATGGAGTTCTTTTAACTGAAGAAGTACCAAAAGGATATGAGATTATATTAGGGGCATATAACCACAACGTTTATGGTCCGATTGTAATGGTAGGAGATGGTGGAACAACGACTGAAGTTTTTAAAGACGTTGCATACGCTCCTGTACCTGTAAATAAAGCTGATGCTACTGAAATGGTAGAAAAGTTAAGAATTTTACCAATATTATCAGGATACAGAGGAACTAAAAAGTTAGACATAAATCAACTCGTTAAGGATATCCAATCACTTAGTGATTATATGTACAAAAATATAGACACTGTTAAGGAAATTGATATCAATCCATTATTCCTTTATGAAGAGGGTCTTGGGTCTTGTGCAGTTGACGCATTAGTAGTTATCAAAAAAGAGGATTAGTCCTCTTTTTTTTGTTTTAGTTCCCACAATTTAAGTGTTAAAGCAAATGAAACACCGAGATGAAACTAGTAAATTCCGTTACTTTCGTTACAGTTATGTTGATTTAGATACAATACATCCTATTATTCAGGATTTATGTGAATGAAATGACAACGCTTTCATTGGTTAAAAACACAATAAAAAATTGTCAATTCACATGTTTTGCGTTATAATAACTTGCTTAAAAATGTATTATATTAAGGAGGCTACTAAAAATGGCAAAAGTATTCCAATCAATGGATGGAAATCAAGCAGCTGCGCATGCATCGTATGCATTCACAGAAGTTGCTGGTATTTATCCTATAACTCCGTCATCTCCAATGGCAGAGTGGGTAGACGTTTGGGCGTCACAAGGTAAGAAAAATTTATTTGGTGTTCCGGTAAAAGTTGTTGAAATGCAATCAGAGGCGGGAGCTGCTGGGGCGGTTCATGGTTCACTTCAAGGTGGAGCATTAACTACTACGTTCACTGCATCACAAGGACTATTATTGAAATTACCAAACATGTATAAAATTGCGGGGCAATTATTACCAGGTGTAATTCATGTTGCTGCAAGAAGTTTAGCTACTCAAGCATTATCGATCTTTGGAGATCATCAAGATGTTATGGCTGCTAGACAAACTGGATTTGCTTTATTAGCAAGTGGGTCTGTACAAGAAGTAATGGATATAGCTGGTATTGCACATTTAGCTGCAATAAAATCTAAAGTTCCATTTATGCATTTCTTCGATGGTTTCAGAACTTCTCATGAAATTCAAAAAGTAGAAGTGTTAGATTACGAAGTATTTGACAGATTATTAGACAGAGATATGGTTGCTGATTTTAGAGCTAATGCTCTTAATCCTAACAAACCTATGACTAAAGGTTCTGCTCAAAATGATGATGTTTATTTCCAAGCTTCTGAAGCTCAAAATAAATACTGGGATGCTGTTCCTGATATCGTTGCAGAATATATGACTGAAATTTCGAAAGTTACTGGTAGAGATTATGCTCCATTTGTTTACTATGGTGCTGATGATGCTACTGATGTAATTATCGCAATGGGTTCTGTTACAGAAACTGCTGAAGAAGTAATTGATTTCATGAATGCAAATGGTGCAAATGTTGGTATGTTAACTGTACATTTATATCGTCCATTCAGTGAAAAATATTTCTTAGATGCAATGCCTAAAACTGTTAAGAGAATCTCTGTACTTGATAGAACAAAAGAAAAAGGTGCACTAGGTGAACCATTATACTTAGATGTTCGTGCTTTATACTATGGTAGAGAAAATGCTCCAGTTGTTATTGGTGGTCGTTATGGTCTTTCTTCAAGAGATGTTACTCCTGATCAAATTCTAGCTATTTACAATAACTTAAAAGGAGAACAAAAAAATCAATTTACAGTTGGGATTATTGATGATGTAACATTCAAATCATTAGAATTACCTACTGAACACTTAGAAGTTATAGATAAGTCTACAACTGAGTTGTTATTCTTTGGATTAGGTTCTGATGGTACAGTTGGAGCTGCTAAAAATACAATCAAGATTATTGGGGAAAACACTCCATTATACGGTCAATCTTATTCAAGTTATGACTCTAAAAAATCTGGTGGAGTTACACGTATGCACTTAAGATTCGGTAAAAACCCAATCAGAAGTACATATTTAGTAAATACTCCTCACT
Source organism: uncultured Candidatus Izemoplasmatales bacterium (assembly GCA_964589075.1). Taxonomy (GTDB): domain Bacteria; phylum Bacillota_I; class Bacilli_A; order MAG-NZ; family MAG-NZ; genus CAZPQU01. Next base: position 63,146 of record CAZPQU010000001.1, on the reverse strand, counting down.
TCGTATCATGTTCTCAAGATTCTTATCTTGATAAATACGATATGGTTGGTGGTTTAAGACCAAATGGTACTTTCTTATTAAATACTATTGAGTCTGCTGAAGGTGTATTAAATATCTTACCAAATTCTATTAAAAAGAAATTAGCTGAAACAAATGCTAAGTTCTATATTATTGATGCTGTTCATTTAGCAAACAAAATTGGATTAGGTAAAAGAATCAATACAATTATGCAAGCTGCATTCTTCAAATTGAATGAACAAATCATTCCATTCGCAGATGCACAAGACTTAATGAAAAAATACAACAAAAAAACATATCAGTTAAAAGGTGATGCTATTGTTGAGATGAATAATCAAGCAGTAGATCATGGAGCTGAAGGTATTACTGAAGTTAAAGTTGATCCTGCATGGGCTAACTTAGAAATTGAAGTTAAAGTTGTTGATTCTAACAGACCTGATTTTGTTAAAAATATCGCTGATCCTGTTAACTTAATAAAAGGATACGATTTACCAGTTTCTGCATTTGAATCAATTGTAGATGGTAGAATGATTAACGGTTCAACTGCATATGAAAAACGTGGTGTTGCTGTTGATGTTCCAATCTGGTTAGATGATAACTGTATTCAATGTAATCAATGTGCATTTGCTTGTCCTCATGGTGTAATTAGACCATTCTTATCTTCGGATGAAGAAACTGGTAATGCTCCTGATGGAACTAAAACATTAAATGCTACTGGTAAAGCTTTGGCTGGGTTACAGTACTCAATCCAAATCTCTACATTAGATTGTACTGGTTGTATGTTATGTGTTGAAGTTTGTCCTGGTAAAAAAGGTGTTAAAGCATTAGAAATGACTCCTATCCACGAAAACTTAGATAACGGACAACAAGAAAAAGCTGATTACTTCTTCAATGAAGTAGGATACAAAGAAGAATTAGTAGATAAAACTAAAACAATTAAAAACTCACAGTTCGCACAACCATTATTTGAATTCCATGGTGCATGTGCTGGTTGTGGTGAAACACAATATATCAAATTAGCTACACAGTTATTTGGAGATAGAATGACAGTTGCTAACGCAACAGGATGTTCTTCAATCTACGGTGGTAGTTTCGCATCAACTCCATATACTACAAATAAAGATGGTAAAGGTCCTGCATGGGCAAACTCATTATTTGAAGATAATGCAGAATTTGGTTACGGTATGATGATTTCTAACGAAGCACTTCGTGATCAATTAGAGATTAAAATCGTAGCTGCTAAAGAAGATATGGATGCTGAGTATGCTGAGTTAACTGATGAATGGGTAGCAAACAGAGAAAGTGGTGAAATCACTGCTAGAATTTCTCCTAAGATCATTGCTAAATTAGAAGCTGCTGGTAAAAAAGATGCTCTTACATTAAAAGAATATTTCATTAAACAATCTAACTGGATCTTTGGTGGAGACGGTTGGGCTTATGATATTGGATTCGGTGGACTAGATCATGTAATCGCTAATACAGATAATATTAATATCTTAGTAGTAGATACAGAAGTTTATTCTAACACTGGTGGACAATCATCTAAAGCATCTGCAACTGGATCAATTGCTAAGTTTACTGCAAGTGGTAAACCAGGTAAGAAAAAAGATTTAGCTGCAATCGCAATGACTTATGGTCATGTTTACGTAGCTCAAATTTCTCATGGTGCTTCACAAGCTCAAGTTATCAAAGCAATGAGAGAAGCAGAAGCATATGATGGACCATCAATCTTAATCGCTTATTCTCCATGTATCGCACATGGTGTTAAAGGTGGACTAGTTAATACATTCAACCAAGCACAACTTGCTACTGAATGTGGTTACTGGCCAATATTTAGATATGATCCTAAATTAGCTGAAGAAGGTAAAAATCCATTACAAATTGATAGTAAAGAACCTCAATGGGATAAATATAGAGATTTCTTAATGACTCAAAATAGATATGGTGCTTTAACAGTTGTTAACCCTGATAAAGCTGAAATTTTATTAGATAAAAACAAATTAGAAGCGCAAAAACGTTGGGCAATGTACAAACGTTATGCAAACATGGACTATAGTCTATAAAACAGAAGTGTACCCAATGGGTACACTTTTTTTTATGATTATGTTATAATATTGCTTGGTAAAGGTGGTAAATTTATGAAAAAAATGTTATTGATATTAACGGTATTATTAGCGGGATGTAAACCTGTAAGTACTGATTTATATAGACAAATTTTAACTTATGATGAGTATCTAGATACTGTGACTAAGATAGTTCTATATCATAACGAGGATCAAGACTTAGAAGCTTTAGAAGAAGGTATTATTGATATCTTAAAAGAGACTCATCAAATATATGATTCTCATTCTAAAACAAGCGAACTAGGTATCCTTAACGCAACTGCTCATTTAGGACCAGTTGAGGCGAGTGACGATTTATTCAAAATAATTAAATTAGGAATTGAGATAGCTGTAGAATCCGATGGAGCGTACGATCCAACAATCGCCCCACTGGCTGATCTTTGGGAAATTGATGATGACTCGAAATGGGATGAAATAAACGGAATTCCTTCTGAAGAAGAAATTTCATTAGCTTTAAGTATGGTAGATTATACTAAAGTAATCTTAGACGAAGAAAATCAAACTGTGTTTTTTTCTCAAGTAGGAATCAAGTTAGACCTTGGGGGAATCGCTAAAGGTTACATTGCTTCTCTTTTAAAAGACTTTATAGTCGATTCAGGGGTAAATAATGGAATTGTTAATGTGGGTTCAAGTTCTCAATTACCTATAGGTACACGTTGTGTTGAAAAAGAAACAACACTTGATGGTGTTATATACGAAGACTCAGGGGCTGGCTGGAGAATTGGAACTAGTGATCCTTACGACTTGATTGGGTTTAAACAAATAGTTGGGATATTCCCACTACAAGATGTAGCTCTTTCTTCAAGTGGATCTTCTCAAAGGTTCTTTATGTATGATGGAGTTAGGTATCACCATATTTACGATACCAAAACAGGTTATCCTGTTGTTAACGATTTAATCTTAATTCAGGTTAAATCTGATGATATAATTGGTATCGATGCAATAAGCACTATGCTATATGTTTATGGGTATGAAAAGGCTCTAAATTACGTTGAAACTCATGAAGGAATTGAAGCATTATTTATCACATATGATAAAGAGGTTTATTTTAGTTCAGGATTCGGTGAATTTGAAGCGTTTAGTGAGGAATACAACATTAACAATTAATGAGAAATGCCCTAAATAAATGGGTGTTTTCCTTGTCTTTGACGCAGTGTATTGTTAGACTAAACAAGGTTAAGATTATATAATTAATAAGAGGTGATATTATGAAACCAACTCTAACTATTAAAGGTTTAAAAGTAGAGGTAGATAATAAAGAAATATTAAAGGGTGTAGACCTTGTAATCAAGGGTGGAGAAGTCCACGCTATTATGGGTCCAAACGGAACTGGTAAATCAACTTTAGCAATGGCAGTGATGGGACATCCAAACTATACAATAACTGAAGGAACGATTACTCTTGACGGAGCTGATGTTTTAGACATGAGTGTTGATGAAAGAGCGAGAAAAGGGCTGTTCTTGGCTATGCAATATCCAAGAGAAGTAAGTGGTATTACAAATGCTGATTTTGTAAGAACTGCGCTTAACAAAAAACTTGAAGGTTCAGAAATTAGTTTTGTTAAATTTTTCCAAAAATTTGAAAAAGCTGTTAAGGAACTTAAAATGAGGGAAGACTTACCACATCGTTATTTAAACGAAGGTTTTAGTGGTGGGGAAAAGAAACGTAACGAGATATTACAAATGAAAGTTTTAGAACCGAAAATTGCTATTTTAGATGAAATCGATTCAGGTCTTGATGTTGATGCATTAAGAATAGTTGGTGAAAACGTTAAAGCAATGGTTAATGATAATTTTGGTTGTTTATTAATTACTCACTATAAGAGACTTTTAGAATATATTAAACCAGACTTTGTTCACATTATGATAAATGGGCAAATTGTAAAAACTGGTGGAGAAGAACTAATTAAGAGAATCGATGAAGAAGGTTATGACTGGATTAAAACAGAAGTAGGGATTGATTTGGATGATGATCTATTTGACGTGAATAAAAAAATTCTTTTAGGTAGTTGTGCTGTTCGAGAGGCAATAGAAGAATAATGTTTAATTACGATATTGATAAGGTTTTTTCGCACAATCCAAAATCGATCATTAATTTTAGAAAAGAATCACTTAAGGATCTTGACTCTTTAAAACTACCTAACATGGGTAAACTTAAAATAACTGACTTTATGACAGAGGAGTTAAACCTTGAGAATGTAATACTTACCAAACAGTCTCATGTACCGGTTGAACTAGAAAATTTGGTTAGCCTAGACAATGAGAATGTAATAATTATCAAAGATGGAAACATCGTTTATGAGAACTTAACTGGTAATTATCAAGATATTTATATAAATGACTTTAATTCTGCATTTGAGGAGAGACCAGAAGTGATTCTTGATTTCTTTCAAAGAGAATTGACTGAATTAAGACATAATAAAATGACTGCCTTAAATGGTGGATACATGAATAGCGGAATCTTAATTGATATTCCCAAGAATATAGAACTAAAAGATGAAATTAAACTATATTATATTCAAGAAAATGTTGATTTCTTGCACCGAACAATTGTAAATGTTGGTGCGAACAGTTCAGTTAAGTTTGTTGAGTATTTTTCAAACTTAAGTGAATGTTACGTGAATATTGTATCGGATTTTTATTTAAGTGAAGGTTCTAAGGTGAAATACTTTAGTGTTGATAACTATACTGATAAAACTACAGGATACTCTGCTCTAAGAAGTGTTCTTGGTCCGAATTCAGAACTGTTAATGACTAGAGGAATCTTAAGCAACGGGAACATAATTGTTGATACACTTGTTGACTTAGTAGGTGAATTCTCTAGTACAGATATTAAAACAATAGCAATAGCTGATAGACAACAAAAACAAAACATAAATACAGCTACGTTCCATAATGCAAAAGCATCATCAAGCAATATTGTTAATCAAGGAGTATCTAAAGATAAAGCTAAACTTTATTTCAATAACTTCGGTAAAATTGAAAGAGGTATGAGTGGATCAAAAGCTTTCCAATCAACTAGGGGAGTAATTTTAGATAGATACGCACAAATTCAAGCTAATCCATTTTTACTAATTGATGAGTTTGACGTTGAAGCGGGACATGGAGCTACAATAGGTAAGTTTGACGATGATAGTCTATTTTATCTAATGAGTAGAGGACTAACAAAAGCGGATGCTGAAAGACTAATTATTAATGGGTTTATCAATCCTATTCTTGATGGAATTGATAATGAAGCATTAAAATTAGAATTAAGAACTATTATTGATAGAAAATTAGGTGAATAATTTGAATAAGTTAGATTTTCCTACAATTAAAAATGGTTTAGTTTACTTGGATAGTGGAGCTTCGAGCTTAAAACCAGTTCAAGTTTTAGATGCGATGGATACCTATTACCGTGAATACGGTGTTAATATCCATAGAGGTGTTTATTCGCTGAGCTATCAAGCAACTCAAAAATATGAAGAGGCTAGACAAAATGTAGCCGATTATATAAATGCAAAGTATGAAGAAGTAATATTTACACGTGGAGCATCAAGTGCTCTGAACTTAGTTGCGTCTAGTTATGGAATGGAACATGTTAATGAGGGTGATGAGATAATTGTTACTGAACTAGAACATCATTCAAGTCTATTACCATGGCAAAATGTAGCTAAAGTTAAAAAAGCAAAACTAGTTTACATACCGCTTGATTCTGAAGGTAGAATTACGGTTGATAATTTCAAGAGTGTAGTTACTAAGAAAACTAAAGTTTTAGCTATTACATATATTTCTAATGTATTAGGTTACATTACACCCTTAAAAGAAATTACTGAACATGCACACAAACAAAATATAATTGTAACAGTTGATGCAGCACAAGCAATCCCACATCATGAGATTGATGTTGTGGATTTAGACTGTGACTTCTTAAGTTTTAGTGGTCATAAGATGTGCGGACCATCTGGGATTGGTGTTTTATTTGGAAAGAAAGAACTTCTAAATAAAATGGCACCTGTAGAATTTGGTGGAGATATGAATGATAACGTTGATTTGTATGACGCTTCATTCAAAGATACACCATTTAGATTTGAGACTGGTACAATGCCGATAGCTGAGGCGATTGGGTTGTCAGCAGCGGTTGACTATTTAAAGTCAGTTGAGTTTAATATATTAGAACATGAGTTAAAGCTTAAAACATATGCAGTAGAAAAATTGAGCAAGATAACAGGAATTACTGTTTATAATCCTAATTCTGATACAGGGATAATTGCATTCAATATTGATGGAGTACATCCACATGATGCAGCAAGTGTGTTTGACCAAAATAACATCTGCTTAAGAGCGGGGCATCACTGTGCACAATTGATTATAAAGTGGTTAGGTGTTTTAGCTACTTTGAGAGTTACTTTCTATATTTACAATACTATTGAGGATGTAGATAAATTTATTGAATCTGTAATTGAAGCAAGAGATTTTTTTAATCAGTTTTAGGAGAGAATAATATGAGCGATTTAAATAATTTATATAGACAGGTAATAATGGATCACTACAAGAGACCTCGTAATAAAGGTTTAGTTGAAGATTCTACATACCGTAAATTTCATATCAAAAACCCATCTTGTGGCGATGATGTCACTGTTCAAACGAAAGTTAAGGATAATGTAATTCATGATATTCGACACGATGGAACTGGGTGTAGTATTTGTTGTTCAAGTGCTTCAGTAATGTCTGAGACTTTAATTGGAAAAAAAGTCGGAGATGCTAAAGAAGTAATTGAAAATTACTACGAAATGATTAAAGGTAATACATACGACGAAGAATTAGATATGGGAGACGCGATTGTTTATTCTGGTGTAGCTAATTTTCCTGCTAGAACAAAATGTGCAACTGTAGCTTGGCAAGCCACAGAGGAGGCGTTGAAAGATGAATAATAACAAAAAAATTAATGACATAGTAACCGATTACAAATATGGTTTCAAAACTGATGCTAAAACTGTAAAAACAACTGGTAAGGGACTAAATGAAGGTATTGTAGCTCAAATATCTGCTTTTAAATCTGAACCTGAATGGATGAAGGAATTGAGACTTAGATCTTACAAGAGTTTTCTTGAACTTAAGAACCCTAATTTTGGACCTGATTTAAGTGATATAGACTTTCAATCATTTACTTATTACATAACATCAAGTGAAAAAACTGAAAAATCTTGGGATGATGTTCCTGAAGAAATTAAGAATACATTTGATAAACTTGGTATTCCTGAGGCTGAACAAAAATATTTGGCGGGAGTTTCTACTCAGTTTGAGTCAGAAGTTGTTTACCATAGTACTTTAAAAGAATTAACGGATCAAGGTGTAATTTTCTGTGATACTGATACTGCTTTGAGAGAACATCCGGAGCTAGTTAAGGAGTATTTTGCAAAAATCATTCCTTCAAATGATAACAAATATGCAGCATTAAATACTGCAGTGTGGTCTGGTGGATCATTCATTTATGTTCCTAAAGGAGTAAAAATCGAAAAACCACTACAATCATACTTCCGTATTAATTCTGAACAAATGGGACAGTTTGAAAGAACCTTAATAATAGTTGATGAGGGCGCAAGTGTTCATTATGTGGAAGGTTGTACTGCACCTGTTTACTCAAATGACAGTCTACATGCAGCTGTTGTTGAGATTTATGTTAAAAAAGATGCGTATTGTCGTTACTCAACAGTACAAAACTGGTCTAACAACATTATAAATCTTGTTACGAAGAGAGCTATTGTAGAAGAAAATGGACATATGGAATGGATTGATGGAAACATCGGTGCTGGACGTAATATGAAGTATCCTGCTTGTATCTTAGCTGGAGAGGGTGCAAAAGGAACTACAATTTCAATTGCATTTGCTGGTAAAGGTCAATATCAAGATACTGGAGCTAAAATGATTCATTTAGCACCAAATACTACAAGTACTATTATTTCGAAATCAATATCACGTGGTGGAGGAAAAGTTAATTATAGAGGTTGGATAAGACATGGTAGAAATGCAATTGGTGCAAAAAGCAATGTTGAATGCGACACTATAATTTTAGATAACATTTCATCTAGTGATACTATTCCACTTAATATTGCTGAAAATGATCAAGTAACAATACAACATGAAGCTACAGTTTCAAGAGTTTCGGATGAACAGTTATTCTACTTAATGAGTAGAGGACTTACAGAACAAGAAGCGCTAGAAATGATTATAATGGGATTCATTGAACCATTCGCAAAAGAACTTCCAATGGAATATGCGGTTGAGTTAAATCAACTAATTAAACTTGAAATGGAAGGTTCAATCGGATAACAAAAAAAAGGCTGAGCAATCAGCCTTTTACCATGTTATTTTATCAATGTGCCAGATATCGTCAATATAATTCTGAATTGTTCTGTCAGTTGAGAAGTAGTATGAATTAGCAATGTTAGCTAAGGCCATTTTAGCCCACTTGTGTCGGTCTTTGAATTTTTGATTAAGATTTTCTTGAGCATTTCTATATGCTTCAAAATCTCTTAATACGAAGTACTCGTCATAACCTAAGATATCATCCACTATTGGATCAAAATCATTAGCAAGTGCGTCTTTAAAGAACCCATTTTGGAGTTGATCAATAACTTGTTTCAAGTATGGATCTTTCTCATAATAATCTTTTGGATTATAATTCGCTCTTGATTCCTTAACTTCGGAATTGTTCATACCAAATATTTCGATATTATCTTTACCAACCAGTTCGTATATTTCAACATTCGCACCGTCCATAGTACCGATAGTTATAGCACCATTCATTTGTAGTTTCATATTACCAGTACCACTAGCCTCTTTTCCAGCTAATGATATTTGTTCAGATATGTCACACGCAGGAATCAATACTTCAGCGTATGATACATTGTAGTTTTCAACAAATACAACTTTCATTTTCTTTTTAACAAGTGAATCATTATTAACTACATTCGCTATTGAATTGATGTATTTAATAACCTTCTTCGCAAATACATAACTAGGTGCAGCTTTTGCCCCAAAGATAAATGTTTGAGGATGAAAATTCATATAGAATTCGTGATCTGTTGAGAGTCTATTATATAGATACATGATATGAAATGCATTCATTAGTTGTCTTTTATACGCATGTAGTCTCTTTATATGAATGTCAAAAATAGAGTTAGGATCTATCTTAATTCCTTCTTTATCTAAAATGATTTTAGCTAATTTGCGCTTATTGTGTTTCTTTATCTTGTTAAGTGAATGTTCGATATTAGTCTTTTCTATTTTCTTAAGTTGTTTAATATCGGTAATCCATTCATCTCCAATTTTTTCAGTTATTTTATTAGTTAACTCAGTATTGCAGTTAAGTAACCATCGGCGGTGTGTTACACCATTTGTTTTATTGTTGATTTTCCCCACAAAATATTTATCAAATGCTTTTAAAGTGTCTGATTTTAATATTTCTGTATGAAGCATCGCAACTCCATTAACACTGAATGAGCCCACGATTGCCAAATTCGCCATATGAACATGATTGTCTTTGATAATTGTCATTCTCTTAATATCATCTTCACTAACAACGTCAGTATTAAGATCTACCAGAAACTTTTGATTGATTCCCTGAATGATCTGGTAAATTCGAGGAAGTAATTCTTGCATTATGTTTACATCCCAAGTCTCTAAAGCCTCACTTAAGATAGTGTGATTTGTATAAGCTAAAGTATTCTTTGTTATACTCCAAGCTTGATCCCAGAAATAACCGTAGTCGTCTAAAAGTGATCTCATTAGTTCAGGTACAAGAATTGCTGGATGGGTATCGTTAATTTGGATTACGACATGGTCATTTAATGAGTCTAAAGTACCATAATTAGATAACTCTTTTTTTAAGATGTAAGCAAGTCCCGCTGCACTGAAGAAATACTGTTGTTTTAAGCGCAGAGTCTTTCCCTCAGCAGTTGAATCGTCTGGGTAGAGTACATTTGAGATATCCCTAACACCAGCTTCATATTTCTGGAATCCATCATATGAAACTTCTGTACTAGGTTCAGCTGACCATAGTCTAAGTTTGTTAGTTACACCGTTTTGATATCCAATTAATGGCATATCATATGCAACTGCATCTACTGGAGAATAATCTACCAGTTTTGGCTTTCCATCTTCTAAAATAACTTTTCCACCAAACTTGACTGTGACTCTGTCGTTTGGCTTTCTGATTTCCCAAGCGTTTGAAGTGTTTAATAGCCAAGGCTGAGGATACTCTACTTGATAACCGTTCTCAAACTTCTGTTTGAAGAATCCATAATTGTATCTAATACAGTTTCCGTGTCCAACATATCCTAAAGACGCAATAGAATCCATGAAGCAGGCAGCTAGTCTTCCTAATCCACCGTTTCCTAATCCTGCATCGTTTTCAACTTCTAATAAATCATTAAGTTCAATACCGAGTTCACTAAGTGCTATTTTTACAGGTTCGTAAGAATTTAGATTGATTAGATTATTAAGCATCATTCTTCCGAGTAAAAATTCCATCGAAAAGTAATAAACTTGTTTCTTAGATTTTTTCACTAATTTTTTAACTTGTTTCCAGTCAAGCATAGCTTCCTCACGAATCATTTCTCCAAGTACGCCGTACTTTTCGATATCTGAAGTGTATTCGATTGATCTTGAGTAAGTCTTTTCTATTCTATTAAGGAATTCTAATTTAAAGTCGTCCTTGTATCTAGTCATAAATTTATCCATATGAGCCTCCTATTTATATAATTTTAAACTATTAGTAAAAGAAAATATACCAATAGGAGTAATGATTAGTTAAAAATCACATATGATATACTTTTATTAGAGGTGTAATTATGCTTGATAGATTAATTAAAGAGCTAGAAAAAAAGCCAGCGAAGGCGATATTTATCCCAAAAGTATGGAACGTATTAAACTTAAAATCATTCGCAAAAGATCGATTATTAGTAGTTAATGAAAAAGAGTATTACCTTGGGGTAATAAATAGTTTTTTAAAAGAGGGAGATTATTCAAAGTCTTTAAGCTTTGATAAGCCAGATAACTGGTTAAGAGAAGCAGTTGCATACTCAATGATGATCAGAACCTCAACTACTTGGGACTATAATAATGACGGCATTGTATCATCAACTGAAACTGGTACCTTTATCAAAACTATATTATTAATTCCATATTTGAAACAAATGGGAGTTAATCTACTTTATTTACTTCCGGTGTCTAAATATTCAAGGAAAAATAAAAAAGGTGATTTAGGTTCAGTGTATGCAGTTCGTAACTTTTTTGAACTGGATTCGGGACTTAAAGATGATTTTAGTTTAACAATAGAAGAAGAGTTTATTTGTTTAGTCGAAGCCTGTCACATGAATGGGATTAGAGTAGTAATAGATATTATACCTAGAACTAACGCAGTTGATTCAGACCTTATTCAAGAACATCCTGATTGGTTTTACTGGATTAAGGATGGAGACTATAAAGTTCCTAAAATACTGGAGATAGACAAATCAACTGTGCCAAATACTAAAAACATGAAATATGTTTACAAATCTAGAGATACTTTGAGACATCTATCGATGTTTACAGTTAACCCCGGAACGCATCCGATGTGGGATGAGTTAAAAGGTGATTTGGGCAAGGTTAAGGATGTATTGAACATACGAATAGCCCCGGCCTTTAGTGACCACATAAACGATCCTCAGCCTCCTTGGAGTGATATTACATTCTTTAGAATGTTTCTAGATCATCCATTGGGTGCAGATGCTTATCTGGACAAAGAATATCCACCTTATATACTATTTGACTCTATTAAGAGTAATAAGTTTCCGGGTACTGTTCCTAATGAAGAACTTTGGAAAATGCTTGAGAATATTATTCCGTATTACCAACAGTTTGGTGTAGATGGAGCTAGAATAGACATGGGTCACGCATTACCTATTGAACTGACTAAGAGAATAATTAGTAAAGCTAAGTCTTATGACAAATCATTTATATTCGTAGCTGAAGAGATGGATCCTAGTAATGCCGGTTTTTCTAAAGACCTTGGGTATGACCTAATATTGGGGAATGGATTTTGGATGACACCAAGAACTGTAGATAATTATCATTATGACTTTTATAAAGAGGCATCAAAACTACCTATTCCTTCCTTTGCGAGTGGAGAGACACATGACACTCAAAGACTAGCAGCAAGACCAGGAAATAGTTCACACAGTAAAATGATTACTTTACTAAATATGTTCGCACCTAATTCAGTGCCATTTATTAATTCAGGACAAGAGCTGTTTGAAGTACAACCGATGAATTTAGGACTCGACTGTAAACCAGACGAAGATAAAAACTTACCAAAGAGTGATCCGTTTTACATGAAATTAGCTTTGTTTGACAAATACCAGTTTCATTACTTAAATGATTCTAATCTAATACAAGAGTTAAGCGAGGTCAGCAAAATAAGAAGTGAATACCTAAACCACATATTAAATGGGGAATTTACTGTCTCAAACGATGGATTGCTTGTTATGAAATATAAGTATGATTGTTCATTAATAATCGCCGCAAACTTTAGTGATTCAGACCAGTTTATTGAAGGTAGAGTTTTGTATTCGACAATTGAGACTGATAACTTAGTTAGGACTGGAGAGTTTAAAATACTACTTACTTGTTGATTTTAATAAGGTGTTGTATAATATGTAAAAAGGAGTGGGAAAATGAAATTTGGTTTCCGACAATTTAATCATAAACTAGAAACAGGGGGCAAGTAGCCCCTTTTTATATTATTAAAAAAAGGAGAACATTTTATGAAATTACAGTACTTATACAGAAATGAACTAGGGACATCAGCGGTTTACATCAAGAGATTACATCAGACAAAAAGAGTACCAATAAGTTACATAAATGAACTTTGTGTAGAAAATCTTTCTACTTATTTAGGTAGAAAGACAGCTACAACCAGAAAGTATAAAGTTAAATCGGTGGTACCAATATTTGTGGATGACGCGACACTTTTATTCCCAACTGAATCAGTTAAGAACTTTGATTGTGTTTGGATTAATTACCATGAAATCGAAACTGTTTATACTGATACTGTTTTGATGAATAACGGACATACTGTTAAATGCCGAAAAAATGCATTAACTAAACAACTTAATAAATGTTTCGAAATCGCTTTCTCATAATTAGAGGTGGTAGTTATGCTATAATCTAGAGGAGTCAGGAGGTCAAATTATGGCTAAGAAAACGATAAAAGATATTAAGTTAAATAACAAAAAAGTATTAATTAGAGTTGATTTCAACGTTCCGATGAAGAATGGTGAAATTACTGATGAAAATAGAATTGTACAGGCAATCCCTACTATTAAGTATGCAGTAGATCAAGGTGCTAAGGTAATACTATTTTCACATTTAGGAAGAGTTGCTAGTGAAAATGATTTATCAAACACTTTACTACCTATTTCTAAAAAATTATCAGAGTTAATGAATCAACCTATTCAGTTTGTTGCTGAAACAAGAGGTGAATTACTTGAGGCTGCGATTTCAAATTTAAGTGTTGGAAGTATTTTGATGTTTGAGAATACAAGATTTGAAGACTTAAACGGAAAAGCAGAGAGTAAGAATCAACCAGAACTAGGAAAATACTGGGCATCACTTGGTGATGTATTCATAAATGACGCATTTGGTACAGCTCATAGAGCGCATGCATCTAATGTTGGAATTGCAAATAATATAGCTGAATCTGGAATTGGATTTTTATTTGAGAAAGAAGTTAAGTTTTTAGGAGATGCAGTTGATTCACCAAAAAGACCATTTATTGCGGTGTTAGGTGGAGCTAAGGTATCTGATAAGATTGATGTAATCGATAGACTAATAGATATTGCTGATAAAATTATTATCGGTGGAGGAATGGCTTATACATTCTTAAAAGCTCAAGGTGAAGAGATTGGATCTTCTTTGTTAGAAAAAGAGAAGGTAGAATACGCTTTAGAGATGTTAAAGAAAGCTGATGGGAAAATTATCCTTCCAGTAGATTCTGTTTATGGTTCACATTTCGGTGAAGATGCTGTAGCTAGAGTAGGAGTTTCAGAATCTGTACTACCAACTGAGCTAGGACTAGATATCGGACCTAAAACACAAAAACTATTTACTGCAGAATTATTAAAAGCTAAAACTATTATATGGAATGGACCAATGGGAGTTTCTGAATGGGAACAATTCAGTGCAGGTACTGTAGCTGTTTGTGAAGCTTTAGCAAACAGTGATGCTTTAACTATAGTAGGTGGTGGAGATAGTGCTGCTGCTGCTATTAAGTTTGGATACGCTGATAAAGTTAGTCACATTTCAACAGGTGGAGGAGCAAGTTTACAGTATTTAGAAGGTAAACAACTTCCTGGACTTGTAAGCATTCAAAATAAAGGAGAATAACTATGAGAATACCATTTATCGCAGGAAACTGGAAAATGAACAAAACAAGAGATGAAGCATTAGAGTTTATTTATGCTCTTAATAGAATATTACCTCAAACTTCAGAAGTAGAGACAGCAATTTTCGCTCAAGCTCCACATTTAAGAAGTTTAGTAAAACGCCAAGGTGATTTTTTAAGAATTGGTGCTCAAAATATGCATTTTGAAGATAGTGGAGCATTCACTGGAGAAATCTCTCCAAGAATAATTCAGTCTTTAGGTGTTAAGTACATTTTAATAGGACATTCTGAAAGAAGAGCTTATTATAATGAAACTGATGAAACAGTTAACAAAAAACTTCATGCTGCTTTCAAATATAATTTAGTACCAATCGTTTGTGTTGGGGAAGCACTTGAAGCAAGAGAATCAGGTAAAACATTAGAAGTTGTTAAAAAACAAACTGAAGCAGCATTAGCTGGACTTACTGGTGAACAAGTATCAAACTTGGTTATCGCTTATGAACCAATCTGGGCAATCGGAACTGGTAAAACTGCTACTGCAGATATGGCAAACGAAACTTGTGGAGACATTCGTGGAGTTGTTGCTAAAATGTTTACGGCTGCTGTTGCTGATAAAGTAAGAATTCAGTATGGTGGATCTGTGAAACCAAGTAATATTGCTGAACTTATGAGCAAAGAGCACATTGATGGAGCATTAGTTGGTGGAGCAAGCTTAGACGCTAATTCTTTCGTTCAATTAACAAATTTTAAATAGGAAGTTAACACTTCCTTTTTTTATGCTATAATTTTTTTGAGGTGGAATAATGGATAGATTAATATTTGGAAAACTAGTAAATACTCACGGATTAAAGGGTGAGGTAAAGATAATTTCTGATTCGGATTTTAAATCAGAACGTTTTAAAGTGGGTAATCAATTCTACGTTGGTGAGTTACTGGTTACTGTGAATTCTTACCGTGTTCATAAGAACTTTGATTTATTAACATTCGAAGGATACTCTCATATAAATGAAGTAGAAAAGTTCAAAGGTCAGGATGTTTCAGTGGATAAGTCTGTATTGACAGATCTTGAGACAGATGAGTTTTACTTCCATGAGTTAGAAGGAATGGAAGTATTTCATGATTTGATGTTAGTTGGTAAGGTATCTGAAGTGAGAGATACTCCCGGTAACACATTGTTAGTAATTAAAAAAGATGGTAAGAATATTTACATACCTTATGTAGATGAGTTTATAAAAGAAGTAGATTCTGAAAATAAAAAAATATACATAACTCCAATTGAGGGATTATTATGAGAATAGACGTACTGACTATATTTCCTGAGATGTTTAAGGGTTTTCTATCAGAGTCTATTATTAAAAGAGCAATTGAAAAAGGAAATTTAGAAGTTAACTTACATGACTTTAGAGAATTCTCTAAAAACAAGCATCTTAAAGTGGATGATTACCCATATGGTGGTGGTCAAGGAATGGTTTTAAAAGTAGAACCAATATATTTATGTTTAAAGAGTATTGAAAATCATGATAAAGCTCTTAAGATATTAATGAGTCCACAAGGAGAAGTGTTTAAACAACAAAAAGCAGCTGAGTTATCTAATTTAGACCACATTATTCTTATATGTGGACACTATGAAGGCTTTGATGAAAGAATAAGATCTCTTGTTGATATTGAGATAAGTATTGGCGATTATGTTTTAACTGGTGGAGAGCTAGGAAGCATGATTATTATTGATAGTGTATCAAGATTATTAGGCGGAGTTTTAGGAAATGAGTTGTCACATATGTATGACTCATTTAGTGATGGATTATTAGAAGGTCCTCAGTATACAAGACCATTTGAATTTGAAGGTATGAAAGTGCCTGATATATTACTTAGTGGTCACCATAAAAATATTGAAGATTACCGTAAATTCGAGTCAATCAAACGTACATTTTTACGCAGACCTGACTTGTTAAGTGAATTAAATGAATCTGATGAATTAATCCTAGATTCAGTAAGGAAATCGCTTGATTTAGAAAAATAAATATGGTATTCTTTTTAAGCAATAAGCAAGTATTCCGCTAGCTGGACTAAGAATGCTATGTAAAAGGAGCGTGAGACAATGAGTCAACAATTAATTAGTGATATTACTAAAGAGTACATGAAGACTGATATCCCTGACTTTAGAGCCGGAGATACAGTAAAAGTAAATGTACGCATCAAAGAGGGAACTCGTGAAAGAATCCAAATATTTGAAGGTTTAGTTATTAAACGTCAAAATGGTGGTATTTCAGCTACATTCACAGTTAGAAAAATCTCTTATGGTATTGGTGTTGAGAGAACATTTCCTGTTCATTCACCATCTATCGAAAGTATTCAAGTTATGCGAAAAGGTAAAGTTAGAAGAGCTAAATTACATTATATCCGTAATTTATCAGCTAAAGCTGCTCGTATTAAAGAACGTCGTTAATCAAAAAGCATACTTAGGTATGCTTTTTTTTTAGTAATTTAATGGTTACCGTATAAAGATACTAATGGTGATAATATGATTTGTTTTTCGGTACCAATTAGAACGATTGAAAACGTTTTTGTTGAAAATAAGACTTGTAATGAGTGTTTCAAGCTTCAAGTGATTGTGATTGGTTATAAAGAGCACATTATTGTAAGTGAAGAAAACATTGTAATGTTTGATGTTTTTAGCAAGATAGGTGACTTTATCTGTGCATATGACTTGTCATATGATGAATTAGATTTAGCTGCTAATCTTGGAAGACTCTTAATAATGGGAGAAAATTATTTAAATTGTGCAGGAATGACATTAATGTGATATGTGAATAAATTCTGTCCATTTAAGTTTACATATCAAACTTTATAAGATATAATTTAGTCAAAGATAGGAGTGGTTAAATGTTAGTAGATGTAGTAGGGAAAAATGGCTTGGAAATCACCAAAGCTATAGACAATTACGCAAGAGGAAAGATGGCAAAACTAGAAAAATTCTTTAATTATCGTGATGAGTTACATGTTAGAGTATTATGCAAAGTTTACAAAGATCATCATAAAGTTGAAGTAACTATCCCATCTAAACACTTTACACTTAGAACAGAAGTTGCAGATCAGAATGTATATGCAGCAATTGACTCTTCAGTTGATAAACTAGAGAGACAAATCAGAAAGTTCAAATCGAAAGTTAATAGAATCTTAAAAGATCGTGAAGGTATTACAGATTTCTTCTCAGAATCTGAAATGCAAGATGATCTTGAAAAAGAATTTATCGCAAAAAACATTGTTAGAAACAAAGTTTATGACTTAGAACCTATGTCGGTTGAAGAAGCAATTGATCAAATAGAAATGGTTGATCATGATTTCTTTATATTCCTAGAAGAAAAATCAAAAAAAGTAAATGTACTTTACATCCGTGGAGACGGAGATTATGCATTAATCGAAACTACTTAAAGGCTGGAAACAGCCTTTTTTTTGGAGCATTTTGTAACTTGAAAAAGTAGGACTAAAGTGATATTATTAAGACTGCATAAATATAAATATATTTACTTTTAGGAGGATGGCTATGTTTAAAAAAATGTTCGACCTTTCGTTAAAGGAATTGAAGGTTTCTGAGAAGATTGCAGATCAAGTAATTTTACAGGAATCTAAGTATTCTGACTATTCAGACGAAGACTTAAAACTTAAAACAATTGAATTTAGAAAACAGGTTCAAGAGGGTAGTACTCTTGACGATATATTAGTAGAAGCGTTTGCTGTAAGTAGAGAAGCAGTATTTAGAGTAACAGGTGAGATGGCGTATAAAGTTCAGATAATGGGGGCTTATATACTTCATGGTGGTAATATAGCTGAAATGAAGACTGGTGAGGGTAAAACTTTAACTGGAGTTTTAGTTGCATACTTGAATTCTCTATCAGGTAAAGGAGTTCATATTATTACTGTAAATGAATACCTTGCATCACGTGAAACTGAGGGACAATACGGGAAAGTTTACTTATTCCTCGGATTAACTTTAGGGTTAAATATCCGTCAGTTATCAAAAGAAGAAAAAAGAGCAGCTTATGAATGCGATATTATGTATACTACCAACGCTGAAGTTGGATTTGATTACTTAAGAGACCATATGGTTATTTACAAAGAGCAAATGGTACAAAGATCACTAAATTTCGCAATTATTGATGAAGTCGATTCAATCTTAGTCGATGAAGCTAGAACTCCTTTAATAATTTCAGGAGGAACTAAAAAAACTCAAAGCCTTTATAAACAAGCTGATATGGCTGTTAGAGGGTTAGTGGCTGAAGAAGATTATGATATTGATATTAAACACAGAAGTATCCAGCTTTTAAATAATGGTATGAGTAAAATCGAAAAGAAATTCGCTATTGATAATCTATATGATTTAAAATACGTTTCTCTTTTACATAGAGTTAACCAATCTTTAAAAGCCAACTATATTATGGCTAGAGATGTTGATTACGTTGTCCAAGAAGGTCAAGTTGTAATTGTTGACCAATTTACTGGTAGACTAATGACCGGAAGACAGTTCTCTGAAGGTCTGCATCAAGCTTTGGAAGCTAAGGAAAACGTTGAAGTTAAAAAAGAAACAACAACTATGGCGACAATCACTTACCAGAACTTCTTTAGAATGTATAGAAAATTATCAGGAATGACTGGTACAGCTAAAACCGAGGAAGAAGAATTCAGAAACATCTACAACATGTACGTTGTAGAAGTTCCTACAAATAAACCGATTTTCAGAGATGATTTACCTGACTTATTATTTACAACTATGTCAGCTAAGTTTTTGGCTATCGCTAACGAAATTAAAGATAGACACGGTAAAGGTCAACCTATACTGGTTGGTACAGTTTCAATTGAGACAAGTGAACTGTTAAGCTCACTGCTTAAAAGACACGGTGTTAAGCATGATGTATTAAATGCTAAGCAACATGAACGTGAAGCTGATATCATATTAAATGCTGGTAAAAAAGGATCAGTTACGATCGCTACCAACATGGCTGGACGTGGGACCGACATCAAGTTAGGTGAAGGTGTTGTTGAGCTTGGTGGATTAGCAGTAATCGGTACTGAAAGACATGAGTCTCGTCGTATTGATAATCAGTTACGTGGACGTTCTGGTAGACAGGGTGATCCTGGTTATACTAGATTCTACTTATCTGCTGAAGATGAGTTAATGGTTAGATTCGGTGGAGACCGTTTTAAAACAATGGTTCAAAGAATCTCAGGTACTGGTGATGACGAGAAACCAATTGAATCAAAAATGATATCTAAAACTGTTGAAGCAGCTCAAAAACGTATTGAGGGAAATAACTTTGATTCTCGTAAATCAATATTACAATATGATGATGTTATTAGAAAACAAAGAGAAGTAATCTATTCTCAAAGAGAACAAATTCTGACAAGTTCTGATATTTCAGATATTGTTAAGGCAATGTACTCTAACGCAATGAATGAGGCAGTATATTCTTATGCTGATGAATCTTACGATTATAATGAATTACTTAAATTTGTAAACACAAATTATTTTGCTAATAGAATAAGTATTGAAGATATTCAAGGTAAAACTGAAGCAGAATTAATAGAATTATTCTTAGAAGTTATAGATGAAACTGTTGCTAAGAAAACTCATAAATTCCCAGTGGAAGTTTATCAAGAATTCTTGAAAGTTGTAACTTTAAGAGTGGTTGATACATTCTGGACAGAACATATTGATCAAATGAGTGGATTAAGACAATCAATTACACTTCAGGCATATGCTCAAGTGAATCCATTAAGAGAATATCAAAATATTGGGTTCCAAATGTTTGATGATTTAATAGCTGGTATTTCTAAGGACGTTACTAAATTCATCTTAAGAGCTGAGATTAGAAACAATCTTGAAAGACAACAAGTAGCTAAAGGAACAAGAGAAATTTCAGGTAAAGAAAAAGAAATGAAAAAAAAACCTGTAAAATCTGAAAAAGTAGGAAGAAATGAACCATGTCCTTGCGGAAGTGGTAAAAAATACAAACAATGTCACGGTAGATAGGTGTTAATTTGGAAAAATATGAAATTAACAAACGAGTTGAGAACTTTAAGTCTAGAATTGATGACTTAAATCAAATTATCAACTTGGAAGAAAAACAATCTGAAATAGCAAAACTAGAAGGTCTGATGCTTGCATCAGATTTTTGGAATGATGCATCTGCTGCACAAGTAGTTGTAAATGAAATGAATGCTAAAAAACATATAGCTACAAAACTTACTAATTTAATTGATAAATTAAGTGAATTAATAGAGTACATTGAATTTGATGATGCATCATTTGATGGAGAAATTGCATCACTTATCAAGGAACTAACCACAGCAATCAATGAATTAGAGTTAGAAGTGCTCTTAAGTGGAAGATATGATGGATTTAACGCAATTGTTGATATACATCCTGGAGCTGGTGGAACTGAGTCGCAAGACTGGGCACACATGCTTTATGATATGTATTTAAGATATGCTGATCATAAAGGATTCAAAATAGAACTACTTGATTATATTAACGGAGAAGAAGCTGGACTTAAAAGCGTTAGTATACTTGTAAAAGGTAACAATGCGTACGGTTATCTGAAATCCGAAATTGGAGTTCATCGATTGGTTAGAATATCGCCTTTTGATTCAAATTCAAGAAGACATACCTCGTTTGCTTCAGTTGATGTAATTCCTGAATTAGATGATTCGATAGAGGTTATTATTAATGAAGAAGATTTAAGAATTGACACTTTTAGGGCTTCTGGCGCTGGTGGACAACATGTTAACACGACTGATTCTGCAGTTAGAATCACACATGTACCGACCAATACTGTTGTGAGTTGTCAGTCTCAAAGATCACAAATCGCAAACCGTAAAAAAGCAATGGAACTTTTAAAAGCAAAATTATTTAGATTAGAAGAAGAAAAAAAGGAACTTGAACTTAAAAATATATCTGGAAACAAAATGGATATTGGATTTGGATCTCAAATAAGATCATATGTCCTTCATCCTTATAGTTTAGTTAAAGATCATCGTACTAATTATGAATCTAGTAACCCTGATAAGGTGTTTGCTGGAAATCTAGATGATTTTATTAGTGAATACTTAAAGAAAGTAGCGGAATAAAATGAAAAGATTTATAGAATTTGTTTTAATAACAATTGGTGTATTTATAATGGGATTTGGGTTCTATTTCTTTACTTTACCGAATAGTTTAATTATAGGTGGAGTGTCTGGAATTGGGATTGTACTGACAGAAGTTTTGAATGTTGATACTGTATTAATTATTCTTATGCTTAATGTAGTTCTGTTGTTTTTAGGACTTGCATATTACGGTAAGACGTTCTTTTTAAAAACAATATATGGTTCACTATTATTTCCAGGAACAATTTATGTAGCTGAATTACTTGATAAACAATATAGTATTTTACCAATATCAGATGACTTACTATTAAGTGTAATATTCTCAGCAATTCTTATTGGGATTGGATTTGGTATTGTGCTTAGATTTGGTGGTACTACAGGAGGAATTGATATTCCTCAAAAAATAATTCATGACAAATTTAAGATTCCATTTAGTGTTTCGTTATACATTATTGATGGATTAGTTGTCCTTCTAGGAGCTATCTTCTTTGGACTTGAAACTGGACTTTATTCTATTTTGGCAATGTTATTAATAGGTAAGTTTGTGGATATAGTTCTATTAGGTGGAAAGAATACTAAGAGTATATATATAATCACTAAAGAACCTGATTTAATAAAAGAAGCAATTTATGAAAAAATTTATAGAGGTGTTACTGAAGTGCCAATTATCGGTGGTTATTCAAAAGATAAGAAAACAATGTTACTTTGTGTAGTAAGAAATAGGGAATACTACCAAGTTATTAAGGTTATCAATAAATATGATTCTAACTCATTTGTCTTTGTTAATAACTCATCTGAGGTATTAGGTGAAGGATTTAATGGTTAAGATTCTTAGTGTAACCTTAAAGAAGAATAAATACATTGTTGAAACTACAATTGGCGAGTATAAACTAAATGAAGAAGTACTAGTTGAATATTTTATAGTTAAAGGTAAGGAATTTGAAGAACATGTGTTTACTGAGATGTTAGAGTTTGCTGAACTCAACACATTCTACTTAAAAGCAATAAACTTTTTGTCTTTCAAAGAGAGAACTTATTATGAAATGGAAGAATATCTTATTAAAAAGGGTTTATCACATCCTGAGTCTATAATTGATAGATTAACGGAAAAGGGTCTTTTAAATGACACTAGGTATGCTAAGAATTTCTTAGAACATAGTATAAATAGTCTAAAAGGACCTAGATATTACAAAATGGAACTTACAAAAAGAAGAGTTGATCCAAATTTAATTGAGGATGAACTTCTAAAATATGACTTTGAAAGAGAATATGACACTTTGTTAACTCTCTTTAAAAAGACTCTAAGACCTAAAGCGATATCTTATAATAAGTATAAGAAGCAATTAATAGATAAATTCGCAAGAAGTGGATTTTCGATATATGCGATCAACGAGGTATTACAAAACCATATTGAGGAAATGCTTGAAAACATTGATGAAATCGCTGCTTTGAAGAAAGATTTTGATAAAATTAAAACACTTCCTAAGCAAAAGATAATCACTAAATTGCTACAAAAAGGCTATAATTATGGAAAAATAAAGGACATTGTTAATTAAATAGTTGACATTGCCTTTTTTTTGATTTAAAATTGATTTTGTAATTGAATAGTCTTTGGGGCAGGGTGAAATTCCCGACCGGCGGTTATAGTCCGCGAGCGCAAGCTGAGTTAGGTGAAATTCCTACACCGACAGTACAGTCTGGATGAGAAAAGATATTTCCTTTGGAATGAGGATTGTCCGCAAAGTTATTAATTGCGGGTATTTTTTATTTAAGAAAAAGGGAGATTTAAAATGAAAACAAAAGAATTAGTAATGCTGGCTATCTTAACTGCATTAGCCACTATCATCATGTTTATTGAAATTCCAACCATTGTACCGTTCTTAAAATTAGATTTAAGTGATGTGGTTGTATTGGTTGCGTTCACGATTTATGGGATAAAGGGCGCAGGTATTGTGGCTGTTCTTAAGGCATCAATTCATGCTTTAGTTAAAGGGCCGGACTTGTACAGTGCAATTCCTTATTTAGGTGATATCATAGCTATCTTTGCTTCAATAACGATTGTTGTTGCATTCTGGGTAGCAACAGACAAATTAAAAATGAACAAAATCATGACTTCAATAGTAGTTGTATTAGGATTATCAGTTGTATTAACTGTTGCTAACTACTACATAATTACACCAGCTTATTTTGGTTGGCCGACTGTAAGTGTAGCTGAAGTTAAAGATATGTTTACAGGGTTCCTTAACTGGGATACTGGTGGGTCATTTGATCCGTCAAGTGGTTATTTGTATGCTATATTATTTGCATACGTTCCATTTAATCTACTTAAAGGAACAATTGTAATGGCTGTATATTATGCTATTAGCAAGTCTATTAGAGCTGCATTAAATTAATAAAAAAAAAGGCTGTGTAATTTACACAGCCTTTAATATATCTTGAATGTATTTTATTGCTCCATTTTCGTTGTTTGATCCAGCAGTACTTTTCGCTGCATCTTGAACTTTTTTAGGGGCATTTTTCATTGAAGCAGAATAGTGAGCGTACTCTAGCATTTCTATGTCGTTTGTACCATCACCTATTGCTATTGTTCTTGAAAGTGGAATATCATAGTACTTTCTAATTATTTCCATCGCAACTGCTTTTGAAGATAGTTTTGTATGAATCTCAAGAACATAATATTCCTCGGATTTTAAACTTCTCCAGTATCTAAATCCTAAGTCTTTAAACTGCATCAAGTGTTTCTCAATACCTTTTGCACTTTCTGGAGTGATAAATAAAACAGCTCCTGATATTTGTTCTTTAATATCATATGAACCAATAATAAGTTCTCCACCCTTTATGCTTAAGAATTCAGCAAGACCTGGATCTTCTTTGAATAAGTATACTTTTTCTTCTATTTCACAAAATCCGTTTAACACTCCGTCTTTAAACTTGTTAACAAGTTCGATAACAGGTAGTGGATCCATTTTAAACTCAACAGTTTCAAATAAATCATCATTTGGATTGTGAACTGAAGAACCACTATAATTTCCAATAGGTGTTTTAAGTCCAAGCTGTTCATATAAATGTCTGCTTGTTCTAAAAGGTCTACCTGTAATTATAGACACTATGTGACCTTGTGCTGTTATTTTTTTTATATACTCTACCGTTTCATTAGATAGATTTGAGTTGTCATCAACGATGGTACCATCGATGTCTAGTCCGATTAAAAATCTCATAAACGTACCTCCTTAAACATAATATCATAATCCGAGTATTGTTGTTTAAAAAATGTAAATATTGTATACTTTACATGGAGAGAATATATGGAAAATATTGCATGGGAAAACATATTTAATATTTATAACTTAAGTGCCTTCGCTTTGGGGATTTTTTTAGGTCTTTTAATTGCGGGGTTCTTTTATATGGTACTTGTCTTAAGAGCTTTGAAACAGTCTGATAATCTAAAAAAACCTAAAAAAACAGACAGAAATGAATGTTATGACATGGTTCAGGCTGCTAAAAAGGATTATAAGAAAAGAAGACGCAAGTATGGTCCTAGTTCTAGATTCATGTTAACTAGAGATTTATCGGAGAGACTTGCATATGAAATCGCGAGATTTCATTTTCCAGAGTCGAAACAACCGTTCTTGGAAATATCAACATTTGAAGTACTTGAAACTATTAAATATATTATAGTTAGAATTGAAAACATACTAAACCGTAAACCTTTAAATAAACTAAAAGGATTAAGTGGTGTTGAAATATTATCAATGTTTGAATTTAAAAATAAATTAACAGAGAATAGAGCTATTAAGAAACTTGCTAAAGTTAACAAATCAGTAATCACAAAGACTGCTAAAACAGTACTGGGAGTTGTTAATCCTGCTTACTTAATTAGAAGGACAGTGGTTAACAGTACAATCAACTTAAGCGTTGATATGCTATGTTTAGTAACTCTCAACATAGTTGGAGAAGAAGTTTATAAATTATATAGTAAAGATTTGTTTAAAGCATCAGACACAGAATTATTACTATCGGAAGGGGTGGAAGAAGATGTTCAAGAAGAAAAAAAGACAGTTTGAAATTCCACAAATTGAAACTAATGAAAAGAAAAGAGATCATTTTGTAAGTCCTTTTTTTGGCGTAAAGGTAAAAGACGAAATTGTTATTCCTAGAAGCACTATGAAAGGTAATATTAATGATCGCTTTAAAGACTTTAGAAAAGACCCATTAGTAAAGGATAAAGCTGAACTTCAAAAAGAGTTTAATATTCTAGGCTCAGAAGAAGTTAAGAATATGATTAACAAAAAAGAACATGTTGAAAATGAACATTTCATCAAGATTGAGAAAAAAGAAGTTGTTGAGAAGAAAGAAGACGTTCAAATTCCATTTGGACTTAATCTGGAAATAGATGATCCATTAACAGATGCTGATCTGAACGAAGTATTAGGTGATTATTCTGTTGCTAAAGAACCTTTGATTGAAGAGCCTGAGGAAATTATTGAACCAGATGTGCCAGTTCAGAATTTGATTGAAGAGGTAATTGAACCGGTAGTAGTTGAGGAAGTGGAACCTGAAAAAGAAATTAAGGATATCTTTGATTTGTTCGATGAACCTGAAGAAGAGAAAAAAGTTGAACAAGTCGTGAAAGCTAAAAAGAAACCTGTTTTAGTAAGTAAAGATTCTTATGTTAGTCCTCCTCTTAGTCTACTTAATGTAATGGACTCACAAGAAGAAGATAATGAAGAAGAAATTCTGATGCAAAAAGCCTTAATAGATGACACTCTACTTCAGTTTAGAGTTGGCGGTAAAGTAGTTAACTATACTGCTGGTCCTACTGTTACTCAGTATGAAGTTAAACTTGAAGATGGTGTAATGATTAATAAACTTACGAATATTGCTAATAACATTAAAATGAATTTAGCTGCAGTTGATATAAGAATTGAAGCTCCGATTCCTGGGAAATCAACTATTGGGATTGAAGTGCCAAATAAAAACAGACAAATAGTTAACTTCGGTAACTTAGTTGATGAGGATTTTGTTAAAAATTCAAAACCATTAGATGTTGCACTTGGTGTTAACTTGAGTGGGGAGATTATATACGGAAATATTGAAAAAATGCCACATGCACTTATTGCTGGAGCTACTGGATCTGGGAAGTCGGTATGTATTGATACGATTCTTATGAGTTTGCTGTTAAAAGCTACTCCTAGAGATTTAAAATTAATTTTAATTGATCCTAAACGTGTAGGATTAGCAGCTTACAGTAAAGTACCACATCTTGCTACTCCAATTATTCATGAGCCACAAGTTGCTAGTGAATGTTTAAAATGGGTAGTAAATGAGATGGAAAGAAGATATGACTTAATGTTCAGTGTTGAAGCAAGAGATATTAAATCATACAACAAGAAAATTCAGTCAAGATTAGATGAAGGATTCGATCATCTACCTAATATAGTAATAATTATAGAAGAAATGGCAGATTTAATGGCTCAATCATCTAGTGAAGTTGAGATGTCTGTTAGTAGAATAGCTCAAAAAGCTAGAGCTGCTGGGTTGTACTTAATCGTTGCTACTCAAAGACCATCAGTTGATGTTATTAAGGGTAGTATTAAAGCGAATATACCTACAAGAATAGCTCTTAAAGTGGCTTCAAATACCGATTCAATGACAATCATTGATTACGGTGGGGCTGAAAGCCTGTTAGGTAATGGTGATATGCTTTATTCTATCTCTGGAATGCCGTTGCAGAGACTTCAGGGTGCTTATGTCTCTGAAGATGAAATAGACGCTGTAACTGGATATTTATCAAAATATGAGAAAGATTATCTATTTAGTACTGAGTCATTAGTTGATTCTGTAGAGAAATCTGTTGTTATGAACGGATATGATGATTTATTCTTAGAAGTAGCTGAATATGTTATCACAACAAATTATGCATCAATAAATAAAATTCAAAGAAACTTTAATATTGGATACAACAGAGCTAGTGATGTGTTCACTCAATTAACTAATTCTGGAATTGTATCAAGTCCACAATCTAAAACTCCTAGGAAAGTTCTAATTAACATTGAACAGTTCGATGCGAGGTTTAAATAATGAATCCTAAACTGATTAAACATAGGAATAGAATTTTATTTATCTCAATTACTATTGTTATAATCAGTTTTATTAACATCGGTGGGATAATTGATTTCTATCAGCAGATGGTATTTGGTGTTGCGGTAGCAGGACTATTGTTAGTAATGGTTATAGAAATGTATATACGCTTTAATTTAGAAACATCATTACTGTTTAAATTCGTTGATACAGTAAGTGTAATATGGGCATTCTTCATAGTTTTCTATATTACTATTAGTTTTATTATGTTTCCCGCAAGAGTAAACGGAATAAGCATGAATCCAAACTTTGATGACGATGATATTATTCTTGTTTGGAAGTTGAAATCTAATTATAAACTTGGTGATGTTGTATTCGTAAATGTTACGAGTGAGAGAACAAAAAGCTTAGTAGATGAGTATTTTTTAAAGAGAATAATAGGAACTCCAGGGGATACAGTTGAATTTATCGCTAATGTACTGTATATTAATGGGACGGCTGTTGAAGAAGAGTACGATACTTATAGAACAGACGATTTTAGTTTTAATGAAGTTTGCACGATAAAAGATGAACGATGTTCAGGGAGCATTCCGGAAGACTATTACTTCATAATGGGAGATAATAGACCAGGAAGCTTTGATTCAAGAAGCATCGGGCTTATTCACATAGATGATCTATTTGGAGAAGTTATATTTGATTTAATGAGGTTAGAAATATGGTAATTCAATGGTATCCAGGGCATATGCAAAAAGCCTTGAGGCAAATGAGAGAAAAAATGAATTTAATAGAGGTAGTATTTGAACTGGTTGACGCAAGAATACCAATTTCAAGTAGTAACCCTTATGTAGCGGACACAATTAAAGGGAAACCTAAAGTTGTGCTTTTAAACAAGTGGGATAAGGCTGATCCGGTTAAAACAAAAGAATGGATAACTTATTTTAAAGAAAAAGGAATAATTGCTGTTCCAGTAAATGCTTTAAATGGTGATGGAATTAAGAATATAATCCCAGCAGCTAGAGAAGCACTTAAAGAAAAATTAGAAAGAGATAAGAGAAATGGTATGAAACCACGTGCTATTAGAGCTCTTATTGTAGGGATTCCAAATGTTGGTAAATCTACATTAATTAATTGCTTAGCTAGTAGAAAAGCAACTGTTATTGGCGATAGACCAGGAATCACAAAAGTACAACAATGGATTAAGGTAGGTAAGGAACTTGAACTACTAGATACTCCAGGTGTGCTTTGGAATAAATTTGAGGATCAAGAAATTGGTCTTAAATTAGCTCTTACTGGAGCTATTAAAGATGAAATATTACCAATTGACGATGTTGTTATTTACGGAATTAACTTCTTACTTAAGTATCATCCAAGAAGATTAGCTGAAAGATACCAAACGGAGTTAACTGACCCAATCGAAATTCTAGACCACATTGGTATGATACGTGGATCTAGACGTGGCGGACAAACGGATTACGACAGAGTATTTAATGCTTTCTTAATTGATTTCCGTGGTGGCGCATTAGGAAAGGTAACGTTAGATGTACAACTATGAGAAAGATTTGTATAAAAGAGGCTTTGAAGCAATAATAGGTCTTGATGAAGTTGGAAGAGGTCCGCTTGCGGGTCCTTTAGTTGTGGCCGGAGTTATTTTAGACAAAAAGAAAAAAATAAAAGGTCTAGATGATTCTAAAAAATTAACAGCTAAAAAAAGAGAACAACTTTATATTGAGATTATGGAAAAGGCGACTCATGTTGATATCCAGTTCATTGAAGCTACTGAGGTAGATATAATCAATGTGTTAGAGGCAACTAAAAAGGCGATGAGATTAGTCTTGAGTAGAAGTAATCATGATTTTGTTCTAATTGATGCGGTCGATTTAAAAATCGTTAATTCAAAGAGTATTATCAAAGGTGATGCGAATTCAGCTTCAATAGCTGCTGCATCAATCATAGCTAAAGTAACTAGAGATAAATTTATGGATGAACTTCATGAAACTTATCCAGAGTATGACTTTATTCACAACAAAGGTTACGGGACGAAGAAGCATTTAGAGGCTTTAGAACTTAACGGTCCTATTAAAGGGGTACACAGATTTAGCTTTGGACCAGTCCAAAGATTAAAGCAAATATCATTCGATTTTTAAGTAGTATTTATATACTACTTTTTTATTTTGCCAATTAAATCAGTTGACAGAAGTAAAAAAACCATTTATAACTAATAATGTCAAGAGAGGTAAATATATGAATTTAGTAATAGTGGAATCGCCGTCAAAGGCAAATACAATAGAGAAGTACTTAGGTGAGAACTTCAAAGTGTTATCAAGTGTAGGACATATTAGAGATTTAGCGATCTCTGGTGTTGGTGGACTTGGATTAGACATTGAAGATAATTTTAAACCGAAATACTCGAATATAAGAGGTAAAGCCAAAATAATTAATGCTCTAAAGAAAGCGGCAAAGGAAGCTGATATCGTTTATCTAGCAACCGATCCTGACCGTGAAGGAGAAGCAATTAGTTGGCACATTTTCGACACGTTGAAATTAGATGAAGAGAAAACGTTAAGAGTTGTCTTTAATGAGATAACTAAAAAGGCTGTAGTTACTGCGATTGAAAACCCTAGAAAAATTAATATGGATTTAGTTGAGTCACAAGAGACTAGAAGAATACTGGACCGTATTATTGGATTTAAACTTTCAAATTTACTACAACGTAAAATTAGTTCTAAGTCGGCAGGAAGAGTACAAAGTGTAGCTTTGAAACTAATAGTTGATTTAGAGGATAAGATTTTAGCGTTTGTTCCAGAAGAATACTGGGAACTTTTTGTTGATTTTGCTGAAAGAGCAAAACTTAACAAATACAAAGGAAAAAAAATCAAGTTAGAGAATAAAGAACAAATGGATAAGGTGCTTGAAGGGTTAGGTCCTGATTTTACTATTAGTAAAGTAAAGACTGATCTTAAGAAGAAAGCTTCAAAACCACCATTTATCACTTCAACTCTGCAACAAGATGCTTCAAATAAACTAAACTTTGGTGCAAGAAAAACAATGATCCTTGCTCAAAAATTATATGAAGGTATTGAAGTTGGAGGAGAAGCTGTTGGACTTATAACTTATATGAGAACAGATTCAACTAGAATGAGTGAAGAATTCATTACAGATGCGAAGAAGTTTATTGAGACTGAGTATGGTAAGAATTATTATTCAGGATTCACATTTAAGAAAAAGAAGAATTCGCAAGATGCCCATGAAGCAATTAGACCTACTAGAGTTAATTTTACTCCAGATACGATTGCTAATTACTTAGGTAAAGATGAACTTAGACTATATAACTTAATTTATTCAAGAGCGGTTGCTGCATTAATGAGTGATGCTGAATATAATGAAACTAAAATCGAATTAGACAATAATGATTATCTGTTCGCTTTAAGTGGAAAAACATTAAAGTTTGATGGATATACAAAAGTATATACATTTGAAGAAACTAAGGAAAAACAATTACCCGACTATAAAGTTGGGGATGTAATTAAGGATGGTGTTTTAGATCCACTTCAAAAATTCACTAATCCACCTAAAAGATTTACTGAAGCAACATTGATTAAGAAGATGGAAGAACAAGGAATTGGTCGTCCTTCTACATATGCTCAAACAATGGATACTTTAAAGAAAAGAAATTATGTAAGTGTCGAAGAGAAGAAATTTATTCCTACCAAGCAAGGTATGTTAACTGTAAAGAAACTAGATGAATACTTTAACGAAATCATTAATGTTGATTATACTGCCAATATGGAGTTAACTCTTGATAAAATAGCTAATGGAGAAGAACGTGGAAGACATACGGTATCTGATTTCTATCACGAGTTCATTCCGATGGTTGATAATGCATTTGAAAAAATGGAAAAATTACCACCAGAGAAAGTTGGGAGAATTTGTCCTGAGTGTGGTGGAGAACTTGTTAAAAGAAATGGTCGATATGGAGAGTTTGTTGCGTGTGAGACATATCCTGAATGTAAGTTTGTAGAAAAGACTGAGAAGGTTGTTATCTTGACTGGAGTTAAATGCCCAATTTGTGAAACTGGCGAAATGGTAGAAAGAACTGCAACTCGAGGGAGAAATAAAGGAAAGAAATTCTTTGCTTGTAATAACTTCCCTAAATGTAAACATATAGTTAATGAAAAACCAATAAAAGAACATTGTCCTGAGTGTAAGCATTTATTGCTTGAAACGGAAAACGGGATAGTTTGCAGTCAAAAAGAATGTGATTACAATAAAAAGGATAAGTAATTTATCCTTTTTTTTCGGACAAAATGTAAAAAAATCAAAAACATTAGCGATTTTGCTGAAATTTATGAAAATTTTACATATAATATAGTATGGGAACAATTTTCCATTTATAAAAATCGCAAGAGGAAGTGAAATTATGAACAAAAATAAAGTAACCATATATGAAGTGGCAGGGAAAGCAAATGTTTCGTTAGCTACCGTTTCAAGAGTTTTAAATTATCCAGAAAAAGTTAAACCAGTAACTAGAGAAAGAGTCTTAGGTGTTATTGAGGAACTTGGGTATAGACCAAATGCAATAGCTAGAGGATTAGCTTCTAGGAAATCAACTTTTATTGGGATAGTCGTTCCTGACTTTTCAAGAGGTTCTGTTGCAGAAGCTGTTAATGGTATTTGTAATTTAGCGAATTCTTATGGATATCAAATCATGGTATTCCCAGCAGAAAATGAAAAAAGGAAATCTAAAGATGTTTGGGCAGATGTTGTCGCATCTCAAGTAGATGGAGTTTTATATCTAAATGATTTATTAAGTGAGTCTGAATTTGAGTATTTAAAATCTATGAAGATTCCGGTTGTTGTAGCTAACAGTGTAATAACTGATCCAGCAATCGCTTGTGTAAATATTGATTATTATGAAGCAGCTTATAAAATTACTAAGAGATTAATCCAAAGAGGTAGAAGAAATATAATCCTTGCTAACACAAACCGTTTCTATTCAATGAATGAAGAAAAAGAAAAAGGTTATGTAAAAGCTATCAAGGAAGCTGGGTTAACACCTAGAATACTTAACACATCTGGAAAACCAGATATAAACAGAAAAGCTATTAAAGAATTCCTAAATAACAATGTTGTTGATGGAGTAGTAGCTGTTAGAGATTCAATTGCAGTTTCATTTATGAACATTGCTATTGAACATGGATTAAATGTTCCAAAAGATCTTGAGGTATATGGATTCCAAAATACTAGAGTAGCATTATTATCTAGACCTCAGTTATCGACTATAAGTACCCCTATTTATGAAATAGGTAAAGTAGCAATGGAGATATTGACAGTGATGATGGAAGATGGTAATGTAAAAGACATGAAAGTGTTAATGCCTTATGAAATCATTGAAAGAGGTACAACAAAATAAAACGTTGATTAAGAATAGTAGTTAAATTTTCTTTACAAGAGACCTAATGTTGGTGAGAATTAGGATTGAGATTTAATGAAATACACTTATGAGTTTCGAAAGACGTCTGCTCTGCGTTAAAGAGTTCTAAGTGCGCATAACTGCGAACTAAGGTGGTACCGCGAATTTATTCGTCCTTAGAAATAAGGACGGATTTTTAATTGGAGGAGAAAATGAATTTATATGAAGAATTAACTTGGCGTGGATGTATCGCTCAAGTAACAGATCCAGAGTTAGAGAATGTACTTAATAATGAATCTTTAACATTTTACCTTGGTATAGATCCGACAGCCGATAGTATGCATGTAGGACATTTGTTTGGACTTATAAACTGTAGACGTTTACAAGATGCTGGACATAAACCAATTATCTTAGTTGGTGGAGCTACAGGGATGATTGGTGACCCTAGTGGTAAGTCTGATGAGAGAAATCTTTTAGATGAGGCTGCTATTAACCACAATGTTGAAGGATTAAGCAATCAAATTAAAAAAATCATTACTGCTAAGATGGTTAATAATTATGATTGGACAAAAAAATATGATGTTATTAGTTTCCTAAGAGATATTGGGAAGCACTTTAACATAAATAATATGCTTGCTAAAGAATCTGTGAAAAGTAGACTTGATAAAGGAATATCTTTCACTGAATTTGCTTACCAAGTTATGCAAGGACTAGATTACCTTCATTTATACAGAGACGAGAACTGTACACTTCAAGTAGGTGGAACTGAACAATGGGGGAACATCGTTGCAGGAATGGACCTTATCAGAAAACAAATGGGACATGAAGCTAAAGTATATGGACTGAACTGGCCACTTATTACTAAGAGCGATGGGTCTAAATTTGGTAAAACTGCTGGTGGAGCTGTATGGCTTGATCCAAAGAGAACAACGCCATATGAATTCTACCAATTTTGGTTAAATCAAACTGATAGTGATGCATTAATGTATTTAAGAAAATTTACTTTCTTAAACTTTGATGAAATAAAAGCTATTGAAAACGAAATGGCAGAAGCACCACATCTAAGAAGTGCTCAAAAAGCTTTAGGTGAAGCTGTGACTATTATGGTTCACTCGCAAGAAGATTATGACAATTCTGTTAGAATTTCAACTGCATTGTTCAAAGGTGATATAAAGGCACTTAAAGCATCAGAGATTGAAGTGGTATTTAAGGGAGTTCCTTCTGTTGAATCTAGTGACATTAGTTTACTTGACGCATTAGTTGAAACTAAACTTGCATCAAGTAAGAGTGAAGCTAGAAGACTTGTGACTGGAAACGCAGTTGCGATCAATGGAGATAAAATAAAGGAAATAGATTACGTATTATCTTCAGTTGATTTCATTGATGGTGAGTTTGCTGTTATTAGAAAAGGTAAGAAGGCATATGCAATTGTAAAGGCTGCCAAATAGTGAAATTAATAGGATTGAATCTTATGAAATTTCCTATCCTATTACTACAGGCTTAAAAGTAGTTAATTCCATTTTAGTTTATGGACTTGATTATTGATAAATAGTTGTGCAATTTAGTGATAGCATTTACATTCACAATATAAATTACTAATATTTATTTAAATAGAATAAACTCCATTATTCCCAGTAAGCGCGTCGCTTACCGAATATAATGAGTCTATTCTTTTCTTTTTAGCTAATATTACCCTACTAATAGGTCTAATTACATTTACTTAAGCGTTCTAGTATGGTAAGATATTTTAATGAATATACATATTTAAAGTATTATGTATAGGCAATAAATATGAGAGGAGAATTATATTTTGAAAAGATTACTAATGATATTATTAGCTCTATCGTTAACAATGGTTTTAGCAGCATGTGGTGAAGACGAAGTTGTCGTACCAGATGTACCTAATACTCTTGCTGTTATCGAAGGGTTATCTGATGCAAACATTAAAGCTGGGGAAGCATTCGATCCACTTGCTGGGGTTACTGCAACAGATAAAGAAGACGGAAATGTTACATCAAGCATTGTAGTTTCTGGAAATTTCGACGCATCAACTCCAGGTACTTACGAGGTTATTTATACTGTTAAAGACAGCGCTGGGGATACTACAACTCAAACTGTTTCATTAACTGTATCAATGACAAAACCTACAGGATTTTATAACTTTAAATTCTCGAACACAGAAT
The DNA here is from genome assembly GCA_964589075.1 of uncultured Candidatus Izemoplasmatales bacterium. GTDB lineage: Bacteria > Bacillota_I > Bacilli_A > MAG-NZ > MAG-NZ > CAZPQU01. The sequence goes on along the minus strand of CAZPQU010000001.1, from coordinate 27,783 downwards.
TAAGACATTCATTAATGGCTGCTGCTGAAAATGCTGCACTTGTTAGAATGGAAGCGGGGATTCCACTATATGTTTCAAGTTCATTTGCTTTATATAGTGATAGAATACAACTTCCAATCGAACAATCGATTCCAGTAATGGGATTCGGTTCTGAATTTGGAACAATGAGTTCTGATGATAGTACTGTACTAATGGAAAATGGTTTACCGGGTAATGCTGGTGAGTATACATTTAGAGATGTAATCACTACTAACCCTGGAACATTCAACCAATGGTTGTATGATTCATCTACTGATAGCGACATGATGGTTCATTATTTCGATACTCTGTATTATTATGCATTCAATGCTGATAAAACAGGTTACGAATTATTACCATCAATGGCTTCTGCTTTCCCTCAACCAATCGATGGTAGAGTAACTGAAAGTGGTAAAGACGTTTCAAGAACTTGGCAAATTAGTTTAAGAGAAGACTTAGAATGGTCTTACTTCGAAGGTACTGATACTTCAGCATTCGCTGCTGATCATGCAGTTATCGATGCTAATGACTTTATCTTCACATTCGAAACAGGTTTAACTGAAGGTTGGTTCCGCGCAATTTCTGGTGGTGGTGACTTCTTAAATACTGCTACTAAAATTGTTAACGCACAAGAGTTCGTTGATGGATCTGCTGAATTTAGTGAAGTTGGACTTAGAATGGTTGATGACAACACATTAGAATTTGAATTCGTTGATGAAATGTCAACTTGGAATGTTAAATACTGGTTAAGTTCATTCGTAATGACTCCGGTACACCAAGATATGTATGAAATGGACACAGTAGCTTATGGTACTGATCCTTCTACAATTGCTTATCATGGTCAATACATGATTACTTATTATGAAGCTGACAAAGTATTACGTTTAGTTGAAAACCCTAATTTCCATAGTGGTGACAGATACTTCTACACTGGTAGAACATTCTCAATCATCATCGATCAAGAAATCAGATTCCAAGAATTCTTAGATGGAAAATTAGAATCAATTGCTGTACCTTCATCTAAAGTTGCTAATTACTTGAACGATCCAAGACTGAAAAAAGTTCCTGGTTCATCAGTAAGAAGATTAAACATTAACATGTTAGGTACTGTTGAAGCTCAAAAAGCACAATTCCCAGATAGTGAATATGTTCCAGAGCCTATCTTAGCTAACTTTAACTTCAAGAGCGCTATGTTCCATGTTATTGATAGATCTAAATTAGCGTTAGATATTATTAAAACACAAGTTCCTGTTTCATACTTGTTCTCAGATGCATACTTAGTTGATGCAGAGTTAGGTATTCCTTATAGAAATACCGTACAAGGTGAATCAGTTGGTACTGAATTATCTCAAGAAACATTCGGATTTAACTATGATGCTGCAAGAGCATATTGGAAATTAGCAATTGACGAATTAATTGCTGATGGTACTTATGTTGCAGGTACAGAAGCTAACCCTACGTTAATTGAAATGACTTATGTTTCAACAACAGGTTCTGAAACATCAAAATTATTATCTGATTACATCATCTCTACATTCGAAGAAGCATTCCAAGATGATGAACATCATATTAAAATTAAAATGTCTAAAGTTATGACGGACTTCCCTCGTAACTATTACGATTTCCAAATGATCGGTGAATTTGATTTAGCTGATGGTGGGATCTCAGGATCTACATTAGATGCTGCTTCGTTCTTAGACGTTTATAGTTCAGATAACCGTGGTGGATTTACTCTTAACTGGGGTAAAGATACTTCTAAAGCTGACATTGAAGTAGTTTATCTTGCTGATAATGGTGAAACTAGATACGAAGTTTGGTCATTCGATGCAATCGGTTCTGCACTTAATGGTGAGGTTTACTTATCAGATGGTGAAGAAGCACCAGTTCCTAAAGTTTCAATTGAAAATCATGACGGAGAAGGATTCGATGCAGTTATTACATTATTCGATTCTCCAGAATTCTACGATTTCACTTATTCTATGCAACAATGGATAGGTTCTGATTATGTAGAAATGCCTGATTTCCAAAATATTCCAATTACTGCAGCTGAATTCCATTTAGATCATGGAATCACTGATGAAAACCCAGGTTCTGATTATCAGATCACTGTTAATTGGACTTATTTAGCTGATCCAACAAAAACTGGTACAGCTAAAGCTTCTGCTTGGTTATAATAATTTAGTATTATTTGACTTAGCATAACTTATTATTAAAATACAAGTTGCTTGTGGTTAACCCATAAGTAGCTTGTTTTTTTTTACCTTGTATTTCAAAGAAATTTCAAAGCCTACACTTAATTGATTTAATATAAATAAATCGTATCTTTCGTCAAAGAATCCTTTCATTTTCGCCAATTTTTGGTATACTTTTATTAGTTATTTAATGGTATAGATAAAAGTTTTATTTTTGAAAGGAGAGCGTGACTATAATAGTTATGCACGTGTTTTATGACAAAATATATTATAGTAAGAACAGTTTGGGTGTTTGTTATATTGATAACGATTTTATCGTTAAATTTTACAATACTTAAACTTGCACCAGCATTCCCACCAACAACTGAAGAGGCAAGAGATATTTATTATGCTAAACAAGTTAGTGACGGGTATATGACAATCGAACTTATCGAGAGTTCACAAGAAATTAATGACATCAGAAGTGGTGAAGTTGAAGTATGTGATGGTTGTTATTCAGTGGATCGTGGCGGCGATATCATTCGTATGTACAAACCTGTTCCGCTAGCAAACCAATATTTTAGTTGGGTTAAGAACATTGTTACAAGATGGGACTGGGGTCTCTCAACAAGAGTTCAGACAAATGTTCCTGTGTTCGATTTATTGAAAGCAAGAATACCAACAACACTGAAATTGAATTTAATTGCTCTAATAGTCTATATCCCTGTAGGGTTTGGATTAGGAATAGTAGCTGCACTTTGGAAGGATAGTTGGTTAGACAACTTGATATCTTTCATTGTAATGGTATTCATTTCAGTTCCGAGTTTTGTTGTTATGACATTACTTGTAATGTATCTAGGATTTAGATGGGAACTTTTCCCAACACAATGGCTAGCAAGTGACCAGGCATTTTCACTTAGATGGAAAGGTTACTTTATTCCAGTTTTAGGTTTGTCATTCGGTGCAATCGCTGGACTAACAAGATTTACTAGAGCTGAGCTTACAGAAGTATTAACTTCAGAATTCTTATTATTAGCTAGAACAAAAGGGCTTAAAAGAAGTCAAGCTGTAATAAGACATGCAATGAGAAACTCTATGGTACCTTTAGTGCCAACGATTATCTTCTCGTTTGTAGGTCTATTAAGTGGTTCTGTTATCGTTGAACAAATTTATGGTATTCCTGGTACAGGAAGACTATTTATACAAGCATTAACAATTGGATCACTGGATTACAATATGTTATTAGCTAGTACTGCATTCTATACAACTATTGGGTTGTTCGCAGTACTGTTAGTAGATTTATCTTATGGTATTGTAGATCCAAGAATCAGAATGGGGGCTAGAAAATAGTGAATGATTTAAAAAATTACGAAAATCTAAACCCTGAAGACTTTAGGTTAGTACAAAAAGAAGATAAACTATATGACAAAAAGTTTGAGACAAAACCTATAGGTTACTTTAAAGACGCTATGATTCGTTTTAGAAAAAATAAAACAAACATGATTGCGACTTCAATATTGTTTTTCCTTATTGCATGTAGTATTTTGATACCTATATTTAGTACTAAAAACGTTACAGCTATTGAAGAACATTTATCATTCTTACCACCAAGAATTCCATTAATTGAAAAATTAGGAATTTATAATGGTACAAAAGAGTACGTTGGTCAACTTATTGATAAAGACACAATTGATCCAGTTACTGGACTTGGATATCCTGAAGGATTTCCAGCTGAAGCAATTGTTGAAGGTACTTTAGAAAATTACACTGAGACATGTACGCTTAAAGACGAAAGATGTGCTGGTGGAGAATCAGTATTACGTCTTGACCCGAATGCGCTTAATGTGCAAGTAGAGTCTAATGAGAGTTTTGTATTCGTTCCTGAAAACAGTCCTTCTCTAAATGTTAGTGTTTTAAATGTAGATCAAGGTGCTAAATTAAACATTTATATCACACCTGAATCTGGTGGAGATTTAGTTAAGGTTGCAACTATAACTGAAGCAGGAGAGTACGAAATTAATATTTATGATGTTGTACCTGAAACGTTTATAAATACGAAAGTTGTATTTGAGTTAAAAGCTGCTAACAATAAAGTTACAGTAGCGTTAAGTAGTGTTTCATTGCTTGATTCATCTCAAGTAGAACCACTAGTATATGTTGATGGATACGATTTATCAAAATATCAAATCTCTGGTGGAGCTGGACTATATGTTCGCCAAAACGGAGAATTCTTGTTAACAAGATTTGTTATTGATGAGTATGCTGTTGCATTCGCTGAAAAACTAGAGAGATTTTTCCCATCATCAGAATATGATCAGATATTAGCTGATTTCCCTGATGTATGTATTCAATCACCTGACCCTGATAATTCAGAGGGATGGTTATTTGGAGAAGGTTGTCCAATAACTAAGGTAGAGAAAAAAATAGCTGGTATAAAAGTAGCTGGAATAGATTATTCCCAGTACAGATTATACTTAGACTATGCAGTTTATAATGGTTATGACGAAGTTCCATTCTTCCTATTCGGTACATCTGATGCAGGTAGAGACGTGTTCACTCTTATATGGGTAGCGTTAAGAACTTCATTACTAATCGGATTTACAGTAGCATTCATTAACATCTTTATTGGTGTTGTATTCGGATCAATCTCTGGTTATTACGGTGGATTAGTCGATTTACTAATGCAACGTTTCGCCGAAGTACTGGGTCGAATACCTTGGTTAGTAACATTGAGTATATTCATTGCTTTACTCGGACCGGGTATCACAACGCTTATATTTATCTTGATTGTAAACGGTTGGATTGGTATAGCCGCAACAACAAGAACACAGTTCTATCGTTATAAAGGTAGAGAGTACGTATTAGCATCAAGAACACTTGGTGCAAGTGATTCAAGATTAATATTTAGACATATTTTACCTAATGGAATCGGTACAATTATCACAGCAAGTGTATTAACTATTCCATATGTAATATTTACTGAATCTACAATTTCGTACTTGGGATATGGTATTGGTCATGGTCAAACATTCAGAGTGTTTGGATTAGAGTTCAGTGGTGTATCTATTGGGGTATTATTATCAGATGGTAGGACAGAACTTTTGAACAACCCACATCTAGTATTATTCCCAGCAATCGTAATCTCAATACTAATGATTACGTTCAATATGTTTGGTAATGCACTAAGAGATGCATTCAATCCAGCATTAAGGGGGTCTGAATAATGGCAGATAAAAAAATCATCGTAGATGATCTTACAGTTTCATTTAGAACTGTAAATGGGATGGTAAGAGCGGTTCGTGGTGTTTCATTTGAATTAAACAAAGGTGAAACGTTAGCTATCGTTGGGGAGTCAGGTTCAGGTAAATCTGTATCGATTAGAGCAATTATGGGTATTTTAGCCGGTAACGGTGTTATTGATAAAGGTTCAATTATATATGAAGGACAAGACTTAACACAAGTTAATGAAGAAGAGTTCCACAACATTAGAGGGCACAAAATTGGTATGATCTTCCAAGATCCATTATCAAGTTTAAATCCAATAATGAAAATCGGTAAACAAATCACTGAGGGGTTATTACTAAATGGTAATCATCTTAAAAATAGAGTTAAAGAGTCAGTTAGAGGTCTTAGAGCTGAGTTAGGTACATTAGGACTTAGTAAAATCGCTCTTAAAAAAGAACTTAAACTAGAAAAAATATCAAATAAAGACTTTGATGCTAAAATTATCGAAATAGACAAAGAAATTCATGAACATAAAGAATTGATTGCTGTTAAGAGAAAAGAAGCTCAAGCAAAAGTTAAATCTGATTATGCAGCGGAAAAAATTAAAGTTAAAGGACTTCTTAGTGCTAAGAGATCTGAATTAGGAAATAATTCCGACAGAAAGCATGAAATTAAAAAAGAAATTGAAGCTTTAAAAGAAGGATTAAGAAGATTTGCAAGAGTAACTAAGTTAGAAGCTTATGAAACAGCAATTAGAGTTATGACTGAAGTTGGAATTGATGTCCCTGATAAAAGGTTCAAACAATATCCATTCCAGTTCTCTGGTGGTATGAGACAAAGAATCGTTATTGCGATTGCTTTGACTGCAAACCCAGATGTACTTATCTGTGATGAGCCAACAACTGCATTAGACGTTACTATTCAAGCTCAAATACTAGAATTAATCCAAAAAATTCAAGAAGAACGACAATTGTCAGTTATTTTCATAACGCATGACCTTGGTGTTGTTGCTAATGTAGCAGACCGTATTGCAGTTATGTATGCAGGTAGAATCGTTGAGTTAGGAACAGCAGAAGATATCTTCTATGATCCTAGACATCCATACACTTGGGCTTTATTAAGTTCAATGCCTGATTTAGCTACACAATCAAGATTAAGCACTATTCCTGGTACACCACCAAACATGCTATTTCCTCCTAAAGGGGATGCATTTGCAGAAAGAAATCAATATGCTATGAAGATTGACTTTGAAGTACAACCACCAATGTTCAAAATTAGTGATACTCATTCTGCTGCAACTTGGATGTTACATAAGGACGCACCGAAATTCGAAGCTCCAGCAACTATTTTAGCTAGACAAGCTGCAAGAGCAAAACGTTTAAAGGAGCAAGCAAATGGATAATACTATTTTAAGTGTTAGAAACCTTAAACAACATTTCAGTAATGGTCGTGGTAAAAACAAATTAGTAGTTAAAGCTATTGATGGTGTTAACTTCGATATTCAAAAAGGTGAAGTATTTGGTTTAGTAGGTGAATCTGGTTGTGGTAAAACTACAACTGGACGAACAATTATAAAATTACATGATCCAACGGATGGTGAAGTATTCTTTAAAGGTAAGAGAATTGGGGCTGGACTAGACTCATTGAAACTTCAACTTAAAGAATTAAGAAAAGCCAAAGCACCTGCGGAAGAGATTTCTGCGGTTAAAGAAGAAATGGCTCAAAGAAAAAAAGACAACATAAATGTTGACGCTGAGCTTATGAAAAAAATGCAAATGATATTCCAGGATCCTGTAGCATCTTTAAACCCGCGTATGACAGTAAAAGAAATTATTGCTGAAGGGTTAAGAATTTCTGGAGTTAAAGATTCAAAAGTAATTCAACAAAAAGTTGAAGAGTATCTTGAAATTGTTGGACTAGTACCTGAACATGCTGGTCGTTATCCTCATGAATTTAGTGGTGGGCAACGTCAAAGAATTGGGATTGCAAGAGCATTAGTTGTAAACCCAGAATTCATCATTGCTGATGAACCTATTTCGGCTTTAGATGTATCTATTCAGGCTCAAGTAATCAACTTATTAAATGACCTTCGAGCGAAATTTGGACTTACGATTTTGTTCATTGCTCATGACCTTAGTGTTGTAAAATATTTCTGTGATCGTATCGCAGTAATGTATTATGGAAACTTGGTAGAATTAACGACTTCAGAGGAGTTATTCAAGAACCCATTACATCCATATACAAGAAGTCTATTATCTGCTGTTCCTATTCCGGATCCAGATCTTGAAAAATTAAGAGTTAGAATTAAATATGATTTAAGCGTGCATGACTACAGTAAGCAATTACCTGAACTTCAAGAAATTACGCCTAATCACTTTGTTTTAGCTAATGATGTTGAACTTGTAGAATACAGGAAATTATTGAAATAATGAAATACTATTTAATCGTGTTTATGATAGGTGCATTATCTGCATTTGGAGTTAATAGATCTGCATTTGATGGGTTATTAGAAGCGCGACAAATATCAGATTCAATCTTCGTAGTTGGGATATTTATGTTCTTTCTTGGATTGATTGCTGTAACAGGTTCTGGTAAAGTATTTTCTGGATTTTCATATACATTCAATATTATTTTCAAGAGACAAGAAATGAAAAACAAAACTTATTATGATTTTAGTAAAGAAGATGTACGTGTACCTGTACATTTTGCAAGAGCAGTATTCTTTAACGGTATACTATTCGTTATTGCGGCTTTACTTATTCATTAGTAAGAATAAGCACATTACTTAGAGGGATTACTTGGCGTAATCCCTCTTTTATTTTAAGTATATATTTTAAATTATTATTATAAATAGAGGTGACATAATGAAACATAAAATTGGTAAAATTTATGTTGTACTAACGATTATTACATTCGTTGTCTTCATTATTACAAGATTTATGACTTTGGAAGACTCAGCTAGTAGGTTTCTAGACACATACTTTGTCGCGATTACTGTCTTATTTAACATTGTAATCCTGGCGCTTTATAACAACCATAAACAATTATTTGTATATTCGGTGCTTTCAACAGTTAATGTACTGGGATTCTATTTGTATATGGAGATATTTACTGGTGATAATATTAACAGTATCTTAGACTTTTTGATTCCGCTAACCTTCTTTACATCAGTAGGAGCGTTACTAGTTACTTTTTGGATTGCTCTAAGAGAAGATTATATGAAATTCTTTTCAAGAATGTTAATGATTATAGCTGTAAACAATTATTTATTCTATACGATCTACGTTACTTATACAGAAAGAAACCTAATTCAATTCTTTGGACCATATCCAGAGGCCATTGATTTCGTGTTTGATATATTCTATTTTGTTAAAGATTTCAACACTACATTTATTATGATATTACAAACAATAATACTTTATTACTTGGCGTCAGGTAACAAATTTTGGAATTATAAAAGAACAATAGCTGAGAATAGACCTTCTGGTGAGGCTCGTTAGATTAAAATAAAAGAAAAGTTCACACATTTGTGTGAACTTTGTTTTATATATTATCGTTTTCTACCTAAACCTAGTTTATGGTTCGCTTTCATTATTTTCTTGTAAGCAATCTTACCTGCTTTATCTCTACCTGCATCAAGAATTTCATCTAACTCCTTTGAGTTAATAACTTCATTATATCTAATCTGGATTTTCTCAATATGATTAGCAACTATGTCTGCTAACTCAGATTTAAAAGTACCATAACCTGACCCTGCATATTTTTTTTCAAGTTCTTTAATTGTGATACCGGTTAAAACTGAATAGATAGTCAGTAAATTTGATATTCCAGGTTTGTTCTCTTTATCAAACAGAACTTCAGATCCAGAATCAGTTATTGCTGACTTGATTTTGTTTCTAATTCTCGCCGGTGGGTCTGAAAGAAGAATATATCCTTTTTCAGAAGTATCAGATTTACTCATTTTTCTTGTTGGTTCTTGTAAGTCCATAATTCTAGCTCCCGCTTTAGGAATAACTGGAATTGGAACTTTAAAGAATTCACCATGTCTTGAGTTAAATCTTTCAGCGATATTTCTTGTAAGTTCAACATGTTGCTTTTGATCATCACCAACTGGTACATAATCTGCATCATATAATAAAATGTCAGCAGCCATCAGTACAGGATAAGTGTAAAGAGATGCATGAATTGATTCATTTTGTGATTTGGCTTTATCCTTGAACTGAGTCATTCTATTTAACTCACCCATGTAACTATGACACTCTAATATATATCCAAGTTGTGAGTGTGCTGGTATCTCACTTTGGATAAATATTGTAACCTTATCTTTATCTAGCCCACAAGCTAGGTAATAAGCAGCTACATCTCTAATTCTTTTTCTTAAAGTTAATCTATCTTGCTGAACTGTAAGTGCATGTAAATCCGCAACAAAAACAAATAAATCGTATTCGTCTTGAAACTTTACGAAGTTTTGTATTGCTCCTAAATAATTACCTAGTGTAAGTTCACCAGTAGGTTTGATTCCTGAGACCATTCTTTTCATAATATCCTCCTATTAAAAAAGTCCCTTTGCCTTAAGCAAAGAGGACGAATTATCGTGGTACCACCTCAAGTTTAGTCGTTAGACCCTTGAAACTCTTAACGCGAGTTAACGAGATTTATTAAATCCACTCATGAGTCCATTCAGCATTATCATAACTTGTTTACACCACCCACAAGCTCTCTTAATACAACAATTTGCTTACTAATCTCAATCTTCGTTTTGTATGAAAGCAGTTTATCAAATAACTATATTCATTGTCAAGTATAAATAACATTGATTATACTTGACAACATTGGTAAACTATAAGTGGAAGGGGGAATGATTATGATACAAATGTATACTACTCCATCTTGTGGATCTTGTAGAAAAGCAAAAAAATGGTTTAAGGACCGTGACATTCCATTTCAGGAAAAGAACATATTTTCCGTTAAATTGACTAAGCATGATATTCAGTCAATCTTATCTCATACTGAGAATGGTGTTCACGATATTATCTCAACAAGAAGCAAGGTCTTTATGGAAAACAACATCGATATAGATTCAATGACGATGAGTGAATTGTTTGAATTTATTATCGAAAACCCGAGCGTATTAAGAAGACCACTTATCGTAAGTGATCAAAATTTACAAATAGGATATAACGAGGATGACATCCGCGTGTTTATTCCTAAAGAAATCAGAAGGCTAATGATCTGTATGGATTGTAAAAACAATGAAGAATGTGATGTTGTTTTTGACCTGACTGATGATGAGAAAGAGATGCTGTTAGGGCATACTAATGTTTAAGATAGTTCACAAAAATGATTCTATCAGCACTTACATTGCTGAAAAGATAAAAAGTAAACTAAGTATGTTTGATACAGACTCTCAAGAGATAGTAATATCTGTGGGTGGTGATGGAACTATACTCAGAGCTATTCATGAGAATCTCGACAGAATTGAAGATATTGTGATATTTGGAGTTAGAACTGGACATCTAGGTTTTTTCATGGACTTTAAAGAAGAAATGATTGATGAAATGCTAAATTCGATTAGAAACAGAACTTACAATGTTCACTCGTTTAATTTAGCTGAAGCTACAGTTCATACTAATGGAACTACAAAACCATTTATTGCTTTAAATGAATTTCAGATTATTAAGTCCCATAGAGTTGTCGTTTTTGACATGTTAATTGATGGAAGAAAGTTTGAGACCTTTAGAGGGAATGGATTATGTTTCTCTACTCCAGCTGGATCAACCGGAATGAACAAGTCATTAAGAGGAGCTATTGTTGACCCATTACTAGAAGCTATTCAAGTAACTGAGTTAGCTAGTATCAACTCAAATGCATATAGAACTATTGGTTCACCTCTAATCTTAAGTAAAGGTAGAAAATTAAGCTTAGTAACGGAGACACCGATTAGACTAGATTTTTGTTATGACCATTTAATGGAGACATTCGATGACGTACATAAACTAACTTTTAAGCTATCTAATAAGAAAGTTAAGATTGCTTATATTAAAGATAATCCATTCTTTGAAAGAGTTAGAAAGGCATTTATTTAAATATCCCAATTGGGATATTTTTTTAAAGATAGCATTGGTTAGCCATTTGATAACGTTTACTATTGCCTAAAATTATCATTTTAGGGTCAAGTGGTGTAGAATATATTAGTAAGAAAAAAATCTTAAGGAGTGAATAATAATGGCAGTTAAAGTAGCAATTAATGGATTCGGTAGAATCGGTAGATTAGCATTCCGTTTAATGAACGAAGATGCAAACTACGACGTAGTAGCAATTAATGATTTGACAGATGCTAAAACATTAGCATATTTACTTAAATATGATTCAGCACAAGGTAGATACATGAGTGATTTAATCTCTTATGAAGGTGATTCAATTATCGTTGATGGTAAGAAAATTAAAATCCATGCTGAAAGAGATCCTGAAAATTTACCATGGGGTAAATTAGGAGTAGAAGTAGTATTAGAATGTACTGGTTTCTTTACTTCTAAGGAAGCAGCTAGTAAACATATTAAAGCGGGAGCTAAAAAAGTTGTAATTAGTGCTCCAGCAAGTGGTGATGTTAAAACAATCGTTTATAACGTTAACCATGAAATTTTAGATGGAACTGAAACTGTAGTAAGTGGTGCTTCATGTACTACTAACTGTTTAGCTCCTGTTGCTAAAGTATTAGATGATACATTTGGTATTGTTAAAGGGTACATGACAACTGTTCATGCTTATACAAATGACCAAAATACTTTGGACGCTCCTCATCCTAAGGATATCAATGCACGTCGTGGTAGAGCGGCTGCTGCTAATATCGTACCTACATCAACTGGTGCAGCTGTAGCTGTTGGTAAAGTTTTACCTAATTTATTAGGAAGATTAGATGGTATGGCATTAAGAGTACCTACAATCACTGGTTCATGTGTTGATTTAGTTGTTGAGTTAGGTAGAAACACAACTGTTGAAGAAATCAACGCAGCTATGAAAGCTGCTTCAAATGAATCATTTGGTTATACTGAAGATCCAATCGTATCAAGTGACGTAATCGGAATTAGATTCGGTTCATTGTTTGATGCTCAATCAACATCTGTTATGGAAGTTGATGGGAAACAATTGGTTAAAATCTTAACTTGGTATGATAACGAAATGAGTTATACTGCTCAAATGGTTAGAACTATCAAATACTTAATGGGTAACAAAGAAACTAAAGTAGATAATACAATATAATAACGGTTAAGAGGGTTCAAATTGAATCCTCTTTTTTTTTGATTATGTTAAGTTAAAGTTTATTAAAAGCAAATAGGTTTGAGGTAGACCCCTTTTTTTTTTATTAGCATATGTCTTGAACTCAAGATAATGGAGGCGTAAACTTGAACCAGGAGGTAAATGACATGAAAGCGCATAAATTAGTATTAAAACATATCAAGTCAGGTAAGGTTCTTACCAGAAGACTAGATGAAGATTTGAAACAATATAGTATTAACAGAAGTGAATATTCTTTTCTTGGTTATTTACATTCTTATGGGCATCAGCCAATTCAGGTGATGACATCCTTTTTGGATTTAACTAGTGGGACGATGACTTATTTAGTCAATAAACTGCTTAAGAAAGAATATATATTAAAGTGTCAATCCGATATAGATAAAAGAATCTTCTATGTAGACCTGTCTGTGAAGGGAAAAGATTTCTTTGAAGAAATGAGTAGTAAGCATCTTTTGTATATTGATAAGTTAATCAATAATGTTTTATCAGAAGATGAGAAAAATGTATTAGCCAATTTACTTACGAAACTAGGTAAGGGGATATAATGTTTACTATCAAAAGAAAAGAAGAACACGGAAACATTAATCACGGTTGGCTAAACACTTACCATCATTTCAGTTTTGCAAATTTCTTTGACCCCAATAAGATGGGATTTGGACCTTTAAGAGTATTGAATGATGATTACATTAATGGGAAAACAGGATTTGACATGCACCCTCATAGAGATATGGAAATAATTACCTATGTAATAGATGGAACTCTAACTCATAGAGACTCTCTGCATAATGAAAGATCAGTAACAAGAGGTCAGGTTCAGTATATGAGTGCTGGATCAGGCATAATGCATTCTGAACATAATAATGCAGACGAAACTCTAAGACTCTTACAAATTTGGATATTACCCGCTTCTACCGGAGGAATACCAAATTACGGAGATTATTTATTTGAACCAGACGAAAGAAAAGACAAGTGGCTTCATTTCGTTGGTGAAGACAAAATTAAATTGAACCAAGATGTAAACTTCTATGTAATAGAAACAACAAAACCTTATGAATTTGATGTTGAAATAGGAAGACAAATATATTTGGTAAATATCGAAGGTAACACTTTGGTAAATGACAGTATTTTAAAACAAGGAGATAGTTTGATGGCGTCTAGTATGAAGTTAACATTTACGCCTGAAGGATCATCACATGTTTTGTTAATAGAAATGAAGGGGGAATAAAATGTTACTCTACATAAATGCAAACTCAAATACTGATGAATTTAGCACTACATCTAAAATAGCTAATGCTTTTGTTAAGGAATACGCAAAAGGAAAAGAAATAGAAACTTACAGGATTAATCTAATAGATTATTTACTTCCTGAGCTAGATCGGGACGTATATTCAGAGAACGACAAGGAAATAACTGAAACTAAGCTTAAAAGGCGAAATAAAGCCTTACAGGACTTTATGGAAGCAGACGTGGTGGTAGTCGCTGCGCCTATGTGGAACTTTTTATATCCTGCAGTATTGAAAACATGGATTGACGCTATCGTTGCATCCAAAAAAACGTTTAAATATACCTCAAAGGGTCCTATTGGGTTAGCTGGGGATAAAAAAATCGTTTTTATCCAGTCAAGTGGAGGGAACTACGACGATCGTCCTGAGATGAATCATGGATTAGCTCACTTCAAGACTATTATGAAGTTTATGGGGATAAAAGATATTTATACAGTAATCGCTGGAGGAACAGCTAAAAACAGAGAAGCTCTTCTTATCGAAAAAACTGCTGAAGCTATTGAACTTGCTAGAACATTATAAGGTATACTTTAGTAGGTGATAAATATGTGGAAGAAATTTATTGAAAAAGAACAAACCAAACCTTATTTTAAGAAAATTAATGAATACTTAAATGACCAATACGAATATCAGACAGTTTATCCAAAACGGTCTGATATTTATAATGCATTCAAATTAGAACTTAATGATATAAAAGTAGTGATATTAGGCCAAGATCCTTATCACAATCCTAATCAGGCAGATGGATTAGCATTTTCGTCTGATAAGATACCGCCAAGTCTCAGAAACATCTTTTCTGAATTAGAGGACGATTTAGGGTTTTCGCCGCCGCTTAGTGGAAGATTAAACAGCTGGGCTAGTGAAGGAGTGTTTCTGTTAAACACTTCACTAACAGTTAGAAAGAATGAACCGAACTCACACAGTAATATTGGGTGGGATATATTTACTGATAATGTAATAAAACATATCGCTGATAATACAATGAATACTGTATTTGTTCTTTGGGGAAATAATGCTAAACGCAAGAAGATACTAATAAATGGTGACCATTTGATCATCGAAGGAGTTCATCCTTCCCCCTTAAGTTCTTACAGAGGATTCTTCAAAAGTAAACCGTTTTCACAAACTAATGACTATTTAGTGAAAAAAGGCGTAAAACCTGTTAATTGGCAGGTTAAAACCATTGACTTATTTAATCAGTTCTAGCATACTTTACGAGCAGAGTAGTTAGCAAGCGTTAAGTGGCATGCCATGGGATGTTGGGTATGTACGAACTAATCAATTGATTAGGCGGTTTGCTAAACGCGTCCACTCATATGGATGCTCTCATATATTTTTGAGAGGAGAATTGAATAATGAAGATGTCGACTAAAGCAATCGTTTTAGGTGGGTTACTAGCAGCTATGGCGGTTGGACTTAAATTTAGTTCATTTACATTAATTGACTATCGTTTAACGTTTTATGATATTCCATTAATTATTTCTAGTATTGTACTAGGACCAGTTGTTGGAGGTTTTGTAGGATTCGTTACTGATTGGGTTTATTCTATATTAATGGGATATCCAATTGGATTATTTACTATTTCAAGTATCATCTGGGGATTAATACCCGGAATGTTACTAATAGTATTAAGACGAGTTAATGTAAGAACTTTAATTATTATTATTTTAGTTACAAGTGTACTTGCATTTACCGCAAATACATTCGCTCTTTATATCATGTATGGTTCAGGAACCCTAGCGAATTTACCAGCTAGAATCCTTACTATGATGATTAAGTTGCCGATACAAGTATTCGCCGTAAAAGTGATTTATTCCAGAGTACTTTTACCATTAAAAATTAAAAAGGGAATTTAATTCCCTTTTTTTCCGTCTTTGAAGCGTTTACATTCTTTATTTAGGGTATTTGATACTCAAATTTAGTATAATAGGAATGATGGAGGGGATAAAATGAAAAAACCTGTTTCGTTACTTATTCTAGATGGATTTGGACTAGGAGAAGATTACGAAGGAAACGCAATTATTAAAGCAAACACTCCGAATATGGATAGATTCTTTAATGAATATCCTAATACTGAATTAAGTGCCTCTGGACTTGAAGTTGGATTACCTGTTGGACAGATGGGGAACTCTGAAGTAGGTCACTTAAATATTGGTGCTGGTAGAACAGTTTATCAGTCACTAACAAGAATAAATGTTTCAATTAAGAATGGTGAATTCTTTAAAAATGAAACATTCATTAAAGCACTACTTCAAGCTAAGGCTAACAACACTAATATTCACTTTTTAGGATTGTTTAGTGATGGAGGAGTACATTCTCATATTAATCACTTTAAAGCATTATTTAAATTAGCAAAAGAGTATGATGTTGAAGCATACTTACATGCATTTACTGATGGACGCGATACACCACCTAAAAGTGCACTAGGTTACTTTACTGAATTTGAAACATTCTTAAAGGATCTAGGTCATGGTAAAATCGCATCAGTTACTGGTAGATTTTATGCAATGGACAGAGATAACATCTTTGAAAGAACCGTTAAAGCATATGACTGCTTAGTAAGTGGAACTGGAAATAAAGCTAAAAACATAACTGAAGCAGTTACTGCTTCATATGAGAATGGAATTACGGATGAGTTCATTGAGCCGACTGTAATCGATTCTGAAGGTATCATTAAAAACAATGATTCTGTTATATTTGCTAATTTCAGACCGGACAGAGCAATTCAGTTATCGACAATGCTAACAAACATAGATTCAACTCCAGTTGATAAAGATCAACTAGATCTTAATTACGTTTGTATGATGCATTATTCTGGAAATGTTAAAGCAAGTGTTGCTTTTAAACTTCAGAACTTAGAAAACACTTATGGAGAAGTTATTTCCAAAAATGGACTTACTCAATTAAGAATAGCTGAAACACAAAAATACGCACATGTTACATTCTTCTTTGATGGAGGACTTGATAAAGAGATTACTGGTTCATCAAGAGTCTTAATTGATTCTCCTAAAATAGCTACTTTTGATCTTATGCCTGAAATGAGCGCATATGAAGTTACTTCAAGAGCGATAGCTGAATTAGAGAACAATTATGATACAATTATTTTGAACTTCGCGAACTGCGATATGGTTGGTCACACAGGTGACATGGCAGCTACTATCAAGGCAGTTGAAGTTGTTGATGAGTGTGTTGGTAAATTAGTTGAAGCGATTCACGCTAAAGGCGGAATTGCATTAATAACAGCTGACCATGGAAATGCTGACAAATTAACGGAAGCAGATGGGTCAATTTTTACAGCTCATACGACTAATCCAGTACCATTTATAATTACTGATAAGAGTTACAAGCTAAGAAAAGGTAGTTTAGGTGATATTGCACCAACTATGTTAGAATTACTAGAAATTCCACAACCAGCTGAGATGACTGGTAAAAGTTTAATTATAAAATAAAAAAAGAGGAGATTTAAGATTATGCCATTTATTACAGATGTATATGCAAGAGAAATTTTAGATTCACGTGGTAACCCTACAATAGAAGTTGAAGTTTACACTGAAACGGGTGCATTCGGTAGAGCGTTAGTACCATCAGGTGCGTCAACTGGTGAACATGAAGCAGTAGAACTTCGTGATGGAGACAAAAAAAGATATTTAGGTAAAGGTGTTTTAAAAGCTGTTAGCAATGTTAACGACGTAATTGCACCAGAAATTATTGGTTATGATGTAACTCAACAAGTTGCGATTGATCAATTAATGATTGACTTAGATGGAACTAAAAACAAAGCAAAATTAGGTGCAAATGCAATCTTAGGTGTATCTATGGCAATAGCTAGAGCTGCTGCTGATCATATCGGATTACCTTTATATTTATACTTAGGTGGATTCAATGCAAGAGAATTACCAGTTCCAATGATGAATATCATCAATGGTGGATCTCATGCTGATAACAATGTAGATTTCCAAGAGTTTATGATTATGCCTGTTGGAGCTCCTTCATTTAGAGAAGCTTTAAGATATGGGGCAGAAATCTTCCATGCATTAAAAGCTGTATTAAAAGGTAAAGGTTATAACACTTCAGTAGGTGATGAAGGTGGATTCGCTCCAAACCTTGGTTCAAACGAAGAAGCTATCACTGTTATTATAGAAGCAATCGAAAATGCAGGATATGTTCCTGGTAAAGATATCATGTTAGCAATGGATGTTGCTTCAAGTGAATTCTATAACAAAGAGAAAAACGTATATGTATTAGCTGGTGAGGGTGGAAAAGAATTAACTCCAACTGAGTTATCAGATTTCTATGCTGAATTAGCTGCTAAATACCCTATCATTTCAATCGAAGATGGATTAGACGAAAATGACTGGGAAGGTTGGGCTTATTTAACTAAAATCTTAGGAGATAAGATTCAATTAGTTGGAGACGATTTCTTCGTTACTAACACTGAAAGATTAGCTAAAGGAATTGAACTAGGATTAGCTAACTCAATCTTAGTTAAAGTAAACCAAATCGGTACTTTAACTGAAACTTTTGAAGCTATCGAAATGGCTAAAAGAGCTGGATATACAGTTGTAACAAGTCATAGATCAGGTGAAACTGAAGATTCAACTATTGCTGATATCGCAGTTGCAACTAACTGTGGTCAAATCAAAACTGGATCATTATCTAGAACAGACAGAATCGCTAAATACAATCAATTATTAAGAATTGAAGATGAATTAGGGACTACTGCTGTTTATAAAGGTATGAAAACTTTCTATAACTTAAAAAAATAAATTTAAGCCACTCGTAAAGAGTGGTTTTTTTTTGCATTACTCACGTTTTAGGTTTAGACTAAAGTAGAAGAAGGGAGTCATATTATGAAAAATTTAATTGTTATAGTAATGCTAGCGATGATGTTATCAGGATGTGGTCCTACGGACGATGAAATAAAGCTTGAGGCGACTGAATACTTAGAGAATGGTCAGTATAGATTCCTTGACGACATTTTATATGGTATTCAAGACAAGGACGAACTTTATGCTTTACTTGTGGGTGACGCGGTAAGACAAATCGATATAGAAATCGATAAATACTTATTTATAAAAGAATTTGATGAAGCATTAGACTTTATTGAGACAATTTCATCTGACCTTCGGTTCATTGATTTAGAGAAGTACTCAAATCTTGCAGAAGAAATTGAATTAGAAAAAGTAGAATATGAGATATCAGGAATAAACTTCCTGAATTTTGATCTAGCGATGGAATCTGACTCTTATGAGGCTATTGTTTTATTAAGTGAGCTTAACACTGAATTAGACTACGGAGTAAACTTAGAAACTCTACTAAAAGAGTTAAATAATACTTTAGGAGCTGAAATATACAAATTCTATTATTCAGCATCATCTATATCAGATTTATATTATTATGAAGACCAATTAGACCTATTTGTTAATAGTATTTCAGAGGAAGAACAATCTATGTATTTACTGGATGTCCTTGATTTAATATGGCATTCAGAAGATTTTGATCTAGCGGATGACTTCCTTGAAGTTATCGTAAAAGAACATTTTAATGAGTATTATGATTTATTAAATGACAACAATGAAAACATTAAGGCTTCAGCTGCTTATTATGATCCAGCTAGTTTGGCTGATTATTTAGAAAATAAATCAGCAATTGTGAAAGTATATGATGAATTCGGATTTTCCCTGGGAACAGGTAGTTCATTCTTTATAAATGATATTGGTTACTTAGTAACTAATGAACATGTAGTTGCGGGAGCCACAACAGTTGTAATAGCTATGTATAACGGAGAAGAGTTTTATGCGGATGTTTTGTTTACTGATGTTTACAGGGACTTTGCACTACTTAGAGCCAATGTTGTTGGGAATGAGTTCGTTGAGTTAGGTAATTCGTATCTTGTAGGTACTGGAGACCAAATATTTACATACGGTAGTCCTCTTGGGATATCAAACACTTTAACTGACGGTGTAATATCTAATCAAGTATCAATTGTTAATGGACAAGAGTTCATTCAAATATCAGCACCAATTTCTCCAGGTAGTTCTGGAGGAATGTTAGTTGATAAGACTGGTAGAGTAATCGGTATTACTTCACAGTATTTAATTGGTGGACAAAACATGAATTTAGCAATACCAATTAATAGGGTTATAGAATTTATTCGTGATTATGATGCTTCAGTACTTCTAGCTAGTAATTATCCAGAGTTTTATGTTGATATTACTGAAAACACAATTAATAAAATTGAAAGTTATTTCTATGAGGAAACTGACAATTCTATATTTATGGGATTCTTAGATGAGTTCGGCAAAAAAATATATGGAATGATTGACTATACAAGTGGAAATTATTATGAAGGTGAGATTCATAATGGACTCTATGAAGGAGTTGGAGTTGTATTCTATTCTAATGAGGTCTATATAGGTGAGTTTAAAGACGGTTTATATGATGGAGACGGACAACAATTCTTTGGAAGTGGCGACTTTTATATCGGTGAATTCAAAGTTGGATATAGACATGGTGAAGGCTCTTACTTCTGGGGACAAGATGATGATTCTTATGGTCATGTTTATATTGGGGACCATGATATGAGTTCAAGCACAGGGTTTGGAATGTACCTATATCCTAGTGGCGATATTTATCAAGGAGACTTTGTTAATTCGTTGTTCTCTGGATATGGTACTTATTATAGTGCTACAGGCTGGCAGTACACAGGTGAGTATGTTGATGATGAAAGAACTGGAGAAGGTGTAATGTATTTCGCCTCAGGTGCTGTATATGAGGGCGACTTTGTAGATGGGAAATTAGATGGAGATGGAACAATTTATTATACTAACGGAGGATATTACGCTGGAGAATGGGTAAATGGATACTATGAAGGCTATGGATTCTATTATTATGAGTCTGGTGTAACACATGAAGGTTACTTTTCTGCAGATGAGCCTACCGGACTTGGTACTAGAACCTATACAAGTGGTGATTACTTCACAGCCAACTGGAGTAGTTGGTGTGACGGAACTGGTACTTATTACTGGATAGACGGAACTAATCAAGCATCTATTTTAACTAATTGTGAGTGGGAATAAACTATTTAAGACTATAGATTCTTATAGTCTTTTTTTTTGCTCGGCTTTTCAAAAAAATCTGAGAAATAACATTAAAAGATGATAGAATTTACTGGAGGTGAACAAATGAAAAAACTAATACTTATACTTATAGTTTTATTAACTGGTTGTAGCACATTTAGTGAGAATAACATCCAAACTATTGAAGGAGTAAGATACTCTGGATTTCTAGGTCCGTTAGCAGAGGGACCAAGAGTTGTTGAGGTTGATGGTGTTATGTACATTAATGTAGAGGAATATGCTGAGCTTTTAAATGGTAACCCACTGGGTACTAATATTATATATAAAGAGTTTGATATTGAATCAACTGAAAATGCAGTAACAATATCAATAAATAATAATCCATTCTTTATTGAGTTTTCAGCGAATGGAAAAGTTAAAGTTCAATATTATGATTATTACGAAAGCAGTTTTCAAGGGTTAATGATAGCACCTGAGAACTGGGTACATACAGAAGTTGACGAGTTTAACTTTAGAGTTAACTCAAAGAAATTGTTTATGAATGAACGCTTACAAATGACTTTTATCAAGGAGATTGATATAACTGATTTTGGATTAAGCGTTATTGAAAGTGATGGTATATTTTATCCGCTTCATTTAGTAGACTTTTTTATGAGTGGTTTAAACTCACACTTTGTTAGTGTTGAAGATAACCATCTAGTTTATACAAGAGATAGACAAGACAAAATAGATAAAGTGAAACTTACTAAATCAATGAAGAATTACATGATTGGGTTCTATGAGTTCATGGTAAGTAATTTTACAGTATCTAGAAACTTACATACTGATGAACTTAAAGATTCACTGGCTTTAAGGGAAGATATAATAAAACTAAGAGGAAGCAAATTTTACCTTGAATTTCAAAAAATGATATATGACGGTGGTGAAAGACATAACTGGCTTACGATAAGAAGTAAGTACTACCTTGACACAATAGATGATCTTAGAAGTTATGCAATTGGTGATATAGTGTTTGATGATGAATTTACTATAACTGAAGAAGAGAATTATACTTATATAAACTACACTTCTATGTCTAACATAGATACTGTACAGCTTAGAGAGTATTTACTTAATACAAGTACTGAAAACTTGGTTCTTGACCTTAGAGGTAATAGAGGTGGAGTGTCTACTCATATGTACATTGCTCTAGCTACTATCATGGAAGAGTATTCATCTTATTACTCTGACAGATTCGGTTTCCTTTATGAAGAAGTAATTACATCAACTGATGATGTGTTTGATGGTAATATTTATCTATTAATAAGTGATACTACATATAGTTCTGCTAATATTTTGACTCAAATTGTTAAAGATCAAGAGCGAGCTATAATTATAGGTGAAAAAACTGGTGGTGGAGACGCATCAATTAGTTACGTCTATGCGCCTGATGGGTCGGTACTATATTTAGAAATCGCTCCAGGTATGGCAGTAGGTGAAGGTAACGTAATAATAGATACTGGAGTTGAACCAGATATATTTATAGATGCTGAACTTGCACTGATTAAGGCGATTGAATTAATCGGATAACAAATTATTTTACATATTTATGCTGGAGGATATATGAACACAATAATATTTGATTTAGATGGTACATTGTTACCAATGGACATACACAAGTTTATAGAGTTATATAATATAGCGGTCGGGAAGTCATTTAGTGATCTTGCTGATCCTAAGACAATGATTGAAGGGTTATGGTCAGCTACAAAACATACTGTTTTGAGTGACAACGCTAAACCTAACATCGATACTTTCTTTGAAGAGTTTTCAAAAAAAGTTCCAGGAAACTCTGACGATTACAAAAAAAGATTTGAACATTTCTATGAGAATGGGTTCTCATCAGTTCAAGAGTCTACTAGTGTATCAGGAGAAATAGTAGAAGCAGTTAGAATACTAAAAGAAAAGGGATACAGATTAATCATTGCGACTAATCCAATGTTTCCACTGCGTGCTAATCATATTAGGATTGGCTGGGCGGGACTAGATATTAATGATTTTGATTATATCTCTAACTTTGAGTTAAATACTCTATGTAAACCGAAATTAGGTTTTTACGAAGAAGTAATTAGTCACAACAAAATTGATATTTCTAAAAGTTTAATGGTAGGGAATGATGTTCAAGAAGATTTAGTAGTAACTAACCTAGGTATGAAGACATACCTTATAAATGATTGTTTAATAAACAGAGGTGGAGATTACTTTGCTGATTATGAATCCGATTATTCAGGGTTCTTAGAATTTGTTAATAATTTAAGCGAAGCATCAGTTATAACTTCATAAATTTATAATCAACAGAAGACTTATTGGCAGGTTTACTAAATTGACTAATTTCTCAATCTGCGATATAATACGTAAGCGAAAATATAAGAAAAAGATGTGATTTTATGGAGTTAACAATCCTATTCCTAAAATATTTTGCATTAGCCGGAGTTGTGGTTTTTGCATCTAATAAAGTTGGTAACATGGTTGATGAGTTTGATAATAGAACTCATTTGTCAGGTGCTCTAATTGGTGGATTATTATTAGCAGCAGTAACTTCTTTACCGGAGTTTATTACTTCAATTACTTCAACTGTTGTATATAATGAACCAGGGTTAGCATTCGGGAACATATTTGGATCAAATATGTTTAATCTTGTTATTTTGGCTGTAATGGATATTATCTTCGTAAGAAAACTAGTTTATACAAAAATAACATCTATTGAAAAAGCAAATAGATTAGGTGTTGTAATATATTTGGTATTATTAATACCATTCGTTATCAATATTCTTCAAGGCGCAGACATAATTGGCGCAAACAATAGATTGATTCAAATAGTCTTAGGAGTAGAGTTCTTTGGGATGTTTGGTTTATTAAGTATCGCCATTGTTGTTCTTTACTTCATATCAGCAAAAACACTTACTGATATTGAAGACTCGAATGAAGGAGAAGAACGAATATCGAAATTCTCCAAATATAAATTAAGAACAGTTGGTATATTCTTCGTGTTATGGTCTGCTGTGCTTGTATTAGCCGCATACTTTATCACAGGTACTACAAATGATATCGCAATCGCAACAGGACTTAATACATCATTCGTTGGTGCATTGTTCTTAGGAGTAGCAACGTCACTCCCTGAATTAACAACATGTTACACATTAATTAAACTTAATAACTTTGAAGCAGCTGCAGGTGGGATTATAGGAAGTAATGTCTTTAATTTCGCTATAATAGCTGTAATAGATGTCTTTGTTAAGACAAATGTGATTGATTTAATCGTAAAAGATCCAAACGTTAGTTTAAATGCGTTAACACTATTGATTTTAGGGTTAATAAACTCTATAATATTAATGTTAGCACTTATGCGCAAAAAGAGAATTACAAAAGGTGGATTCTATTTGGTTCCATCAGTATTAATTATTGCTAATTATCTATTTTATTTAATTATTTCATTTTTCTAGGAGGATTTAAAAATGAGTTTTACATGGGCAGATATTTTACTTATAATCGTAGGGGTTATACTAATTTCCTTAGTAGTGTTACAAGGAACAAAAGGTGATATAGCACAAGCATTTTCTGGAGAGAAATCAGAATTGTTTGCTAATAAGAAAGAACGTGGAATTGAACTGTTAATGAGTAGAGCAACATACGGAACAGTATTCGCATTCTTAGCATTAGCATTTATTGCATCATTTATTGTTGAAAGAGGATTTTTAGGATAAGAACACTCTATGAAGTGTTCTTTTTTTTGGAGGAATTATGAAAGACAAAATATTATCAAAAATTAAAAAAATGACTTCTATACAGGAGTTACAAAAACTAGCTGGAAACTCTGGCGATTTCAAGGAGCTTGTAAAAGCACTTAATGAGCTTGTTGATGACGGAGTTCTAATTCAAAAGAACGATAATTATGATCTTGCAAAGAATCATAATATATATGCAGGTATCATCACAATTAATAAAAAGGGATTCGGTTTCGTTGAAACTGAAATGCCTGATGACATCTTTGTACCAATGAAAGAAGTTAATAATGCGATGCATACAGATAAAGTACTTGTGGAAGTAGTTCATAAAGCACATGGACTTAAAGCTGAAGGTAAAGTGTTACGTGTTATTCAAAGAAACAATACTGAACTTATTGGTATCTATAGGGACGGGTTCGTTATTCCTGACAACAACTTATACAATAGCTGTAAGATAGAAGGACATCACTCGGCTGTTAACGGACATAAAGTTATAGTTAGAATAACTGACTTTTACAATAATATTCTAAAAGGAAATATTCAGGAGATCATTGGTCATTCTGATGACCCTGGAATAGATATCATATCTTTAATCTTTAAACATAAGTTTAATCCAGAATTCCCGAAGAGAGTAACAGATGAAGCTGAAAAGGTTAATGAAACAACTGAACTTGGTAATAGAACTGACTTGCGTGATAAAATGTTTATCACAATTGATGGGGCTGACGCCAAGGATTTAGATGATGCGGTATGTTTAGAACGTAATGGTGATTTGTACAAGTTATATGTATCTATCGCTGACGTTACGCATTATGTAACTGAGAACTCTGAATTAGATAAAGAAGCTCTTAAACGTTCAACTAGTGTCTATTTAGTAGACAGAGTTGTACCAATGCTTCCACATAAACTATCTAATGGTATTTGTTCACTTAATCCACATGTTGATAGACTTACTCTTACTTGTGAGATGGATGTTGATACAAACGGTAAAGTAGTGAATCACACTATATATGAATCAGTTATTAATTCTAAATACAGAATGACTTATAAAGATGTTAACCAAGTACTAAATGGTGACATTGAAACAACCACTAAATACGCAGAGATAACTCACTTATTCCATGATATGAATAAGTTAAGAGGAATCTTGAATGATAGACGTCAAAAACGTGGATCAATTAACTTTGAGACTAGTGATCCTATGATCATTGTAGATAAGACTGGTAAACCAATTGATGTAGTATTAAGACACAGAGAAGAATCTGAAAAGATTATCGAAGAGTTCATGTTACTAGCAAATGAAACAGTAGCTGAACATTTCCACTGGATGGAATTACCGTTCATCTACAGAATTCATGATGAACCCGATGAATCTAAACTAAATGGACTTATTAAATTAACTAAAATGTTAGGTTTCGATATAAAAGGTGTTCAAAACGGAGTACATCCACAAATACTTCAAGAGCTTCTTCATAAGGTAGAAAGCAAACCTGGAGCTCATGCGATTAATACGATGATGTTAAGATCAATGGCTAAAGCTAAGTATTCTGAAGTGTCAAGTGGTCACTTTGGATTAGCTACTGAGTATTATGCTCACTTCACATCACCAATAAGAAGATATCCTGACCTTATGGTTCACAGGTTAATTAGAACATTCTTAGTAAACAAAGACTTAAGTAAAAAAAACATAAAACATTATGAACTTTTAATGCCTGATATAGCATCACAAACAAGCAGAAGAGAGCGTGACGCTATTTCCTGTGAAAGAGATGTTACTTCTATGAAGATGGCTGAGTATATGATGGATCATATCGACGAAAAATTTGACGGTATAGTATCGTCAGTAACTGGGTTTGGTATGTTCGTTGAATTACTTAACGGAGTAGAAGGTTTAGTACACATAAATGACATGAAAGATGACTATTATGAGTACCTTCAAGATAGGTACATACTTCTTGGTCGAAGAACCAAAAAAGTGTATACTATAGGTGACCAAATTAAGGTTAAATGTATCAATGCAAATAAGAAGGAAGCAAAAGTTGACTTCATGCTAGTAGGTGAAAGAAATGCCAAAAGGAAAAGGAAAAATACTCGCACAAAATAAGAAGGCATGGCATGATTACCATATCGAAGAGGTAATTGAGTGCGGTCTTGTTTTATTGGGTACTGAAATAAAGTCTATTAGAAAAGGCGCAGTTCAATTAAAGGAATCTTATGTAAGGATTAAGGACGGTGAGGTATTCGCAATTGGGATGCATATATCTCCTTATGATCAAGGTAATATACATAATCATGATCCTTTAAGAGAAAAGAAACTCTTGATAAGAAAAAGAGAGATACTTAAACTAGAACGTCTAGTGAAACTGCAAGGTGTTACTTTAGTTCCTTTGAAAGTATACTTATCTGATGGATTTGCGAAACTACAAATAGGTGTCGCAAAGGGTAAAAACGTTAGAGATAAACGTCATGATCTTAAAGATAAACAAGCAAAAAGAGAAATGGCAAGAGCTACAAAATATAAGTACTAGAAATAGTACTTAACAATGGGGTTGTTACGGATTCGACGGGGTACGTGGAATATTGTAAGCATGTCTTGGTCGTGCAAGTAAAAACACCGAGGTTTTAATTAACCGGAAATAAACAACAATTAGCATTCGCATAAGATAACTTGCGAGCTCCTCCCCTACTAGGTGTCTATACTAGTAGATCCGGAGGTTTAGAAATAGACTGGGTATTAATCGTGCCGACTTAACGGTTAATACTAAGATTGATAAGAATCGTTACTGAGTAGGGTGTCTGTTCTCAGTTTGGTAACTAAATCTAATAACAGGATAAGCATGTAGAAAGCGATGTAAAATTTGCTTCGGACGAGGGTTCGACTCCCTCCAACTCCACCAATTTATCTTAGACACTATAGTACAATTTGTTTCAGCTATGCGAAAAAGGT